>JAVBKX010000043.1:0-41909 GCA_031553835.1 Bacteroidales bacterium
TTGCAGATAAGCCCCGGTAGCAACGTTTTTGTAATAATAAGCCTGTTGTCCGAAGTCGTTGGAGCCGGCAGGAATTTCGTACCATTTGGTATTATCAGCGCCGGCATCCGCAGAATGAACTACATTTGTTCCATCTACTGCTATGTAAGGTTTGCCTCCTTCCCATTTTGTATTATTAGGAGTCATCCATGTGCTTATTTGTACGATGGCAACTTTTTCCGGATTGTTAGGAATATAATCAGGATTTGATACTCCTGTTTCTGCTACAAGTATTTGAACTGCTGTCCAGGCATTGCCGCCATCATGAGGATTGGATACTGCTGCATTCGGCAGGTCTGCGCCAAAAAATTCTGAGTTTAGGGTCAGACTGGTCAATGCAAAAAAAGCATTTTTATTGTCGCCCGAAGGACGAGCGCCGGTATTGCCTTCTTCATTAACCAACCATACTCGATTGGCATTGACTCCTTCGTCTGTCCAGTTTGAACCCATTTTAGACCATTTAAATAAATTGGTCTTGTCATTTGTCACAGAAACCGTTGCTGCGCTCACTGTCCAATCGCCGCCGGAACCCGGAGCACGAGTTGAACCTTGCAGATAAGCCCCGGTAGCAACGTTTTTGTAATAATAAGCCTGTTGTCCGAAATCGTTGGAGCCTGCTGGAATTTCGTACCATTTGGTATTATCAGCGCCGACATCCGCAGAATGAACTACATTTGTTCCATCTACTGCTATGTAAGGTTTGCCTCCCTCCCATTTTGTATTATTGGGAGTCATCCATGTACTTATTTGTACAATGTCAACCTTTTCCGGGTTGTTCAAAAATGCGGCGTTTGCATTGGCAAAACCGAAAAGGCCCAACAACAAAGCAAAAAACATTTTTGTGAGATAACTGTTTTTCATAAATAATAAATTTTAAAAATTAAATAAAAAAGATTTTATTTTTTTATCACATTCGTTTGATAAATTTGTCCTCCTGATTGTATAGCCAGGATATATACACCGGCAGCATGGCCGGTAAGATCTACGGTATGATTGACATCATTCATGTTTTCTTTCAAGATAAGTCTTCCCATAACGTCGCTGATGGTAATTGTTCCGGTCGCCGGTACGGACACCTGAAAAAGTCCGTCCGATGGATTCGGATACAATTTTATTTCTTCTTTACTTGTTTTCTTTGCAGATGTACTCGTTTTTCTAAAGCTGAATTTATCGAAATTCAAATTTCCCTGTGGATAAAAATTCAAGGTATGAATGCCTTTGGTCAGATCGATATCGGGTATGGTTACTACAGGCAGATCGGTAACTTGTGCGTATGGCGCTGTATATTTTCTCGGGTTGGTAGCCTTTACCCAGTCAAAACCGATGTAAAACTTTGTTTCCGGATTTTGATCGACAGCTCCAATCGCAAAATCAATGTCGTACACGCCCGCCTCGGATACCTCAACGGTATAGTTGATATATTCTCCATTGTTGGTGTTCGTAATATAGCGTATTCCGCTTCTACGATTTTCCAGCACAACAATCTTTTCTTCTTTCCGGAACATTCCACCGTTAACACCTTGCATGGTACTCCAGTAAGCAATTCCTTGTCCGTTGGAATAATAACCTTTGCCATCGTTGTATTCTTCTGCTTCGATGATGTCGTTGGTTGTTTTCAAAATATCCATGTAAGGGCTTCCTTGATCTTTGGTTTGAACCACCATTTGGATGGTGCCATCTTCGTTGAAAAATAATTCATCTACACAGATGCTTCTCAATTCTCCTGTTCTTGATAAATCGGCAGAATGATAGAACGCATACCATTTTCCTTTGAATTCAACTATTGAACCGTGACTGGTATAACTGCTAACCGATTGCAGATAAATTCCTTTGTGCGTCCAGGGGCCTAAAGGATTATCACTGATAGCATATCTTAATCGGTTGCCGGACGAAGCATTATCAGCATAGGCCAGATAATAAATACCATTTCGTTTGAAAATCCATGCAGCTTCATGAAAATCATACAATCCGGTCATCCGTTGAAGTTCTCCGTCTAATTCAATCATGTTGTCTTTCAGTTTGCCACCCAGGCAGGAATTTCCTCCACCGTAGTAAAAATAAGCCTGTCCGTCATCATCGATAAAGATACAGGGATCGATATGACCGCCTTTTTCCGGTATTCCGCCCAACGGTTTATCTAAAACCGTAAAATCAGAGGCGGGTTGATCGCTGACTGCAATTCCTATTTGCCAGGTATCATTCCACGATGGCCCTGCAGGGTGCGGAAAATAAAAATAATATGTGCCGTTTTTATAGGCGCAATCGGGAGCCCACATGAAAGTACCGTCGGTTACATTACCCTTGTCGTCAAGTATGGGTACATCCCAGGGAACATCAGCCGCTTCCACAATCTGGCCGTGATCCGTCCAGGTTACCATATCATCGGTCGAAAACACATGGTATTTATCCATCCGGTCGCAACCGCGGGGCGGAGCCTGATCTTGCGATGGATACACATACAATCGTCCGTCTTTCCAAACGTGAGCGGAAGGGTCGGCTGTAAATATGTGTCTTACAAATGGATTTCCATTACCAAAAGCAAATTGCGCTAATAATAACAGGGTTGAGATTAGGGTGATTTTCATGTTGCGGATGAATTGACAGAAAGAATTGAGAGTGGAGGATCGAGAATTGAAAATTCAACTAAAAATCTGTTGTTAATTCTCAATGTTCCACTCTCAATGCTCAATGCTGAATTTGATTATTTTGTTACGATTAATTTTTGAGCGTAAGTTTTTCCTCCCATCTCCACTTTCAGGATATACATTCCCGGAGTAACATTGATAGCGTAAAAACCTTTGCTGACTACTGAGGTATTGAATACTTGTTCAACTTCCTGACCTGCAATGCTCAATAAAGTACCTTTGGCTTGTCCTCTCAATTCACCGAAATCAACAGCTAAAATACCGTTTGAAGCGGAAGCTTTGATACTTTCTTTTGCAAGTTGAGGAGTAAAAATTCCTGATGGGTCGTAATCGTAATCATCATATCTCTTTTCCCATCCTTTATCATTGAAGTTATTGACGGTAGAAGCAATAGTCGGAGCAGCTGTAATAAAACCGTCAGAAGTAGAACGTTCTTTATTGGTAATTGGTGTGAATAAATCATCCATTGTTTCTTCGTTAGCTAACAATGCAGGGTCACCCAATTTAGTTACAGTAGAACCGGCTTCCAATAAATAATAACCCATTCCAAAGCCGGTGCTAAATCTCATTCCCTGAGAGAAATTAACTCCGGATGTTTCGAAGTTGGTAACTTGTTCTGTCGGCGCTGCCATTTCATCAGGAAGCAATTTATACATATTGATGATAGATTTGGTAGGGATATTTGCATTGTCTTGCGCTACAGGCATTGCTCCGGTCCCTTGAATAAAGCCGATTATTGAGTTTTTAACCGTTATTTGTTGATCCGGATTCGGGAATTCGCGAATATCTACCGCTCCGTCGCCGCCAGCAATGTTACGGGCGAAAATCGAATTAAAGATGTTCAGGTGAACTGCCGGTTTTGCATCTGCATCAAATCCTGCTCCATTGCCTTGATTTTGTCCTTTATTGTCAACAAACAAGCTGTTTACAAATGTATAAGTACCACCGCTCGCCCAAATAGGGGATCTGTCGTGCAGTGTTCTGTTGCCTGCCAAGGTAGTGTTAATGAAAGTTACACGATTATCATTGTCTCCACGAATAATCGCGGAGTGGCTCCAGGATTGATTGCCTGTAATACAACATGATTCAAATATTGTTGAGCCGGTACCATAAATAAACGCCACACCTCCTTCGTATTCGCCTGTAGTTGTTACATTACCATTGGGATCTACTTTTGCTAAAGGTTGTCCTTCATCATCTGTAGTCCATTTACCTCCTAAATTATTACTGATATCACAATAGAAGAATTTTTGTGTGCTGGTTCCGGTAAAAGCAAATGCTCCTCCTCTGCCACCGATAGATTGGTTACCTCTGATTCTGCAAAATTCATGAGTAACTTGGGAATTGCCGTCAGCAAACAAGTAACCGCCACGAGATTCGTTGATTTCTTCTCCATTATGAACTGCTATGTTATTGAACGCATCACAACCTTTGAAATTGACTATTGTAGCAGGATTGTCTGCATTGCCGGTAATTTCAAAAGCGCCGCCACGCCGTGCTTCATTGTCTTCGAAATAGCACATAACAAATTCTACAACACCGCCATGAATCCGGGCTACACCGCCATTATTAGAATCGCCTGCGATTCCCCAACCGTTACCGTTTGTGAATCCCAATTCAAAGAAAAGCAATGTCTGTCCGTTTACCGGTGCGGGATTGATTTCAAACATGCGGGTGTTTCCTTCTGCGTCAAATCCTGCATTGGCAACACCAGCTCTAATGTTCACGTTTTTTTCGATATGAACCAGGTTTTCAATAATCACCCAGCCGTCAATCCAAATAACGTCGCCATCATTTGCCATTTCCAATACTTCAACCAAATCTGCATCCGTAGAGTTGTTGGGGATACGAAATTCAGCAGCATTCACATTTACAAACATTAACATCAACGCTATCAGCGCAAATGATTTCAAAAAGTAATTGAATTTCATAAATACTAAATTTTAAAATTAAACACTAAATATATTTGTTTTTGATGGCGCCAGGTTCAAGGTACAGGGTACAAGGTTTATACCATGCACCCAGTACTTAGTACCCGGTACCCAATTACGGTTTTTTAAAGAATTCTTTTGTATATCGCAGGTAATCCGTTCCGAACTCATTAACCGGTTCCAGATTTTTTCCTCCGGCAAAGTCATTCCAGTTATATATCAACACAATCCGGCTGGGGCCTGCATTCCGTTTGGCCACATCTGCAAATTTCTTGTACGGATTTTCGGTAATACTGCTGAAATTATAGGATGGACTATCGGAATAGGACTCGCTTATTACGTAAGCTCCACTGTCATCTCTTGCCCAACGTGGAATAAAGTACCGGTCGCTTGCCGGCGTATTTATCCGGTCGTCAAAGCCAGGATGTATGCTCGGAATGTATTCCTTGTTTAACGGGGCCAACCGTTCCTGCCAATATTTGTAGTTGTAATCCAAATAAGAATACTGATGATAATAGCGGTCGTAGTTGTTGTGCGTTACATCGGAAACAAAGAAAGCATCGAAAGGCTTGATAGAGTCTGCTCTTACATAACCGGCATTCGGCGCTTTACCCGGATCGTACCCATTTTGAGCATGATAACCCCATTGTTCGGGAGATTTCCATCCTCCTCCGAGTTCAGCCATTATCCATAGATTATTATGAATGACCGGCGAACTTTTTAGGAAATTGACAAAGTTGTTCAAACGAGGTATCTGCCCGTTGTTTGTGAAATTACACAATACCATCACCGGTTTGCCATCGGCTTGCTTGTATGCATAATTTTGCATCATGACATGTGTATAAACCGAATCCAGATCGTAGCGCAGGGAATCCATGCGTATTTGGCTCACTTGTAAAGTGTCTTTATTCCTGAAACGATAACCCGGATCGAAACGGATTACTACTTTCGGGCGCGCATTGTCTTGTTCCCACAATTGTTTCCAACGTGTCAGGATCGTGTCGTTATAACCATGTCCTCCCCAGCTCAGGATAAAGAAATCGATACCGGCTTCTTTTCCCCAATCCAGGTGTTGGCGCAATACATCCGCATCTTTCTTAATATCATATTCTCCTAATTCAGGGTGTCCGGTATAGAGTTGCTGAGCTTTTTTTCCGGTATCCCACCACACATTGTGAAGCGAGTCGCGATATTTGGTATCGTATTGAACTCCTACTACATAATCTTCCGTTACGGGTACATCCGGGATGTCGTAAATATATTGGGATTCAGGAAATTCATATACATCCGGTTTATCTTCGCAGGCTACAAAAACCAACGCCGGCAAGATACAAATACTTAAATATAATAATTTTTTCATTTTATTTCAATTAAATATTACTGACGGTTCAATGCTAAGTTAGGAAGTGCATAAGGAAACGAGTTGTAAACAGGCATCTGCATTTCCGCCGCAGGCAGGCCCGGCTGATCCGCCGCAAATATCAGACGGAAAGTCAAACGATCCTGTTCGTTTTTCAACTTATTATCATACAGATAATTTTGAATGGCATTCTGGGTTTGCTTTGTGTTGATGCTTCTTTCTCTTCCGGGATAAGACAAACGTTCAGGAAGATACGCTCTGGAGCCATTGTCATCTCTGCCGACATAAGCGCCATTTTGATCGGCTCCAAAAACAGGTTTGAACGGAATAACTTGTGTACGGCGGAGGAGTGTCCACGCATCGATATTTTGAGTCCACAAAGAAATCCAGTGTTGCACGATGATCCGTTTCAGATTGTCTTCCGGTCCTCCTAACAGGCTGCTGGTAAATCCGCCCAGATAATCCAGATAGGGTAATACATCACCTATTACTACTGGTGTACCATCCGTGGGTAAAGTTGGAGTACTCCATTTGATTCCGGGAGAATTTTTATATGTATTAATTCTGCTTGCATTAATTCCACTTTCCGGAGCTGCGGCATATTTCATACAACGGGCATCAATACCTTCGTAGTAATATTCTTCGGCCGATTTTCCGCCTGTCCAAAGACCTGTAAGTGTTGCTTCGGCGCGTATAAAGCAAAGTTCTGCGTATGAGAAGAAAAAATATTGAGCATTCGACCGGAGAAAATAATCACCTATGGTAGCAAAATTGGCATAGTCGTCCACATGAGCATAAGGACTTACCCAACCAACAGGCCAAATAAAATTTTGCGGTGCACTCATATTGTTGGGACGGCCTAAATATCTATCAGACACCGGTCTGGCCCGAGTGCCTCCGTTTCCTTCTTTTATATATACATCCAGCACAGGATCGTTGTATGTATCCGGCTTAATCCACATCATCAACGATTCGTGAGGGACAGGCAAGTTTCCCATTTGCTTTTTCCTTTCACCCGGAGCCATTTGGTCAACGATAAAGAACAACGGGTTTTTCGTATTCAAATCGTTGTTATCATAAGTCATTGCAAAATTGCCTGTGTTGGCGGTAATGAGCAATTTATTTTCCGCATGGTTTAATTCCTCCACAACTACTGCTCTTGCCGCATCCTGCAAGGATTGTAATGAAGGTTTACCCGGATATGCTTTTGCAGGAGAATTACAATCTGCAATCCGCATCGCTGTCCGCAAACGGATACAATGGGCAAACTGTTGCCAACGTGTCAAATTACCTTTCAAGAAAGGCTCTGCTTCCGGAGGATAGTTGTCTGCTGTATTTGCGGTATTGATCGTTTCATAAGCCTCTTTCAATTCGGCTAAAATACCGAGATAGATTTCTTCTTCTGTATCAAAACGAGCCTCAATATCACCATTACAGGCATCTGTGTAGGGCAGCGGGCCATAAAGGCCTACTAATATGGAAAATACATACGAACGCCAAATTTTGGCTACAGCCACGCGGTTTTTGTATCCTTCCTGATCACCATAATTTTCAATAATGTTGAACAAGGGTTTCAACGAATTGGAATAAAGATCGTTCCAAAGTGCATCAGCCGCCCCATCGTCGGAAAATCCCGGAGCGCTTCCTCCAACAACCGACCACAATTGACTCATATTGCCGAAAACAAACCAGTTGTTTGCACGAGATGCATTATTGGGGGCGCCTCCAATTGCCCGTAAGGTTGTTACCGGACTTAAACCGAAAAGATTTTCCGGTTCGGTAGAGGTAAGCCGGTTTGGATTGGTATTGATTTCTTCAAAACCGTCTGTACATGCATTTATTGTCAGTATGGCGACAACACCTGCGATAATAGATATATATTTCATTTTCATAACATTGAGAATTAAAAGGATACTTTAATATCGAATCCGAAAGTAGTGCAAGGCGGCATTGAGCCAGATTCCATTCCCTGACCATTCCCGGCATTCAGCGCTGCTTCGGGGTCGATACCCTTTGGGGTATTCTGATAAAGAACCCACAAATTACGTCCAACCACGGAAACACGGGCGTTGGTCATTTTAATTTTGGAAATCAATGATTTCGGCAAATTGTAACCAATGCTCAATTCGCGCAACTTGACGAAAGAGGCGTCGTAAGTTACTTCACTACAAAAATTATCGGCGTAGTAACCAACATTTCCCGGCCATAAGTAACCATGAAATTCCTGAGGTACATAATTCGGATCGTTCTGATTCATATCACTAATATTGTCGTATTGAGTCGCATCGTAGATATATGTATTGGGAATAAGCGTTCCGCCCCACACATCGTCGGCTCCACCCGATTCGCCCATGATAACTGTTCGTTGCCAAAATGCTTCTCTTTCTTTCTCATCGCCGGCAATCAATCCGTTGCGAATTGCCTGACGCATAGTTCCGGAATAAAGTTTTCCTCCTTTTTTCATATCAATCAAAAGATAAGCATCGAAATTTTTATATTTAAACCGGTTGGCGATACTGAACATAAAATCGGGGTTGAAGTTTCCCAAATATTCATATTCGGATTTTACCGGAGAACCGTCGGCATATACCATTTTACGTCCCTGCTGATCGGTTACCCATTTGGAACCATACATCGAACCGTATGGCAATCCTACCCTAAGTACATTATAGAAGTCGAAAATCTGACCCAGTTGGATTTGGTCCAATCCTTTCACCATACTTTTGATTTCGGAATCATTCTTTGAGTAGTTGAAATCCAGGAACCATTGGTATTCTTTCGCTTTTACAGGCGTGGTGTTGACGCTGACTTCCCATCCGCTGTTTTGTATTTCCCCGGCATTAAACCAACGTCTTCCATAACCCGATGAATAAGACATATCGGCTTCTACAATCTGGTCAAATGAATTAGATTGATAATAGGTAATGTCGAAATTCAAGCGGCTATTGAGTAAACGTATATCTGCACCAAATTCATACGAACGTGTGCGTTCAGGCTTCAGAGAAGGATTAGCCAAGGACCCCGGTAAAGATGCGTATTTATATCCTCCGAAAATATTATCGCTGGAGAGATTTAAGTAAGACTTCAAGCGATAAGGATCAGTATCATTACCCACCTGTGCGTAAGAAGCACGTAATTTTCCATAGAATTTATCAGAAGGAATTCCCAACATTTCTGTAGGTAACCACGATACTCCGACGGAGGGATAAAAATATGAATTATTGCCTGCAGGTAAGGTGGAACTCCAGTCATTACGTCCGGTTATATCCAGGTAAACAAAATCCCTGTAACCAAGCGACACAGATCCAAACAAACCATTTATACGTTTTTGTCCGCGAACATCTTCGTCCGAACGAGGAGGAGAGTCACTATTGCTGATATGCGCAAAACCCGGTTGTTTCAAAGATATTAAATCGGAATTAAGCCACGAGCCTTTGTAATCCAACTGCTGGCCACCCAACGTTGCTAAAACAGAAACATCGTTATTGAAGAAACGGTCATCAAAAATCAACGTCCAGTCCATTTGAGTATTGTCCTGAATATTGTATTGATGTCTATAATATCCTGCCGCATCACTACCACCGCCTAAGGCTCCCTTATTACGGTATTCCATCGCATAGGTACTGATATATTCCCGTCCGTATCTTACTTGAGCTTTCAAAGCAGGCAAAATTTGGTACACCAAATCAAAATTCGCAATAATGCGCATTCTTCTATCCTCATTGCTTGTTTCATTGATCGTCCAGTAAGGGTTGTGAATACCTCCGACTTTTACTCTTTCCGTTCCTTCCGGCGTTTTGTAATTTTGCAATTCACTCAAAGGCATCGAGCGCGCCAGAATGGTGTACATATACAAGGGGTTGAAACCGCTTTGGTTGGCATAGCGACGATTTTCCGTATCGTCATCAATAAATGTTACTTTGGAGTCTAAAGTCAGATTTTTTACCAATGTATTGAAAAAACGCAGATTCAACGTATTTTTGTTGACCACGTTTTGCTTCTCCACCACGTCATCTGCCCGGAAATTGGTTAACGACACACGGTAGTTATTATCCTTATTTCCTCCTTCAATATTGATATTATTGGTATAAGTAGAAGCTTTTTGATAGAAATCGTAAACATTGCCGGGTTGGGGAAGATATTGTTGTATCGTTCCATCAAACCCGATGTAAGGCATACCTAACATAGGACCTCCATTGGAACGGCCGCCCTGATCCGTATAAATTTCTTCCATAATCGGAATACCCGGATATGGATAAGCGTTGCCTTCGGCATCGGCAATTGCCAACCAGCCGCTGCCATTACCGCCTACCATTCGATTCATGTGTCCCGCACCAAAAGAATTTTGAAACGCAGGCCACTGGGTAATGTAACGAAACATCGTATTGGAACTGATAGACACTTTGAAACGACTTTCCTTTGCCTTCCTGGTAGTAATGATGATTGCCCCGTTGGCAGCGCGCGAACCGTACAGGGCGGCAGCATTGGGGCCTTTTAAAACGTCAATACTTTCGATATCGTCGGGGTTAATGTCAGCTGCACCGTTACCCATGTCCAAACCTCCGTCCCTACCGGCGCTGACGCTACCATCTCTGTTGTCGATCGCCATACCATCCACCACAAAAAGCGGCTGGTTATTTCCTGTAAACGAACTGTTGCCACGAATAACAATACGAGCCGATCCGGTGGAACTGGGAGGTGGTGTAACCATCACACCCGCTATCTTACCGGCAAGTGACGAAACGATATTGGGATCACGTACTTCGGTAATCGTTTCGGCATTGACTCGCTGTTGAGCGACAGAAAGAGATTTATTAGGGCGACTAAGTCCCAATCCGGAAACCACTACTTCATTCAAAAGAGAAGAATTTTCTTCCATAACCACATCGTAAAAAGCATTGTTTCCAATGTTCACCGTTTTATTATTCATTCCCAGGTAAGAAAATAATAACACCTTATCGCCAGGTTGAATCTGAATGGAGAAATTTCCATTTATATCGGTGACAGTACCCCGTTTTGCATCTTTCACCGAGACCGATACTCCTATTAACGGCTCGGATGTGGCGTCCTTCACCGTTCCTGTGATGATTTTCTGAGCAAACATGTTTGCGTTGAAGCACAAAATGAATGCTACGCATAATAGTTTTCTTTTAAATAGCTTTCTTTTCATGTTGTTTTTCACGTTTTTATTACTGAAACAAAAGTATCTGCGCACACTTAAAGAATTCTTAATTTTCAATTAATTTTAGATTAATAATGGCTTAATTTTGATTATTAATCAATTTCTTTTTATAAATATTTCCATTATTTTGAATGACTGCTATATAAACTCCGGAAGCAAGATTGACAGATACCGACCGATCCAGTGTAAAAGATGGGACAACCAATTGTCCTGTAAGATTATAAATCCGGACCACCGATTCTCCAATCAATCCGTTTAAGTGTAATTGTCCTTGAGCAAACCAAACAGCAACATTGTCCCGGTTATCTTTAATTTTCGGTAAAGTAGCAGGCAAATCGGCTTGCATCACGCAAAATTCTGCGATGCGCCAAGAACTGGTGCCGGTACCGGTTTGCTCTACTCGAATGTAACGAGCTGTTTGTTGATCAAATGTCGTTTGCGTAAAATTATTTCCACTTGCCACTTGCGTCCAGGTTTCACCGTCTGTCGAAACGGATATTTTGACCGAAACAGGTTGGTAAGTGTTGGATCCGGCATCTAAATAAATGCCTCTAAAAGTTTGATTTTCGAGCATGTCCACCATAAACCACTGTCCGGATTTTTGGCGTTCACTTAAGGTGGACCAACGGGTTGAAGCATCGCAATCAAGAGCTTTTTGTGCGTCGTCATTGGAAGTTGAAGCTGTAGCAATCCAACCGGTGCGCGGAATAAAAGCGCCTGCATCGCAGGAAACGGAAGCGGAAAAACCAAGATTATTGAGCCACAATCCGCAGGCGTTCGTATCGACATTTCCGGGATTTACCAAGGAGGATTGAATGAAGAATTGCGGAGCGGAACCGCTTGTCAACAGCGAACTGATATTGTTGATATTTGTCCCGATAATATCAAAAGCAGCATTGGAATTTACGGAACCAAAGTTTTTTTGTCCCGGATTATCATAATTTCCAGCTTGCATTTCAATCGTTCCGCCCAGGATATCATTGGAAATATTTTGCGGTTGTCCCCAGAAATCGGCGCCGAAAAAGGTAACTTTACCTGCTAAGTTTGCGGTGGTTTGAATATAGCGGTTGTTCGCTTTGTATTCATCTTTCACTTCGCCTGGATTTCCCGGGGCGGTAGTCACGATTTGTGTATTGATAAAGTTGAAGCCTTTATCTCCGACTCCATTGATGTAGAAAGAATTCATTCCCTGATCGATTCCTTGTCCGAGGCAAATTCCGTTAGCGCCTGCATCCAGTGTAAATCCGCGGTTGGAACCGAAATCGAAATTATTATACAACACCTGGTCTTCACAATTCTCCAAAACGAGGAAATACAGATTGTTCCAGCAATAAGCATAAGCCATGTCATGTTCTTTTTTGTATTTATCCTTATCAGGTTGCAAGTTGTCCGGGGAATTGGGCCAGGCGCCGTATTTGGTTTCGCCACCCGAACCGTAAGCAATCTGGTTGAACTGTGAATTGTAAATATGTCCTCCTTTGGAACCGCCGCCTACACGGATACCGGTTTTAAATACATGACCGGCCAGGTAATCCACAAAATGGTTGTCGCATTTATTGGTAAAAAGATCAACTCCCCGATAACAAGTGCGTAAAGCGACATTGACAATGTAAACGTCTTTGTTTCCGCGAATTGTATATGGATAATGGTATATATCGCCGCCATTGCGTTCCGGTTCGGTGAGTAGCTGAACAACCTGTTCGGGATAATTCATCACTAAGCCTCGCAGACCGCTACCCGGTTCCATAGTAATGAAAGGAGCTGCATTTTCATCGCCTTTTCCGGCATAGATTTCCATTGTGCTGCCCGGCCCGGTCGGCAAACTCGGCACATCGACCGAACCTTTCAATTCCACTCCTGCCGGAATGGTAATCGGTTTACGGAAATTATAATGTCCCGGAGGTAAGAAAACAATGCCTCCGTCGTTTGCCTTCGCCTGATTCAATAAAGCTTGTAAAGCATCGGAATTATCGTCGGCGGTAGCATCTACGCCATTGGCTGCATCGGCCACATAAAAAGCGTTTCCGCCGGGTTTTTGTATAAAGTCGTATTGATTTTTATACGGAAACTTCGGCAAAGCGGTCATTTCTACCGGAGTGTGATCGATAATACATTTGTATATCGACACATTTTTTATCGACGCTTCTTTTTGAAAACGGTTTCCCGTAACGATCGCTCTTACATTCGCGCCTAAAATAATCTGGTCGGGATCGTTGTTGAAATCACAATTTACAATGGAAATCAATCCGCCGCGGACATCGACAGTTCCTTTGTTGATGGTATTCTGATTCAACAGAAGCTTGGTAGTGTTAGTAAGAGGTGCATAAATGGATGCGATTTTCGTATCAAATTGGCAACCTTGAATCTGAATCACGCCTTTGGGATTGTTATCCAAATAAAAACCATAATCGCAATTGGTAAATTTATAGTCATAAAACATCATTCCGGCGCCGGCAACAGCGGCTGCATAAACACCGTATTTACAATCGATAAATTCCATTCCGTAATTATGTCCGTTGGGAGCGGTATAATTGCCGTTACCATCTTTATTGTATGACAAATCCATGCGATAACCGATATTGTATCCTTCGGCTTTGACTTTACCAATAAATGACCAGTCGTTCCGGCGCATCACGACAGCCGTTCCGTTGTCGCGAATGTATTGCTTGTGAGGGCCATTCACCGACGGTGATCCCGGAAGTCCTGAACCCGCCCAGTAATCGGCGGAAAAATCGACATTGTCGATCCGTCCCACTTCGGCGATGTTGTCTATTTCAATACCACGCCGTAACGGCGTACCGTAAATGCCGTAGCAATTGGGAGCGCCACCACCGCTGCGGCGTGAGAAAATAACTCCGTCGAACGCATTCACCAAAGTGATATTGGAAGCTAATGTGTAGTCGTTTCCCCAATAACCTTGTTGTCCGAATAAAATGGCGGGCGGATAAGCCACAATATTGTTCGGATCCTGTTCGGGATACCATATATTAAGATCCCGTACGGCAGAAGAAGGCTGCATGATAATCAACGCCTGCGCTTCGTATGCAGTTCCGGGATTACCGTTGGGAAGCAGCGTACAATCATGCCCTCGCGCATTAGGATTGTTTGCCATTAAAATTGTACCCTTAATAGATTGACCTTTTACCGGTTTCTGCCAATCGCCACGAATGGTGACGCCTTTGGGTATATACAAAGTGCCTTGTATCAGGTATTTTCCTTCCGGAATATACAACACACCGCCATTGGGAGTTCCATCTGCTTGTGTTCCTTTGTTAATTGTACGGGATCCTAGTTTGTCCAAACATTTCTGAAATAAGCTCGTTTGGTCAGTGTTTCCTGTAGGATCAGCTCCTTCATCCAACACATTGATCCCTGATACAAATGCATCAGCAGTCGGATATTTAGGATTAACCAATTCCCATTTGATAACGGGAGTTTGCGAATGGATTGTAAATGTTGCCATACATGCCAATACGCATAATCCAATCCATTTTTTCGTAAAAATTACATTTCTCATGATATCGTTGTTTAGTTTATATTTTATTTGCCTGATCCGTCATCTCAATCTCCAATACTCCTCCCTGCATCAAATCTTTGTGTGAAAAAAACAGGACGTCTAAATACTTGCCATTCAATTTGGCAGATTTGATGTACTTGTTGACGGAACTGTTATTGATAACCCGGATAGTAAATGATTTTCCTTCATCCAAATAGATAGTAGTTTCGTCAAACAGCGGGCGACCGATAGAATAATAAGGTATTCCGGGACAATAAGAATAAAATCCCATGCTATTTAATATGTACCACGCCGACATTTGTCCGCAATCTTCATTTCCTGACAAACCATCAGGATCATTGAAATATAAGGTTTGCAACACCTGGTCGACCAATTCCTGAGTTTTCCAGGGTTGTCCCATCACATTATACATGTGTATCGTCTGGTGACTGGGTTCATTGCCATGCGCATATTGACCGATCATCCCGGAAATATCGGCGGAAACATTCTCTCCGGCCAAATCTGAGCTGATAGAAAACAGAGAGTCGAGTTTTACGAGCAACGCTTCACGTCCTCCCATCAAATGCGCCAGGCCTTCCACATCTTGCGGTACAAACCAAAGCCATTGCCAGGCATTTCCTTCGCAATAGTCATCATTGTTGTGATCGGAATGGGTCGGATCAAAAGGTTCGCGCCAGGCTCCATCCGACATTTTTCCCCGCATGAATCCGGTTTTCGGATCATAATAATTCCGGTAGAGCTTGCTTAATTCTCCATAATATTTACAGTCTGCCTCATTTCCCAATGCTTTTGCAAATTGAGAAATCAACCAGTCATTATATGCATATTCCAGTCCTTTGGCCACCGATTGTTTTTCTTTATCAGCCGGAATATAGCCTATCGTATTCTTGTAATATTTACTCATTGGCGCCAGCTTATCGTGCAAAATATTCCGGTCTATGGTCGGAGACACATTCGCAGTATCATAGGAAGATGATTTTTTACAAGCTAAATACGCTTTTTCGACATCAAAATTATTTAACCCCTTCATATAAGCATCTACGATAACGGAAACCGAGTGGTAACCAATCATACAACCGGTATAATTGGAAGCAAGTTCCCACATCGGCAAGAGTCCGCCTTCATCGGATTTTCTGAGTAACGAGCGAATCATCGCTTCGTCTTCTACAGGTGTGATGATGGTATATAACGGATGTAATGCACGGAAAGTATCCCACAATGAAAACACAGAGTAATTTGTGTAATTTTCATCCCTGGCTATCTGATTATCCATTGTCCGGTAACGGCCATCTACATCAGAAGTAATTGTAGGTTCTAATGATGCATGATATAGTGCCGTATAAAAAATGGTCTTTGCTTTTTCATCATTGGTTTTGACAGCAATTTTGTTTAAAGTTTTAGCCCATTCAGCAGTCGCATTCTTAACGATTTCTTCAAAATTCCAATTTGTAATTTCTTGTGACACATTATTTTTGGCGCCTTCGCAATCTACAAATGAAATTCCTGCTTTCGATAATATTTTTTCATTTTTTGATGTTGCCCCAAAATCTAAGTAAGCTCTTAAATCTTTTGCTTCTGTTTCTTTAGTATTTTCAATAATCGTGCCATTAGCTTCCAGTTTACAAGTAAATGGTTTTGAGAATTTGGCATAAAAAAAGACAAAGCGATTGGGCGCCCATCCTTGTACCTGCTTCATTCCCTGGATTTCAGTATCGCTGATTATTTTAATTTGAGCTGTAGCCACATGGCGATTATGCATCGTGGTGGTAAGATCGATAATCAATCCGGCATCCTCCGATGTTGGGAAAGTATATCGATGAAATCCGGCATGAGCGGTTGCCGTCAGTTCTGCTTTAATGTTATAACTTTCCAACACTACCGAATAATAGCCCGGATAAGCCGTTTCTCCCTGATGAGAAAATACAGAACCAAAACGAGGCTCCTGATCTTCTCCATTCGGCAATATTGCCTGTGGATTACCTGTTACAGGCAAAAACAGGATGTCTCCATAATCTCCGATCCCTGTGCCGCTCAAATGAGTGTGACTAAATCCAATCAATTTCGTATCATCGTAATGATATCCGGAACATGCATCCCAACCAGATATCCGGGTATCCGGGCTTAATTGTACCAGTCCATGTGGCAACGCAACGCCCGGGTAAGTATGCCCGTGCCCTCCTGTTCCGATGAAAAGATTGACATAATCAGCCGGTGTTTTCTCCTGCTTTGTACAACCTGCCGATACCATTCCGAATACCACCAATCCAATAAGCGCTACTATTCCTTTTCCTGAATGTTTCATAATATTTTATAATTTGCATTCAAATTTAGGAGCTGCGACTTAATAAATAATTAAAATCGGATTAAATCGCGCTTAACTCTCACTTAATATTGATATTTACCATTAATTCATTGTGTTGAAAAGAAAAAATATCTATACATTTGCGATAGAATAAGAAAAATGTATGATCTGGACATCCAAGCAAAACTGTTGGAAAAAGATTTGTTTTGGGCTTGTGCTCTTTATCGTTACGAATGTGTATGGGCAACTCCCAAAAACAGGTTTGTATTTTTATGCTCATCAGTCTAATATTGACAAACGAACTTCCCTTATTTTGAATGATGGAGACCCTTACTCACTTCGTGAGCATGGTATTTTCACCCTTGAATTTGATGCGTATCTGAGAGAAGAAACCGTAAAATTTGGTTATTTTTTTCGAATTATTTCTAATAAAGAAGAGGCGATCGACCTTGTTGTCAATAATGATAAAAATCTGTTTTTAGTAGTAAATAACCGTGATTTTCAATTAACCGGTATTTTGGCAACCGAGCAATGGAACCGCTTCAAAATCATTTTTGATAAGAAAGAAAACCTGATCACACTGAATTTTCACGGCGAAGTGATCAATTGTCCTTACGATCTTTCCGACACCAATACGTTGCTGGTTCATTTTGGCTGCTGCGATTTTCAAGGACTTGGCGTACATGATGTAGCCCCGATGATACTGAAAGATGTGGCTGTTGGAATCAACGGAAAACCGGTTCATTTTTGGGCATTGAAAAGACATGGGGAAAATGTGGTCTATGATGACCTGCTCTCAAAACCGGCCATCGCTTTAAATCCATCCTGGATCAAAGATTTCGGCATCTTTTGGCACAAGGAAACAGAGATCCAAACCACATTATATCCGCAAGTGGCTTTCGATTCGATCCAAAACAGAGTCATCATTTTGAATCCGGATAGTTATACTACTTATTCCGTATCAACCGGTAAGTTACAAACGATACCGATTACGGGATTTGTGCCCCACAATAAATATTCCAACCAATTATTATTCAATCCTGTTTCCAAACGATTGATATCGTATAGTATAGAAGGAAAGAAAATTTTTGCATTTGACGAGACTACCCATACCTGGCATGGTGGCCCCATGAAATATAGAGAAGACACTCATGCTCACCACAATAGCTATATATCTCCCCTCGATTCCTCTATGTATTTATTTGGAGGATATGGATTCTACGCTTACAAAAGCGATTTTTTCAAAGTCGATTTGCCCTCTGGTGCATCATGGGAAAAATCGGATCTTTCCCATACTATTATTCCCCGCTATTTGGCGGCTATGGGAGGAAATAAGGCAGGTAACAAATTGTATGTTTATGGCGGAAGAGGCGCTAAAATGGGCAGACAGGAATTGGGACCCCGCAATTTTTCGGATTTCTACGAAATAGACCTGAAAACATTGGCGGTCAGATATTTGTATGATTTATCCACCAAATACAAACAGGAAGAAGACAATGTGTATTCCAACAATTTGATTCTCGACGAACAAGATAGCTGTTTTTATGTTCTTGGATTCCCTAACAAAGCGCATTCCTGGATTTCCCTGGAAAAACACAGCATGTTGCATCCCAATGTGGAAATACTGGCCGATACGATTCCTTTTTATTTTAGAGATAATATCTCTTTATGTAATTTATTTTATTCTCCCCATTTAAGTAAATTAGTCGCAGTCGTTTCGTCTTCGACCGATGGCGATTTGTCCACTTTATCTATTTATTCATTAGATTATCCGCCACTCAAAAAGGAGGATGTATTACAAGCCACTACTCCCCCGCTGTTATCATCCAAAGCGCTTTTATTCCTATCGATTTTTATCATTGTTACTGCAATTGTCTCCACGATTATTTGGCTGCGTTTCAAAAAGAAACAACTACCGGAAATAAAAAATGATAAGCAGTCTGTAAATAAAACGAATGAGCCGGATGTTGAAAAAACGTACTATTTGACCACTGAAAAATCAATTTTATTTTTCGGAGGATTTCAGGTTTTTGATAAAAACGGGAAAAACCTGACCGGAGAGTTTACGCCAACTCTCAAGTACATGTTGGTACTCATTCTTTTATATTCATTAAAAAACAAAAAAGGAATTTCTTCTGCTAAATTGCAAGAATTTTTGTGGTTTGATAAGTCAGAAGACGCCGCCCGCAACAACCGGAACGTAAACTTGCGTAAACTGCGGGTATTATTGCAAGATGTCGGCAATATTGAAATTACCAATGAAAACGGATATTGGACTATGGCTATTCCTCCTGCGGTTTTTTCCGATTATCAGGAATCGCTCAGGCTAATTGAAACGATACAATCATCCGATCAATCCAACATCGAAGATATATTGCGGCTGGTGGAATTGCTTACTCTCGGACCTATGTTGCCGAATATTCAGATGGAATGGGTGGATTCTTTTAAAAATGATTTTTCCAATGCTGTGATCGATGTGCTGTTACATTATCTCAATCATTCAGGACAACCTTATACCGATAATCTCTCTATCCGATTGAAAGTTGCAGAATCTGTGCTGAAATTCGACCCGATCAGTGAAGAAGCCATCGGCGTTAAATGCAACACTTTATATAAAATGGGGAAAAAAGGCCTTGCCAAAGCAGCTTTCGACAATTTCTCAAAAGAATATAAAACGTTGTTGGGCGAAACCTACCAAGGTTCCTTAAAGGTATTTTTAGATAAAAATTGAAATCATGCCTTTTCCGGCAAAATGAATTGATAAAATTCGTCAACATAGCTCTTCCCAATTGGAATGCGCTCATTTTCAATCAGAATTACATTCCGTTCAATACTTTTGATTTTATCTAACGCAACAATATAGGATTTGTGAACACGATGAAACTGATCTGCCGGCAACTGTTTTTCGATTTGAATAAATGATTGCAGTGTCATGATTTTAGTCTGGCAGGTTACAATCCGTAAATAAGCGCCCATTCCTTCTATATATAAAATATCCTGAAAATCAATGCGTTCCATACGATATTCCGTTTTAACAAACATGTAATTTTTGGATTGAGCGACAGGTAATTCCGATTGTATTTTATCAATGGATTTCAAAAAACGTTCAAACGAATAGGGTTTTAGCAGATAGTCCGAAACATTGTGTTCAAAACCATGTATAGCATATTGACTGTATGCCGAAACAATAATAATCTTAGGCCGGGAACGAATGGATTCCAAAAACTGTAAGCCGTTGAGTTTTTCCATTTGAATATCCAGAAACACCAAATCCACTGTATGAGTTTGCATAAAAATGAGGGCATCCAATCCGTTATCAAAAGATTGTAACAAGTTGAGCAATGGAATTCTACTGATAAACCCTTCCAGTTTTTGAACAGCAAGCGGAGTGTCTTCTATTATGATGCAATTAATCATGAAGCATAATCGTTAGTGATACGCAAAATAAATCATTTTTTTGCTGAATAACTAATGTATAACGATTCGGATACAAAATTTCTAATCGCCGCTTCACGGTTTCCAAGCCAATTCCACTGGATAAATCTTTGGAGATTTTCCGGGTCTCATCGGCATTATTAACAGATTCAAAATATATTTTGTCTTTTTCGATACGAAACGAGAACCGGATAGCATGGCGCAATTCTTTGTTGGTACAATGTTTAAACGCATTTTCAATAAATGCAATAAATAACATCGGCGCTATTGTAATATCTCCCGGACTACCCATTACGTCATATTGGACTAATTTCTGATTTGCGTATTGTAGTTTTTGCAATTTCAAATAATTATCTATATAATCCAATTCCTTTTGTAAAGGCACTTTATCTGCATTCGTCTCATAAATCATATAACGCATCATATCCGACAATTCAATGATAGAAGAAGATGCATAATCGGGATTTCGTTTGATTAAGCTATCGATATTATTGAGTGTATTAAAAAGAAAATGCGGATTGAGCTGGTTTTTCAGTAACATCAATTCACTCTGAAGATTTTGCTTCTCTAATTCTTTTGTCTGCTTTTGTTTATTAAACCAGTCAAATCCCAGATAAAGCACAATGGCAAAACAGGAATCTACAAAAATGGTCAGGAATGAATAAACCGAATACATCAGCACAATATTTCTTTCTTCCAGAGGTGTATAATTTGAAGGAGCAGGTACTCCCATCAACGAGGGTAAAAAAAACGTAAAGCTATATAACAGTACAAACCAAATGATATGTTTTTTGTTTCTAACACACAATGCAGCTAAGAGAAAAGATATTACAAATACAATCAAACTAAATCCTTTCAAAGCTATGTTGTAATATGAGAAATTCAAATATTCACATGCTACAATCTGTAGTCTGAAAGCTAATAACCCTGCAATGGTATTAAGGCTAAAAATAATGCCTGCAATTCCCAAACAAATCCAAATATTCAATTTCCTGCTTTTCATTGTATCATTTATTTGTTAAACATACAACAAAATACGCAATTTAAATTGATTTATGGGAAATAAAATAAACGAACAAACGATTTTTATGCACCTATATTTTCATAAATGAAATCAGTTATCTGTGTACATTCAATACCGGATTTTTATAATCATTTTTTAATTGGCCGCGAATCAATCCGTCCGGATGTAGTTGGCTGATCACATTGACATAAGAATCTTCTTCATACAAACTGTCGGCTATCGCATAGCTCACTGTAGTGTATTGGTTGGTGCCAAAATCATCCTTCGAGGTGTAAAGAGAAAGATATGCTTCGCCCGTCTCTCCTGTTTTTCCATGATAAATACCAGCAGACAAAAGTTCATCTCCGGAAGGCAAATCACTGACAATCACCTGATAATAAATTTTAGTCTGATTGCTTCCTGTGCGTTCTGTAGTCATCCTCACTGTGGCTGTTCCGCTGGTAGCAACATCCAATAACGGCGGGACTTCATTACCTGGCGACAATGTAATATAAGAAGTATAAAAAATATCGGTATTAATTTGCCCTCTTACTAATCCATCGGGCTGTTGAATCGAATGAATATTAATATAAATCTGATTATTCATATTCAGCAAACTGTCGGCTAAAGATTGCCGTAAGAGTACAGCCCCCGATGCTAATCCTCCATTAAAAGTAATATTATCCAGTTGAAGGATCGCATGATCGCTGTTGGTAAGCACATCTCCTGCATAGAAACCTACTGTCGTCAACTCATCATCCGACTTGAGATTTCTGATATTAATAGCATACTCCAATGTATTGTCGTCCCACAATCTCATATTCAACACTCCATCTTCATTCCTGTCGGTTACAGCAGGATTTTCGTATTTAGTACTTAATGCATTGACCCAGTAAACGATAGGATAAGGATCGTCGTCGTCGTCACAAGAATAAAATCCAAGAGCCATTAAAGCTAATAATCCGGTTAATAATGTTCCCCGTATATAATTGAATCGTTTCATAGCATTCTGTTTTAACAATTACTTAATATTTGGTTTTGAAATAAATTCACTCTATTTGCCTGTAAAACGTACAAATAGCACCGATTGTTTTAGCTTTTTTGTTAAAAATTCAATTATTATTTTCGGATTGCAATAACTGATAAGTATCCTGTTGAGCCCAGACAGGTTGTTGCATAACATTGTTTTTAAATACATTGTTGAGATGCTCATCAATATAACAGGCTTTCACATTATCGTGCAATTGCAATTGCAAAATCCTGATAATGGATTGCTTGATTGTACTATCCCAAATGGGAAATGCCGTCTCTATACGGCGATATAAATTACGTTTCAGCCAATCGGCCGAAGTGAGAAATACCTCTTCTTGTCCATCATTATAAAAATACCAAACCCGAGAATGTTCCAAAAAACGGTCAACAATCCTCGTTATGCGAATATTACGACTATATTCCTGCTCCGGGACTAAACAACAAATGCCTCTGACTATCAAATCAATTTGCACCCCGGCCTGGCTGGCGCGATACAATTCATCGATCATGACAGAATCTTGCAGCCCGTTCATTTTCAGAATAATATGACCAATTTTTCCTTCTTGCACATGTTGGATTTCTTTGTCAATCCGAGCCTGCAATTGAGGCATCAAGTTAAATTTAGCCACCAACAGATGAAGAAACCGAGGATGTGTTATTTTTTCTTCCAGAACATCAAATACCCGATCGATTTCTCTCGTTATCCGTTTATCCGATGTCATGATGGCCATATCCGAATACAATTTCGCTGTTTTTTCATTGAAATTTCCTGTACTCAGATAGGCATAACTTTTCCCCTGCCGTCCCGAAGCAGTATTTTTTTCCTTGATCAACGCAATTTTAGCATGTACTTTTAAGCCCACTTTGCTGTAAATAATCCGAATTCCGGCTTGCCTCATCAATTCTGAAGTGTACATATTATTTTCTTCGTCGAATCGCGCTTTTAATTCAACGAAAACCACCACTTTCTTCCCATTTTGAGCTGCATTGATCAAATTGTTGATGACTGCCGAATTTTCCGCCACACGGTATTGGGTAATTTTAATTTCCGCCACATTGGGATTATAGGAGGCTTCAGCTAAAAAACGGATAAAATAATCGAACGGATGGTACGGATAATGAAAAAACACATCTCGTTTCCGGATGACAGGAAAAAGTTGGTACGAATGTTCCAACACAGGAATCCTGATCGGTCTGAATGGCTGATATTCAACTGTTTTTCCAAGAGGATTCGGAAGTTTCATCAAATCTTCCATACTCAAATGCGGATTGTCGGCAATCAGGTCTTCCGGAATAATTTCAAATGCTTCAGATATAAAACGCAAAAAATCGTTGGGCATGTTACGATCATAAACAAAACGACTGAGGTCGCCGATTTTCCGTTTTTTCACCTTTTTGCGGATCGTTTCCACCAATTTCTGCTCATCCGGAATCTGTTCTTCGTCCATATAAATATCGGCATCGCGCGAAATTTTGATCTCATAACTGCAATCCACATCAAATCCCGGAAAAATCATTCCCAGGTTTGCTTTGATGATATCATCCACAAACATGTAGTAAAATACGTTTTTGTAGCGAGGCAATTCGACGAAACGGCTCACTTTGGAATACGGAAGTTTAATCAGTGCATAATAGAAAAGCCGGTTCGGATTCCCTTTTTTCGTTAGGCGAACTACTAAATACAACCGATTATCGCGAATAAAAATCTTCAAATCTTCGGGCATCAACATGACCGGCTGGAGAAAAGGAAACACTTCTTCCCTGAAAAAATTGATCAGCCATTCTTTATGAAAATCATGCACCTGCTCATTGGGATACAAGATAACTCCCTGCTTCTTCAGTTCCGGAAGAATTTCCTGACGGAAAATACGGGACATTTCCTGCTGCTGCCTGGTTACTTCTTGTTTAATTTCATTCAGAATCTGTTCGGCTTCCGCCGGATCTTCTTCCGAATGTACTTTCCGCATAATCACGCTTCGATGCTCCGCGACCCTCACTTTGTAAAATTCTTCAAGATTGGAAGCATGTATAGAGAGAAATTTAATCCGTTCATACAGAGGCACAGTATGATCGGCAGCTTCCAATAAAACCCTGTAATTGAAAGAAAGCCAACTGACATCACGATTAAAGTAGTTATATTCCATACACTAAACGGGTCTATTTGCAAAAATAAGAAACAAAATCGAATATAAAAAAGTTGTAGCACAAGAATAATCTGTAAATTTGTGACAATTTACAAGTGAAGAGTTAAAATGTTAAGAATCGGCCTGCTTTCGGATACCCATGGATACTGGGATGATCGGTATGAATCCTATTTTTCTTCCTGTGATGAAATTTGGCATGCCGGAGATATAGGCAGTTTAGCATTATTAAACCGGCTGACAGAATTAAAACCGGTAAGAGCGGTTTACGGGAATATCGACAGTTACGACATCCGCATGGTGTGCCCTCAATATTTGCGGTTCCGGGCAGAAGAAATGGATGTATGGATCACTCACATTGGCGGTTACCCCGGAAAATACGCCACAGAAGTACGCCCCGAAATATACAACCATCCACCTCAATTGTTTATTTGCGGACATTCGCATATTCTGAAAGTGCAATACGACAAGCAATTGGAATTATTGCATATAAATCCTGGAGCCGCCGGAAAATTCGGATTTCATGCGATTCGCACATTGGTAAGATTCAATATTGACAAAAAAAATATTCAAGATTTGGAAATAATAGAATTGGCTTGATTATGAAAAGAATACACATGGTGGATTTAACCACCCAATACGCCAATATGCAACAGGAAATGGACGATGCAATACTCAACACCGTTCGTTCGGGAGCCTACATTAACGGGCCGGCAGTCGAATCCTTTTGTAATGATCTGGCGGCATACACCGGAGCAAAATATGTCATTCCCTGTGCCAATGGAACTGATGCGTTGCAAATTGCTCTCATGTCATTAAACCTGCAACCGGGAGAAGAAGTGATTGTTCCCGATTTTACATACGCAGCAGCAGCAGAAGCCGCCGCTCTATTGGGACTGACACCTGTATTTGCAGATGTAGATCCCGATTCTTTCAACCTGGATATTGCTAAAATAGAAGAAGCCATTACTCCCAACACCCGTGCCGTGATTCCTGTGCATCTTTTCGGACAATGCTGTAACATGGAGCCTCTATTGAAATTATGTGCAAAGCACAATATTTATGTGATAGAAGACAATGCGCAAAGCATAGGAGCTTCCTGCTGTTTTTCCAACCAAGAAAAATACAGCGCCGGAACCATGGGACACATGGGCACATTATCTTTTTTTCCAAGTAAAAATTTAGGATGCTACGGCGATGGCGGAGCGATTTTGACCAACGATCCTCTATTGGCCGAACGATTGCAAATGATTGCATCACACGGCCAAAAGGAAAAATACCGGCACGACATCATCGGCTGCAATTCGCGATTAGACACATTGCAAGCCTCCATTTTACAGGTCAAGTTAAAATACCTCAAACATTATATTGCAAAACGACAAGCCGCCGCAGAGTATTATCAGACACATCTTGCGGATATCGATTGGTTGCAACTTCCGGTTCAAATGGCTTACTCTACACATGTGTATCACCAGTTTACAATTAAAACAAAAAACGGCAACAGAGAGGCGGTGCAATCTTATTTGAAACAATGCGGCATTCCTTCCATGATTTATTATCCATTGGCGTTGCATGAACAGCCGGCTTTTCAATGTGGAAAAATCGCCGGAAAAATCGTTCATTCCCATGTACTTGCGCAATCCGTATTGTCGCTTCCCATGCATACCGAACTGGACCGTGAGCAATTAGATTACATTATTGAAACTTTACATCGTTATGAATAATTTTCTGGCGCATCCAACCGCAGTGATCGATCCCGGTTGTCAGATCGGAGAACACACCAAAATATGGCATTTTTCGCACATCATGCCTGATTGTATTATCGGAGATAATTGTAACATCGGACAAAATGTAGTCATTAGCCCTAACGTAAGATTGGGAAACAATGTGAAAGTGCAGAATAATGTGTCTGTTTACACCGGTGTCATTTGTGAAGAAGATGTATTTCTGGGGCCATCCTGCGTTTTTACCAATGTTATTAATCCGCGCAGTTTCATTGTAAGAAAAGAAGAATTCAGAACTACTCTCATTAAAAAGGGTGCAACCATTGGGGCCAATGCCACCATTGTATGTGGCAATACGATTGGCGAATATGCTATGATAGGCGCCGGAACTGTTGTAACCAAAAATGTTCCTGCTTACGGTCTGATGGTCGGAAATCCCGGACGACAAATCGGTTGGGTAAGTCGCTGCGGGAATACCTTATCGTTTGACGAACAGGGTGTCGCCATTTGTAAAGAATGCGGAGAGAAATACACTATAATTGAAGGCCAATTACAACTTCAGAGCGAGTTAGTATAATAATGAGAGATTGCTGCTAATCACAAATATCGTTTGGTTAAATACCTTACGGGATAAAAAGCGGCTAAGAAACCGATCAGTAAAACGGTCATTACTATTACTGCAATATCGCTCCAGGCTACTACAACAGGATAAGCATCGACTACAAAAACTCCGTCCGTGTCGCCCATTTTTAACCAGCCAAAATATTGTTGTCCCATACAGATCGCTACGCCAAGTACTATGCCGGATACTGCGCCGACAATGGAAATCATCCAACCTTCAAACAGGAAAATACTGGATATGAGCCGGTCGTTGGCTCCTAAATTGCGTAAGGTAACCACATCGTTTTTCTTTTCGACAATCAGCATGGTGAGCGAACTGACTACGTTAAACAGGGCGATCACTAAAATAAAGATGAGCATCAGGTAGCTGATCCATTTTTCCATATTCATCATTTTAAATGATGCTTCCTGTTGTTGGTACTGATTCTTCACCCAATAGGAATTTCCTACTATTTGCTCGATATTTTTTTGTACATGAGCTAAATTGGCTCCGGGCTTCAGCTTTAATTCCAAAGATGAAATTTCTGTCGAATAATCAAATAGTTGACGGGTTAGTTCAATCGGAACAATCATCATCTGGTCATCATATACCGGTTGATTCACCATAAAAATACCGCTGACATAGACATTTTCACGAGAAAAAGAGGAAGATGGATTTAACAGGTTGACTTCCGCATTTCGTTTGGGAGCAAAAATTTCTATGGGATCTATAAAGCCGGCATGGATGCCCAACCGGTACGCCAACCCAATGCCGGGAGTACCGAAATTATTCACAGCATCTTGCAATTTAAATGTCCCGTCAACCAAAATTGTATCAATGCCTGTAATTTGCTCAAAACTGTCGGAAACTCCTTTCAATGTTGCGGGCACCTGATGTCCTTGATATTGAACTAATACATTGTCTTCTATCGCTTCCGAAAATAAGGCGATCGCCTTCATTTTTTTCACTTCCTGAATTTCAGGAGATTGTCCGTCGAATACTTTGCCTGTGGCAGGCATTATCTTCAATTCAGGATCGAATGCACTGAACATATCCGCTACCATGCCTTTAAATCCATTAAAAACAGACAAAGTGCAAACCGTCGCCAACGTAGCTATTGCAACGCCAATGACCGATATCATCGAAATGATATTGATCGCATTGTGTGATTTTTTAGAAAACAGATATCGTTTGGCAATGTAAAGTGAGGCATTCATTTCCTGAGCAGGTTGTCTATATTTTCAAGATAATCGATTGTCTCATCCAAAAAGAATATCAGTTCCGGAACTTTCCGTAATTGATTCCGTACTTTCTGACCTAATTCAAAACGAATGGCCTTGGTATTAGCCTTGATCGCTTCGATAATTTCAGGGCCTTTAGCTGAAGGAAATATGCTTAAATAAACTTTAGCAATTCCTAAATCAGGGCTGACACGTACTTCGCTGACCGATACCAACACGCCTTGCATCTGCTTGGTCTGAAGCAGAAAAATATCGCCTAAATCTTTCTGAATCTGGCGTTCTATCTTTTGTTGTCGTTTCGTTTCCATTTTATTTATTTTGAACTACACAGGCACATAGGACACATAGAAGTTTTAGTTAAAAAATATTGTGTTCTGTGTGCCTGTGTGGTAATTTCATTTTTTATACATTATCGTCAAGCCATCGCGCACCGGTAAAATGACTTTTTCTATTCGTTGATCGGCCGCAATTTTATCATTAAATTGCAATATTCCTGCTGTTTGTGCATCAGAATATAAGGATTCTTCCAATACTTTTCCATCCCATAAAGTATTATCAGCCACAATAATACCTCCCGGATTCACTTGGTCGAAAACCAAATCGTAATATTCGGAATACAACCGTTTGTCTGCATCAATAAATACAAAATCAAACAGGATATCCAGCCTCGGTATAATTTCCATCGCATCACCGATATGAAGATGGATTTTTTTTCTTGACTCCGATTGATTCAGGTGTTTAAGAATAAAATCTTCCAATTCGTCATTTATTTCAATCGTATGAACCTCTGCATCGTCGCCTGCTCCTTCTGCCAGACATAAGGTGGCGTAGCCGGTATATGTTCCTATTTCTAAAATAGTTTTCGGACGGCACATCCGGCAAAGCATTTTCAAAATACGTCCTTGTAAATGACCGGAAAGCATTCGGGGGCGAAGAAGATTCACATGAGCATCCCGATTCAATGCAGCAAGCAACTCCCCTTCCGCATCTATATGATCGAGGATATATTGTTCTATATTTTCTTCCGTTCCGCCCATCTAACTTATTTATTTCGCCCTTTTTTATTGCCGGAATCCTGACTGTTGAAATTAATCGGAATAAATTGTTGCGAAGCGCTCAATACTTTTCCAACATTATTGATTTCAAGGAATGATGTACCGCCTCCTTCTCCGAAGCTACCGCTTAAGTAGGCAAACATATCACTCCGGCTGATAAATCCTTCGCGTATCAATTGGTTGAGGGCATTGAGAAAATATTCTTTAGCGCTGTCTTTCTCTTTCTGATAAACCGCCCATACTCCATAAGAAAGCGATAATTCCCGGGTTGTGCGATCTTTATAACAAATAGCATACACCGGCGCCTTACCACGGAATGCAGCCAGGTAGCGGGCGGTTCTTCCCGTATAACTATCTGTAATAATTGCTTTTACATGTAATTTTGAGCATGTCTTCACTGCCTGTTTCGACAAAAAGGAAGTAACATCCAGATCGTCATTGGGCATCGGCACCCGGATATCGTTTTCGGTTAGTTTAGTTTTTTCCGCTTCGCGAGCTACACGGGTCATTGTTCTCACAGCCTCTACCGGATATTTTCCGTAAGCTGTTTCACCACTCAACATCAAAGCATCGGTACGATAATAAATGGCATTCGCAATGTCGGTTACTTCAGCCCGGGTCGGACGGGGATTATTGATCATGGAATGTAGCATTTGCGTTGCTACAATAACCGGTTTTTTCACCGCTACACACTTGCGGATCAGCACCCGTTGTAAACCCGGAATTTTTTCCTGCGGCACTTCAATTCCCAAATCACCGCGGGCAATCATAATACCGTAAGCCACTTCCAGAATCTCATCGATATTATCCACTCCTTCCTGATTCTCAATTTTGGCAATAATCTTGATCGGACTGTTATGATCATCCAAAATTCTCTGGATATCAAGCACATCCTGCCTGCTCCTGACAAAGGAATGGGCTATAAAATCAATTTTTTTCTCTATGGCATAATGAATATTCCGGATGTCTTTTTCGGTAAGCGATGGAAGATTGATTCTCACTCCGGGTATATTCACACTTTTCCGGCTGCTTAATGTCGCCTCATTCAGGACTTCGGCAATCAGTTCGCCCGGTTTTTTATCGATTATTTTAAGTTCCAAGTCGCCGTCATCAATTAAAATCAGACTACCGATATTTAGTTCTTCAGCAAATTTTTTATAGTTGACAAAAATGCATTCCCTGGAGGTGACGCCTTCCACATTACCTTTGATGCTTACTTTATCTCCCGTTTTAAATTCAATCGGATGTTCAACCACCGTTGTCCTCACTTCCGGACCTTTGGTGTCCATTAGTATTCCAATCCGGTCGGAAACCTGACGCACATTATCCACAATCATATCAAATCCGCACTGGTCCAAATGAGCAGAATTCATTCTTACAACATTCATTCCGGCATTGAAAAGCTCGGTCAGAAACGGGACATCACAACGTTTATCCGATATGGTTGCTACAATTTTGGTTTGTTTTAACATAGTTTATATATTATATAAATGAAAAAAATGAAAAGATGATAGACATTGAACCCGTATTACTTTCATTGTCTCCATTATTTCATTTTCAAAATAGCCTCTACTGCCAGCCTGTACGAATCCATTCCAAATCCCGCGATAACCCCCTGGCATGCAGGCGCCAACAGGGATTGGTGACGAAACGATTCGCGAGCATATACATTGGAAATATGGACTTCCACGACCGGAGCCGTCACTGATTTTATCGCATCATGAATGGCTACAGACGTATGAGTGTATCCTCCTGCATTCAAAATAATACCATCATACACAAACCCGGTTGCATGGATTTTATCAATCAGCTCCCCTTCGATATTGGACTGGAAATAATCGAAAGAAATCTCCGGATACTGATTTTGTAATGAGGAAAAATACGATTCGAATGAAGCCGCCCCATACACATCCGGCTCACGTTGGCCTAATAAATTGAGGTTAGGTCCGTTTATTATTTGAATTTTCATCCTTATCGAGACAATTTTATACCTTTGTGAGGGTATTGATGATTTCAAGCTACAAAAGTAATTATTATTCATTTATCCGGCAATTAAAAATATGGCAAAGCTTAACGACAGTAACATTGTTTCTGCTTATTATACACATCTGCTGTTGGAAAAATCACTTTCCAAAAACACTATTGAAGCTTATATGCAGGATTTGGAAAAATTATTGTCCTACCTTCAGGATGGAGAAAAAAAACCGCAGGATGTGGCGCTCGAAGATTTGCAACAGTTTATCGCCCAATTATGTGATCTTGGCATTAATGCTCGTTCCCAAGCGCGTATCATTTCAGGAATCAAATCATTTTTTCACTTTTTAGTATTGGAAGAATGGATTGAAAATGATCCGACCGAAATACTCGAATCCCCGAAAATCGGCATGAAACTACCTGAAGTACTGACTGTTACCGAAATCAACGACATCATCGGAGCATTGGATTTATCCGTTCCTGAAGGACAACGCAATAAAGCCATTCTTGAAACATTGTACAGTTGCGGCCTCCGGGTTTCGGAACTGACTTCCCTGCGTATTTCCGACTTATATTTGGATGAAGGATTTATTCGAGTAGAAGGAAAAGGCAGCAAACAGCGGTTGGTTCCCATTTCACCTGTGGCTATCAAGGAAATAAAATTGTACATGCCCGACCGGAACCGTCTGAATAATATCAAAAAAGAATTTGAAAACACCTTGTTTCTTAGCCGTCGAGGAACGGCCCTCTCCCGCATCATGGTTTTCCATATTATTAAGGAATATACAGAAAAAGCCGGTATTCGAAAAACTGTAAGCCCGCACACTTTCCGTCATTCTTTTGCCACCCACCTGCTCGAACGGGGCGCCAACCTCCGGGCGATACAGCAAATGTTGGGTCATGAAAAAATAGCTACTACAGAAATTTACACACATCTTGATCGCGATTTTTTAAGAAGCGAAATTTTAGAACATCATCCGAGGAATAAGAGACCGGAAAACAACCTGTAACATACCGGTATAATTTTTGATATTTTGCACATCATCCCTTTATTAACTAAAAAATTTCGCGTACTTTTGCGGTTTAATTCGAATGAAGAATATGTCATTAAAAATTTATTTTGCCAAACTCAAAATTATTTTGCAGGCTCAAATTGGAGTGTATTTTGCTTTATCCCTGTTATCTTTAATATACATTCTGTGGATTACCTCACAATCATTCTTTACTTTTTTAACCCACAAGGTTGCCATTGATTGGGTTTTGATGGGTTTGTTTGCCCTATTTATGCTCACCTTTATCCTTCAAAGCCTCTTATTACAAAAAAAATGTTATCCTCTGTTTCTTTGCAGAGTATTAATCGTTTTTTTGATAGGTTGTCAATTCGCCCGGCCCTTGTACAAACTTATGTACATACGTATGCATGAGGGTGGGGAGGCGTATGCGGGACCTGATGAAGTTCTTGGCAGTCGCTTAAGACCCAATTTGCAGAATGCTAAGCATTGGCAAATACTGGGAAAAGACACATTATATAATATTTGCTTTTCTTCCGACCAGTTTAGCCGCAGGATCCCGGATGATGGTTTTATGAAGACACATCCAATGAACGAGCATCATCCCGATAAACATGCCTTGTTTTTTGGCTGTTCATTTACCTTTGGACAAGGCATAATGTATTCTTCTACTTTTCCATATTTATTTGAGGCATCGAATCCTCATTATAAGTCATACAATTATGGCGCAGGTGGGTATGGGCCACATCAAATTGCGTTACTTTTTGACAAACGGGTTAACACTGTCAATTCAGAATCCGTAAAAGAACCGGATGGCTTTGCTTTATATACTTTTATTGATGACCATCTAAACCGGGTATATGGTTCAAGCATATATCTCAGATGGTCTCCTCCAACACCTCTTAACGTACATGTTGAGAATGACTCTTTAATCGTAGAAGAATGGCCTGAAAAACAATTAATGAAAGCCAGCTTCTTGAATGATATGGCTTTGTTACGATTCTTTGACTATGCATTTTATGCTCCCGACACCGAAGATTTTTATAAACGTTTTGCTGATATTATTAATTATACGGCCAAAAAATACTGGAAAGTTAAACCCGGTGGACGTTTTTACGTGGGAATTTATCCAGGATATAGTGTTTTCTTAAATTGGACTAAATATCTCAATGAGAAAATTATAGTATTAAATGTGGATGCCCCTGCTGACTTTGCTGAAAATCCGAATAAATATATGCTGTATAATGATGGGCATCCGTCACATAATATCAACGTTTATTATGTAAATGAGATTACTAAACAGATGCAAAAATATGAATCCGGATTAGGACCGCTCGCTCCTCTTGAAGGAGAATAGTTTTTTGCAGATTAAGGTTACAACATTATGAATTTAAATCATAAACCGCTCATTCTTATTACCAACGATGATGGAATTCAGGCTAAAGGAATCCGTTCGTTAATAGAAGCTGTCAGACCATTAGGAGAAATCATTGTATTAGCACCTGACGGAGCTCGCTCGGGAATGTCGAGCGCCATCACTTCCATAATGCCTATCCGGCTCTCTATTACACACATGGAAGACGGATTGATTGAATACGCCTGTACGGGAACCCCTGTGGATTGTGTAAAACTGGCTATGAATGAGATCCTCGATCGCAAACCCGATCTAATTATTTCGGGGATCAATCATGGTTCTAATTCTGCTATCTGCATCATTTATTCAGGAACAATGGGTGCAGCGTTGGAAGGATGTATTTTCGGAGTGCCTTCTTTTGGAATTTCTTTGGCCGGAGGAAAACATAACGACGATTTTACCAATGCTTCCCGGTATGCCTATCTAATCGCTTCGCAAATTTTAGAAGAGGGACTGCCTCCACATGTTTGTCTCAATGTCAACGTCCCCTATATGTCCGAAATCAAAGGCATGAAAGTCTGTAGCCAAACAAAAGGACAATGGACCGGAGAATTTCTGAAGACACAGGATCAAAACGGAAAAGATATTTATTGGCTTACCGGAGAATTCCATAATGCCCAACCCAATGATATGACTACCGACGAATGGGCGTTAAAAAACGGCTATGTATCTGTCGTTCCCTGCACGGTTGATATGACTTCATACAAAACCATCGCTCAACTAAAACATTGGGAGAATTAATTTTCGAAGTAAATTGAGTACCTTTGTATATTATGGTACGAATAAAACTTATTATATTATCCCTGTTGATCATAAGTACTGGATTTGTCCATTCCCAGGTTCAACTTGTTTCACCCAACCGTTATCCTGATAATGTAAAAACGGAAGATTCGATTCCTGTATTTGTACTGTCCGACATTATCGTACTGCCCAAAAACGTATTGCCAAACACAAAAGAAGAACAAGCCTATCGAAAATTAATCCGGGATGTAAAAAAGACATTACCTTATGCCAAAATGGTATATGTCACATTAATGGAAACATACGAATACATTCAAACTCTTCCCGACGATCAATCACGAGAAGAGCATCTCAAACGCATGGAAAAAGAGATGTTTGACGAATACAAACCGATATTGAAAAAGATGTCTTTATCTCAGGGAAAATTACTCATCAGGCTAATCGACAGGGAATGCAACCAAAGTTCTTACGATTTAGTCAAAGCATTTTTAGGTCCTTTCCGCGCCGGCTTTTGGAACATGTTTGCCGGCATGTTTGGAGCCAGTCTTAAAACAGAATACGACCCATTAGGCAAAGATGTTGAAACCGAACGGGTCGTATTATTGGTTGAAAGCGGCGTTTTATGAATTACTGTCCTTTTTTGGAAACCCTTGAGTTAAAATTGCCTGTTCGTTGATAATGGTGAAATTGTTGCGTTTGAAATTGTCCTCGCTGACGGGATTGTTCCGAACGGTTTAGTTCCTGAACCACAGGAGTTGATGGTTCCTGACGAGTCGTTCCCACCCGTTGTTGCGTAGTATGCCGCTGCGTCGTTCCCAGACTATTCGTTTGAGTCCACCGGCCATTTTCATTCTTTGTATATACATTACCATCATGACCTGCATATACTCTATTGTTTGTATGTACCACCGTACCTTGAGCTCCACGGGTAACTACTCCTGTTTTCCCCCCGGAAGTCTGGTAGCCGAAAGTCGTCCCATGAGCCGTGGTAACATGCCCTGAACGCGCCCATTGGTATCCATTGCTTACCGTTGAATGTCCCCATTGCGCATACGGGTTATGTGCTTGCGATGTATGACCGTAAGCTCCCGTCCAGGGGTTATAAGTATTCGCTGCTGTACGCCCTCCATACCATCCTTGTACACTGACGGAACGACCATATCTTCCGGTAGCCGGATTATACCAGGCTGCTGTTCCTGCTGCGCCATAAGGCCCGTAAGCTCTCCGGCCTACGGCAAAACTTCCCACCCAGGGATTATAAACTGCACCCGCACCATAAGTACAAGGCCAGGGGCGATAAATCGGATAAAAAGCTCCAGGCCACCAATATACATACGGAGGATAATACCACCCCGTTCCATATACTATCGCGGTACTGATAATCGCGCCTACTGCTGCGCCGATAATGAATACTCCAAAATAACCGCTTGTGGTGGCACATTCCACTGTAGTTGCTGTTGGGTTGACCTGTGTAACGTATATCACATTATATACCGGAGAACTTGGAGGAATGGTATAAATTACACTGGGTACGGAATCGGCTGTTTTCCAAGGCCCGTTCGGAGAAGTGGATACAAACCATACGGCCTGAAAACAGAGGTAATACAGATCGCCTACTTTAATTACTTTATCTTGCGTATTTGTAGCATAATACATCGTGGTCCCTTCGATAGGAGCAAATTTAGGATCGCCATCATAACTTACAGTGGCTTTAGCTTCAGCTTCGGCGCGATTTACAATAACAGTTGTCGGTATTTGCGCCAGCATTACAGCATCGGAAGCTTGAACCGTTCCGGGAACAGATGCCAATACATGTCCCTTCGGAGAATCTTCCGGAATTTTAGCAAAATCGGCAGGCAGATCATTGCCGGCGTATGTCCACGGACCTCCAAACGCTTTGGATCGAAACCACCTTCCCGAAAGCAGGATATAATATTCGTTTTGCGCCTGATCTACAAAAATATCATCATCCGAATTACTTACATACAATAAACCGGTACCTGGAATTTTAGCAAATACAGGAGCACCTTCCGTAATAATTAATTCGGCCGGCTTATTACTGTAAAACACTTCGGGAACATCTGTTGCGGCCCGGGGCGGCACTTGTTTTTTTACATCATCAAAATTTTGCCCGGTGGGAAGGGCCGACATATCTTTAGGTAATGTTTGCGTTTGTTTCCATGGCCCTTGCAGATATTGGGAAGTCAGCCAAATATCATTAACCAATAAGAAATATTGTTTTGTGGATTTTTGATAGAACAAATCCCAATTGGTATTGACTACAAATTCAATATCGGTTTTTTCAATCGGAGACAATACCGGATCGCCATCTACAATTAATAAAATTGCAGGATTTGCGCTATAAAAAATAGTCGGCGGGTCATTTTTTACTTGCACCGTGGCCGCTTTTACATTTTTAGGTCCCAAGTCTGCCAAAATACGATCTGTTGAAATAGTTTCTTCATTATCTGGCATTAATGCAAGAAATGTTTTTTTCATTGATGCTGCCTGTTGCGAATTTAATGAAGGGAAACGGACATCTGTATAATCAATGTTATGCAAATAAGTAGTTCTCGCTTCTTTATCCGTTTTGGTGTCACACTGAAAAGAAGCAACTCCGAGAACTTCCTGCCCTCCTGAAGGCGTTATGCCGAAAGCCATACGCCCGGTCAATTTCTTATAATTATCCCATTTATCAATTTGAGGTTGGTAGTAGATAATCGTCGCTTTTGAATCAGATACCTGACGAGGCCAGCCAATTTCTTGCGATAAATCTTGTTGGGCCACTACAAATGGGATACAAGCTATACTTAAACCTAAAAGAATCAAAAAACGTTTCATAGTACTTTTATATTTTGTTATTATTCCGATTTTTTTAAATAACAAAACCATGAAGAAATAGTTTGATTATAGCACTTTAATTTAAATTTTTCTACGTTTGTGTTGCAAAAATACCGGACAAAAGCGAAGGATTAAAGGCACGAGATCTACACTTGATTTTTCGTAAAAAAATTACGGCTCATAAGCAGAACTTATAAGCCGTAATTTTTAATCTTGTAATAAAATACCCTTATTTTCAGTCCTTAAATCTCGCTTTCAAAAATTCACGATTTAAACGGGCAATATTACTGATAGATATATTTTTAGGACATTCCTGTTCACAAGCGGCAGTATTTGTACAGTTACCAAAACCTAATTCGTCCATTTTAGCAACCATCGCTTTGGCACGACGGGCAGCTTCTATCCTACCCTGCGGCAACAATGCCAATTGACTTACTTTAGCTGATACAAATAACATGGCCGAACCATTCTTACATGCAGCAACACAAGCTCCGCAACCTATACATGATGCAGAATCCATTGCTTCATCCGCATCAATTTTGGAAATAGGAATAGCATTTGCATCAGGTACTCCTCCGGTATTTACAGAAACATATCCTCCGGCCTGAATGATTTTATCAAAAGCCGACCGATCGACCATCAGGTCGCGGATTACCGGAAAACCTGCCGAACGCCACGGTTCGATCGTAATGGTTTCGCCATCTTTGAATTTACGCATGTGCAACTGGCAAGTCGTTATGTCTTCGTCCGGCCCATGCGGATGTCCGTTGACATATAAAGAACACATTCCACAAATTCCTTCGCGGCAATCGTGATCGAATACAACGGGTTCTTTACCTTCATTGATCAATTTCTCGTTCAGGATATCCAACATTTCGAGGAAAGAAGTATCCCCCGAAATTCCATCCAATTTATAGGTCTCAAATGCGCCCTTAGCTTTCGGCCCTTTTTGACGCCAAACTTTTAAGTTTATATTTATTATTTTTTCCATTGTCTCTTAGTTTACGAGTTTACGAGTTAACAAGTTAACAAATTCTATTACTCCGGTCTGCTTTTAATTAAAGAGGATAACATTTTTAATACTTCATTGATTTGAAGGCTTAAACTTTCAAAATCTTCCAAATTTAAATATGCTAACTCTTTTGCAATAATAACTTGTGTTTCTAATTCTGAAGCGGAACCTAACGAAATGTACAAAAAATGAACTAATTCTTTATTAGATAACCGGCCGTAGCCTTCTGCAATATTAGAAGGAATAGAAACCGCACACCGTCTCATTTGACCAACTAAGCCATAAAGTTCTTCTTTAGGAAAGCATTTGGTTACTGCATAAACCTGCTTAACCAATTCTATTCCTTTTATCCAAACTTTAAGATCTTTGTGAGTTGTCATTAAAACTTATTCTTTGATTAATTCGTAAACTATATATTTTTAACTTAATTTTTTCATCCCATCAACTTGTCAACTTGTTTACTTGTCAACTTGTTTACTTGTTTACTATTATGCTTTATAATTCCTTTGTTGACGAACAATAAATTCGTAATCAAGCGACTCCTTGATAAGTTCCGGATCTTGATTCTCTCCCATATATTTCCAGCAAGCTGCGTATGAATAGTTATCGTCATCACGAAGCGCTTCGCCATCAGGAGTTTGATATTCTTCACGGAAGTGACCTCCGCAAGACTCATTACGATTCAATCCGTCTAAAGCCATCAGGTAACCGATTTCTAAAAAGTCGGCCACACGCAGAGCTTTTTCAAGTTCAACATTCAATGTATTGGCTTCTCCCGGAATACGTACGTTGGTCCAGAATTCTTTTTTCACTTCTTTCAGTTTCTTCAAAGCGGTTTCCAACGATTCTTTCGTACGTCCCATTCCGACATAATCCCACATAATCAATCCTAATTCTTTGTGAATAGAATCGACAGAACGTTTTCCTTTAATACTCATCAATTTAGCCACTTTTTCATTGATCTCGTCTTCTGCTTTTTGAAATTCCGGCAGATCTGTACTGAAACGCGGTACACGGATTTGGTCGGCTAAATAATTCTGAATAGTATATGGAAGCACGAAATATCCGTCGGCTAATCCCTGCATCAAAGCAGAAGCTCCCAGACGGTTGGCTCCGTGATCGGAAAAATTGGCTTCACCAATAGCAAATAATCCCGGAATAGAAGTCTGTAGTTCGTAATCCACCCAAACTCCACCCATAGTATAATGAATGGCCGGATAAATCATCATCGGGGTTTCATACGGATTGTCATCAACAATTTTTTCGTACATCTGGAATAAGTTTCCGTAACGAGCCTCAACTGTTTTCAATCCCAAACGGTTAATCGCATCTGAAAAATCCAGGTAAACAGCCAAACCTGTCGCCCCGACTCCGAAACCGGCATCGCAACGTTCTTTAGCCGCACGGGAAGCCACATCACGAGGCACTAAGTTTCCAAAAGCAGGATACCTTCTTTCCAAATAATAATCACGGTCTTCTTCTTTGATCGCAGTTGGTTTCAATTTACCGGCGCGGATAGCTTCGGCATCTTCTTTCTTTTTAGGCACCCAGATACGACCGTCATTACGCAATGATTCAGACATCAAAGTCAATTTAGACTGGAATTCGCCATGCACAGGAATGCATGTCGGGTGAATTTGAGCGAAACAAGGATTAGCAAAATAAGCGCCTTTTTTATAGCATTGCAACGCAGCTGAGCCATTGGATCCCATCGCATTGGTAGAAAGGAAAAATGTATTCCCATATCCTCCGGTTCCGATCACAACGGCATGCGCCGAGAATCTTTCAATTTTACCGGTTACTAAATTGCGGGCGATTATACCGCGGGCGCGACCGTCGATAATCACTACATCCAACATTTCATAACGGGTGAATAATTTAACAGAACCTTTATTTACCTGACGACTTAATGCAGAATATGCGCCAAGTAATAATTGCTGCCCTGTTTGACCTTTAGCATAAAAGGTACGGGAAACCTGCGCCCCACCGAAAGAACGGTTGTCTAACAAACCGCCGTATTCGCGAGCGAAAGGAACTCCCTGAGCTACACACTGGTCGATGATACTGTTGGCGACTTCGGCCAAACGGTGAACATTCGCTTCGCGGGCGCGGTAATCTCCTCCTTTGATAGTGTCGTAAAACAAACGGTAAACCGAGTCACCGTCGTTTTGATAATTCTTGGCAGCATTAATACCTCCCTGTGCAGCAATAGAGTGCGCACGGCGAGGAGAATCCTGTATGCAGAAATTCAATACATTGAATCCCATTTCGCCGAGCGAAGCGGCAGCAGAAGCTCCGGCCAAACCTGTTCCGACAACTATAATGTCCAAGCGGCGTTTATTAGCGGGATTCACCAATTTCTGATGATTTTTATAATTGGTCCACTTTTCAGCCAACGGACCTTGAGGGATTTTTGCATCTAACTTTGTACTCATATCTGTTTTTCTTTTTAATCGTAAATAAAAATAATCAATCTTTACTTATCACAATGATGTTACGTAAAAATAGATTGTTACAAAAGCAAATCCCAGGCAAAGAAGAGTTGCCAGCACTTGTCCTGTCATTTTCCAGCGGTTGAACCAAACCTGGTTGTTCCATCCAATAGTTTGAAGCGCACTCCAAAAACCATGGGTCAAATGGAACCACAATGCAACATACCAAATCAAGTACGCAACGGCAATCCATGTATGACTGAAATAATATTCGACGAATGCAGCCCCATCTTGAGGAGATACCATACCTCCACCCAATTCCACTTCATGATGCCCCATCAATTCTGCAAACATCATTTTATACCAAAATTGACTGAAATGCAACAGTAAGAACCCGGCAACGATGATTCCCAAAACAAACATGTTTTGAGACGCCCATTCCACATTTTTAGGACGAGCATTCACTGTGTAGCGATCGTTACCTCGCGCATTACGGTTCTGCAAAGTCAGGATCAACGCATAAATGAAGTGAATAGCCACAATACCTCCCAACACTACTGTTGCAGCAACAGCATACCAGTTGGCGCCCAATAAAGAGCAAATGGCATTGTAAGCCTCCTTCGAAAACACAGCCGTCACGTTCATCGATACGTGAAACAGCAAAAACAGGACAAGAACAATACCTGACATACTCATGATAAACTTCTTGCCAATAGAAGAATTAATAAGCCAATACATAGATTTTTGTTTAGATTTATAGTATTATAATTTTTATTGAATAAGCGGCAGAAAACACCATACAACAATCATCCGCAAAATTAGAAGTTTAAAGGGAAAGTAACAAGGATTTCCTAAAATAATTAAAAGTAGAAAAAGGGGCAATGCAGGAAAGATAAAACGAAAAACATGGTTACTCCAAGTCGGTCCTGGTTGGAAATATTAAAAAAAGGTGAAAGCCCTAATGTGGTTAGTGCGTTTGCAGCGCCCGCTTCTCAGCGACTTCATTGATATGAGCCATGAATTTGGTTCTGTTGTCCGAAAAGATCGATTGGACATCGATAGAGGGTGCGTTTTCTGTTTTCTATTCAAAAACAGGCCAACCTTCAGTTCCTATCCGGATGATGGTTGGGTGTCTTATTCTCAAGCAATTGTACAATTATGGGGATGAGACTCTGGCTAAAGCGTGGGTAATGAATCCCTACATGCAGTATTTTTGTGGGGAAGCTTATTTTCAATACAGTTTTCCATTTGACCCGAGTGATTTTGTTCATTTCCGT
>JAVBKX010000012.1:0-13118 GCA_031553835.1 Bacteroidales bacterium
CAATACCTCTTTTACTGCTTCTTTGCCATAAAAACGAATAATCTCTAGGATTTCCTGTTCATTACCTCGTTCAAAAATACGTTTGATGACAGCAGGCTTATATTTATCCCATTTGATTTTATTAATATCCGTATCCCAAAATACAACGCGACGGAGTTTGGATAAATCAGGATGATAGTCTTTTGATTCTTCCATGTCTGTTCAATTAATCAAATTTATTTTTTTTATTCGTATTTCCAATAAATTCAGATATTTGTCTTTCATCATCTGTGATAAAAAGCAGTTATTGATTTTATCAATCCAATCGGGGTACACTGATTTTATCTTTTCTAATAGTTTATTGATGAAAACTTCTGATAGTCCTAATCGTTGTATTCCGTAGTATTCTATCAGGTCTTTACTATTAAGATTACTTTTTTTGCCGGATAGGGTCAGGGCAATTTCTTCTTTCGCATTAATTACGATAGTTGAATTAAGAAAATCATATCCGGGAGCTAATTCTACTTTATTATTCCGAGTAATCAGTGAATAATTTTTCAAGTGCATGTCTTCATTACCAATCAACCAATTGAAAAGTACCCGTTCAAATAGTTTTTGTTTTTCCAGTATAGGAAACGTACAATATTCATCCAATAACAGAATCAATTTTTCCATGTTGTAATTATACTTGGTATCACGATTCAATCCAGCTATTTGACAAAAATCTTCCGTATGTAGTTTTTTATTTCGAGGTAATCGGTCAAAACGTTTCACGAAGTAAGCAACCGAGTTATCTTTGGCAAAAAGTAAACCATTTACCGGAATTTCAATGCCTAAGGATTCAGCCAGCTTCATAGAAACATTTTCATTTTCGGGTAACTCCGGATAATGAGGATGTTGGGGTTTCAGGATATAATCTCCATGTATGTCTACAATTTCGAATGTTGATTTCCCAACATTCAATTTTGCACTTAATTTGGGTTGAACCCCCTGAATGGACATTTTATCGACTCTTGCCAATGATTCGGCAAGCTGTTCCTTTGCTGAATAATCGAATAAAGTTAATCCTGTCAAACGGGAGTTGAGCAGTTTCAATCCTTTTTCGGAATAATGTTCTTCTCCGCAAGGCTGATATGTGATAGGGCAAATATTCATTATTGTGCAGATTTTACAGTAACATCACCAACCATATCCTCACCGACAGCCAGTAGTTGAGAAAAATAATCGTTTTTGTCAATTTTTTGTTTCATCAACATAGCATCCAGATTATACCCTTCGGGAAGCAATCCTTCAAAGAATGCAGGAAAAGTTTCAAAATCAAAACGATTTTGTATTACCGGCATCGTGTAAGATACCGGGGTGCCCGAATAATCCAAAAGATATTCAAAAAAATATCTCTTGGTATCGCTTTCAGTTAATAAACCGGCAAGATGTCCTCCAACATATACTTCAGCTGTTCTCATTTTCTAAAAATTTAGTCATCAATGGACTTTGCAGTTCCATAGATATATTAAGTACTTTCATTATGGAAAAAAGCGTATTCAATTGAACAGATTCTTTTCCTTTTTCAATGTCGAATACGGAAGTTTTCCCGATTCCGGCAAGTTCTGCCAACTGAATCTGGGATAACCCGGCTACCTTACGATGATAGCGGATTATTTTTCCTATTAATTTTACATCCATATTTTACTGCTAAGGCAGCAAAAATAGTAATAAATTTTGCGATTTCAAAATTTCAATAATTATTTAACAGATAAATTACTGTCAAAACAGTAATTTTATTCAAAATACTTTGTTTGCTAAAGAAAATGAACTATCTTTGTTTACTGAAATCAGATTTGCAGTGGCAGACTGTGGAGAAATGTTGAAAATTTCCCGTGTGCAATTCGTTGTACTTAGTGTATGGAAGCTAATCTAACAGATTAAAATATAAGGTGTTATCTGTAAGGTTCAAGTTTTGGTGGCACCACTGATAAGAAAAACAAAAAGAAGAAAAATCACTGGCAGTCAAATTCACTTCCGGGTAAACGTCAACACATAATCCGGCTGTACCAAATAATACACATAAAATGAATGACGTTGTTCCGTTTTCGTTTCGTTCGCTGAAAAAGAAGACATTACGCCCGATTCCGGGCGAAATGCTTCAATATGCAGCTGTGTTTTAAAATCAACTCCTTCATCTCCCAATGCTTTAAAAATACTTTCTTTGGCAGACCAGTATAATAATAAATGAATCGTTTCTTTCTCCGGAACAAGATAAGTTTCTTCCTGGAAATTGACAAACCGCTGCCTGATTTTATGAATGCGTAGAGAAACCTGCTCTATATCAATGCCAACAGGACGGTGTAGATCCAAAATCACAGCGACATACCCTTTGGTATGGCTAATACTGATATGGTAAGATTGATCCGTCAAATAGGGTTTTCCCAAAGACGTATAAGCAATCTCCTTTTCTTCTTGAAGTAATTCTTTCAACAACAGTCTGACCGACAGCCATTCTCTCTTCCGATGTTCTGAGGTTATTTGTTGTAACGGAGTCAGGTATTTCTCTTGATTTCCCAATAATTCGAGTAATTCTGCTGACGAACCTAAAATCGGCCGAACTGCCCACAACGAACCGTCCGTCACATTCATAATTTTGAATCTCCTATCGTCAACTCCCCTACCAACGAACAAACCATGTGCGCCTTTACTTGCTTATCATCCATTCCATGACCCAATAAAAACATTAATTTAGTAATTGCAGCTTCCGTTGTCATATCATAGCCCGATATTACTCCGGCTTCAATCAAATGTCGCCCGGCGCTATATCGTCCCATTTCCACAGTACCGGATGCACATTGCGTAATGTTAACAATGACGATGCCACGCTCAATGGCCTCTCTCAATGCGGCTAACAACCAAGGCTTATTAGGAGCATTTCCGGCTCCGAAAGTTTTCAACACTACCCCTTTCAATCCTGGAATATCTAATACAGTTTTTACTATTTCAGGTGAAATTCCGGGAAAAAGAGTCAGAACCACCACATGCGAATCCAATAAATAATGCACTTTCAATGGCCTCCGGGATGCATTACGAAGAATCAGGTGATTTTCATATTTTATATGTACACCGGCTTCTGCTAATATCGGAAAGTTGAATGAATAAAATGCTTTAAAATTTTCAGCATGAATCTTAGTAGTGCGATTTCCCCGCATCAATTGATTTTGAAAATAAATACATACTTCGGGAACAATCGCCCTGCCGTTAGCATCTTTATCTGCAGCTATTTCCAAGGCGGTAATTAGATTTTCTTTCCCATCGGTACGTAGTTTTCCGACAGGCAATTGCGATCCGGTCAATATTACCGGCTTATCCAGATTCTCCAACATAAAACTCAACGCCGAGGCCGTATATGCCATTGTATCTGTGCCATGTAAAATCACAAATCCATCATAACGGTCATAATTTTTTTCTATAATTTCAACCAAATGACACCACCCTTCCAATTCCATGTCCGAAGAATCAATCGGAGGATTAAACTGCATGTGGTCGATTTTAAATTTGAATCGTTTTAATTCCAACACGTGATCTTTCAGATGTTTGAAATCAAAAGATTCGAGCAAACCCGTCTCCGGATTTTCAATCATTCCGATAGTTCCGCCTGTATAAATCAACAATACAGAAGCATTATTATCTATCATAATTTTCAAAAATTCAGCATTCCCATATAATAATGACAAAAGTAGTGCATCCTATACTAACTTCCAAATGTCCACAATCTTCCATAACTCAATAATACAAAGAAAATGAAGCAACTACTACAAAACTCGAATATGAAATATTTTAGAAATTCCCGTCTCCATAATTTGAACTTCAATGCAGAATGGGGAATAGCAAAAGATCCTTTTTATAATAATTCAATCATATTTTCTACTACATTTGTAAAAATAATCTAAAGTTCGTTATTATGAAAAGAAATATCCTGTTATTCGCATTCTCTCTGTTATGTTACATCCCCTGCATTGCGAAAATTTTATGCATGAAACAAAGTCTGCGGAACTATTTCTCCACTGGATATGAATTTGGGATTATTTTTAATGGAAATATTACGAGATGATGAATAAGATCTTTTTACTGATAATCTTGTCTTTTTTTACGATTTCTGCATTCGGACAATCCGAAAACAGCAAACAAGCGGCAGAAAATTTTGAAAAGAGCTATAATTTCGACGATTACGATGCCATTTTTTCATCTTTTTCTGTAGATATGCAAAATGCATTGCCTTATAATGAAACAAAAGAATTTTTGGAGAGTATAAAACAACAGGCAGGAAAAATCCTCAAAAAAAAATTTCTGAGATATGAGCAGTCTTATGCTTCATATAAAACGACATTTGAAAAAGCATTGCTGGTTGTTAATATTTCCATTGATGATCATGCAAAGATAAATGGATTGTTAATCAAACCGTATGTAGATAATAATTTTCCAAAACCGGAAAGAAACACTACTAAATTGATACTCCCTTTTGATGAAGAATGGGATGTCGTTTGGGGAGGAGACACAAAAGAATTAAATTATCACGTAGAAAATGAAGCGCAGAAAAATGCCATAGATGTTATCATAAAAGATGAAACAGGAAAATCTTTTAAAACGGATGGAAAGACGAATGACGACTACTACGCTTTCGGACAAAGATTAATTGCTCCTTGCGATGGAGAAATAGTATTAGTCGTTGATGGTATAAAAGACAATACCCCAGGAATTTTCAATCCCTATTACGTTCCCGGAAATACAGTTATTCTCAAAACCTGCAATGAAGAATATTTATTTTTCGCTCACTTCAAACAACATTCTATAGTTATAAAACAAGGGCAACGAGTAAAACAGGGAGAATTGCTCGGTCTCTGTGGAAATTCCGGAAATTCGTCAGAACCTCATTTACACTTTCATATTCAAAACATTGAAAATATGACTTTTGCTACAGGAATCAAATGCTATTTCGATACAATTCAAGTCCATGGAGAAGTAAATATAGATTATTCACCGGTAAAGGGCGATAAAATTAGGAGCTTAAACCGATCACAATCAACCGATTAATTCAAAACAAAAAGAGCCTGATTCCTCAGACTCTTTCAGTTTAGTTGAAATACCTATCGAATTATAGAACAAATTTATTGATGATTTTAAGAAAATAATGGATTTCATGAAAAGACCAATCAAAATAGAAGATGTTATTTCTGATTGATACAATTAATGGAGGTGTTCCGTCTCCATAGCCTCTTCTGGTGTTTTATGAACGGTTTCCTTTGGATGTTCTACCGGAGAATAAATGGAGTATAACTTCAATGGCTTATCTCCTGTATTAATGATGTTATGCCATTTACCTGCGGGAACAAAAACAGCAAAATCCGCGCTTACTTCTTTTATGAAATTAAGTGAATCCTTACTGTCTCCCATCAAAACTTTTCCCCTTCCGTCTTCAATTCTTAGAAATTGTTCAGTTTGCGGATGCAGTTCCAAACCTACTTCTCCACCTATCGGAATAGACATCAGTGTAACTTGAATCTTTTCTCCTGTCCACAAAGTGATTCTGAAGTTTGTATTTGACATTATATAGGCATCAATATCCAAAACAGAAGGTTCAATACCATAATCTTTTAATACTACTTCTGTTTTTGTAGTATCTTTTGAGGTAACACTTTGTTCTAATGTTCCAATTTGCTTCGGATTTTGATTACATGAAGTGTAAATTAATCCGGAAAATACCAAGCTCAAGAAAAAATAGATTGCATTTGTTTTCATGGCTATATAAATTAATTGAAATGATTACCTTTCAAAGTTATAAATTAATCTGGATAAACTTGTAAATCACAGAGTTTTTTTCTGCCATTGTTCTTTGTATTTTTTCAGCATTGTATCCCTTCTACATCCGCAATATATCAGCATTTTACAAAAATGAAGATACAAAAAAAAAGAGCCTGATTTCTCAGACTCTTTTAGTTTAGTTGCGGAGGCCGGACTCGAACCTGCGACCTTTGGGTTATGAGCCCAACGAGCTACCAACTGCTCCACTCCGCGATATTGGACTGCAAAGGTAATCATTTTTCTTAATAAACAATACTTCTTCGAAACTTTTTTGAAATAATTTTGCTGACTATCCCTATTTGTTGTAATTTCGCCTTGAATTTTTCAAACTCAAATGTCTGCCGCAATGTCTAAAACAAGGGATTTGTTAATAGAAGTAGCCCGGCAACTGTTTGCCAAAACAGGAGTCGAGAATACGACTATGAATGATATTGCCCAGGCTTCCGAAAGAGGCCGCCGTACTCTTTATACTTATTTCCAAAGTAAAAAGGATATTTACCAGGCTGTGATCGAATCGGAGTTGGACAAATTGTATGGCTCGCTGCGGGTGGTGGCAGAATCGGAATTGCCTGCCGAACAAAAGTTACTGGAATTCATATACGTGCGATTGGAGTCGATCAAGGATGTTGTAACTCGCAACGGAACGTTACGCGCCGATTTTTTCCGGGACATCTGGCGTGTTGAATTTGTACGTAAAAATTTCGACCTTCGGGAAATCGATTTTATCGAAAGCATTTTGAAAGAAGGAATCTCTGAGGGCGCATTCGACATTCCCGACACCCGAACTACCGCTATTGTCCTTCACCATGCGTTCAAAGGACTGGAAGTTCCTTATATTCGGGGAATTATGGGCGATTACTGGACCAACAAAGATGGCAAAATCGATAATATCATCCGGTTATTGTTGTATGGGATAAAGAATAACAAAAATTAAAAACAAATCATTAATAGATATTACAAATTATAAATCGTAAAAGTATTATGAAACTATTAGAAGGGAAAGTGGCCGTGATTACCGGAGCTGCACGTGGAATCGGTAAATGTATTGCTATTCGTTACGCTCAGGAAGGAGCGGATATTGCATTCACCGATTTAAATATTGACGAAAATGCTAAAGCCACCGAAGTGGAAATAGCATCGTATGGAGTCAAAGTGAAAGCATACGCTTCTAATGCCGCCGATTTTGAAGATACTCACAAAGTGGTGGACAACATTATGAAAGATTTCGGAAAAATCGACATCCTGGTCAACAATGCCGGAATCACCCGCGATGGCTTAATGATGCGGATGACCGAACAACAATGGGATATGGTGATCAACGTAAACCTGAAATCGGCGTTCAACTTTATCCACGCTATTACACCGGTGATGATGAAACAAAAATCGGGCAGCATTATCAATATGAGTTCCGTAGTGGGCATTTCAGGAAATGCCGGCCAATGCAACTATTCGGCATCTAAAGCAGGAATGATCGGATTGGCAAAATCTATCGCTAAAGAAGTGGGGTCGCGTGGAATTCGCGCCAACGCCATTGCTCCGGGATTCATTATTACCGATATGACAGCTCAACTGTCGGAAGAAGTAAGAAAACAATGGGCTGATCAAATTCCGTTGAAACGCGGCGGTACGCCCGAAGATGTAGCCAATGTAGCTTTATTCTTAGGTTCGGACCTCTCTTCTTATGTAACAGGACAGGTTATCCCGGTTTGTGGGGGAATGAACATGTAAAAATGAAAATCATTTACGAAGACAATCATATTATCGCCGTCAATAAAACCTGTTCGGAAATAGTGCAGGGCGACAAGACGGGAGATATTCCTCTTTCTGAACTTGTTAAAGAATGGCTGAAAGAGAAATACGACAAACCGGGTAATGTATTTGTCGGCGTAACACATCGATTAGACCGGCCCGTCTCCGGGCTGGTTCTTTTTGCAAAAACCAGCAAAGCCCTGTCCCGTTTGAATGAAATGTTTCGCTTGGGACAAATCCAAAAGACATATTGGGCGATTGTAAAAAATGCTCCGAAGGAAACGGAAAGCGAACTTACTCATTATTTAACACGAAACGAAAAACAAAATAAATCATACGCTTACGATAAAGAGAAACCGGATTCTAAGAAAGCCATTTTACATTATCATACGATTGGCCGGTCAGATCATTATTATTTGTTGGAAATCGATTTAAAAACCGGTCGTCACCACCAAATAAGATGTCAATTAGCCAAAATAGGTTGCCCCATCAAAGGCGACTTAAAATATGGATTCGATCGTTCCAATCAGGATGGAGGCATTAGTTTACATGCTCGAAAAGTGGCATTTATCCATCCTGTATCAAAAGAATTCATAGAAATCGTGGCGCCCGTACCGGATGAGACGCTTTGGAAAAGTTTTGAATCAGGAAATTAAACTATGTTACTACACCAAATAAAAAAATGGTTTGATAAAAAAGGAGACAAACCCTCTTTGGATTTTTTCAAATACCTGGGACCCGGTCTTTTGGTGACTGTCGGCTTTATTGATCCGGGTAACTGGGCCTCCAATATTGCCGCCGGAAGCGAATTCGGATACTCCCTGTTGTGGATGGTCACGCTATCTACTCTCATGTTGATTTTACTGCAACACAATGTGGCTCACTTAGGAATCGTTACCGGAAAATGTCTGTCGGAGGCGGTTACCGGTCACATGCCTAAAAAAGTTGGCAGAACCATCCTGGGCTCTGCCATGTTAGCCTCCATCTCCACCTCATTAGCAGAAATCCTGGGAGCCGCCATTGCCCTGGAAATGTTATTTCATATTCCTGTCAAAATTGGAGCCATCATTTCCACCATTCTTATCGTTTATATGATTTACACTAATTCATATAAAAAAATTGAACGCTGGATCATCGGATTTGTATCTATCATCGGATTTTCTTTTCTGTACGAATTAACTTTAGCTCCGATAGCATGGGAGACAGCGGCCAAAGCGTGGGTCGTACCATCCATTCCCGACGGATCCATCTTGATTATTATGAGTGTATTAGGAGCCGTAGTGATGCCGCACAACCTTTTTTTGCATTCCGAAATTATCCAAAGTCGCCAATGGAATCTGCAAGATGATGCGGTCATCAAAAAACAATTAAAATATGAATTTGGCGATACCATTTTCTCAATGTTGATCGGATGGGCAATCAACAGCTCCATGATTTTATTGGCTGCTTCCACTTTTTTCGCGCAATCGATTGCCGTCGGAGAATTACAACAAGCGCAAAGCATGTTGACCCCATTGCTGGGAAATGGCGCCGGTACCGTATTCGCCATTGCTCTGTTATTTGCCGGAATTGCCTCCAGTGTGACTTCCGGAATGGCGGGAGGCACTATTTTTGCTGGTATTTATGGCGAACCTTACGATATCAAAGACAAACATTCCCGTTGGGGCGTGGGTATTTCCCTGTTGGCAGCCTTACTCATCATCATGTTTATTGACAATCCTTTTAAGGGACTAATTTATTCGCAGATGATCCTTAGCATACAACTTCCCATCACGATTTTCTCTCAAATTTCTCTCACTGCCAATAAAAAATTAATGGGTAAATACGCCAACAGTTTATATACAAATATTCTTTTATTAATTATTGGTGGAATTGTTACCTATTTAAATGTTAGATTATTGATGAGTTTTTTGTAATTTTGAGCCATAAAACGTAAAACATGAAAGATGTCGTTTTTTCCAGTCAAACTGTTGACTTTGTAAGAATTGCTTTAGAATATTGCGCCTTAGTAGAAAAAGCCGGAGAATATGAAAAATCCGTTTTTGTGGACAATACCAGTAAGATTCTCCCCCTTTTATACCTGAAAGTATCTGTAATTCCCGAAATAGAAGAACTATACGATACTGATTTCAAGCCTAAGGTCACAGAAGCAATGTATATTACAGTACAAGAAGCTGTTGAAAAAATATTAGGAGAAGACAATCTATATTTGGAAACATTTCATCCGGATATTAAACTAAGCGATTCGCCAGTCGCCGTGAAAATTTCCGAAGATTTAGCCGATATATACCAGGATTTGGGTAACTTTATAGCTGTTTTCAAAGATGGAAATAAAGAAACAATGAATGATTCATTAGCTGAATGCATCCAAAATTTCAAAGAATATTGGGGGCAAAAATTAGTTAATGCGCTACGGGCCATTCATTATTTGAAATATCAAAATCTGTAGCTAACAACAACCAACACACGCAAATGACAGACAGAATCACCAAAGAAGAAGTAGCACAACTTGACATTGAAGAATACCATGGGAAAATTATTGTCGTTCAATCGCTCGATGTCCTCGATAATGCTATTTTTCAATTACGCAAGAAAAAAATCATTGGCTTTGATACCGAAACAAGGCCCAGTTACAAAAAAGGAGTGATCCACAATGTTTCACTCATCCAATTAGCAACCGAAGACACCTGCTTCTTGTTCAGGCTGAATAAAATTGATTTTCCTCAGCCATTAACTGATTTATTATCAGATCTGAACATTACAAAGGTCGGTCTTTCGTTGCGCGATGATTTTATTTCAATCCGGAGGCGATCGGCTTTCACTCCGCAAGGATTTGTTGACCTGCAACTATTGGCGCCCGAATATGAGATCAAAGATAGCAGCCTGCAAAAAATGTACGCTATTTTGTTTAATAAAAAAATATCCAAAAGTCAACGCCTTACCAATTGGGATGCGGAAGAACTTACGGAAAGCCAGCAAAAATATGCGGCGCTCGACGCCTGGGCCTGCCTGAAAATTTATACCCGGCTGAAAGAATTAAACCAGAAGGGGGAAATAAAAAAAATGAAAGATTGAAGGAATGAACAAAATTTATTTACGCCCAAAAAAAGAACAATCGGCTTTACGATTTCATCCCTGGATTTTTTCCGGCGCGATTGCTTCGGCAGAAGGCAAACCGGAAGAAGGAGAATTGGTCGAAGTATATGACTCCAACAAACGCTTTTTGGCCATCGGACATTGCCAGGTCGGCAGTATCGCCGTTCGGATACTGACATTCAAACAAGAACCAATCGATCATGCTTTTTGGGTAAAACGATTGAAACAGGCCCTTCAATTAAGGCAACAATTAGGATTGGTACATCCGCCTCAAAACGACACCTACCGGTTGGTACACGGCGAAGGGGACAATCTGCCCGGACTTATTGTGGATGTATATGCCGGCACTGCCGTGATGCAAGCCCATTCTCCCGGCATGCATCTGATCCGAAAAGAATTAGCTTCCGCCTTGCAAGAAGTGATGGAAAAGCAAATCTCCAATATATATTATAAGTCGGAAGATACCCTGCCCTTCAAAGCCGGACTCGAACCTGAAAACGGCTATTTATCAGGAGGTCACGACGTTTCTTCCATCGCAACAGAGCATGGCATGAAATTTCATGTGGATTGGGTAAAAGGGCAAAAAACCGGTTTCTTTGTTGATCAACGGGACAACCGGCTATTATTAGAACGTTACGCCAAAGGAAAAAATGTGTTGAATATGTTTTGTTATACCGGCGGCTTTTCCTGTTACGCCTTGCGTGGCGGCGCTCGTTTAGTTCATTCGGTTGACAGTTCGTCCAAAGCAATACTATTGACCAATGAAAATGTGGCCGTAAATTTTCCGGGCGACATTTGCCATGAGGCATTTGCAGAAGATGCTTTCAAATATTTGTCATTGACAAAAAATCAGTATGATCTGATAATCCTTGACCCTCCCGCTTTTGCCAAACATCGTAATGTATTAAAAAACGCACTGCAGGGTTACCGCAAACTCAATGCAATTGCTATAGAAAAGATTCAACCCGGCGGTATTCTATTTACATTCTCCTGCTCTCAGGTGGTTAGTAAAGACGATTTCCGTCTTGCCGTTTTCAGTGCTGCTGCACAGTCGGGCAGAAATGTCAAGATCCTTCATCAATTGACTCAACCGGCCGACCATCCTATATCCATCTATCACCCTGAAGGTGAATACATTAAAGGACTTGTGCTCCAAGTCGAATAACGCAATTTAGTTAAATAAAGTTAATCGACTGCAAAATATATCAGAAAAACATGTTATACAACATGTTTTTCATCTATCTTTGTACTGTGTTTTTCATGGTATTAGATTTAAGGTTAACAATGAAGATTGTGGTTGTCGGGAGACAACCTTTTCTTTTTTAAACACTTACACCATTATTCCTGATCCCAATTATCATTTTTTACTACATAAAGAGACTAAATCGTTAAATAATATTAATTTCTACAAAAAACATGTTTTACAACATTGTTTTACAACATAAATCCTATATCTTTGCACTGTGTTTTTCATGGTATTAGATTTAAGGTTAACAATAAAGATTGTGGTTGTCGGGATGACAACCTTTTCTTTTTTAAAGCAAGCCAATAAAAAAGAGGGCTAAGGGATATCAGACCAGCAAATAAATAATGAATTTCACAATGCAGTCGTCTTGACTGTTTTTTTTACCATGGAGTTTCACAAAGAGTAAAATTTTACCCATAAAACCCCATGGTATAAATTTTATTTACCAAAGTTTACTAAAAAACAGCATATAACCAAATGCCAACAAAGATAATCCTAGCATAATGTAGAAGATAATCTTATTGACGTTCAATTCATTAACAATAGCCGTAATAAAAGTCAAAATATAAGCGGTATTCATCACACTCAATGTTCCTGTATTGAATCCTCCGGTCATCAATGCAAACACCAGTCGATAAATGACAATACCTGCACAAAAGGCTATCCAAATGTATTTTTTCACTTTGTTTTCCATGATTATTTTTTTAAATAAATTATAGTTTCTATTTCAACTTCTTTCTTGATTTTTTGTATGGTTGGAGACATCACCTTGACCGGTTTTGTCAGAATTTTATTTGCCATAATTAATTCGTTTTCCTGGTCGCCTGTTATTTTATATAATTGATAAAGGCGGTATAAGGGAACGAATCTGACAGGGCACATCAACGACGCTTTTTTATAATGCCGTTCGGCTTCTTCATATTGTTTGATGCGTTGGTAATTATCTGCGATCAAAAGATTTAGGTCATAATCGGTCCACAACCGTTCGCATTCATGCGCTATCTTCAAACTCTCGTCATAATGCCCGATTACATTCAATTCGGCTGCATAGTTATACAAGAATAAGTTCCTATGTTTAAAACCGGACAAGATGGATAAGTAGCAAAAAATAAGCTATATCATTTTAGTTAACTTTGTATTTGAAAGAATACCAGAGTATTAACTTCAATAATATAGCTTATGAAACGAGTACAAATTAACG
>JAVBKX010000048.1:0-23585 GCA_031553835.1 Bacteroidales bacterium
CGTTAATTTGTACTCGTTTCATAAGCTATATTATTGAAGTTAATACTCTGGTATTCTTTCAAATACAAAGTTAACTAAAATGATATAGCTTATTTTTTGCTACTTATCCATCTTGTCCGGTTTTAAACATAGGAACTTATTAATTGATTCTTTGTTGAATTCTGCCGACCATATCACGTTTCCAAGGCATAAAGTCTCCGGCAATAATATGGCGGCGGGCTTCGGCTACCAACCACAGGTAAAACGCCAGGTTGTGAATCGATGCAATTTGCAAAGCTAAAATTTCATCCGCGATGAATAAATGTCGTAAATAAGCTTTCGAATATTTTTCGTCGAGCGCAGATGCTCCGCCTTCTTCCAGAGCAGAATGGTCATTTGCCCATTTGGCATTTCTCATATTGATAATGCCATTTTTCGTAAAAAGCTGTCCGTTGCGACCATTGCGTGTCGGCATAATACAATCAAACATATCCACACCTCTTTCAATCGCTTCGAGCAAATTAGCCGGTGTTCCCACACCCATCAGGTAGCGGGGTTTGTTGCGCGGCAAAATTTCGTTGACAATTTCGATCATTTCATACATTTTCTCGGTCGGTTCGCCCACAGCCAATCCTCCGATAGCATTGCCATCTGCATTTTTTGCTGCCACATTTTCCGCGGCGCGTATTCTCAGATCTTTGTAAACACAACCCTGCACTATTGGGAATAAACTTTGCGAATAACCGTATTTGTCTTCGGTTTCATTAAACCTTTTGAAACAGCGATCCAGCCATCGCTCGGTTAAATCCAATGATTTTTTTGCATATCCATAATCGGCATCACCGGGAGTACATTCATCAAAAGCCATTATAATATCGGCGCCTATACTGCGTTGGATATCCATCACCGTTTCAGGAGCGAATAAATGTTTAGAACCGTCGATATGGGAACGAAATTCAGCTCCTTCTTCTGTTAATTTTCTGTTTTCAGCTAAAGAAAACACCTGAAAACCGCCGCTATCAGTCAAAATCGGACGATTCCATCCGTTAAATTTATGCAAGCCGCCAGCATGCTCAAGCACCGAAATCCCCGGCCGCAAATACAGGTGATAAGTATTCCCTAATATGATCTGAGCTCCAATATCTTCTTTGAGTTCGGTAAAATGAACGGCTTTGACCGCTCCTTGTGTTCCGACGGGCATAAAAATGGGAGTTTCAATAGGCCCATGGCCGGTAGTAATTAATCCGGCTCTGGCGTTGGATGATTGATCTTGAGAGAGCAGTTGAAAATCCATCTGAAAAAATTTCGACAAAGATAACTTTTTTTTATATATTTGCAGCGAAATTTAAAAGATGGAAACGTATTTTAGGATACCCTATCAATTTGACAAAACTGTCGTGTGGGATCAAATTGATGGAATGCTCAAAGATAATATTACTGGATACATTTGTGTTGCAGACGGAGTTACAGCTTCCACCGCTCAACATGCGGAGTGGATGCGCGACATATTGAATGGGGCTTCGCTTGTCGTTTGTGATAGTGGATGGATTCCTGTGTTTATTCGGTGGATATACGGATATACACGAGAGCAGTATGCGGGTACCGACTTTTTCCGGGATGGGGTGAGTAAAAATAAATACCGGATGATGTTTTTAGGTACTTCGCATCGCATTTTAGATCCTTTAAAAGAATCCTTAGTGAAGATTAATCCGGATATTCAAAACATGCCTTTTACCGAATTGCCTTTTTGTGAGGTAGATGCATTTGATTATCAGGAGATTGCTAAATATATAAATGCATACGATCCTGATATTGTTTGGGTTTCATTAGGAATGCCCAAGCAAGAACAATTTATGTACAGACTGAAACCGCACGTTGATAGAGGCGTCATGATAGGAGTGGGTGCGGCTTTTAAATTTCTTTCCGGAATAAAAGATCAGAAACGAGCTCCGGATTGGATGATTCGATGCAAAATAGAATGGGTTCACCGGCTGTTTAGTGAACCGAAAAAACAATTGGGTCGTTGTTGGCTTATTTTTTGCACGTTCCCGACAATGATTTATCAAGAACTGAAACTAAAAAAGAAACAACATGTATTATGACGAAAAAATGCTTTTGGCATTTACGATCAGCCTCTTTATTTCCGTTTTCATGACCGAACAAATTATCGATTTTTCAAAACGGAGCGGCATCGTTGATTCTCCGAATGAACGGCGGAAAATACATAAGATCAGCGTACCCAACATGGGTGGCGTAGGCGTGTTTATCGCATCGATGTTTGCCTATTTTGCATTCAGTGATTATACGAATGTATTACGTCCCGATAAATTATTTTCCATCACCATTTTGCTTTTCTTTATGGGTTTGAAAGATGATCTGGAACCGATTAAACCGTGGAAACGTTTCATTTGTGAATTCTTATGCGCCTTTTTTATCATTTATGTAACCGATGTGCGCATTCCGAGCATGTATGGAATTTTCGCCATAGAAACATTGCCTTATTGGGCTAGTTTTGCGTTGACGTCGGTGTTTATTGTGGCATGCATTAATGCCTACAATATGATAGACGGAATCGATGGTTTGTTAGGCAGTCTTTGTTTGTTGGGAACCGCCGTATTCGGAATCGCATTTTTCGCCACGAATGAATGGTTATGGGTTTTATTGTGCGTGGTATTAGCCGGAGCGTTAATTGGATTTCTGATTTTCAACTGGTCGCCGGCTCAGATTTTTATGGGCAATGGCGGATCCATGTTCCTGGGAACATTTTTTGCCTGTGTCGCTTTGCGTTTTATGCAAGTGAACCACTACATTGACGGTTCGTTTTTCCAAATTACCATGCCGCATACAATGGCATTGAGTGTAATAGCCATTCCTATGTTTGATATGCTTACCGTCTTTTTTATTCGTATCGTACATAAACAATCTCCTTTTAAAGCCGATAGAAGGCATACTCATCATCGATTGATCGGCATGGGATTAAAACATTGGCAGGCAGTACTGATTTTATTAGCAGCTAATGTGTTAATAATCATTTTTGCTTATTTTGTACAGGACGCGGGAGCTTTACGCTCATTAGTTTACACATTGTTGTTTTGCACCTGCTTACAGTTATTAGTATTAGGTTTATTTTATACATATAATCGTCGCAGGCTGGCGGCGGGCGCTAATCGTGTTTTGGATTAAATAGAAACAATTGCTTTGATTTGTGTGTTACAACACATAAATTGAAGAAAAATTGATGTTTAACATAAAAGTAATTAAAAATGAAAGAAAAAATTGGAGCCAATGCGGGAGTTGTGTGGAATGCACTTGCTGGTAAAGGTACCAAAGGTTTAAAAGAAGTAAAAAAAGAAACCAAACTGGCAGAGAAAGATTTGTATGCTGCCTTAGGGTGGTTGGCACGCGAAGAAAAAGTCTCTTTTTCAGAAATAGAAGGAGATATTCTGATCGCTGTACTTTAAGAACTTATTATAAAGTAAAGGGCTGCTTCTTTTTTATGTGGGAGGCAGCCCTTTCTTTATGCTTATTTCTTTGCTACGAATCGGTTGAAGAGTAATAACCCTATGATAGTAAGTAATCCTATTCCGCTGAAAATTAGCCATAAGATAGAAGGCTGATGCAATTTATCAACAAAATGGACATATAAATTAGCGCCTAATATGCCTCCGACACCGCTTCCAATCACACCGTATAAGAAAGAATAGCCTAAGTAAAGGGCTTTTTTATCTTCAGGAGCAATTAGGCCTACATACGAAAGAAATTTGGGATGAGCAGTCATTTCACCTAAAGTGAAGATGACGATACCGGCCATAAAAATCCAGATACTTGTAGATAAAGAAAGTATAGCCATTCCTAAAGTTCCGAATAATATACCGGTAATCATGGTCGGCAAGGCTTTGAAATGTTTCACGATAGTTGAAACTAACATTTGCAGGCAAATAATTGTACCTGCATTTAAGGCCGTAACATGTTCCACATCAAACTTCCAATCCGGTTGATGAACGAATAAGGACAGGAAACTGTTGACTGCAATATTGAGCGGTTCTGCATCTACATAATCTTTTACATACCACAAAACCGTATCAAACATTTGAAAATATAAAATCCAAAACATGGAATAAATGACAATCATCAGGATAAAACGATAGTCCTTTATTACCTGGATGGCGCCTAATAGCACTTCTCCCAATGACTTGGTAGTTTGAGGTCGTGTAGGTTCCCGGTAAAGAAACAGGTTGAGAAACAACAGCGATCCGGTGGCAATGGCTGCCATAAAAAAGATGTAGCTGTAATCAAATTTTTTTAATACCGGTACTAAAATCAACGGGAAAATGAAAGCGCCCAAATTGATAGTCCAATAAAAAATTCCAAATCCCAAAGTGGAATTTTCGTCTGTTGTAGTTCGGGCAATTGTGCCGGAAATCAAAGGTTTGAAAAAACCGGCTCCAATATTCATGAAAAGAAGACTGGCGAAAATAGTTTCGTATCCGGTGCTGATTCCGGACAGATAGTATCCGGCGCTCATCACAATGAATGCTCCCATCAATATTTTGCGATAGCCATACCGGTCGGCAATGGCTCCGGACAAAATAGGCAACAGGTATAACAACGGTTTGGTAATACTGCTGATTAGTCCGGCATTTTCTCTTGTCAATCCTAAACCGCCATCGCCTGCAGATGAGACTAAATACACAGATAATACAGACATAACGCCATAATAGGAGCCTCTTTCAAAAAACTCCATGATGATGACTATCCAATAATTACGTGGAAATGATTTAATTCCTTTAGGTTGTTGTTTCATGATACAATTTTTGCAGTGCAAAACTACTACTTTTTTTGTTATGCAGACAATAGAAAATATGGAAATGTTGTAACTTTGCGGCTTATAAAATTGTAATGATAGTGGATAAGTCAATAGCTGTACTTTTTGATATGGACGGGGTGATAGTGGATACCGAGCCTCAATATGATATTTTGTGGAAATCAATCGGAAATAAATATCTTCCTGAAATGGAAGGTTTTGAAAAAATGATCAAAGGAACGATTTTGCCTAATATTTTTGCAAAGTATTTTTCTCATTTGCCGGACGAGGAACTGCGAAAGATAGAGATGCGGGTTGAAGAGTATGAATTGAATATGGATTTTTTTGAAATTCCGGGCGCATTAGATTTTGTCAGGTCGTTGAAACAGCGAGGGATCAAGACCGGCTTAGTAACCAGTTCGGGTGAAGAAAAAGTGAAAAAAGTATGGGCAGTACTTGGTTTCGACGGATTGTTTGATACATTGGTTGCAGCGGAAAGAATCAAAGAAGGAAAACCCAATCCCATGTGCTACTTGTTGGCAGCTCAGGATTTAGGCGTGAATCCTGCCGATTGTTATGTATTTGAAGATTCTTTTGCCGGTATTCAAGCGGGAAAGAGTGCGGGAATGAAAGTTATCGGGCTGGCTACGACTAATTCGGCTGAAAGCTTGCAAGATAAAGTGGAGCAGGTTATTCCGGACTTCAGAGGTTTTAAATTGAGAATTGAGAATTGAGAGTTTTTATTCTCCATTCTCCATTCTTAACTCTTCCTCCACTTTATACTCATTTCGTTCCGAAGAATTACGTGTAATCAATTCTCCGAGAAAACCTGTTAAGAATAATTGTGTTCCTAAAATCATACAAATCAGGGAGATGAAAAAATAAGGAGAATCTGTTACCAGACGATAGGCTTCCCCATGATTCATGGCGTATAGTTTCATCGCACCGACTACGATTACGGCAACTAAACCGAAGAAAAACATCAGGCTGCCAATTAATCCGAAAAAATGCATCGGTTTGCGTCCGAATTTCGATAAAAACCACAGGGTGAGTAAGTCTAAATATCCATTGAAAAAACGATCCATTCCAAATTTAGTAGAACCATATTTTCTCGCCTGGTGTTGTACCGGCTTTTCTGTTATTTTAGCAAATCCGGCATTTTTGGCCAGGTAAGGAATCCACCGGTGCATATCATTATACAGTTCAATGTTTTTTACTACTGCTCGTTTGTAGGCTTTTAATCCACAGTTAAAATCATGCAAACGGATTCCGGAAACGGCCCGGGCTGTAGCATTAAATAATTTCGTAGGAAGCGTTTTGCTAAGTGGATCATACCGCTTTTTTTTCCAGCCTGATACCAAATCGTACCCATCTTCTTTGATCATGCGATAGAGTTCCGGAATTTCGTCGGGACTATCCTGCAAATCGGCATCCATCGTAATGATTACATCACCGTTGGTGCGGGCGAACCCACATTGCAGCGCCGGTGATTTGCCATAATTTTTGCGAAATCGAATTGCTTTGATTTTGTCGGGATAATCGTTTTTAAGTGATTGGATGATTTTCCAGGAATCATCGGTACTTCCGTCATCCACAAAAATGGTTTCATAACTGAATTGATTGTCTTTCATGACTTTGTTAATCCAGCTAAATAGTTCGGAAATCGATTCGGCTTCGTTATATAAGGGGATGACGACTGAAATATCCATAAAGAATGAAAAACTTAATTAATTGAAAGTGCAAATATACGATATAATCCTTATTTTTGTACTTATATACTACCAATAACAACTGCTTAACGATTTATGATTTTTTTTCTTCGCTCTTTTTTTGCTCAAATCTTCCTGAATGGATTCATGGTTTTTAGAATATGGAAAAGCCGTGATTTAGACAAGGGATGGAAATGGTTGTTGATTGTTGTCTATGCGATCGAAACCTTGCTTTATTTTGTCGGGTTACTGTCGGGATATCGTCTTCCGATTGAATTTTATACATTGATTCAGGTCATTAGCGGAATTTGGGTGGTTACTCAAAGTTATTTGGTTTCAATTATTTTGCTGTTTGATTTGTTTTTCTTTTTGGACAGGCGGTTTCATTTTTTGTCCATGTTCAAAGAGCAAAGCATTCACAGATCAAAAAGAATTGTATTTGCCGGCATATTGATGTTGCTAAGTTATAATCTCTATACTGGCTATAATCATTTTATTCATCCTGATGTAAAACATTATGCTTATACCTTCGGCGATGATACAAAGGGTCCGAAAGCGCACTTTCGAATGTTGGTAGCGGCAGATTTACATTTGGGCTATATTGTGAATGCCAGGATTTTAGAACGTTTTGTGAATGAAATGAATGCCCAGCATCCGGACATAGTGGTGATCAACGGGGATTTGATTGATTATGAACTACGCCCTGTTGTGGCAGGGAAAATGGATTCGATTTTGCGTCGGATTCAAGCACCACACGGAGTATTTTTTGTTCCGGGTAATCACGAATATAAATTGGATGGGGAAACTCGTTTGCAATGGATTGCCGATCATTGCGGAATGACAGTGTTGCGCGATTCTGTGGCTATGATTGACAGCGTTTTGTATCTTATCGGGCGTGACGATCGGTCGAATAAAGAGAAACGCCTTCCGATCGATCAATTATTACAACAAACAGATGCCGCATTCCCTCGTATATTATTCGCACATCAACCCGACGATATACCGGATTCCTATTTCCATGATATTTCATTAACTATTTGCGGGCATACACATAGTGGTCAGATTTTTCCGGCTAATTTGGCTGTACAATGGATTTTTCCTAATGGATATGGATGGCAACATTCAGGCAATTCGGCTTCTTATACTACCTCCGGTTTAGGATTGTCGGGTTTCCCGTTGCGTATCAGCAATCGTTCGGAAATGATTGTTTTTGATATTACGATATATTGAGTACCTTTGCGGCTTAAATAAAATTTGAGTTCCCGCTTGATGACTTTTCATCGCTTGTAACTCATAATTTGTAACTTGTAACTAAAATATGATAACTACAGACCAATTACGTGAAGTATTGGAGCGCGAGTCTGCGCTGAGGGGGTATCTTTGACATCGATACAAAGAAAATCCAAATAGAAGAAGAAGAACTTCGTACCCATGCACCCGGTTTTTGGGAAGATGCCAAAAATGCCGAAGTGCAAATGAAAAAAATCAAAGAAATTAAGTCGTGGCTGACCGGTTATGGAGAAGTAAAATCTGCGACCGATGAGCTTCAATTAGCATTTGATTTCCAAAAAGAAGGCATTACTACAGAAGAAGAAGTGGATGCCGCCTATCGGCATGTGATTGCTTTACTCGAAAATCTGGAAATGAAGAATATGCTTCGTTTGGAAGAAGATCATTTGGGTGCAGTCTTGAAAATTAATGCCGGAGCCGGAGGGACGGAGGCGCAGGACTGGGCCGAAATGCTTTATCGGATGTATGCTCGCTGGTGCGAAAGTAAAGGCTATAAAACAACCATTACCAACTGGCTGGATGGAGATGATGCCGGTGTAAAAACGGTTACTTTACAGGTGGAAGGCGATTATGCTTATGGATATTTGAAAAGTGAAAACGGTGTGCATCGTTTAGTGCGTGTTTCTCCATATAACGCTCAGGGAAAGCGGATGACCTCTTTTTCTTCTATATCGGTTGTTCCTTTGGTGGACGATTCCATTGAAATCGAAGTGAATCCGGGCGACATTACCTGGGATACTTTCCGGTCAAGCGGGGCAGGCGGACAAAATGTGAACAAAGTGGAAACCGGAGTCCGGTTGCACTACAATTATAAAGATCCGGATACCGGCGAAATCAAAGAAATTGTCATTGAAAATACAGAATCGCGCTCTCAATTCGGCAATAAAGACAATGCAATCCGTTTGTTGAAATCCCAACTTTATGAATTGGAGTTGGAGCGGAGACGAAGAGCTACTGCGAAAATCGAGGCAGGAAAAAAGAAAATCGAGTGGGGATCTCAGATTCGCAGTTATGTTTTTGATGATCGCAGGGTGAAAGATCATCGTACCGACTACCAAACGTCTAATGTTGGGGCTGTGATGGATGGAGATTTAGACGATTTTATCAAAGCCTATTTAATGGAGTTTGGAGGAGAAGAGTAAAAGAATTGATAATTATAGTTGCAAAATTCGGGAAAAGTTGTAATTTTGCACTCGCTTTTAGCAGATAGCTAAGCAGGTCCCATAGCTCAGTTGGTTAGAGCACCTGACTCATAATCAGGGAGTCCTTGGTTCAAGCCCAAGTGGGACCACTTTCAAAACAAAATCCACTGAAAATCAATAGATTGTCGGTGGATTTTGTGTTTTGAGTATATTTTGAAGTATATTTGGGCCCGACAATAAAATAATAGTATCTCCGTTTATTTTATATAAAAAAACGAATAATTGGGTATGGACTTAAATTCAGGTGCGTGGCGCGACCTGGTATTTGAAGGGAAAAATAAGGAATATGGCGCTTATTATTTGCGTAGAACTTCATCAAAGAGGCATCTGTATTCCTTATTGATTGTCGTCGTTGCAGTGGGCTGTGCAACTCTATCCTTAATTTTTTTCTCTCGCGGAGTCGATTCGGGCAAAATGCAATTGAATCCTGTAGTTTTGTCAGAATTACCTCCAATGCAGTCTGTTTACGACCCCCAGGTTGCTCTACCCGAAAAAAAAATACAACCGAAAAGTGATGCACAACCGGCTTCTCTTGAAATCGTCGCAGATGAGGATGCTGTGGAGCCTCCCGATCGGATGGCTGATTTGCAGCAATCGGTAGAAGCTGTGGAATCTATAATGTCCGACTCTCTTTTGGCCGGTGCTGACGTCGAAAAGTTAGTGCAGCTACAACCGGTAGAAGAGGAAGAGGCTCTCGTACTTTATGATCTTGGTCAAACCAATCAGGATGATAATGGTTTTAAAATGTTGCAAGCCAACATACTGCGTTATATTTATAACCATATCCGTTATCCCGATGTAGCCTACAAACAAAGAATCAAGGGACGGGTAGTCTATTCGTTTGTTATTAATGCAGATGGTTCACTATCGGATATAACATTAGTGCAGGGAGTGTATATTTTCTTAGACGAAGAAGTATTAAGGGTAATACAATCCATGCCGGTGCAAGAACCGGTGAAAAAAGACGGCAAGCCGGTCAAGGCGAAAATATACCTTCCGGTTGAGTTTGCTATGTAAACTTTATTTTTTTGAGGTATGAGAAACAATAGACCTTTGTCCGGACTTATTTCCCTTTCCCAGGAGGAAGATGTATTTCATCCTGGTTTTTCTGTGGATTGTGTTGTTTTTGGTTTTCATGAAAAAACACTAAAAATTTTACTGACTAACTACAAAGGGTTTGATTTTTGGATGCTGCCGGGTAGTTTTGTGCTGAGAAATGAAAATGTTAATGATGCTGCAGACCGGATATTAAAGGAGTTGACAGGATTGAACCAGGTTTATTTACGACAATTTCATCTGTTTGGAGATGCTGCCCGCCGGGTCGGTTTGCAGCCCGGATCACGGGAGATTTTCAGAGACGTATTGGGAATCAATCTTCAGGAGCAACATTGGTTCAACCGGCGTTTCATTACCATGGGGTATTATGCTTTGGTCGATTATACTCAAGTGCAGGTATCGCCTTTGAGTGAAAATGAATTTGTTGAATGGAAAAATGTTGATTCTGGCTTGCCGAATTATGCAGATCATGCAGATATTGTAAAAAAAGCATTGGATACCATCCGGTTTCAGTTGGGGTTGCTTCCGATTGGCCGGGAATTATTACCCGAAAAATTCACTATGACAGAATTGCGGGTTTTATACGAAACACTTTTAGGGAAAACGTTGAACCGGCGCAATTTTGAGCGGAAAGTCCTTTCTTATGACTACATTGAGAAGCTAACGGAAAAACGTACCGGCGTAGCCTATAAATCCCCTAATCTTTTTTCTTTTAATATAGATAAGTACAAAGAAGCAGAATTGAAAGGACTCAATGCCGATTGGTTGTGAGCCCGCTTGTGTACTTTATTTTTCTTCTCCTTTACTGATCGAAAAAAACGCTATCATTACTTCATTGAGTTAAAAATGTAAATCTGAATAAAAAGGAAGATTATCGTAAAATCCGGATGATTTAATATTTGGATCTTTGCAATGTTTTTAATCGACACATTCTGTTCGCTGTGATTAATGCAATGACTGGCAATTTTATTACACTGCAATAGGATAAAAGAGGGAGCGATGATGTGATGGGGAAAATGATCTTTTATTCTATTGTGTGTAATTTTAGTATGAAAACCCACCAAACCAATATTAGTATGTAGTGTATATGTGCGTAGGACAGGGGTAAAGAGCGATTTACCTCTGTTTTTTTATACTACACATGTGCTCCCCTTCAGGCATTTTCGTTTCGTTGTGTTGAAAAATGTAGAAAATATATGCTTTTTTTGAAAAAAAATATTTTGCATGATATCTTTTTAATTTATTTAAAATCAGTTGCTTTATTGCCTTTTGATTTTTTTAATTAAGTTAATAATACTAAAAAAATATTTTTTTAATTGTGATTATTTTTATTTGGCTATATTTTTGTTGAGCTGCTTCAGTGCTTCGTTTTGAAGCATTGAAAAAATAGTAAGTAAATGAACCAAATCGTAAGTATAAAAAATTGAATGGAATTTTTACACATCACAGAACATATGTTTTGTCCTCTATTTGACAAAGGAGATATTTCGATAGTTGAACGAATTGAAGTACCTGCGGAGGAGGAATTTAATCTCGTTAATGATTTGAATGATTTAGTGTTTGTTTTGCAAGGTCAATTATTGGTTTCCTTTAATGATTATGTGAATGAAACGGTTAATCAGGATAGTTTCTTTTTTGTTCCGGCAGAAACACAATATAAGAGTAAAGCATTGGAAAGTACTGTCATTTTATTATTTCGGTTGACGACAAATCTTAATTTTTGCGATCACTTTTCTTTTGAAATGCTTCTTTCGGAACACAATAAAACACAAAGTGCTTCTGACTTTATTACGTTGAAAGCCAATGCTCCATTGATCAGTTATATGGAAACAATGGATCAGTTAATGAAAGCCGGACTGCGCTGTTCGTATTTTTTTGAATTGAAATTAAAAGAATTGTTGTTCAATTTAAGAGCTTATTATAGTACGGAAAGTTTGAGTGCTTTGTTTTCTTCCATCCTGACAGATGATATTTCTTTTTCAAATAAAGTGTATGAGATCTGCTATAAAGTAAAGTCATCTAAAGAGTTGGCTTCTATGATGAATTATAGTCCATCCGGATTTGAAAAACGTTTTAAACGGATTTTTGGAGTATCGGCCTATCAATGGATGAAAATGAAGAAAGCAAGAAATATCTATCACGAAATAAAATGCACAGCAAAGACATTTTCAGAAATCGGATTTGAATATGGTTTTTCTTCCTCTTCTTATTTTAATGATTTCTGTAAATCTAATTTCGGGCAAACGCCGGGTGCATTAAGGAAACAAAAATAAACACAGATTAAATAAATCTCTATAAATTTTTTATGAAAAAAGGTAATGTTTTTTTAAGTCGAAAAAAAATGAAACATGTTTTAATTGGTAAATACAAATTGTGGCTTGTTTTAGTCGCACAATTGTATGCGGGAGTAATTTTTGCTCAATGGAATGGAGGTGCCGGTACATCGGCCAACCCTTATCAGATTGCGAATGCAACACAGTTGAAAACTTTACAAACAAATGTAAATGGAGGAACCAATTACAGCGGCCAGTATTTCAAACTGACTGCTAATATTGATTTGTCGGAAAGCGAGTGGACGCCCATCGGCACTGCTGCGAAGCCATTCAAAGGAAATTTTGATGGCGATGGAAAAACAATAAAAGGATTATACATCAATCAACCGGCAACTAATGATGTCGGATTGTTTGGATATTTAAGCTCTGCCACTGTTTCTAATGTAGGAGTTACCACGAAGGCAAATGGAGTAAAAGGCGGAACTAATGTGGGAATTTTGGCCGGAAGTCAAAATGGAGGAACAATCACCAATTGCTATGTGATGGGTACTGTATCCGGAAATGATGTGACCGGCGGACTGGTCGGTAACCAACCCGGTGGTACACCTACTGTTGCACAATGTTTTGCCATTGTCGATGTAACCGGGGGTACGGGCATAAACGGATCAGGAGGCTTAATCGGAGTTGTACGTGGTAATTTGAGCAACTCGTATGCATGGGGAGATGTAAAAGGTGTGGGCGCTGTAAGTGGATTAGTCGGAACCATAAGTACGAATGGTGTAGTAAACACTTGTTATGCAGCAGGCAGCGTTATATCGACCGCTTCACCAAAAGTTGGCGGATTAACGGGTAGTATTACACAAACTTCGTCCAGGCTTAAAAACAGCGTGGCAGTCAATAATTCGGTGATTGGAGGTAATGCTGTCGGACGAGTGATCGGTTATACACAGTACAGCACTCCGGGGATTATTGACAACAACTATGCAGTTGATAATATGACGGTAATCATAAATGGTATGCCTAAGGTTATTGTACCGGATATTAACAGTTACGACGGTGGAACAAAAAGTGCATCAGTACTGAAAACCCAATCTTTTTTTAGCACTACTGTGTCCTGGAGCATTAATTCTGTTAATGATAATACCAAGAGTTGGAACATTTGGAATGGAGTCAATCTGCCTTACCTGCAAATACAAAGCTCTCCGGTAAATAATATTTCTATTGCGGGTACTGTATTGCAAGGAACATTCCGTCCCGATGTCGCCATGGATAGTGTTTTGATTTATGTAAAAACAGGAACGTCATTTACCCGTATCGGAGCAGCAACCGTTAATAATTCCGCTCATACCTGGTCATACAGCAATCCTGCGCTTGCCATGAATGGGATGTTATACGTTTTTTCTTACGAATCGGGAAAAAAATGGCTGTCGTATCCGGTAATATATACTCTATGTGCCCTTCCGTTGACATTTGATGTAGTGGATGGGGATACTTATACTTCTGCATTAAACTTGCAAAACTGCATCACCAACCTTCAAAATGCCGCTATAAGTGATATTCAGTTTAGTAAGGCGGATGGTATGGCATTTGACGACAATATTATCCTGTCTCCGACAACCTATTCTGTAGATGGTGTGCAAACTATTTATGCGCGGGCAAAGAATAGTCTTGGTTGCCAAAGTGGCATTAAGTCGTTTCAAGTGAAGCAAATTGGCAGCCTGCTCTTTAAAGAAGATTTTGGATCGGGTGGAGGTTGTTCCAACCAACCGTTGGGAAGCAGCGTTACGACTTATACATTTGCCAGTGGTACTTATGATTATAAAACGAATGGAGTATATGGTATTTGTTCACAACTTGACGATTATTACTATTCAGACTATTGGTATACCGGCGCTCAGGCTTTGGATCATACAGATCCCGGCAACGGGCGTTCGTTGATAGTGAATGCCGACTTTTCTCCGGGTAAATTTTACACACTGAGAATTAGCAATATATGCCCAGGGACTCACTTGTATTTTTCCACATGGATATTTAATTTGGTGAATCCGAATGCTCCTCAGACTGCTCATTATACCAATCAGGGAAGTACATTTAATGATCCCGATTTGCGTTTTGTGCTTACGGATGGAGCAGACGGCACCATTCTGAAAGAATACAATACGGGTAGTATTCCTAAGGTGACAAATGCTGCCGTTAATTGGCGTCCTTATGGTTTCGATTTTATTACCGGATCATCTTCATCTGTTATTCTCACGCTATATAACAATGCGCCGGGAGGAAACGGAAACGATTTGATGATTGATGATATTGAAGTGTATGGCAATATTCCTCCGGTGATGATTGCCGGACCGTTGTCGTATTGTCTTGGAAGTCCGGTGGACCTGACCGTGAAAAATATAGACAAAACTCCTTTAAACACCGATTTAAAAGTAAATTGGTTGTTTAGTGAAACTGGAGATATGGGACCTAATGCTGCTTGGGATACTATACCTAATCTCACATCCGTCCATCTCGATATGCCGATGCAAAAATCCGGCTACATAAGAGCCGTTGTAGGACATCCGGCAGCTATTGATGAAAGATTGTTTAATTGCTGCAGCCTGTCCGAACCGACACCTATTACCATTATTCCGAATCTTATGTACTGGAGCAGGACTACTAAGGATAACGATTGGAACAATTCCGATAACTGGGTGGATGCCAACGACATTCCTTTAAAAGCTGTGCCTGGAAAATGTACAGATGTTCATATTCCCGGTAATTCCCGGTATTATCCTGAGTTGGATAGTATAAATACAAAAAGAGCAGGTTATCTCGGAGAACCACAATGCCGGGATATTACTTATCATTTTGGATCTGAAGTGGCAAAACCTCATTATTTGAATTATCGTAAGGCTTATGTACAATACAATTTTGGATACTATGATGGAAGCAATTATGTCGCTAACTGGGATACGCATTCGGGCGCTCCGATGCAGCGTGGTCAGTGGTATGCATTGGCTGCTCCTCTAAAAAATATTGTATCAGGAGACTTTTCTGTAGGTGGATTTCCCAATATGTGGCAACAAGGTTTCAAGTCTTCATTAGACCGTAATAGTACTTTGGTAGGAGATTGGTATGTTCCGGAAAACACTCTTGCTCTTGAAATTGGTCCACGGCAGAATTATGCTATTAGTGTATGGGGCGGAGAGTTGCTTCCGGGTGTATTAGGAGAAAATGACCATCACAATCTGAATGATCTTAAAGGAATATTTCAAATGCCTTATTTTGAAGATCTTTCCGTCAGTGCAAAACACAGGATACATCAATATACAGTAGCTGATTCGACCAGCCGGTTCTATTATTACTATTTTGACAGAGAAGGATTGCCGATTGAAAATTCTGCGTATGATAATTTTAAAAGAGGAAGCAATTCCTATCGGTTTATCATTGAGGATGAAAATAATAAACCTCAGAAAAATTTTAAAATCAATGTGCTGGGTGGGACAGAAATTATGATAGGGAATCCTTTTATTTCTTCTTTGGATTTTCAGGATTTTTATGATAAAAACAGCGCCGTGATTGAAAATTATTATCGCTTGTTCGATAAAAATAATTTTGTCACTTACACGCTTTCCGGAATAGATAATCCGGCCGGAATAACGGATACGATAGCTTCTTTTCAGGGATTTTTTGTCAAAACGAAAGGCTCGGGAACAGTTACGTTACAATTTCCTATGTCTTCTTCTGTGACTCGTTTGGCTCATAAATCGTATCCAACTCCCCCAGTGCAAGATAACAATGAGCTCTTTCTTAATGCTTCCAATGAAATCGGAAATAGCTGGGTGACTATCGCTTTGGATAATACGAATCATCAGGATGTTCCACAATTATTTATTAATAGTGAAGAATCTCAGGGAGTTCCCCAACTATATGTGCTCAATACCGGACAAAAAAAGAATGTTATACAATATGAGAACGGAGAACTAATTGAAGTGCCTGTGGGTATAAAAGGTGCAAGTGGACAGACTGTTCAATTAACATTTCCGAATATAGATAAAATAGGCTGTAAATCGTTGATATTGGTTGATACTCGTTTGAATAAGGAAATCAATTTGTTGTCTCAAAACAACTATTCATTTAAGAATGATGCCGGAACAGGGGAGCGTTTTCTATTGCGCATTAACCATGCACAAACTTCATCAAATATTCCGTCGGTGAATGATGAAACACTGTATCATGTATCTGTCAATCAAAATACATTGGAAGTGCACTCTTCTGAAATTCTTTCCAAAGTAACTGTTTTTTCTCTTCAGGGAACTAATTTATACTCATGGACAGAGATCGGATCGGAAAATTTTTCTAAAATGATTCGCATTCCTGCCGGTGTGTACATTGTAGAAGCAGAACTTGCTAATAATGAAGTCAAGGTGCAAAAAGTGATAGTAAGATAAATACCTGCACCATTCTGTTCGATTGATTTAAGTTATATACATAATAATTTAGGGATGGAAGCCCCTGTACTCTATCATTTTGGAGTGCAGGGGCTTTATTAATAATAGTGGTAGAAAATAAATAGAATTTTTATTTGCACATATAAAGAAAACTACTACTTTTAGCACATTATTTGTAAAACCCGCTAATATGATATTTATGAAACGACTATTTTTTTGTTTACCCCTAATGTTTTGCCTGCCTTTAGTGCTTTTTGCTCAACAAAAATTTAAATTTGGAGAAGTTTCAAAAGAGGATGTTTCCATGACTGTTTATGCTAAAGACACCACAGCATCAGCAGTCGTTTTATATGAAAACAGTGATAGCTATTATAGCATCAATGCTATTGCCGGTGATTTTGAGATTACTACCGATTATGTTGTGCGTATTAAAGTGTTGACAACCGAAGGTACAGATTGTGGAAATATCAGTATCCCTTTCTATCAGGGCAGTACTCGCGTAATGCAAGAACGGATTACCGGATTGGCTGGCAATACATATAATTTAGAAGGAGATAAAATTGTAAAAGATAAACTATCCAAAGATTTTGTTTTTGTCGAAGATGTAACGGAAAATCACAAACTGCAAAAATTTGCCATGCCTTCGGTGAAGGTTGGTTCTGTATTTGAATATAAATACACCATTACTTCTCCTTTTTACTATACTCCCGAAGATTTCACCTTTCAACGCAATATTCCTGTAAAATTCAGCCAGTTCAGTATTAAGATTCCGCAATATTTCATATTTAACAGGGAAATGAAGGGATATGAATATATTGACATGAAAATTGAAAAAGAAAACCAAAATTTAACATTTGGAACCCAGCATTTGACCTGTACAGCAGAGCATATTCTGGCAACAGTCAGAGATCTTCCGGCTATGAAGTCAGAACCATTTGTTTGGTGCCGCCCTGATTTTCTTTCTGGTATCCGGCTTGAAATCAATCGGGTGGAAATTCCCGGAGTATATTATAAAAACTACTCTCAAACCTGGGGAGATGTTTGTATGCAATTGAATGAAAGTGATAATTTTGGAAAACAACTGAAACAAAAGGGATTGTTTAAGGACGAAATGCAACAATTATTTTCCGAAGGAATGACCGACGAGGCTAAGATTCGCGCTGTGCTTGATTTAGTCCGTTCAAAGGTAAAATGGAATGATGCCGGTAAGTTGTTTGTAGAGAATATGAAAAAAGCATTGAAAGAAGGCGTCGGATCCAGTGCGGAAATTAATGCATTATTGTGTGTGGCGCTTCGCGATGCCGGATATGATGTGTTGCCGGCCGTAATGAGTTTACGTTCCAAAGGAAGGATTCCGTTTACCTATCCGGGGTTGTCTGATTTGAATTATTTTATAGTACAGGTAAAACTTGGCGAAAAGACGATCTACCTGGATGCAACTCTACCCTATACTGATATCAATATTATACCGGTCGATTGTATGGTAGATCGGGCTATGGTGGTACATCCCAACAATCTTTTTGAATGGGTGGATTTAACCAATATTTCCAAAAATGTACAAATAGTCAATATTCTTGCCGAATTTAATGAAGAAGGCCATTTGAACGGCAAATATTCAAGTCTGGCTGGAGGAGCAAACGCATTTGTCTTTTTCCGGAATTTCAAAAAAGCGGATAATCAGGAAAAATACATTGAGGAGCTGCAAAATAAAACAGGAATGCGTGTTGAAAATTATGAGCAAACAAGCAATCGGACGAATACAGCTTCTGTGTCCGAAGTCTTTCAGTTTAAATCCAATTGGCAGTTGGGAGATGACCTCATTACATTTAATCCGATGATTTTTCCGGATATAAAAAATAATGACTTCAAGTCGGAAAGTCGTATTTTTCCTATTGAATTTCCTTATCCAACCTCCTCGCGTATCAATGTAATGCTTACGCTTCCTGAAGGATACGCGGTTGAAGAATTGCCTGCTCCTGAAAAATTTGTATCTGAAGATAATACATTGTCGGTTTCCTTTAATGTCGGCGTGGTGGATGGAAAATTGCAATTGATTTACCAATTCAATCTCGGTACCTGTATTATGCCGGCTACAGATTATGTCATGTTGCGTGAGTTTTGGGCTAAAATGGTTGCAAAAAACAATGAAGTTGTGGTGTTAAAGAAACTGTAATTGAATATATCTGATGAAGTACCTGGTTGTATTATTATTTTTGCTTGCTGCCACTATAGTTTGTGCGGAAGATTATCCTGTTGCGTCTATCTCTGAATCATTAAAAACCGATGCTTATGCTGTAGTAAGAGAATCAGAAGAACAATTTGTACAGACAGATCTGAAAAATGGCGTATATCGTATCAAAAAAGTAATTACTATTCTGAATGAAAAAGGAAAAGATGCCGCCGATGTCGTTATTTATCAGGATCATTTCAGGGAGTTGAAAAATTTTTCCGCAGAAATAATGCTTTCATCCGGAAAAGTATGGAAAAAAATAGGGAAAAAGGATCTGGTCACCACTGCTTTCTCTTCAGAATTAGCTACTGATGGCAAATATTCTTTTTATAACTTTTACAGTAGCGGCTATCCATACACGGTAAAATACGAATATGAAATCAAATTTGTAAATGGTATTTTATCCTATCCCTTTTTTCATCCGTTTGAAGGATATAATGTGGCGGTGGAAAAAGCGAACTACCGGTTACAGATTCCGGCTGATTATACGTTGCGGTATAAGTCGATGGGAAACATGCCATCACCCGACCGCACATTAGCAGGAAAAGACAGTGTGTTTTCCTGGCAGGCAGCAGGCTTGCCGGCGCTCATTTCCGAGCCATATATGCCTCCGTATAAAGAATTATTTCCGACGCTTTATCTTTCTCCCGCACGTTTTTGTGTAGATAATGTTTGCGGTGATATGTCCTCGTGGGTAAGTTTCGGCAAATGGCAGGAACAGTTGTTAACAGGACGTGATGTCTTACCTCCTGCCATGGCAAGTAAGATTAAAGAATTGACGAACGATGCTCCTGATACCAAAGAAAAAATAAAACGGATTTATGAATATTTACAACAAACAACGCGGTATGTCAGCATTCAATTAGGCATTGGAGGCTGGCAACCCATGCCGGCAGAGATGGTTGCGAAAACCGGATTTGGCGATTGCAAAGCATTATCCAATTATATGAGGGCTATGTTGAAACTGGTGGATATTCCATCTTATTATATCGTTATTAGCATGAATAATAAACGTTTTTTTCCTGATTTTCCCAGTTTTAGCCAGGCAAACCATGTTATTTTGATGGTACCTCAGGAAAATGATAGTATTTGGTTGGAATGTACGAGTCAGTATATGCCTTTTGGCTATATCCATAGGAGTATTGCCGGCCACGATGCGTTGGCTGTAGGAGATGACCGGTCGTTTTTCTGTACTTTGCCGGATTATCCCGGCGAACAAAATCAGATTATTAATGTGTTGGATATGAATATTGAGACATCCGGCACAGCTAAGATTTCTGTTCGATCAGATTATCGGATGAAAGAGTATGAAAAAACACTGGCATTTTTGAGAAGTAATGATCCCAAAGAACAGTCTGATTGGCTAATTCGTAATTTAAGCGTTCAAAAACCGATGATCAGCGATGTGCAAAAGCAGGAATTGAAAAGTGAATACCCTGCAGCTGTTATATCCTATCATGTTACCGGCGAAGATTATGCAGCCAAAACCAGTTCCCGTTTATTCATTCCCATTAATCCATTGCGTATCGGTTTCCGTGATTTGTTTCCTTCGGCATCCCGCCGGTATGATATTCAAATTGAACAGGAAATAGTCCGGTCAGATTCCATTACAATTCATATTCCGGAAGGATACGAAGTGGAAACTTTACCGAAAACAACCCTGTTCAATTCTCCTTATGGTCTGTTCCTCTCTACGATTTCCAAAACGCAAAATGATATTTTGTACGTTCAACAGATGGAAGTCAGAAAAGGCACCTATCCGGTAGCACAATATGGAGAACTCAAGTCATTTTTTAATCAGTTGAGCGAATGGCAGGGAGGACGAATTACTTTGAAAAAAAATAAAGCGATTTAGATTATTTTTTCAAATACGGTTCTCCGTTTTTCCACCGGACTTCTATATTTGAAATCAACCAGGTTTTACCATAATCGTTGTTGCCTTGGTAAAATAACCAAGTCTTCCCATTGTCCGGATCTTTGAAAATGTGTGGATGTCCCGATTCGCAATAATTCCAGGCGCCTTTATCTCCGTTTGGCAAAAATGGTTTGTTGGATAGACGTTCCCAATGAATACCATCACTGCTTTTGGCCACTCCGACTTGTTGCGGATTGTTGTTGTAAGCGCCCGCATAAAACATAAATAATTCGTTGTCTTGTTGAACAACAGATGCTCCTTCCACGCATTTTCCTTCCCAGGGATACAATGGTTCCAAAATCGCTTTATCACAAACTTGCGTCCAATCTTCTTTGTTGAATCCCGTAGATGCCGGCGCAGTTGCTACTCCCTGTATTTGAACCTGATAATCCGGCGTCCTTGTTGCAAAGTACAGGAAATATTTATTGTTGAAAAATGCAACTTCGGCATCGATAGCCCGTCCGCAATTCCAATCGCCTGTAGGTGCAAATATAGGATTGGTTTCATTGCGAGTAAAATGAATTCCATCGGTTGACCATGCATGGCAGATGGCATCTTTAGGCCCATTACCATACGTTTGATAAAATAAATGTATTGTATCGTGCCTTACCAATGCACCCGGAGCGCATAATCCTTTAGCCTCATAGTTAGTTTGAGGCGTAATTTCTCCTACCTGCTTCCAGTCGGTCAGATTTTTACTTTGGGCTATTCCGATGGCCCAACCTTCGGGAATGCCTTTTTTACCTTCGGCGGGAGGAATGGAATAGTACATCAGGTAGTTACCTCTAAATTTCACCACATGGGGATCTTTAGAAAAAGGTCTTCCTATCCGGGTAGTGTCTCCAAACATCATGGATGATTGGGCAACAATGCATGATGCCTGGACAATACATAGCATCAGGATTGAATAAAACAGAATGAATTTTTTTGACATGTTATTGTGTTATTTTTTACCAAGATCGCCAAACGGATTACGATTTTTTGTACTTAAATTTTTTCTTACAATTAAAACAATAGTATCGCCTTGTTAAAAAAGGTAAAGGAAATCCCAGTAATAAAAATGATACTGCAAATACTACAGGCGACAAGCGGGTTTTAATTATTTCGTCAGATCTGCAAAACGGGCAGGTAATATGTGCTTCAGTTTCATCAGATGAGACTTCTTCTGCCTCTGCGATAGATTCCTGACATGAAAGAGATTCTGCTTCTCCTTCATTTAATAATTGAATTGCTTTGTCAACGTCATTTTTCCGTACTTGTAGTTTTACCCCTCCAATGGCATTGGAAAGAAATGGGTGTACTTGAGCTGTTAATTCATCCTGCAGATAACAAAAAATACCTTCCGATTCGAGCTTCGATCGGAAAATAGCAGCTTCATAAGCGTAAGTAAATGTTTGGATTGTTACCAGGTCATTGTTCATGGATAGGCTGATTTATTGCTGAAAAATATCATTATTTCTACAAAGATAATTGAAAATTTTAATTAAAAAAATATCCTGTTCTGTTTTCATCCGGTAGCAATATAGTTTTGTAAATTTCATTATTTTTTTCTGTAATTTGATGATATTCATATGTTTATTTGTTTTATATTATAAAATATATTTATATATAAAATATATTATATCATAGGATATATTGTAAAATAAAATATATTAAAAAATGAAATATATTAAAAAATAAAAAATATTATATTTTTATATAGTTTGTAAAATAAATTATATTATATTTGCAACGAGTTTTTAACTGGGAAATATAGGAAGTACTAATTATTTAAATTTTCAAATGTCATGAACAAGAGAAGATTAAACAGTTTTGAATGGTTTTTAGATAGTTTGATCATCGGTTTTATCAAGCAACCATGTGTTTATGCAGGAACTCGCAATGTCGGATTTAGCCTGTTTCGTCGCACACAGAAAAATGAAAAGCACAATCCGGGAGTTGAAACGACATTACAATTAGGGAATTATCATGATTTTTCCGGTTTTGATCTGCTGGTTACGGAAAAAAATAATTAAAAGCAGAATAATTTTTAGCATACAATACGAAACTGATATAGAACAATTATTGTTGTTTCTATATCGGTTTCGGAATTTTGTATTTATTCAACATGTTTAAAGAGCTTAATCCTATATTGCATTCTGAGCTGCGATTGGCCATTATCTCTCTTCTCGTATCGGAGCGGAAAGCCGATTTTATGTGGATGATGGAGCAAACTAAAGCTTCGGGAGGCAATATGAGCGTGCAAGTTGAAAAATTAACACAGGCAGGATACATCGAAACCATCAAATCATTTAAGGGCAAACGACCTTGTACCACTTGTAAGATAACGAAAAAAGGATTAATTGCATTTGATGAGTATGTTGACGCGTTGAAATCGTACATTGTGAAATAATTATTTCTATCCTTATTATCTCTTGTTGTATTGATTTTTTCTAAATATACAGAGATATCTATTTTTGTCTATATTTTTTATACTTGAAGTCTCTATTTTTGACCTCAGAAAAATAATTCACTCAAATCATCAGAGAGAATAATGTAATTTCTGAACATCACAAATAAGTTCCTATGTTTAAAACCGGACAAGATGGATAAGTAGCAAAAAATAAGCTATATCATTTTAGTTAACTTTGTATTTGAAAGAATACCAGAGTATTAACTTCAATAATATAGCTTATGAAACGAGTACAAATTAAC
>JAVBKX010000002.1:0-49651 GCA_031553835.1 Bacteroidales bacterium
CACTTGCAAACTATGAACACTATGAGTACTATGACGCTGTTCCATATAATAACTTTTCTACAAAGATATTACATTATTTGTAGAAGCTAAAGCCTTGCACTAAAGTGCATAGTTTCAACTAACGAACTTTAAAAATGAAAATAATTAATTCGTTGTTTTTGTGCATAATACTCATAAGTAGTCCGGTTCTTTTTCAGGCTTGCGGTGACGACGATGATGATTCTAACAGCGAATGGCGACAACAAAATGAAGACTATTTCGATAGTTTTGCCACGAATCCGGAATATCAAACGGCCGAAATTCCCGGTGGTCCCGGTTATGTTTATTACAAAATATTACAATCGGGAAATGGGGCAACCCCTGTGGAAGGACAGGATGTCAAAATTCAGGTGATTTACAAAGGCTGGATGATGGATGGAACAGTATTCGACGATTCGAAAGGATATACCCGGACTTTCACCTATCAAAGCGGCAAATTAATTGATGGATGGATGACGGCTCTTGCTTACATGAAAGAAGGAGACAAATGGAATGTGGTGATTCCCTGGACATTGGGGTACGGGCAAAACGACTCCGGTTCCATTCCAGCTTACTCCACACTTATTTTCGATATAGAATTGGTGAAGGTTACCGGAAACTAACAGTATAAAATCAGCCAAACCGTGGTTGACTATAAGTATGGTGCGTTATACATGCGATTTCAGGAACAAATCTAATTCTTCATTTTTCTCTAATTTCAATTTTTGTTTCAAGCGGTAGCGAATTTGGTGACCGCTTTTGGGTTCCACATCGAAACAAGTTGCAAAATCTTCGATGGTCATGTCGATTGCAAATGCAATGCAGTGTTTAACAGACAAAAAGGAAAGCTTTTCTCCGGCTTTTTCTTCTAATTGTAACAAAAAATCATCGTTTATTTGGTTGATTTTGTCAATATATATTTTTGAAGCTCCTTTTATACAAACCATTCGGTCTATTGTTTTCTTCAAATCATTTTTGAACGGTTTAACTAAAGTATCGTCATCTTTTTTTGCATCAATAGTTTTAAATTTATTTATCATATCGCTATAAGCGACCAATTGTTGATCCAATTTTTCTTTTTCTAACTTCAAAGATTCCAATTCGACTTCTTTTCCTTCAATTTCCAAATCTTTGATTTGCAACTCCATGAGCGCTTCATATTTTTTCAGTTCAGCATTATTTGCCTGCTCTTCGCGGAGTTGAGCCAACATCTGAGCTTCTTCTTTTTCCATCTGTTGTATATAAATCCGGTCGGCATCTTCTTTTCTTTTTTGCCTGTATCGAAGAATAATAAATAGTAATATAATTACAATCAATATTGAAAGGCCAAGATACAATTTCTTGATTTTGTTCTGATATTGGGTTTCCTCGGTCAATTGCTGTATAGCCTGTTCTTTTTTGGCAACGTCGAATTCTGTTTGCATTCTTTGCATGATTTCGTTCAAGTTTTTATCATGTAGTTTAGATTCGTATTCTGATTCTATTTTTTTGTACTCCAAAGATTTACTTAAATTTCCTTTCTTTTCACAGATGTCGGATAAGGCGCCAAAACAACACATTATTTCATATAATTCAGGATAAGAATTATCCAGTAAAATTTCTAATTGTCTGTTAAATTCCATTTCTGCTTCATCTAATGCATTCTTTTTAAGAAAATACATTCCTAAAATTCCATGACAACGCGCCTGAAGATTTTTATCATTCGGGTTTTTCAATGCCAATGCATTATCTACATAATATTTGACGGAATCTAATTTTTCATACAAGTAAATTTTCGCCATATACATATAATTATACGCCACCTGATGATCTTCTCCTGTTATTTTTTGTTCTGCGGATAAATAAGTGTGGATCGCTTCCATGTTACAGATTTTCATCGAATCAATATAGTTTGTATGGCTTGTATCTCTTTCATACAACATTTCATAATATTGCGCTTTCACAGAATTGGTTAAAATAAAAGAATACGCTGTTCCTATTTCTGCCGTTAACGTTTCCATCTTGAATATCAAATTTTTCAGACCTGTCAGATCGCGTTGAACAACATAATAAGAAGCCAACGAATACATAATTTCTATTAACAGTGGAGCTTTTGTTCCGTTTTGTTCAAAATAAGTCAATGCTTGATAGTAATGCCAGTGCGATTTTTCCGGATCAGCTACATTGGCATATAATTGTCCCGCTGTGTAATGCAGAACGCCCAATATATTTTTATTTTCTATTTGATTTTCGTAAACAAAAGCGCTATCCAAATATAGCTTAGCTGTATCAAAACGGAAGTCAAGGGAATAAAAAACAGAGATTAAAGAATATAATTTTGCCAACATTGATTTATCTTTCTCAACTTTTGCTTCCGGAATCAAAGAATTACAGATATTTATTTGGTGTTCTCGCGATAAATATTCAATATCAGCAGTCATAAAATAACGCTGTTGAAATGGTATTTCTTTGTTGTTCATAATTTTCCGGATAGAATCATAAGCAACAATTTCGCTTTGATCAAGAAGTTGAATATTTTCGCTAAAGCAATACAATGTTGACAATAAAAAAGTAAAAGAGAATAATAGTTTTTTCATAAAAATGGATATATTGAATAATTGATTGTAACACGATAATTACTTATTGCAAAAATACGATAAGAAAATAAATTTACAAATAATGAAATAAAAATTGGACAATAAAATATCCACCACAAACAGCAGGTAAATTGTGAAAATAATTCCATACAACTCTCAATTTCCCTTTTTTTGAAAAGAATATGCTGTTTGTAGAGATTTGTAGAGATTCAATAAAATCGGATTTAATAGATTTGCAGCCTGTTTCAAGATTAAAGTCAAAAAACAATTCGAATTATTTGTAAAGCACAAGGCTTTCGTTTATATTTGCAACGATTCCATTTTTATTTAAAGCGTTAAATAGTGGAATCATACATTTGATTGAATAACGAAAGCGTTTTCGACATTACCCTAAGTTTCAAAAATCTCCAAATTTTTTTAATTCCGCAAGGGTAATAGCAACAAGCGCTCACGTCTGTTATATATAATAGGCGTGAGGCTGTTGTTTATCTGCGGAATGGTGTTTGGAGATACCTTGAAACGGATATAACGACAGTTTCACGCTTTTTTTATTTTAAAAATTTCACACAACAAAAACGAGATTAATAAAAGAAAAAGAAATTTTTTGTTAAACTTGATGAACTTGTCGCCAGTAGATTAACTTTTTATATTAACAAACAATTATTTTAAAAATGAAAACAATCAGATTGATTTTTGCAACAATGATTGCATGTGCTTTTATCGGTTTTACAACCTCTCGTTCTTATAAATTCGCCAAAGAAGGTACAATTTATGAAGGGTTCAGGAATCTGCCATACATAAATTAAAGCAAATCAGCACTATAACAAAAAGATCACAATTTTAATAATTTATAAATTTATTCAGACATGAAAAAATATCTATTCTCAGTTAGTTTATTAGTTCTATTTATCTTAATCGGAAATTATGCAAAAGCACAAGTGTTTGTTGTGGAAAATGCCAGTGAAACAAAAACGTACAAAACATTAGAAGAAGCCGTTGCTGCGGCAAAAGGAGGTGATAATATATATGTCCCCGGAGGAGTGCACCATATTGAAGGAACATGGCGGGGATATGATGGACGGGGAACTTTCAAAAATACCCTGGCAATCACAAAGCCTGTGAATATTATGGGCGCCGGTTACTACGACGGAGGAGAAAGCAGTAAAATTGCCGGAAAATTAGTTTTTACAAAAAAAGCAACCGGAGCATTAGTCAGTGGTATTCTTTTTAATGATATGATTTATATCGACAGTATTTCCAATATGACTATCAATCGGTGTGGTTTTTTGGATGATTTTCGCATGTCCGGAGTTGGCGGATATAATCTCATTAATGAATGTGAGTTTTCTGACGAAATTAACATACAAGGCATTTCAGGTGCTGTTGCAAAATTGACTGCCTCGTTTACAAAAAACATCATTAAAAAATATACTTCATATTTACAATCCTGTACATTTAAAAATAATATTTTCTTGAATGGTGAAGGATATTTTTTGGAAAGATCAGGTAATTGCACGTATGAAAACAACATATTCTATTTTAATAAAAATGAAGAATTTGATTATAATTATGAATATGGTAGTTATCTGCCAACTAATTCCACATTTAAAAACAATCTTTTTATTGGGGGACATTTCAAGCAGGATATCTCATACAATAATACTTTCTTGAACAATATTGTAGATCAAAAATTTTCAACTGTTTTTGTCAATGGCAATGGAGGTGATTATCACTTAAAAGCAACTTGCCTTGGTAAAAACGCAGGAACAGACGGGACTGATGTTGGTCTGTACGGCACTACAATGCCTTTCAAAGAAAACAGGGTTCCTTCCAATCCGCATTTTATAGTAAAAAGCATTGCCACGGAAACCGACCAAAATCAACAATTGCCGGTTTACCTTAAAATTGAAGCACAAGAGAGATAATATAAAAAAGGAAAAGGAATGAAATATCTTAAACGTACTTTTCTTTTACTGCTTCTTACTTGCATAGGTGTCGGAATAAATGCGCAATCAGTTCAATTGCTTGAATATTGGTTTGATGATGATATTACGGCAAAACAGCATTATACACCGGGTTCTTCAGGGAAAGTAACCAATATTACTTCTGCAATTATTCAAACCGCAAATATTACTGAAGGCATGCATGCCCTGCATATACGGGCAAAAGATAGTAAAGGAGAATGGAGTGTTGCACACTCCCAGAATTTTTATAAATATAAGGGATCCGGTTACGGATTACGGATAACCGGAGTAGAGTACTGGCTAAATGACCTATATTCCGAAAGAAAATTTCAGGATACAGAGTCAGATGCGTCATCGGTTATCCTGCGTACTATTGATTTGGAAGGTTATACTCCCGGTTTTTATATGTTCAATCTTAGAGCACAGGATAGTCGTGGATTTTGGAGCATTGCCCATTCATTTCCCGTATTTAAAACCGAAACTGCAGGAGGAAAATTTGCAATTACAAGTATAGAATACTGGTTGAATGATGATTATTCCAATAAACAAATACAAGCAGTAAATGCATCAGAACCAATTGCAATGCTGACAGGTATCGATATGAAAAATATTGCCACCGGATTTCATTTGTTGAATTATCGGGCTAAGGATAGTCGCGGTTTATGGAGTGTAGTTCACTCTCAACCGGTTTATAAATGCCCGGGATCTGAAGGGATACTCAGAATTACAGAAATTGAATATTGGTTGAATGATAGCATTAATAATAAAAAAAGCCAGACAATAGAATCGACAGGGTCAATTGCTTTGTTGGAACACATTGATTTATCGGGAGTTGAAAGTGGTCTTTACACGCTCAATTTCAGGATTAAAGACAGTCGTGGTCTTTGGAGTGTCGTACATTCCCAGTCTTTCTACGCGAATACTGCATTTGCCGGTGGCTCCAATAAAATCGACGCCTACCGCTATTGGTACGATGCTGATTTTGACTTGCACGAACTGGTCGTGTTGGATACCCCGGTCAATCCATACGAACTGGAAACCAATTGGGTGCTACCAATTGATTTTAAAGAGAGTGAAACACACACTTTCCATATTCAGTTTCGCGATTTGGCAGGAAAATGGAGTGACGTGGCGACTAATAAATTTAAAATTACTCCACCGGTTGCCGTTGAAAGTATCAGTTTGAACAAAACAAGTACAACTATACTTACCGGCGGTAGCGAAACATTGAGTTATATCATTAACCCTGGCAATGCCAGCAACCGGAATGTAAGATGGAGTACCAACAATGAACAAGTAGCCGTTGTTGATGATGGCGTGGTACATGCCATCAGCAATGGAACAGCTATCATTACTGTTACCTCCGAAGACGGCAATAAAACGGCAAATTGTATAGTCACGGTCGAAACATTGGTTGTGCCCGTTGCGTCTATTAACATGAACAAATCGGCAACAAGCCTGTTTATCGGAAATTCGGAGATGCTGACTTACTCTGTCAGTCCCGAAAATGCAACCAATCAGAATGCGACTTGGAGCAGCAGCAATGAAAATGTGGCAACGGTAGAAAATGGTGTGATAACTACCATAGCCGTAGGAACAGCAATAATTACTGTCACTACCGAAGATGGTGCAAAAACTTCTCAATGTACGGTTACCGTCAACCCATATAACGTAACAGGAATCTCGTTAAGCAAAACAAGCGCGAACATACCTGTCGGCGGAAACGAAACATTGGCTTATACCATTAGTCCTGAAAATGCAACCAACCGGAATGCAACTTGGAGCAGCAGCAATGAAAGTGTGGCTACAGTAGAAAATGGTGTAATCAACGCTATCAGCATAGGAACGGCTGTAATTACCGTAACTTCCGAAGATGGCAGCAAAACGGCTCATTGCAACATTACAGTGCTGCCGGTTGAAGTGGAAAGCATCAGCCTGAACAAAACGACCGCCAGTTTGATTATCGGTGAGGAAGAAACATTGACTTATACGGTCTATCCGCGCACCGCAACCAATCAGAATGCCGTTTGGAGCAGCAGCAATGAAAGCGTTGCAACGGTTGAAAATGGCGTTGTAAATGCTATCAGCGTTGGAGAGGCTGTAATTACCATAACTTCTGAAAACGGGAATAAAACAGCCAGTTGTACGATTACCGTTCTACCTATCCAGGTGGAAAGTATCAACCTGAACAAAACAACCGTCAGTTTGATTGCCGGAGAAAACGAGACATTGACTTATACAATCAATCCGGGCAATGCGACTAATCAGCATGTAATTTGGAGTAGCGATAATGCAAGTGTCGCGATGGTCGAAAATGGTGTTGTAAGCGCTATCAGCGCCGGCTCTGCAATCATTACTGTTACTTCTGAAGACGGCAATAAAACGGCAAATTGTTTGGTAAATGTTGAACCGTTAATCATTCCTGTTATTTCAATTCGTTTGAATAAACCGGAAATGAGTTTATTTACCGGTGAAAGCGAAATATTGACTTACACAATCGATCCAAGTGATGCAACCAATCAGAACGTTATTTGGCACAGCAGTGATGAAAGCGTTGCGACGGTCCACAATGGATTAGTAACAGCCCTTACTCCCGGTACTGCTACCATTACGGTAACAGCCGAAGGTGACAATATTTTTGATCAATCTGTGGTTACTGTTCATAAGATTGTCCAATATAACGTAGAATATTTCTTCGATGCGGATCCGGGCTTTGGTAAAGCTACAGGGATTGCGGATGACAATGTTCAACTTGTTTCCGAAACAGCAAACGAAACAATCGAGTCGGTCAGCTTTAATACTCCTATAAAAAATCTGAATGACGGTTTGCATACTTTGTATGTAAGGGCAAAAAACAGCAAAGGCTGGTCTCAGACACAAATCCGCACGTTTATGAAAGCGAGCTTAGCAGCTGAATCCGGATTAAATATCGAGCATGTCGAATATTTCATTGATACAGATCCTGGTTATGGCAAGGGAATTTCTACCGGTTTAGGCGAAAATAACGGTGTTTATGCTTTCAATGTGGACATGCATCCGCTCGCTGATGGTTTCCATACCCTTTATGCGAGAGCGCGCAACGTGGAAGGTAACTGGTCGTCGGTAATGAACCGGACATTTGTAAAAATGATTTTACCTTCCGACCTCGCTGCGGGAATAAAAGCGGTGGAATATTACTTAGATACTGATCCGGGAACAGGGAAAGGCGGCAATGTGCCATTCCATGCCGATAGGACGGATATCAACTTTACTGTTGATCTGAACAATGTGGCATACGGCGAACATACGCTTTATCTCCGTATTCTCAATCATCTCGATCAGTGGGAAGCTGCCGGAAGCCATACATTTACATTAATTGGAGTACCCGATGGAATCGATGAAACGGATGCCGCCAATGAACTGGCAATCTATCCCAATCCGGTATCGGAATTTTTGTTTATCAAAAATGAAAATCACATTATAAAAAGTGTGGAAATTATTGATACAAAAGGGCACACGGTATTCATGCAGCATATTCAGGAAAGTAATATCATTACTATTCCGGTCTATGATTACGTGAAAGGTGTGTTTATTGTAAAAATACATACCCATTCGGGAAATGTTCGCGAATTAAAAATGATAAAAAAATAAAACAAATTTTACCATCATGAATAAAAAAAATTTGATGATTTTAGTAACGCTATTGTGTTGTTGTGCAACACTTTCAGCAAATAAATGGAGAGTAAACAACTCTCCATCCGTGAAAGTCGATTTTAATGATCTGGAAACAGCTTTGCAATCGGAACAAGTGCTTGCCGGAGATACACTTTATGTGGAAGGTTCTCCTTATGTATATGAAATAAGCGATATTGTGAAAAAAGTAACATTAATCGGCCCCGGCTATTATCTGGCGGAAAATCCGAATACACAAGAAAACAAAGCTGCTGCGACAATAAAAGCAGAAGGTAACTCTTCCTTGTATGTTTTGGCGACAGGTACTGTATGTGAAGGAGTTATATTCAATAGTAGTCTGTATGTTGGAGCAGATAATATTACTTTCAAAAAATGCAGTTCCGGTTGGATTCGCTGGGAAAACAAAACAACAGGACAACAAGCTATTAAAAACACAATCATTACTCAATGTGACGCACAGGGTATTGAAGGGAATAACAAAAGCTATGGTAGTGACTATTCAGACGGAGCGTTTATAACCAATAACATTATCAGTGATGGTATTTCTTATCTGTATAACGCTATTATCGAATACAATACATGTCTGGGAGGACATTATTTGTGGGGAAGTATCCATTCCACCACAGGAAGTGGAAGCATCCGGCACAACATATTATATTACGCATTTGATGCTAGTCAAAACGGAACCATGACCATGGTCAATAATTATAAATACGAAAGTACCAGTTTTGTATCGAATTCAACATCTTCAGATGGTAAGTATCAGCTGGCATCAGGTTCCGACCTCAAAACTAAAGGTCCTGACGGTAAAGAAGTGGGCGCTTTTGGAGGTTCATCGCCCTATATTCTTTCGGGATTGCCTAATGTGCCGCATATTTATGAAATCAATGCGCCAACTGCGGCTTCGGCTGCAAGCGGATTAGAGGTGACTGTGAAAATAGCGACTGAGAAGTAATTGAGAATTGAGAGTGGAGAATTTAATTCTCCACTCTCAATTCTCCACTCTCAATTATTTCAACCCCCTGTTTTCCAGCAACGGATCAATGCCCGGAGCTGCTCCGCGGAAATTAATGTACATTGTCATCGGATCTTCACTTCCTCCCGGCTGCAATACATATCTCCTGAATTTGTCGGCTAATTCTTTATTGAAAATATCCCCGGTTTCTTCAAATGCTTTGAAACCATCGGCATCCAGCAATTCAGACCATAAATAACTGTAATATCCGGCAGTATATCCTCCGGTCATCGTATGCTGGAAATATGTACTCCGGTAACGCGGCGGAATTTGAGGAATCAAACCGCGATCAGATAATGTTTTTGTTTCAAACTGCACTACATCCATTTCCTGCGGATTGTTCATCACATGATAATCCATATCCAAATAAGATGCGGCAATATATTCTGTGGTAGCAAAACCTTGTCCGAATTTAGAAGACGCTTTTATTTTTTCTATTAATTCTTTAGGCATTACTTCGCCCGATTGATAATGGAAAGCATAATGTTCCAATACTTGCGGTTCGAAAGCCCAATGTTCCATGATTTGCGAAGGTAATTCCACAAAATCGTTGGGCGTATCTGAAGTGCCATGATATTCCACATCTTTAAACAAACTGTGTAAGGCATGACCAAATTCATGGAAAAATGTTTCGTTTTCATCGGCGGTTAATAAGGATGGAGCGTCACCCACCGGCACACTAAAATTACAAACCACATATACAATCGGGATAATGCGCTCTCCTTCTTTCCGGCAGGCATCACGGTAAGTGCCGCACCAGGCTCCTCCCCGCTTCAATCCGGGACGAGCAAATAAATCAATATACAATACTCCCAATTCTGTTTTACCATCTTTATCGATGCAAAGCCAGGCCGAAGCATCAGCATGCGGTTTCGGAATATCCGTAATTTCCTTAAAGGTGATGCCATACAATTGATTACTTACCCAAAAAATTCCATTTCGCACAGCACTCGATTCAAAATACGGGCGAATCATTTCTTCGGATAAATCGTAGCGTTGTTCACGGATTTTTTCACTGTAAAAACGCCAGTCGGAAGCTTTGAAATCTGCCAGTTCTTTTCCGGCCAATTTTTCCATATCCGCCAATTCCTGTTTCGCACGGTCGAGTGCGGGAGTCCAAACCTGATCCAACAAATTATAAACCGCGGCGGGAGTCTTGGCCATGCGTTCTTCCAATTCGTACGCCGCAAAATTTTCATATCCCAACAACAAGGCTTTGTCATTGCGCAATGTGACCAATTTCCGGATCACTTCTTTATTATCCTGTGCATTATTATTGTTACAACGATTAAGATAAGCCGTCAGGATTGTTTCGCGCAATGCTGCATTATTAGCATATTGCAAAAAGGGCATAATACTGGGATTATCCAAACCGAATATCCATTTGCCTTCCTGACCTTTTTTAGTTGCCCGCTCGGCAGCCGAAGCTTTTAAATCTTCCGGCAAACCGGCTAAATCAGCTTCGTTATCCATTACTAATTCGTACGCTGCAGTTTCGGCCAATAAATTTTGTCCAAACTGAGTTTCCAACATAGATATTTCCTGATTCATCGCTTTCAGCTTATCCTTATTCTCTGCAGAAAGTTTAGCTCCGCTTCTTACAAAATGCCGGTATAAATCTGCCAGCAATTTATCCTGTTCTTTATTCAGATTGAATTTTGCTTTGTTATCATAAACCGATTGTACCCGCCGGAATAATTGATCATTCATCAAAATCTGGTCACTGTGCGCCGATAATTCAGGCGTTATCGTGGCTTCCAAGTCTAACATTTCAGGCGAACCCTGAGCGTTAACCATTCCGAAAAATACGGTAGCAACTTTATACAACAGTTCTCCCGACCGATCGTAAGCGGCAATCGTGTTTTCAAATGTAGGTACTTCTTTATCCGACACTATTGCATCGATATGCTTATTCTGTTCCTGCATTCCTTTTTGAAATGCTTCCTGATAATCTTTGAGCGTAATTTGCTCAAAAGGGGGAACTTGATAAGGGGTATCCCATGTTTTTACAAAAAGATTCGGATCTTCCGGTTTACACGAAGTCATGCATGCTGCGGCTGTAATTCCTGCCATTATAATTAACTTTTTCATCTGTATATATATTTAAACACAAAGACACGAAGACACAAAGTTTGTATTTTTCATTGCTAACTTTTCAATTCTTCGTGTCTTTGTATTTCATTATTTAATTCCATCTCTCTTTAACAAAGCATCAATCTGCGGTTTTTGTCCACGGAAACGCACATACAATTCCATCGGATCTTCCGTTCCCCCTTGAGACAACACATTATCGCGAAATGCTTTTGCTACTTCCTTATTAAAAACACCTTTTTCCTTAAATAATGCATAGGCATCGGCATCTAATACTTCCGCCCATTTATAGGAATAATATCCTGCCGCATATCCTCCTGAAAAGATATGACTGAATGTTGTAGAAGTAATCGATCCTTCCACAAAAGGTAATATTTGTGTCGGAGCAATCGCCTGATTTTCAAATTGGCTAACCGTTCCATCATAAGGATTGGTGAGTGTATGATAGGCCATATCGAGCATGCCAAAACTCAATTGACGCAAACAGGCATATCCGGCATAAAAGTTGGATGCATCGACAATTTTCTTCACTAATTCCGCAGGAATTTTTTCTCCGGTTTGGTAATGGACGGCAAACTTATTCAAAAATTCTTTTTCCAACAGGAAATTTTCCATTACCTGAGAAGGTAATTCTACAAAATCGCGATACACTGAGGTTCCCGACATACTGGGATACACTGTATTAGCAAACATTCCATGCAATGCATGACCAAATTCGTGTAAGAAAGTTTCCGTTTCATCAAACGTCAACAAAGCCGGTTTTGATGCAGTGGGACGGGTAAAATTCATAACGATGGAGACATGCGGACGAATATTTTTTCCATTGCGCACTTCTTGTCCCTGGTATTCGGTCATCCAGGCACCGGGACGTTTTCCTTCACGTGGAAAGAAATCTGTATAAAGCACGGCAAGGAATTTTCCGTCTGCATCAAATACTTCATAAGCATCTACTTCGGAATTATAGACGGGTATTTTTGCATTTTTCTTAAATGTAATTCCATATAAATCAGTCGCTAAACCAAAAACTCCCGCTTTAACATTTTCTAGTTCAAAATACGGACGAACCAATTCGTCGTTCAGTTCAAATCGTGCATCTTTGAGTTTATCAGCATAATACGACCAATCATAAGGCATTACTTCCATATATTTGCCTTCTTTACCGATGGCATAACCCTGTACTTCGCGGTATTCTTGTAAAGCGGCAGGTTTATATCCTTCCAGCAATTCATTCAACAACTGATAGACTTCCGCCGTTTTCCCCGCCATCCGTTTTTTTAACACTTGATCTGCATAGCTGTTGCTTCCAATCAGTTTGGCAATTTCCAGCCGGGTATTAATAATTTGGATAATATTGTCGGTATTATTAAATTCTCCCGAAGTACACCGGGTAGTGTAAGCCTTATACAGTTGTTTGCGCAACTCACGGTCACTTGAATACTTCATAAAAGATACATAGCTGGGAGCGCTTAAATCCACTATCCATCCTTCTTTGCCTTTAGTCCGGGCTTTTTGCGCCATTGCTTCGCGTACTCCTTCAGGAAGCCCTTCCAACTGATTTTCAGTCAATTCAAGACTATATGCATTGGTAGCTTTCAGTACATTTTGCCCGAAATTTAATGTCAATGCGCTTAATTTGGAAGATAGTTCGCGGTATTTTTCTTTATCAGCCGGATTCAGGTTAGCTCCCCGGTTTACAAAACCATCATATGTTTCCTGGAGCAAACGCATTTGTTCGGCATTCAATCCCAAACGGTCTTTTTGCTGATATACCGCCTGGATACGGACGAATAATTTTTCATTTAAGTTGATATTATTCTGATGCGCAGTGAGTTTGGGTTGTATGGCTTGGGAGATTTTCATCATCTCATCATTACTTTCAGCGCTCAATAAGTTAAAAAAGACAGTGCTGACTTTTCCTAATAATTCTCCCGAATATTCAAGCGCTTCAATGGTATTCTGAAATGTAGGAGCCGTTTTATTATCGACAATTTTTTTAATCTCCGCATCCTGTTTTTTCATGGCCTCATCAAAAGCAGGTGCATAATCTGCATTTTTGATTTTATCAAAAGGAGCTGCGCCATAAGGGGTTTTATACGTTCCGAGTAAAGGATTACCGGCTGCTGTCATACTATAAAAAATTAAAAGAAAAATGGATAAATAATTTTTTTGCATAATAATAATGTATTAAAGCATTATGCTGTGTTTGAGCATCATAATATCAGAAAGACTATAATTTTACAAACGCAATAATGTATTAGCATTTGATATTTAACTGAAGAAGTATATTCCGTATTTTTTCATAGGTGGTAATACGAGTGGGAACCAATGGGAGGCGTAGTTTATTTTCAATATATCCCATCATGTTGAGCATGCACTTTACACCGGCTGGATTACCATCAACGAATAATAATTCAAACAATTCGGTAAAACTATGGTGGATGGTCAGCGAATTCGTAAAATCTCCGGACAAAGCTAAGCGTACCATTTTACTGAATTCTTTCGGAAAAGCGTTTCCGATTACGGAGATCACGCCCACGGCGCCTAATGTAATCAACGGAAAAGTAATGCCGTCATCTCCCGAAATCACTTCAAAATCTTTCGGTTTATTTTTGATGATATCATCCATTTGGGTGATATTGCCCGACGCTTCTTTAATGGCCACTACATTATCCAGCTCGCGAGCCAAGCGCAAAGTCGTTTCAGCAGTCATATTTACGCCTGTGCGTCCGGGTACATTATACAAAATAACCGGAAGTTTGGTTGCCTGAGCCACTGCTTTATAATGCTGATAAATTCCTTCCTGGGAAGGCTTGTTGTAATAAGGAACAACCGACAAAATAGCATCCACTCCGGCAAAGTCATCCTTTTGCAGTTTTTCAACCACTGCACGTGTATTGTTTCCGCCGACTCCCAGCACAATCGGAATTTGTTTCTTCACTTTACTGACCACCAATTGAATGATTTCAGACTGCTCTGCCGCTGTGAGCGTAGGAGTTTCAGCAGTGGTTCCCAGCACCACCAAATAATCAGTACCATTTTGCAACTGATAGTCAACCAAGCGGGAGAGGGCGTTGTAATCAACGCTTTCGTCTTCTTTAAATGGAGTCACCAAAGCCACTCCCATTCCTCTTAAATTGATATGACTCATAAGGATGTTTGAAATGAAACACAAAGGTAAGTAATATTTAGTTTACTTCAAACGTCACCCGACGATTTTGTCGGCGTTCGGCTTCCGTACTATTTTTTGCTATCGGAGCCCTTTTCCCCTTGGAGTTTATTTTCAATTTTTGCGGATCTACCCCTTTGCTGATCAGATAATTTCTGGCATGGTTGGCCCGTTCAAATCCAATACGCTCATTGACTTCTTCCGAACCCAATCCGCAGGTATTTCCTACCAGCGTCACCGTCATATCTGAACGTTCTTTTAATATTTTGACTTTTTCATCCAACAATTTTTCCATGGCAGGAGTGAGCTTGGTAGAATTAACCGCATAACCACTAAGGGGTGTCTCCACAATCAATTTGGCATGCAAATAGGCCGATTCATGCGCATCGCGAGCTTCAGCAGCCTCCGCATCCTTTTCTTTTTTGACATTTTCCTGCGCTTTTCGATCTTCCGGCTTTACGTCGGATTGTTTTTCATCCTGATATTCAGCCGGATTCACCTCATAAACAGCTTTTGTATGCAGCGTATAAGACAACAAAGACAAGCCAATTGCAGCGATCAATATTTTATTCATACGTAAATAATTTTAAACACAAAAGCACGAAAAAATTAGAACCTTTTGAATAACAACAACAATGCAGTCTGATTCGTTGTAAAATATTCCTGTTTTTTGTCACCGGAATTGAAATTTTAGTGACAACATTTGATAAATAACATTATATTTGTGGGTAATTTCAAAATACAAAATCTATAAAAATGGCAAAAGTAATTATCATTGGCGCCGGAGGGGTAGGAACCGTTGTTGCTCACAAAGTAGCGCAAAACACTGATGTTTTTACTCATATTTTGTTGGCAAGTCGCACTGTTTCTAAGTGTGATGCAATTGCCGATGCTATAGGAAACCGGTATGGAAATAAAAAAATACAAACGGCAAAAGTCGATGCCGACAACGTGGATGAATTGGTACAATTATTCACCTCTTTTCAGCCGGATATTGTTATCAATGTGGCTTTACCATACCAGGATCTGACCATCATGGATGCATGTCTCCTGGCCGGAGTAAACTACTTAGACACTGCGAATTACGAGCCGTTGGATGAGGCGAAATTTGAATATAAATGGCAATGGGCTTATCAGGATAAGTTTAAAGCTGCCGGATTAACGGCCATTTTAGGATGTGGTTTCGATCCCGGGGTGACCAGCGTTTTTACGGCTTATGCCAACAAGCACTATTTTAATGAAATGCAATACCTGGATATTGTGGATTGTAACGCAGGTGATCATGGTAAAGCGTTTGCCACCAATTTCAATCCCGAAATTAACATCCGCGAGGTAACCCAAAAAGGAAAATATTGGGAAAATGGGAAATGGGTACTTACAAAACCTCATGAAATCCATAAACCATTGAATTATCCTCACATTGGTCCCAAAGAATCGTACGTCATTTACCACGAAGAATTGGAATCGTTAGTAAAAAATTTCCCGACTCTGAAACGCGCCCGTTTTTGGATGACTTTTGGAGAAGAATATTTGACTCACTTGCGTGTAATACAAAACATTGGCATGGCGCGTATTGATCCCGTAATGTACAATGGCGTAGAAATTGTTCCGATCCAATTCCTGAAAGCAGTACTTCCAAATCCTGGAGAATTGGGAGAAAACTACACCGGGCAAACTTCCATCGGTTGCCGCATCAAAGGATTGGATAAATCAGGAAAAGAAAAAACATATTATGTTTATAATAACTGTTCTCACGAAGACGCATACAAAGAAACCGGGGCGCAGGGGGTCAGCTATACAACGGGCGTTCCGGCTATGATCGGCGCTATGATGTTTGTCAAAGGCCTTTGGAAAAAACCGGGTGTATTCAATGTTGAAGAATTCGATCCCGATCCGTTTATGGAAGAATTAAACAAACAAGGTTTGCCTTGGCATGAAGAGTTTAACAAGGACCTGGAGGTCTAAATATCCAACGTTAAGTATTTTAGTTCTCGATATTATTTTTTTAACCAAAATTTAGCCTTGACTAAACTTTTTATGTCTATTTTTGCAAAACAAAAAATGGAAGAAATCTGTGGAGAGCAACAGGTTTTTGAAAAATTAATTATTAATGATGTCTGTTGGTTGGATTTGTTTGAAGAAAATATAACTTCTGACAAACAATTATTAAGCGAATATAAAACCATTCTCGCTTATATGAACCTGCTGGCAAATGGCCTCAAATTACCGCTTACCAAATTTAAGGAAATAAAAGGAGGTAGTATGCTGTGCAAACGATTTGAATTCAAAAGTAAACATCTCAGAGTTTATGCTTTAGATGAATATCGAGAACAAATAATAATACTCGGAGGATTCAAATCCACACAAAAAGCAGACATCAATAGATTAAATGCCATTGCAAAAGAATATATCAATTCATTATAGTGATGCAAAGAGACGAATTACTGAAAAGTCGGGAGTATTGGATTACAAAAATACAAATTGACCTCTTCAATCAAATCGAACAATACATGAAAACGCATGGATTGAACAGGACTCAATTAGCACAACAATTAGGCGTATCGAAAGGATACATTACGCAGGTATTAAATGGAGATTACGACCATCGTATTTCCAAATTGGTAGAGTTGTCTCTGGCAATCGGCATGGTACCGGAAATACAATTCAAAAGTACAGATGAATATATTTCTACATTCAATGATAAAACGAGCACACAGTCTTCATCTGCAACTGATTATCCATTTATTCATAAACAATCAAAATTAATTTAAAACATTTTAATACAAGTATAAAACTCATGGCAGAAAAAGAAAAAAGCACAGAAGGTGCAACAAAATCAGCCCTTAATGCGGAAAAACTAAAAGCATTGCAGGCTGCAATGGACAAAATCGAAAAAAACTATGGAAAAGGTTCCATCATGAAGATGGGCGACAGTATTGTAGAAGAAGTAAGCGTCATTTCTACCGGATCGGTAGCCCTCAACGCTGCCTTAGGCGTAGGAGGTTATCCGAAAGGTCGGATTATTGAAATCTACGGACCGGAATCTTCCGGTAAAACAACCTTAGCTATCCATGCCATCGCCGAGGCGCAAAAAGCCGGAGGAATCGCGGCATTTATTGATGCAGAACATGCTTTCGACCGGTTTTATGCCGAAAAATTAGGTGTAGATGTGGATAATCTCTGGGTTTCCCAACCCGACTCGGGCGAACAAGCATTGGAAATTGCCGAACAATTGATCCGTTCGTCGGCTGTAGATATTGTAGTGATCGACTCGGTGGCTGCCTTGACTCCAAAAGCCGAATTGGAAGGAGAAATGGGCGAATCTAAAATGGGATTACAGGCCCGGTTAATGTCGCAGGCGCTACGTAAACTCACCGCAGCAATCAGCAAAACAAATACCACCTGCATTTTTATCAACCAGCTACGCGACAAAATCGGCGTCATGTTTGGCAGCCCCGAAACTACTACCGGAGGAAATGCTTTGAAATTTTATGCTTCCGTACGATTAGACATTCGAAAAGCATCTGCGATCAAAGACGGGGAAGATGTGAAAGGAAACCAAACCCGCGTCAAAGTAGTGAAAAATAAAGTAGCGCCTCCTTTCAAAAAGGCGGAATTCGATATCATGTTTGGCGAAGGCATTTCGCACGAAGGTGAATTGGTAGATCTGGGAACAGACCTCGGTATTATCAAAAAAAGCGGTTCCTGGTTCAGCTACAATGACTCGAAATTAGGACAAGGACGGGAAGCTGCCAAAGAATGTTTGAAAGATAATCCTGAATTGGCTGAAGAAATTGAAAAATTGATTACTGAAGCATTGAAAAACAAATAATCAGCCATTCTGTCGTACCTAATATGACAGGCACGAAATTTGAATTGTTTATCGTAAGGCTCGCCTAAAATCAGCGGGCCTTATTTCGACAGACTCAAATGGAAAAATATGGCCAACAACTATAAAAATCTGGCAGAAAAAAGCTATTTGCTGCTGGAACAAAAAAAACTCAAGGCAGCCTTGGATAACATCGGCAAATTAATTTCCGAATTACAAGACTGGACATTCAATGAAGAACTGAATGCTTTGCACGAAACATACGGAAATTTGCTCCGGTATTTCGAAGAAGGCATTAAAGATCCGTCACGCGATATGATTTATAATCAGCTGAGACTGGCTGCATACGAATTAACCGACCGGGTATATATCGCTCTCCAAACCAAAAAATCACCGTTGTATTATTTTGAACGAAAACGTAGTTTTTCTATCGCTGAAAAATCTTCCTTAGCCGGATTATTGGCCAATATAAAGGATATTTCGGAAAAAATGGCGTTGAATGCCGTATTAGAACCTCATAATGAGGTTGCAAAACAACTGGAACGGGAGATGGAATATAATGCCATCCGGTTGTTTAATCACGTTTGGCTGAGTGGCAAATTTTCCTCCGACGAAACATCTGTAATTTCAGATATTTTCGACCATAAATTATTACCCGAATCCATCTGTTGCCTCATCATTACGGCATTAACCCTCCATTTGCAGATAGTTTGGGATGAAGAAAAATTATTGTTGCTTTTAGATGCTTACAAAAATGAAAACGAAGAAATCCGCCAACGGACGCTAACGGGGATTTTGCTTACTTTGAGACAATACGACCGGCGGCTGCCGTTGTATCCGGCTATCGACCAACGGCTTCAACATTTAAACGAAGATCCTGTGTTCAAAAAAAACATCCGGAATATCCTGCAACAATTTATTCTAAGTAAAGATACAGAAAAAATTACACGGAAAATCAATGAAGAAATTCTGCCCGAAATGATGAAAATCAATCCGATCCTCAGCAAAAAAATCAAACTGGAAGATTTAATGAGCGGCGAAGGTTTGAACGATAAAAACCCGGAATGGCAGCATTTTATTGAAGAAGCAGGCTTGAATGACAAACTGCAGGAATTTTCGGAATTACAAATGGAAGGAGCCGATGTGATGCACTCTTCATTTTCTCATTTAAAGACCCACCCGTTTTTCTCGGAACTATCCAATTGGTTTTTGCTTTTCAACACACAACATTCTGTATTTCACGCTGATTTTAAAGATCAAACAACGCTTAATTTGCTGGATACCATCGGATCGTCATCATTCTTATGCAACTCCGACAAATTTTCACTTTATCTGAGCATTGCCCAAATGCCGGATACTTACAGGCAGATTGTAGCCAACCAGTTTTCATCGGAGGCAACTGCCATGAGTGAAATACAAAAAAGCGATTTGCCCAATCCTGACAAAAAGGCTATAGATATTGCCAACCAATATATTCGTGATTTATACCGGTTTTATAAATTATTTCCCCGAAAAAGAGAACTGGTCGATATTTTTGATATTACACCTGATTTCTTTCAGGCGACTTCGATTGCCCGGCTCATTGCCGACAAAACAAGCCTGCAAACCATTGGGGAATATTATTTTACAAAAGGCTATTATCAGCAGGCAGCAGCAATATTTGACCAGTTGATGGAATTTAGCCAGCCTGATGTAGAATTATTTCAGAAAAAAGGATATTGCCTGCAAATGACAGGCGATTTGCTAGGAGCATTGGATACCTACCTTAATGCCGAATTGCTGAATTCTTCCAATAAATGGACTATCAACAAATTGGCCTACTGCTACCGAATGTTGAAAAAACCGGAAGATGCTTTGATTTACTATCGAAAGTTAGAACAAATCCAGCCCGATAATTTGTCGGTACAACTCAATATTGGCCATTGCTATTTAGAACTCAAGAATTATAGTGAAGCCCTAAAGTATTATTTTAAAGTGGAATACTTAGATAAAGATGGATTCAAAGCCTGGAGACCTATTGCCTGGTGTTCATTCCTAACCGGAAAATACGAGCAGGCAAATGATTATTTTGAAAAAATCATTGTTGCGGGAAAAGCCGGTTCAGCAGACTTTCTCAATAGCGGGCACACCCAATGGGCGATGGGACATATTCAACAAGCCATCGCTCTCTATACACAATCCATCCGGTATCCTGAGAGTAATTTCCAACATTTTGAAGAGGCTTTCCATAATGATGAACCTGATCTATTGAGAGCAGGGATTAATACTCAGGATATTCCTCTTCTTTTGGACAGGCTGAGGTATCTTACAATGCTTTAAGAGGATCTGTAAATATACCATTTTTTGACAATTTTCCCTTCTTTAAATGTCTCTTCCTGCAATTAACTATTTTTGTGAGAGGGGGAAGTGTTATTTTCTGAAAAAAATTCTACTTTTATGCATAAAATGAATAAATAATTTCATTTATGTCAAACATTAATTCTGAATTGATTTCAATATTGAAACAAAAAACTCCTCCGGGAGAAAATGCTGTGAATATATTAACGGATATTATTCCTCTCAGCAAAGAAGCGGCATACAGAAGACTAAGAGGAGATATCCCTCTATCACTGGAAGAAGCAGTCCGTATTTGTCAAAAATTCAATATTTCCCTCGACTTATTAATGAATGTACAACAGGCCAATAAATATTCATTCAACCTTCACGCTTTATTTGAAACAGATGGCATTGAAAATTATTACCTGATGATGAAGCAGTCCTTAGATAAATTATCTGAGACCGTAAAAGATCCTACAATCAACGCGCAATATACCTTCGTCCGCAATATTATGCCGGAACTGTTTGTCTTCAAATACGATTCCATCATAAAAATATTCTTGTTCCGCTGGTTATATCAAATTATCCCAGGACATTTCCCTCAAAAAATGATTGACATTAAGCCTCCTCAAAAGCTGATTGAAGTGATGCGGCAATTTTCGGTGATGTCGCAAAGAATCAGCGCTTCCCTCATCATCGACAGCGTGGCATTTACCGACTTTATCAGAGATATAACGTATTGGCGCGAATTGAATATGGTTAGTGAAGAAGAAATTTCGCAGTTAAAAAAAGATGTTTTGGCGGCCTTGAAAGAGATGGAAATGGCGGCCAGTGAAGGTAAATTCAAATCGGGATACCCTTTTACTTTATATGTATCTCATATTCTCATCGATTCTTCTTATACATTATTCAAGATACCGGATTATGAGGTTTGTTCGGTCAATATTTACGGACTGAATTGTTTGACATGCACTAATCCAAAAGTATTGGCTAACCAAGAGGTCTGGATGGATTATTTAATCAGGAATTCGACCTTAGTGTCAAAAAGCGGCAAATTAACGCGCATCGAATATTTTGCAAAACAACGGGAAATTATTGAAGCGCTATAAAAAAGGTTCCAATAAAAAAAAACGAGGTTTTTGGCCTCGTTCCTTTTTATTATAATTCATTGATTATTGATTTTCGGCATTCGGTTCTTCTTGTTGCACCGGACTGCTAAAAGGAGAAACTGCATTCGGATCGGCAAGCTCGGTATTTTGGATATTTTCCTTAATCTGCGAATCAGTAGAAGCTGTTGCCGACGGAAGGAAAAAAGCGACCGCAACACTCAACAACACTACCACTGCGGCCGACGCCCAAGTTGCTTTTTCAAGAAAGTCGGTTGTCCGGCGAACTCCCATCACCTGGTTGGAAGATGAAAAACCGGCAGCTAAGCCTCCTCCTTTTGAATTTTGGACAATTACCATAAAAATTAAAAAGATAGACGCTAATACAATCAGTATTGAAATAAATATGTACATTTTACTCTGTTTTTTGTATATTAGTAATCAATTTTTCCAAAAATCGAATTTGGTCTGCAAAGTAAATATTTTTTTCCGGATATAGCAAATTTAGTTTCCGAATTATTTCCAATGCTTTATCATATTTTTTCTGTTTCAGGTAAATTTTAGCCAATGTTTCGGAAAAAAACATGGGTTCGTTTTCATCTTCCGGCGTGGGTAAGCTATCGGTCAATTGTCCTAAGTCGATTTTAATCGGCGCTTCTTTATCTTTTTCCAAAAAACTATCGATAATATCCTGGTGTTCCAGCGGATTGGCGTGACTATCTGTCTGCGGCGCATCCTCTTCGCCGGCAGATAATGTAGATAAATAATCCGCATTGGCCACCGATTTCGAATATAATTCCAATGGCTCTTCTTCTGTAACCATCACCGGTTTGCCCGTCTGATAATCGGATAAAAATAAGTCTATCAAGGCAAAAGACGAATCGGCAACAGGTCTGTCCTTTTTTCCCAACCCGTTAATATCCAACGATGCAAACCGGTCGGCTTCCACCAAAAGAAACAACTTCCTGCGGTCGCCGGCATACAATGTTACTTTTCGCAAGACTTGCTGAAAATCGGTATCTTTTACTTTTTTCAGATTCATCAAATACAACATATTTGTGGTCTGAAAATAAGGAAATTCTTTCGTTACACGCCTCAATGTATCTAAACTGGTGGTATCCAGCGAATCGGGATGCGCCACCCATTGCAACAATTCTTCCGCCCGCATTTATTTACCAATTTCCAAGGGTTGCATTAAAAATCTGATCCGTCAAATCTTCGACTATTTGTCTGATCAACTCATCCTGAACGCTGTCGAGTGTTTTTGTGGACGAATCGAAAGAGCGATAAGCGGAAAAAGTCTGTTCAAAATCTTCATCCGGTTTTTTGTTATTTCGATAGCGTACTTTGACTGAGATTGTCAGTTTGGTTTCTGAAGCCAATGCATCGGCTCTTACCGCCATATCGTCGGTACGATAGCCGGTAATTTCTCCTTCGATCTCCAAATCTGCATTTGTATCTATCATTTTCAACCGGGTCTGATTGATAAAACGATTCCGCAACTCCTGGGTAAACGTTTGCGACAAAGTAGGATATACATAATCGGCATAGTTAGGAAAATCCTGTACCGATATTGATTTTGTCAGGTTGTAATCTACCGATGCCCCATTGAACTGATACGAGATCGAGCATCCTGCGAATAATAACAATAACCCAATATGGCCATAGGCTACAATATTTTTGCGCAGGATTTTTTTATTCCAATCCATATTCTTTGATTTTACGATATAATGTCCGTTCGGAAATTTTGAGATCTTGCGCTGCATTTCGCCGTTTACCGTTGTTTCGTTCCAATGCTTTTTTAATCATATCTCTTTCCACTTCTTCCAACGAAAGGGTTTCTTCCTCATATTCATCAGCATATTGTACCGGTTCCTCTTCATCCTGAGCATTTTTATTTATCGGAGAAGAAATAACCGAAACCGGATTTTGATAGGCTGGAGTGGCAGTAACACCGGATACTTCGCCCATTGGAATATTTCCGGCCATCAAACCATGAACTAATTTTTTCAGTTCACCAACTTCTTTTTTCATATCAAAAATCACTTGATACAGCATTTCCCGTTCAGTAGCGTTCATGGCCGATTGTTCGCTTTCACTGCGTACCAACACGGGCAATCGTTCCATATCCGGATGAGTAAGATAGGGTTTCAAAATATGTGCCGAAATTTCCCGTTCCTGCTCAAGAATCGACAAACGCTCGGTTATATTCTTCAACTCCCTGATATTGCCCGGCCAACGATAACCTTTCATCAACTGTTTTGCCTCTTCCGTAAGATGGATAGGAGGCATTTTATATTTATCAGCAAAGTCGGAAGCAAATTTACGGAACAAGAGCGCTACATCTTCTTTCCGTTCGCGCAAAGGAGGAATTTGAATCGGAATCGTATTCAGCCTGTAATACAAATCTTCCCTGAATTTCCCGGTACGGATGGCCTGAAGTAAATCAACATTGGTAGCCGCCACAATCCGCACATCGGTTTTTTGTACTTTGGAAGAACCCACTTTCATAAATTCACCGGTTTCCAATACGCGCAACAACCGCGCCTGCGTAGCCAACGGCAACTCCCCTACTTCGTCCAAAAAAATCGTTCCGCCGCTAACTACTTCAAAATAACCTTTGCGCTCACCCAAAGCACCTGTAAATGAGCCTTTTTCATGACCAAACAATTCAGAATCAATTGTTCCTTCAGGAATCGCTCCGCAGTTGACGGCAATATATGCACCGTGTTTACGAATGCTGTTTTGATGTATGATTTGAGGAAAAGCTTCTTTTCCGACCCCGCTTTCACCGTAAATTAATACGGATGCATCAGTAGGCGCTATCAATAGAGCTTTTTCAATTTCCCTGTCGAGCAGCGGACTGTTTCCTATAATACTGAATCGCTGTTTAATTGATTGAATATCTGCTTTCGCCATAGACGATCTTTATTAATTATTTTCTTTGGGGAGATGCGATAACAAAAAAAATTTTAAAGGGAAACTGTATTCAGCATCCAAATTCCAATACTCTGGATTATCAAAAAAATAATCATGATTCCTGTTTTTAAACGCTTTTTCTTCTGCTATCGTTTTTTTCATCGAGTCAATGTATGCATACATTTTTGATTTTCGATTCGGTACATTATATACAGCATGCCTCGATGCGTCCTTTTTCCCTCCCACACATACCTCGTAGTCTTTGAAACAATTCAAAAGTTCCTGATGTTTTAAATTTATTAATTGGGAAATTAATGTTTCAAAATCTCCATCCTCTTGATCGTTAGGAAATAAAAACAATTCAAACTCAATAGATAATAATGCCTTTTGTTGCAATAATTCTTGTTTTCTCCGTGTAAATCCGCCCAAATTAGTCACTTCGTCAGCATCAAACACCACCAAATTCACTCCATTCAAATCAGTGTTCTCATTAAATTTATTCACTGAATTTTTCAAGTTATCTTTTCCATCAAGAGCAATTATCCGTACTTGCGTCTCCCATTGATTACTTCCTGTAATATGAGTCAAAAATTTTTTCATAAAATCAGCCTCTACTGTTGTATCATGTTTTGACTCCAAAAAAATTTGTATCATCTCATTTCAATGTCTTGGTTAATTGCAAAGTCAAATTTTTCAAAATCATATTGGTAGGCTTTTAACTCATCGCTGGGCATTCGACGTAAAGTAAAAGAAACTGTTTTACTTTGCATATCATTATATTGTACACTTTCCAACACTTCTTTTAAAGCAATCAATGCATCTTTATTGTGAGTAGTGGCAAAAACCTGAATATTCATAGTTTTTGCAGCCTCTAATATCGCTATCCAAAGATTGGGTATTGCGGTATAATGTAATCCATTATCCACTTCATCAATGAGAATAACTCCATTTTTAGAATCATACATGGCAACAATAATAGCCATCAATCGACGAATACCGTCCCCTAACATATTGACAGGTATTAATCTATCCAATCCGATATCCACTTTTATAATAGAATCGACAATTGCAATGCTTTGAATTTTAGGCTCTATTTTAGATAAAATTTTTACAATATTCTTCTCCTGTTTATTGTTTATAATATTTGCAAGTCGTATAACAGTATTTCGAAATGCTACTTGCGAATTCATATAAATGGCATTCAATTGTTCTGTATAAGGTTTTGTTATTTCAATGACACCTGCTACTGATGATTCGATATTCCTGTCTTTTGAAGAATCAATATAATCATTAATATGCAAATTGGTCAAATACTGTTCTTGACCTAAGGCAAACTGAAAAGACAAACCGGAGTACGTTTTTTCCTTTAAATTGGTTAAATCCGACTGAGTTGATTTACTAATATTAATTTGTATTTCATTTGATGGAATAAGCGATACCTGCAAATCTCGCGACACCTGTAAATCAAATGTTGAAAATAAATGTATTGGCGTTTCGGAATCCATATTATAGAAATTGAGTAACAAATCTTCCGATTTAAGACTGTCATATCCTCTCATTTGATTTATCCGAATATTGAAAGATGGATCTGAAAATCCGGACAATAGAAAAATTGCATCCAACACCGTAGATTTTCCACAATTATTCTTGCCCAAAAACAAGTTGATTTGTCCTGCATTGTTCAATTGCAGGTTTCTTATTCCTCTAAAATGTTCTATGGTAATGTCTTTAAACATATTTCCAATTTAATGATGTCCATGCTTCGCAAAACTAATAAAAATCAATGATATAATAATGCAATTACGTGGTTTAATCAAATATCAACTGTGAAAAATGTGTTTTCCTTTGTAAATAAAATGCAATGAGCAGGCTTTTCCGATATATTTGTCCGGGTAATTTTGCCGGCACAAGATCTGCATTGCGCAATGCACGATTTTCTTTTTTGTACGCACTAAAGGCTCGTCGCGCCCTGAATATCGCCCATGCATTTTTAGGAGCGCCTTTACACAAAAAAACAAAAGCGGCCAACCGGTCTGTAAACCAACGCACACACATGGCACGCCTATATTCTTTTTCGGGCATGTTTTTATACAATAAAACCAGGTTGTTTCTGAAATTCAAAAAAGTTTTATGTGGATGTTCCATTGCCAATGTCGCACCACCGACATGATAAACCACCGACGAAGGCAGGCAAATAATGGAATATCCCTGAGTGCGCAACCGCCAACACAAATCAATTTCTTCCTGATGAGCAAAAAAAAACGGATCAAAACCGCCTGTTTTTCTGAAAGCCTGATTGCGGACAAACAAACAGGCGCCACTGGCCCACAATACTTCTTGCGCCGTATCATATTGATGTTCATCCTGTTCCAAGACATTAAAAATTCTTCCCCGACAAAACGGATAGCCATATCGATCGATAAATCCGCCGCAAGCTCCTGCATATTCAAACTGTTGCCGATGATGGAAAGATAGCACTTTCGGTTGCAACGCTACTGTTTCCGGATGTAAATCTAAATGATCGATCGCTGTTGAGAGCCAGCCTTCCGTCACTTCCACATCTGAATTGAGCAATACAATATATTCGTGATCCAGTTGTTCCAAGGCTTTATTGTATCCGGCGGCAAAACCATAATTTTGTTTCAATTCTATGCATTGCAGTTGGGGATAATACAGTTGCAAAAAACGAATGGAATCGTCTGTGGAACCATTGTCAGCAACAACAATATCTGCCAACCGGGCAGGAGTATGCAATAGCAGGCCAGGTAAAAACCGCTCCAACAAAGCCTTTCCATTCCAGTTTAATATGACAACTGCTGTTTTCTTCACGCCTCGTCCGATTTTTTATGTTTCCATCGATTATGTGTCCACAACCAATATACAGGATTTCTCAAAATGGTTTGTTCCATAGCCCGGATATATTGCTCGGTGATTTCAAATTCGGCAGTCATTTCAGGATGTCCGGTAATTAATTTGATTTCACCTTCATAATATCCTCTTTTGGTCTGAACAACGTCTAAATAACAAACAACAAATCCGGTTTGTTTGGCAATGCGCTCTACTCCGGTCAATACAGGCGTTTCCTGATTGAGGAAGGTGGTCCAATAATGGATTCCATTGCGCGAAGGTTTTTGATCGGACATAAATCCGAGCAACATCTGCTTGTTTTCCCGTTTCATCCGGACGATAGTCCTGAGCGTATCATTTTTTGCAATTCCGATGGAATGAAAACGTTTGCGCAAATTCAGGAAAAATGCATCCATCGTTTTGTCTTTCAACGGACGGTAAATTTGTCCTATATTCATCCGGTCGGCCGGCATCCACAGCATAATGGAAGTTACCCATTCCCAATTACCATAATGTCCCAGCATCAGAATGCAAGAACGATTGTCTCCCATCCACTGTTGTAGCTGATCATTGTTGCGGAACTTCATCCGTCGTTTCATTTCCGCATCTGAAATATGGAGCATCTTGATGGTTTCAAAAAAATAATCGCAAAAATGTTGATAAAATTGTTTTTCTTTCCGAATAATTTCTTTGTGTGTATTATGAGGGAAAGCATTTTCAAGATTTTTCCGGGTAATCTGTCTGCGGTATCGTACCAGGTAATACACTACATAATACAGAATATCCGAAAAAACAAACAATACGTTGAGCGGCAGGATGGCATGCAGCCAACACAACGAGTAAACCAACCCATATTTCAGCTTTTTCATATTTGTATTAATAATGCAGATTGATCAAAATTGAATGTTCCCAACTCAACCATCATGGGTCGATTTATCCATTCCAGGTTATAATCGGCTTCCACCCGGATATAATTTTCGGTAAAACCGTGCATTTTATTGTCTTTCCGGGCGTGCTCGAATAATACTTTTTTTTCTTTTCCTTGTTGGGAAGCATAAAATGCTTTTCGTTTTTCTTCCGATAATACCAACAACTGCTGGCTTCTGAGCTGCTTGGTCCTGGGATCTACCACATGGTCTATTTTCAGCGCCTGCGTGCCCTCCCGTTCCGAATAAGTGAAAACATGCAACTGGGAAAAAGGCAATGAGCTAAGGAATTGCCGGGCTTCTTCAAAATAGGCATCGGTTTCTCCCCTGACTCCGACAATGACATCGATTCCAATAAAAGCATCGGGCATTAATTGCTTGATTGTATTGATTTTGGATGCAAACAAAGCGGTATCATATTTCCGTTTCATTAATTTTAATACGGCATCCGATCCAGCTTGCAAGGGAATATGAAAATGGGGAGCAAAACGGTTGGAATTCGCTACAAATTCCAGTATTTCATCCGTTAATAAGTTCGGTTCAATGGAAGATATCCGGAATCGTTCTATATTTTGTACTTTATCCAATGCTTTGACTAAGTCAAAAAATGTTTCTCCTGTTGTTTTTCCGAAATCACCGACATTCACACCGGTCAGTACTATTTCTTTCGCTTCCTCGGCGGCGGCTTTTTCCGCCAGGTCAACCAATTCACGAATGGAACCGTTGCGACTTCTTCCCCTGGCAAACGGGATGGTACAATATGAACAATAATAATCGCATCCGTCTTGTACTTTCAGGAAATGACGGGTACGATCGCCTTTGGAGCAAGACGGTATAAATGTTTGAATATCTTTTAGCGCAGAAACATGAACTTTGTCTTCATCGCTTGCCTCTTGTTGAAGATATTTGGCAATATCCATTTTCTGATTAGCTCCTAATACTAAATCCACTCCCTCGATATGAGCGACATCTTCGGGTTTTAATTGAGCATAGCATCCGGTAACGACAACAAAGGCTCCGGGATGTTGTTGTACTACCCGGCGAATCATCTGGCGACATTTTTTATCTGCCAATTCTGTGACCGAGCAGGTATTAATCACACATATATCCGCTTGTTCTCCGGGAAGCGCTTTTCGTACACCTTGCGCTGCAAGTTGTTTACCGATAGTAGAAGTTTCTGCAAAATTCAACTTGCATCCTAACGTAAAATAAGCTGCTTTTTTATTCTCAAAAAATACGGTATCAATCATTCTTTTTCAAAACAGCGACAAATTTACGAAAAAAACACTAAGTTTGCAGCACTTTTAATATAGAGTCACATGACACAGGGATCAGGATTATATACTAACACTTCATTTATTTTTCAATTTTTCATACTGCTTGGTTTATGTATGGCAGGATTAATTTTTTCCCAACTCTTGTTTATCAGTTTCACTTTTCTTCAACAAGGGTTTTCTCCTGAAAAAGTAATGAAAGTGATCGAGGCATTGAACAGTAATGGAGATACATTGCGGACTTTTCAATTTTTCTATGCCACACTTACCTTTTTGTTGCCGGCTGTGCTGGCGGCAAAGTTTTTTGGGGGAAATGAAAAAGAATACTTGTACATTGAGACTCCGGTATCATTGAAAACTATTATCCTGGCGATTGCCGGTATTATTGTTGTAATTCCTTTCATCAATGCGTTGGCCTGGCTGAATACTCAAATCCACTTGCCGGAAAGTATGAGTGGCATTGAAACTTTCTTGAAAACAACAGAAGAGGGAGCAAAACAGACCATGGAGTTGATGCTTTATACCAATAAACCTTCGGCCTTACTGATGAACATATTAATCATTGCCGTATTGGCTGCCATCAGTGAAGAATTTTTGTTTCGTGGTGTATTACAAAATATTTTCGGAAAAATTATTCCAAATCCGCATGTTGTGATTTGGGTCGTTGCGTTCATCTTCAGCGCCGTTCATTTTCAATTTTACGGATTTATCCCCCGCATGTTGTTAGGCGCTTATTTAGGATATTTATTACACTACAGCAAATGCATCTGGGTACCGGTTATTGCTCATTTTGTTCAAAATCTGATCGGAGTAATTCCTTACTACAAGGCTAATTCCGAGACCATTGCCGAATTAGACGCAATCGGCACGGGCGCTAACTGGTGGATTGCTATAGTATCGTTTTGTTTATGGTTAGTTTTGTTTGTCGGTTTCAGAAAAAGCTGCAAGATGCCTGTTAATCCAACTTCATCTCCCCGGTAAAACTGATCGGATCGCGCTCATAAGAATTGACCTGGACATTGCTGTTCCCATTATTATAAATGTTAAAAACAATCTCATAATGATAATTCCGGTCATTTACTTTGAACCGGATGTTCCAGTTATCTTTTTTTTCCTCTACAGTGTATTCTTTCATCGGTTCGGCAAACTGAATACCACCATCTCCACCATAAGGCGCCGAATGAGCCACGCCATAAAAAGGCAAATAAACAATCGCCGAATCATTCCTGATTTTCAGATCATATCCATACGTTAAATGGATCGTACGCCCGCGCATCGGTTGCGCAGTATTCACTTCTACCGTAAAATTTTTGGCTTGTATTTTTTCTCTTATTTCCTGAGCTGTTTTCAAGGCCTCCGGACTTGGAGTTTTGGAAGAAGAGCAAGCTACAAGTAATGCTAAAATACTGAATGACAACAGAAAATTTTTCATGACCAATTTATGTTATTGTAATACATATATAACCTTTTCAAGGATCATTTGGTTCATTATTTTTGCGGGTCGTCGAGATTCATTATTCCCGAAAACGAAATAGGTTCCCGGTCAAGTGAATTTACCTGAACAATGCTATTAGCATTTTCTGCAATAGAGATGGTAAATGAATAACGGTATTGCATATAATCGGTTTTGAAATTCACAATCCAGCCGCCTTTTTTCCAATCAACACGATAGTCTTTTACCGGAGCCTTCAACTGAATACCTGCATCCTGACCTCCAAAAGGAGCAGTATGCACAGCACCGAAATACGGCAGGTGGGAGAAAACCGAATCATTCCGGATTGTCACTGTATAATCGACACCCAGCCTATTGAGGTCGGCATTACGAGCTTGCAGAATGCCTGTCACGTCTATGGTAAAATGATTAGCCTCTATCCGTTCTCTCGTTTTTTGGGCTTTTTCCAGCGCTTTTTGTTCCGCATTTTTAGAAGAGACACAGGCGCCCATTACCAATAATACACTTAACGTCAACAATAAAGCAGCATTTTTTTTCATAACATAATTATTTTTGAGGGATTAAAGCACTTTTTTTCTCAATTCAAAATCACGTCCCAAATATTTTTCCCGCACCACTGTGTTTTCAGCCAATTCTTCGGCTGTTCCCTGAAATAATACTTTGCCTTCAAAGAGCAAATAAGCCCGGTCGGTAATACTCAGGGTTTCATGTACATTATGGTCGGTAATCAGGATGCCAATGTTTTTATGTTTTAATGTGCCGACAATTTGTTGAATATCCTGTACGGCAATGGGGTCAACTCCGGCAAACGGTTCGTCGAGCATAATGAACTTAGGATCAATCGCAAGACAGCGGGCAATTTCGGCACGGCGCCGTTCGCCTCCCGACAAGCGGTCACCCTGGTTTTTCCTTACCCGCTCTAAGCCAAATTCGGCAATCAGGCTTTCCAATTTTTCTTTTTGATATTCTTTGGGCTTGCTGGTCATTTCCAATACGGAACGGATATTATCTTCCACTGTCATTTTCCGGAAAATGGATGCTTCCTGAGCCAAATAGCCAATTCCATTTTGCGCCCGTTTATATACAGGAAATTTTGTTATTTCCTTATCATTCAGGAATATTCTTCCTTCATTGGGAGTTACCAAACCAACGGTCATGTAAAACGTAGTGGTTTTGCCGGCGCCATTCGGTCCCAACAACCCGACAATTTCACCTTGTTTTACATCGATCGACACATGATTGACAACTGTACGGTTACGGTACCTCTTTACTAAATCTTCTGTGCGAAGAATCATTCGTTCCATACAAAGTTACAAGTTACAAGTTACGAGTTACAAGCGTTTAATAAGTGTAACTCCTCACCGAATTTATCACAAAAGTAGTAAAAAAAGATTACATTTGCAGGTTGTTTGTAAATGAGCACCATGAGAGGACTACATGTATTTGGCGAATATACGATGCTAATGTTACGGACTTTTACGATTCCGGAACGTTGGAGCGAGTATTTTAAACAAACTTTCAGAGAAATATTCAAGCTGGGAGTTGATTCTATCGGGATAGTGATTTTTATTTCTATCTTCATCGGGGCTGTACTTACCATTCAAATTTCATTGAATATCAATTCGCCATTGATTCCGGTATTTACCGTGGGTTTTGTGACACGCGAAACGATCTTGTTGGAATTTTCTTCCACCATCATGTGCTTGATCCTGGCCGGAAAAGTGGGATCTAATATCGCTTCCGAAATTGGAACGATGCGCGTAACAGAGCAAATTGATGCATTGGAAATTATGGGCGTCAATTCAGCCAACTTCCTTATTTTACCGAAAATCACAGGTCTGATGGTTTTCATTCCTGCGCTGGCTATTTTCAGTATGTTTTTTGGCATATTGGGAGGTTATGTAATTGGATTCGCCTCCAATATTATGACTACCGAAACGTACGAAATCGGATTACTTTATTGGTTCAATCCTTTCAATGTCTGGTATTCGATTATTAAATCGATTGTGTTTGCATTTATTATTGCATCGACCGCTTCTTTCTTTGGATATAATGTAAAAGGAGGAGCTTTACAGGTAGGAAAGGCAAGCACCAATTCGGTGGTAATGAGCAGTGTGCTGATTTTAGCATTCGACCTGATTTTAACTCAATTATTGCTGACTTGATTATGATTGAAATAAAAAATCTCATTAAATCGTTTGAAGGCAGGCAGGTATTGAAAGATATTTCCTCCACTTTCGAAGCCGGAAAAACCAACCTGATTATCGGCCGAAGCGGATCGGGAAAAACGGTATTGATGAAGAACCTGATTGGACTGATGCAGCCCGATTCCGGAGAAATTCTTTACAATGAGAGGGATATCATAAAAATGTCGAAGCGGGAATTGAAAAACCTTCGACAGGAAATGGGCATGTTGTTTCAGGGATCGGCACTCTTTGATTCGATGACTGTATTGGAAAATGTAATGTTTCCCCTGACTATGTTTTCCAACGATTCTTATAAAAAAAGGGAAAAACGGGCTATGTTCTGTTTGGAACGGGTAGATTTGAAAGACGCCGGACATCTGTATCCGGCAGAAATCAGCGGGGGAATGATGAAACGGGCGGCAATTGCCCGGGCGATTGCACTGAACCCGAAGTATTTGTTTTGTGATGAGCCGAATTCGGGACTGGACCCGAAAACTTCTTTGTTGATCGACGACCTGATATTCAGTATCACAAAAGATTATCAAATGACCACCGTAATCAATACTCACGATATGAATTCGGTGATGAATATTGGTGAAAAAATCGTTTTCATCAGTAATGGACAAAAGGCTTGGGAAGGATCGAAAGATGAAATCATGAATTCTACCAATACCGACCTCAATGACTTTGTTTTTGCTTCCGATTTATTTAAAAAAGTAAAAGAAGTGGAAAACTCAATGAATCAGGAAGGGTGAGAAAAGTAAGAATGAAAAATTAAGAATTGAAGAATTGAAAGAGTTTATTATATCAGAGATACAGAGTGAACGGGCTGTTTTGGCAGGTCTCATCACTCCACAACAAAATGAGCAGAAAGTCAAGGAATATTTGGATGAATTGGCTTTTCTGGCGGATACTGCCGGCATTTGTCCGGTAAAATATTTTACTCAACGGTTAGAAATGGCTCATCCGGTAACCTTTGTCGGTTCGGGAAAATTACAGGAAATTAAAGAATTTGTTGAAAATGAAGACAACGAAATCGGATTGGTAATTTTTGACGACGAGTTATCCCCAAAACAACTGCGTACGTTAGAGGCTTCGCTGAAGGTACGAATCATGGATCGCACAAGCCTGATTTTGGATATTTTTGCAGGTCGCGCTCAAACAGCTCATGCAAAAACCCAAGTCGAATTGGCTCAATATAATTATATGTTGCCTCGTTTGAAACGACTGTGGACTCACCTCGAGCGACAAAGCGGCGGCGGTAGCTCGGGATTCAGGATGCGCGGCCCGGGAGAAACCCAGTTGGAAACCGACCGGCGGATTATCCTGGAAAAAATTTCAAAATTAAAAGCCGATTTAAAAGAAATCGATAAACAAAAAGCCAATCAACGTCGCAACCGGGGAAAAATGGTGCGGGTAGCGTTGGTCGGATATACGAATGTGGGAAAATCAACCTTGATGAACCTGTTGAGCAAATCCGATGTTTTTGCTGAAAACAAATTGTTTGCCACACTCGATACAACTGTCCGGAAAATTACGGTCGATAACCTGGCATTTCTGTTGTCTGATACTGTCGGATTTATCCGTAAACTTCCAACCGAATTGATTGAATCGTTCAAATCGACCCTGGACGAAGTGCGTGAAGCCGATTTGTTGGTGCATGTCGTGGATATATCCCATCCTGCTTTTGAAGAACAATTACAGGTGGTGACCGATACATTAAACGATATTACGAAAGAAGAAAAACCTACAATTGTAGTTTTTAACAAAATCGATGCTTTCTCTCATCTTGAAAAAGATCCGGATGATTTAACTCCTGTGGCTAAAGAAAATTTAAGTCTGGAGGAATTAAAACAAACCTGGATGGGCAAACTGCACGAAAACTGTGTATTTGTCTCTGCTAAAAGCAAAACGAATATCGAAGAACTGAAACAACTATTGTATCAAAAAGTCAAGGAAATTCATGTGCAACGATTTCCTTATAATGATTTTTTGTTTCAGCATTACGAAGAGGAGGAATGATTTAACCGGTTTGACAGAGACGAATGCTTTCCAAAAATTTTGAGTTTCATCCCGACATAAGTCAGGTAATGATACAGTTGGCAATGATAAAACTGATGCTTACTGAATCAAACAACCACATTGCAACCTTTTCCTTTTGCCAATTGAAATTTTATCATTAGTTTTGGCCCATATTTTTGCAATAGGTAGAAAATCAGATTTTTAATCCTAATTAATATGAAATCACCAATTTTATTCTTTTTATGCAGTGTTTTATGCTTTTCCTTAATGACTGCCTGTGAAGATGACGATGCAAAGGAAAATAACGGTGCAGACATTGTTACTTTCAGGGTTTATACTTGTAATCTTAATTGGTCTGCAGAAAATCCGGAACAAGGTACTCCTCAACCAAAGGCTACAATTAAAATTTATGATGAAAATGAAGTATTGCATAAAACATTAACTACCGATTCGAAAGGAGAAACACAATTTTCTCTAACACCAGGAAAAATATTTTATTATACAGCTGAATACCAAGATTCTCATAACCTATTCGAAGGGATGCAAGTGCTTGGTGTGTTTACATCGCAGGATGAAATCGATAATTATCCTTCATATACGGATCGTTTTATCGGTTGTCAGTATGTAGGAAGCCTGAAATTCACTGATATAAACGGAGATGGCATTATCAATGCATTAGATTCTGTACAATATGCACTCTTAAATGAGGGCACAACAATTGAAATTGTTCATTTGGTTCCAAAATCCCATCTGCTAACAGGGTATTTAGAGTTGACTGACGAATCTATGGAATTGTTTCATCAAGACTACTATACAAAAGTACAACAAATCTATGCCGATGTGGACTACATGTTGTCCGAACTGGAGCAAAGAACACAGCTTTATCCGGGGAATGGTCATTTGTGGGTGCTTTGGAGCAGATCCTATTTAGCTATACAAAACATTAACAGCCTGCTTGCTTTGCCAAATATGCAATCTCCCAAAGAAAAAATCCAAGAATACAAAGCCAGTTTGGAGATGTATCGGGCATGTGCGTATTTCTATTTATTGACAGCCTTTGGTAATATTCCGCTACAACCGGGCTATGGAGAACAAAAATCTCAAGCCCAACCGGATGAAGTCAGGGATTTTATCTCTAATGGGTTTGATGCAGCCAGCGCTTTAATGCCTATAACTTCTTCTGAGATAGCAGAATTGTACTACATAAAAGCATTATATTTAGTGCAATCGGGTAATATAGAAGGTGCTTCCTGTCAACTGGATGCAAGTATGAACTCTGGCCAACTGAAATGGATAGATAGCGGAGACAATACCCTGTTTGTCCGTACCAATCTCTTGTATGCAGAACTAATGAATGAAACGGGACATCAGGCAGAAGCAATCAACGCTATGAATCGTGTATTTACCGGACTGGGACAAGGACTAATTACAATGACAACCACAGCCGAACTTCGCGAACAAATAAGAAGCGCCTATACAAATTACGATTCCGGCTTGAGATTTATCAACAAGGCTCGCTGGGGAGAACTTCAAGACTGGCCAGAAATATACAGGTTATTACCTATCCCGTTTGATGCACTCATTTACAATCCCAATTTAAAGCAAAATCCGGGTTGGAATTAAATGTAAACATTGAGATTACCAAATTACCAACCTCCTCTGGCTCCGCCTCCACCGGTGCGTCCGCCACCCCAGGAACCGCCGCCGCCACCGAAACCACCTCCTCCAAAGCCCCGACTGCCTCCTCCTCCGGAGGACAGGATAATCTTTGGAATAGTGTATCGGCTCGTATCCGTCAAATGACAATGTTGACAGGAATAAATCCGTTCACCAAGTCCGGATGCTAAAGTGGTTGCGGCAGTAATCGTATAATCATTTTTTAAATAATATGTTTTGGCCTGACAATGAGGGCAAGGCATAAAACGGGATAATTTATCGTAATGCAGGATTTCCCGGTGGTTGCAGTTGTCGCACAACCAAACATCATAATCTACCGATTTTACTAATTCTTCTGTTAGTTGCGCAGGCGTCAGATAAGGATCTTCCTCCTGTTCGCCCAACCGGTGCATCTTATGTCCGCATTCCAAACAATGAATGGGCTGACTACGCATCCGGCTTTTTATAATGAAATAAAAAATGCAAAACAGAATTAACAGAGGAAAGAAGATCGTCAATACAATGACCAATACTTTTCCTTTATTCAAAGCCAGATATTTGGTATAATTTGTTTTTTTATTTCGTAAAAAAACAAACATTAATATCACGGCTACAACAAATGCAATTAACGATACAGTCAAATAACCAAGCAGCTCCTGCTTAAATTCACGCGCATAATTGCGATTATCCTGTTGCTGTACTTCTGCTGCGGCTTCGGGATTCAACAAATAATCGCAAGCCCTGTCTATACCGGCAATCACACCTGCATCGAAATTGCCTTCTTTCAAATGCGGAGCAATATCGTTGCGGATAATACGCGACAAATAGGCATCGGGCAATACGCCTTCCAGTCCGTAACCGGTACGAAAAACCATTTGCTTCTGATCATATACTAATAAAAACAACAAGCCATTGTCATTGGCACTTTTTCCGATTTTCCAATGCACAAACAAATCAGTTGCAAAATTATCAATATCCTGTGTTCCGATAGAATTGAGTAAAACAACGGCAATCTCGGCGCTGGTCGAATCGCGGGTGATAGCTATTTTATGATTGATTTCCGATTCGGCCCGGGAAGAAATAATGCCATCCGGATTAGTTACAAAATCGCGGGCATCCGATAATTGATCGTTGGGAACAGTCTGAACGGTATATTCGGCGGCCCTGCCTGCGATGGCTGCAAAACACAATATTGCAATAGTTAGAAAATGTTTCATACATTAATAATTTTATTGTCTTTTATCTTCATACTCATTGGGTTTAGTGTAATAATACTCCCAATTTATTCAGGAAAATAACGATAATAGCCAAGGGAACAAAATACCTTACCAGGAAAAAAAATACCTGAAAAAGGCGAACCTGTAATTGGTTCGAATTGGACAGTTCGTCCAACACGTCCGCTTTTTTCATTTTCCATCCGACAAAAACCGAAATAAAAAAAGCGCCAACCGGCATCAGGATCGACGATGATAATAAATCAAAGAAATCAAAAATGGTATTTCCCAAAATTTTGACATCCGACAATACGCCCAACGAAAGGGAGCACAACGTTCCGGTTACGGACAACACAACGCCTAACAGGATCAACACTTTCTTCCTTGACATTTTCTTTTCCTCTGTCAGATAAGCGGTGATCACTTCCAACAATGAAACGGAAGAGGTAAGGGCGGCAATAATCAAAACCACAAAAAACAAGATGGCAAAAACGCTACCTAAAGGCATGCGGGCAAAAACTTCCGGTAAAATAATAAACAATAAACCGGGGCCTTCGTCGGGCTGAAAACCAAAAGCAAAAACAGCGGGCAAGATCACAAAACCGGCCAACAGGGCGAAAATCAAATCCATTATAATGGTAATACCTGCTGTACGAAAAAGGTTCTCGGATTTATTCATATAAGAACTGTATGTAATGGCCAATCCCATACCCACGCTTAAGGAAAATAATCCCTGGCCTAAAGCATCCAGAATCGCTCCGGGAGTAATGTCCTGAAAATGGGGCTTTAACAAAAAATCCACCCCTTGACGGGCATTCGGCAGCGTCAACGCATATACGGCTAAAATAACCGTCAGAAAAAATAAGGCAGGCATCAATATCTTCGAATATTTTTCAATGCCATTTTTTACTCCCGCCCATAATACGGCAACTGTCATTCCTAAAAAAAACAAATGCATGATAACGGGACGAACAGGAGAACCGGCAAAAGATTGGAATTGGCCGGCAACTTCTGCGGAGGAAGCGACAGAAAAACCGGTGGTAAGAGATACCAGCAGGTATTGCACACACCATCCTCCGACTACACTATAAAACGACAAGATAATAAATGCGGTAAAAACCCCCGTTACTCCTGTCAGATACCACCTGGAACCCGGCGCTAATTTGCGGAATGCGCCGACAGCATTGGCTCCCGAACGTCTGCCTATTATGAATTCAGACAACATAAGCGGCAGGCATAACAAGAGTAAAAAGCCAATATAGATTAAAATAAATGCAGCGCCTCCGTGCTTGCCGGCCATGTAGGGAAATTTCCATAAATTTCCTAAGCCGACAGCCGAACCTATTAAAGCCATTAAAGCGCCAAACTGCGTTCCGAATCCGTCGCGTTTCATCTTCCGGTTGTCTTAAGAATGAGCGACGAAATTACAGAAAATCAATCAAAAAGGCAAATGCGCTTTTGGCTATGGTGTCGCGGCAGCTCCGCGTGCAATCCCCAACGCCTGCGCTCCGGCATAAAGCCCTTGTATATCGAAATCATTCAATACCCCATTTGTATTAGGAGCTAAATTCACGACCAACGTATTTTGTTGATCCACCATGTGATTGTATGCTTTTTTGATATTAGCAGCCGGCATTACGCTGGTAGCATTTTGATTGGATGTCCAAAACCATGAATTATTAATGCAGATAGTCGCTTCAAATGGCAGGTAATATTCTTTTCCATCCTGTTTATATATCTTCGGATCGGCATCAGCTCCTTCTCTTGTAAAATGGGGATCCGCCAACCGGAAATCAGTCGGAAAATAATACAATTCTTCTCCTCCTTGCCATTGGTTTGGCAATGATCCTCTAATCGAGACATTTACTCCAAACTGGCAGGTTGGTTGCAAGGTTTTCACTAAATTGTAAAGCCGTGGAAATTCCCAATCGTCATTTCTCTTTACCCAGGCTCCGTCGATCCAAAATTCGGAAATTTCGCCATAACGGCCATCCATTAACTCTGTAACCTGAGCCAAAGCAAAATCATTATACAATTGGTTAAGAGCTACACGGTCAAGTCCGGTGCTTTCAGTGGTATGATTTCTATCCCAATTCCGATCCCATGCCGAATAATACAAGCCTAATTTGATACCGTATTTTTTACAAGATTCCGATACTTCTTTTACAATATCGCGTTTATCGCCTTCACGTCCGGTATGGTTGATATTGTAAGTTCCAACAGCGGTATTCCACAACGCAAAACCTTCATGATGCTTGGTGACCAATACTACAAAATTCATTCCTCCTTCATAAGCCGCTTTGATCCACGATTCAGGATCCAATGTTTCAAGATTCGGATTGTAAGCAGAAGCAGGATAACTGCCATCCGTCCATTCTTGTCCCACAAATGTATTGAGTCCATAGTGGATAAACATTCCATATTTCAGATTGGCTTTCCTGATCTGATCAACATTCGGACGGGTTGCCGGCTCCGGTTTAATCCAGGAAGGATCTTCCGGACGGGCAGGCGTAGGATCCACGCTCTCAATAGCCGACGGATCATTACGAACGATGATGTCATCTATGTTAATTCCTTCGGGATTACAATCGGGTAAAATCAACTTGATATAACGGGCTGTAACTTCTTTTCCTACTATGCTAACATGATAACCGGAAACTCCTTTGTCGCACCATGACGTCCAATGTTGAGCATCGTCTGAAGTCGAAACTAAAATGTTGTATATCCGTCCGCCAAACTGTTGATTTTCGAACAACACAATCTGATTGAACGTTTTAGCCGATCCCAAATCAATCTGATACCAAAAATCAGTGCCCGGTTTAGAAGCCCAACGAGTGTCCAACCGGCCATCCAATGCATGGCGGGGTTCATAGCCGTCACCGTAAAAAACATTAGCTGTAGCTGTGGCATTCAGCGCCAGGTTGTTGCCTGACACTAAGTTGCAAGCCAAACTATCCCCGGGGCTGACCGCCTTGATTTCACTCACATTATCTTTCGCTACTCCATTCCATGAAGAAAGGAAAAACAAGGCACAGAAGATCCCTTTTACCAACATGAAGTACATTGTATTTTTCATGGTCACTTTATTTTAAAAAATTTAAGAATGCTGCGACTTTTTCAGTTTTATTAATATTCAAGTGCAAATGTACTTGATTCATTGCAATAAACAGCCTCTTTATTCCATCGGTTACTATCGGTTTTACATTTTTTCAATTTTTTGAATCTGTACAAATGATTACTTTTGTCAAAAATTTATTCAATATCAATCCTGTCTATTCATGATGACTTCTCCTATAGAATTTATTAAAAACAGTGCGGCAGAAAAGCCGGCCAGATTGTTTATTTCCGATGTCAAATGGAAATTTTTGAACTATTGTGTATTGTATGGAAAAAATGTGATGATCACCGGTCCAGCCGGAAGCGGAAAAACCGTCACCATAAAATATTTGGCCGAAAAATTCAAAGACACACATCCTTTCTTTTACATTAATTGCGGAAGCACTCAGGATCCTCGTTCCACTTTTATCGGGAATACGCATTACGACCAGGCAACGGGAACTTTCTTTTCCCAATCGTATTTTGTAAAAGCGATACAAATACCCTATGCGATTATTTTGTTGGATGAAATTTCCCGCGCCCATCCCGAAGCCTGGAATATTTTGATGTCGGTATTGGATGTAAACCAACGATATTTGCGATTGGATGAAGAGGTGGATAGTCCGACGATACAAGTCGCCGAAGGAGTTACTTTTATGGCGACTGCGAATATCGGAAACGAATATACATCGTCCCGCACGATGGACCGGGGGCTTTTAGACCGTTTTTCCCAAATTGAAATGGAAATGCTCGACTTTACCGAAGAATATAAATTGCTGGTATCTTATTTTCCGGAAATGAATGCCGATTCGCTGCGAATGATCGCACAAATCGCCGAAAAAACCCGCAAAGAATTAGTAGCGAGTAATCCCAAACTCAGCTTTTCAATCTCTACCCGCACTACCATCGAAATGGCGCGTATGATGCAGAATGGTTTTGCATTGGGCGAAGCAGCCGAAATATTGCTGTATCCTGCTTATGATGCATTGGGAGGAAACGACAGCGAACGTACTTTCGTGAAACAATTGGTACAACGTTATCTCTAATAATGGATAGAAAATCGGATTATTGGCTGGCAGATAAGGAACCGAATCTTTCCAACATGTTCGACTTCCTGCAATTGCAACGGGCGGTGGCGAACTTTGTGAAAATTGTCTCGGGAAGAGATATTCCGGTAGAATTTCAGTACCACAATGAAAAATCGACTATCGATAAAATAATCATTTCCGCCGATTTGAGCGACATCGACGCTACTGTGGGACTGGCTATCCATGAAACAATGACTTTTGTCAACAGTCATCGTTGGTGTATTTCAAAAATCATCGATCTGGTTAACGATAGTTATTTAAGCGCTCGTCATGCCAACTATAAAGATGTTCCGTCTTCGAAACGGTACGAATACAAGAAGATGATCCGTTCCGAAATAGAAGGCGTCTATGCGATGATCGAATATTGGAGAATCGACCATTTGACCGCCCGGTCGTCTCCGGGATACAAAGGCTACATCGAAGTATCGTACCACAAAATATTCAATCCGGCATTAACTATCGAGTTGCTTAACCGGCAAAGAAATAACTATTACAGAATCAAATCATTCTTTTGTTTTTTTGCGTTGGTGGCGGACTGCAATCTTTATAAAAATGGTATTCATTCAATATTAATAAAAACTCCTGATCCCTTGTTTCCTCTTTTACAGGAATTGATAGACATCAATCATATCTCCAGGTTACAAACTTCGGAAGATGCTTTGGCTTTGGCTATCGAAGTGTGGGAACTGATTGATGCAATGGCGACTAAAGTATTGCCCGAAGAGTTGGCGCCCGATCAGGATGTGTTGGAAACCGGATTGGAAAATGAACCGGATACGCTGGAAGAATCCGAAGCGCAACATCATGTCGAAGAACAATTTGCTTTCGCCGGATTAAATATTCCCAAAAAAAATATTTCGACAGCACAAAAAAACGATTTGAACCACATTCTTAGTAATTCTTCTTCAAAATATTATACCGATTATGAGAACAGGCGAATTAAGGTGGTAGTGATCAATGAATTGACTCGGGACATGATTTATTCCGGCCGCCATCCTTTTTTCAATATTCAATCTATTCACCATACCGAAGAAGCTGTAAAAGAAGGACTGAATCTTGGCAAACAATTAGCCCGCAAAATAGCTTTCCGAAGCGACCAGCACCAAACACGCTATTCGCGGTTGGAAGCCGGAAAAATAGACCGGCGCTTGCTGCATTCCGTAGCATACGGAAATCAGGAAGTATTTTACAAAACCAAAGAAGAACCGTTGCCTACGGTAAATTTCCATATTTCGATCGATGGATCACATTCCATGGCTGGGAGCTGTTTTCTGCGAAGTTTGAAAACGGCGGTTGCCATCGCACAAGCCGCCGATTTGGTGAAAAATATCACAGTAACAATCTCCTTACGCTATTTTACTACGGACAACGTTACGACACTGCCATTGTTGTTGGTTGCCTATGACAGTCAACGCGATAAAATATCGAAAATCAAGCAATTGTTCCGCCATTTGAATGCTACGGGACCAACGCCCGAAGGACTTTGTTATCCGGTGATTACCGATCTGATGGATAAAAAAGGGCGAACCGGAGCGCAATCTGAAAATTATTTCATCAACCTATACGATGGTATGCCCGGTTTTGTCATTGATAATGAATGTATTTACGAAGGCAAACCAGCGATGGAACATACCCGCAATGAGACGCTGCGAATGAGGCGTCACGGATTCAAAATATTATCATATTATGTAGTTTCTCCCGAATGGAAAGTGCGGGAAGTCAATGCGACTTTCGAACATTTCAAATACATGTACGGCAAGGATGCACAGATGATTAACCTGAATGCTTTGGGAGAATTAGCCCGTTCGTTGAACAGATTATTAATCTGATCGTCCGGCTAAAAATGGCTTCCTCTGTCAATGTCAGCCCAATATATGCGCCCTGACAAAATGATCTATTTTTCTCTGTATTAATTTATTAGTATAATATTTTGAAAATAAGAAATTCCGCAAAACAGCGTTATACACCCATTTCCTGAAAAAAAGTTCCCGGCGAATTTTTTTTGTTTCAGCAGCCATGTTGCATACATAATCCAAATTCATGCTATCACTCAATGTTTTGGCAGAAAAAAGCGCATAATATATACCCTCTCCTGTGATTGGAGCAATTAATCCCGCACTGTCGCCAACAAAAAAAATGTGATCACCAATATGCAGCAGAATGTCATCTCCCGCAGGCAGATAAGCTCCCCGTTTATTTATATTTTGCGACAGCAATCCTAATGAAACCAGATAATTATCAAACAGTTTATTGATCTTTTTATGGTTCGAACTTCCAAAAATACCAAGGCCGATGGCTATATTATTTTTATTAGGAATCGTCCAACCATAACCTTTCAATTTTTTATGAAAGAAAAATTCGACCTGATTAAAAGTGCCTGATTGATTATGATAAATTTCTACCGAAAAATTTTTGTTGGGACGTTTTTGCTTCAATAATTGACGCAACGGACTAAACACTCCATCGGCTCCCGCCAGAAAATCATAAGAGTATGAAATATCGTTGACCGACAGCGATTTATTCTCCGGATCAACCTGTTTCACTTGTGCTTCTTCCAATACCTCGCCTCCTGCTGCAAGGTATTGATTCAATACATAGGCATCCAGATTTTTGCGATACACTGTAGCGTATGCAATGTTTCCAACCAGGATATTAATATCGTGATTACGAATCATTGCACTGTCAAAACGCGATTCCAACAATTGCTCAATATCTTTGCGATTGAAAATTTCACAAAGCAAATGAATGGATTTTTCGGTAAGAATGCCTCCACAAAGTTTATCTTTGTCCTGCAGTTTCTGTTTTTCAATGATCAATACTTTCTTCCCCTGCTTTTTCAACAAATAGCCCAGGGTACATCCGGCCAATCCGGCGCCGGTAATAATGACATCAAATTTGGTTTCCATGCTTTATAAATATAGCACCAAAATTACAAAAATAGTCATTATCGGACATCATATCTTCTGAAAACAAAAAAGCTTGCAAGAAACAGTATGGTAATGGTCGCCATCATCGCTATCAAATAACCGTCGATAAACTGTATCCGCTGTCCTAAAGAGGCGATTTTTTCCTGATACTGCGGAATCAGGTCTACCTCTACCGGTTTCTTACTGGTAGAATAGTCTTCGTACGGATTGTACCAATGCGGACTACCCGGATCTTTGGCATCGATGTCCTTGAACCATTGCAGGAACTGCGTCTGGAAAACATGCAAATCATCCCAGTTTTTCCGGAAACGAAGGTATCCTCCTCCCTGCAAGGCTTCATTCATATAATCAAATTGTGCAATAGGTGAAATAATAGTTAACATACGAGTCTGCTCAAATTGCCGGAACATTTGGGCATAATAAGCATCCTTATGTCTTTTTTCGCACATCATCAGATTGGTTTGATTATTTGCCCGCAACAAGTGCCTCTCAAAAAACGGCTGCCCGCTATTAGACGACCAACTACCCTCCGGAGCATTTTTATTAATATCTCCTTTTTCTTCATCAATCATCCGGGTCACTTCATCATACGAAGGTATCTTGAATAATTTATTGGCCCAAAAAACAGACGTATTGGGGATAACCACGGCAGAAATCAGCCAGAAACACAATGAAATCAGTAGGCTTACATTCGACTGCCTGGTAACTACTGAAGACAACAAACCAAATACAGAAAATGTAGAAATCAGCAATAATCCGACACAAATGAATCCGATCACATCAATCAAAAACGATAAATCGAATACAATCTGACCGGAAAATGCAAGAATCAGCAGACTGATAATAATGCCGACCAAAGCCATCAGGAAAACGACTGTGATAATACTTAACAATTTACTGAGCAAAAATATACCTCGTGGAACCGGATTGGAAAAAACAAGCGACAAGGTACGGTCTTCCTTTTCCCCTGAAACAGCATCATAGGAAAACAATAAAGCAATGAAACTGAGGAACATGGAAAAAATAAATGCCCAACTCAGACTTTCCGTCTTTTTCAATAACGGATTATTACTGTCATGACGGATCGAGAAGCCAAACACATTGTAGGCGCTGTACTCGAAACGATTGGGAATAACACTTTCCTTACAATCGGCAATGACGCTGTTCTCACGGGGAGTGATAATATACTCATACCAATGGGTAGCTACCCTGGAGATATTTCCCGAAATATTGGTCAATATTTCCTGCTGACTTGCCCGGTATTTGGTATAACTGTCCTGTGTACTCTTAAACGAATTGACAAAAGATATAGAACCGGCTACAAAAACCAGCACAGTGATTATCAGGGTAATACGGAATCGCATCCCGTAAAGATATTCCTGTATTTGACGGATATATAATGTTGTAAACATAAACAAACCCTATTAATTTTTAATTCTTAGTTTTTAGTTCTTAGTTCTTAGTTCTTAATTCTAACTTACCGGACATCGTATTTCATGAACGCAATGATGCTCCCGATTAACAATAAAATAACAATTCCTAACAAGGCAGCCATACGTCCTAAAGCCAGATGAACAGCTCCGGATAATGAGAAATCGGGCTGAACGTATTCGGGGAAACCGGTTTTATCCAACGGAACTACCTTATCCCAATTATTAAAACCATAGGAGAGGTGACTTTTCAATTTTCCCGATTCGATGTCTTTCAATTCTTGTTCGGTAGGAAATTCTTCCTCCGGTTGTACGGTAAAATACCGGTAAGCATGAAACAGATTTTTACTAACAAAATAATTAATTATTTCTTCCCGGTAATTGCGTATGCTTTCCATGTACTTGTTAAATGTATTGACATCAGTCCGGCAAAGTATATCCGTAGTTTGTGTGAATATTTCGGAAGGAGAAAGCCAGGCCAAGCCCCGTTGAACCTGTTGCTGATGAAGCAATTGATCGAGATAATCTGTCTGTACCGCCCATTTTTTATCTGCATATCCCATGCGGACAGGCTCCGACCAGGTATTCATCATTTGATGAAATCGGGTCATTTCTTTTACTCCTCCCGATAATTCTTCGTATCCGTCATCACCGCCTGAATAGTTCCAATGATTGATTCCATCAATACTTAAAGCATTCCTGATTTCTGTATTTTTATCACCATATTCTTTGTTATATTCCCGATTATAATCATAAAAAGATTTCTGCACATTCTCGTATAAAGCGGTTTTTACAAAACCCTGAGTCAGATAAGTCGCCACATTCGGCATCAGGAATAAAAACCAGATCCAGGCAAGTAAACTGATAATAATCGCAGAGGAAGAATGCCGGGTCAGACTGGAGATGAAAATTCCCAATAAAATAAATACCAGCATGTAAACGATCGACATGACAAATAATAAGCCGACCCCTGTCCAATCCTGCGGCGACAAGCTGACATCTGGATTCAGCACAATAATCAGAATGGCAAGCAGGTAACAAAACAACAGGATGGGTAACAACGTGATCAACAATCCGGCTACTTTTCCTGTCAGAAAAGTGACACGGCTCATTTGTCCCGTAAAAGCCAGCTTCATCGTTCCATCTTCCCGTTCGCGCGAAACCGCATCATACGAAAAGACCAGGGCAAGCAATGAAATCAAAATCGCAATCACGGTTGAAAAATCAATCGAAAAGAATGTATTCAGCAACGGATTATCACGCGTACTGGCATGTCCTTCAGGAAAAAGCGGGTATTCTCCCAACTGGATTTTTACTTTATTCCCGATATTTCCACTGATCCCATTACTGAAAATACTCAGCGCTTCCGGTTTTTGTACCACGGTCGGACGCAGTCCCGAATACACCCGGACGGATTCCAATTTATCCTGAGCCTGTTTTTGCTCGATCTTATACACCCGGTCCCGGTTCAGATAATTATCAACACTGACCACCAATGTAAACGGGATGATGACTAAACAGAGTAAAAACCCTATTATAAACCTGGCTGACATCAAATTCAGCAGGAAATCTTTTTTTGCAATTAACCAAAACATAATTTTAATAATTGAGAGTTGAGAATTGAGAGTTGAAAATTAAGGAAATGACCTCTATGTCATTCTCCATTCTCAATTCGTTACACTCGTTTCCTGCATATAATCCAAATAAATCCGCTCCAGATCATCCTGAAGGAATTCCTCGCGCGAACGGAGCATCACCAACCGGCCTTCTTTCATAATACCGACACGGTCGGCCACCGCTTTGGCACGAAATATGTCGTGGGTACACATCAAGATCGATTTCCCTTCATTGCGCAGGTTTACCAATATCTGCATTAATTCGGCGGCTGATTTGGGATCTAATCCGGAAGTCGGTTCATCCATCAAAATATTATCGGCATCTTTGATAATAGCAATCGCCAATCCGACTTTTTGCCGCATCCCTTTGGAAAAAGTCTTTAATTTTTTCTCAAAAGCCTCTTCCTGAAGGCCGACTTTGCGCATGGTATCGTAATACTCTTTCTTTGTCAAATTCGTTTTTCCTCCCAGACGAGCAAAAAAATCGAGATTTTGCCGGGCCGTAAAATTACCATACAACATCACATTTTCCGAAACAAAAGCAACATGCTTTTTGGTTTCCAATGGCTGATCCATCACATCGATACCGTCGATCAGCATTTTTCCTGCAGTCGGATCGATAAAATTGAGGAACAGGTTGATCGTAGTCGTTTTACCTGCTCCGTTAGCTCCTAACAGGAAAAAGATTTCTCCCGGTTTAATTTCTAAAGACAATGAATCGAGCGCCAATTGGCCGTCTTCATACCGTTTTGTTAATTCAATCGCTTGCAACATATAAATTGAGAATTAAAAATTGAGAATTGAGAATTAATTTATAAAAATGATTTGAGATTTATCTCACATCAAACCGTAAAAAACTGACAAATCCACAGATAAAAAACAGCAGGCAATAAAAACCAAGCAAGGCTATATCTATCCAGTTTTGTTGAAAGATTTGGCCAATGCCTACATACTTGTAATTTTCGAGCACAGGTACTTCTTCTGATAAATCTTCAGAACGACCTCCGCTCATCGACATACTGCTCCCATAGGCTTTATACGTTTTCATTATCATTTTGTCATAATAATTCTGCTTCACATCCGCCTGGTATTGTTTAGCCTGCTGCATAAAATTATCAACTTCGGAATAACCGGTACCGGAAAATTCTGCCATTAAACTATTGACAGCATTGATCGGAGACAACCGGGCAATACTTCTCGCAATGTTATTTTGTTTATTGCAACGCATATTGTAATCGTTAACC
>JAVBKX010000053.1:0-8029 GCA_031553835.1 Bacteroidales bacterium
AGAGGAAAGTCTGTATTTTAACAACTTGGCTTACCCCTTAAAATGAAGTGGGATGGGTATTCTTTTGACCAATGGATGCTAAATAAACGATTACAGCTGTATAGCCCCATTCGGACTATATTAAATTATAGAGGAAAGATAACAAGATTTTACCATCTGTCAATTCTTTCAAAATATGCTCACTCCATTTCTTACCCACATCAAAGCTTGAGTACAAAATATCAAAAAATCAATGGCTTATTCCATGCTATATATGAATTTATGAATTAAATGTTTTCAGAAAATCGTCTTTGTAACCCGGCGACACTTCGATTTCCGATTTATCTTCGAGTACAACATAACCACCTTCCGCTTTATGATATGATTTTACATAATGAACATTGATAATATGTGATTTATGTACTCTGACAAAAGGATAAGGCAATATTTCGGAAAAATGTTTCAAAAAACGGCACACCATTTTTTTGGAGCCATCGGTCAGGTATAAGTCTGTAAAATTTCCATTTCCCTGTAGCCGAATAATGTCGGTTTGTTTCACCACCTCAAAACCTCCTAATGTCGGCAAAATCACCTGCCGTTTCTCGGGATGTTCTTCCCTGAAATTCTCTACAATAATTTTATTCCGGTTAAAAATTTCATTCTTCATAATATGTTGCTGCACTTTATTGACAGCAACAATCAGTTCTTCGATACCAACCGGTTTCAACAAATAATAAGCGGCGCTTTGATTCAACGCCTGCAATGAATATTCGGAAAATGCCGTCACAAAAATCGTTTCAAAACATAAATCTTTACAATCTTCCAGCACATCGAAAGCATTTCCAAAAGGCATTTCCACGTCGAGAAAAACCAATTGGGGATTCAGTTCATGCAATAAAACGACAGCATCCTGTGCATTGCAGGCTTCTCCAAGTAATTCAATCTGAGGACAATATTTTGTTAAATAATTTTTAAGCGCTTCTCTTGCAGCAGCCTCATCCTCAACAATAACACTTCGTATTTTTTCAAACATAATTTGGTTATTTTATGGGACGCGGATAACCCGGATTGGAATATAAATTTTAACGACTACCCCGCTTTGTTCATCGGTTTTATCAACCACTTGAAAGCGGATATTTGTTTTGTACAATTTATTGAGCAACTCGATGCGCTCACTCACATTGGTCAAGCCCCGGGACTGATGCACTTTTTGATTTTTCGTTTTGATTTCGCGACTTTTCTCCAAACCAATTCCATCATCTTCAATCGTAATTACCAATTGATTACCTGAAATCGTAAAATGCAATTTCAACAAGCCTTTTTCTTCTTTATAACGCAATCCATGCCAAATCGCATTTTCCAAATGTGGCTGAATAATCATGTTGGGAACAGAAATCGACTCAGTATCAATATTCTCAGCTACAATCACTTCATACGAAAATTGATCCTGAAAACGCAAATGTTCCAAAGACAAATATTCTTTCAACTGGTCAATTTCTTTATTCAGTTTGATAAAATCCTTATTGGAATTTTCCATCGCATTACGCATCAACCGCGAATAAGACGTGAGGAATTTATTGGCTTCCAGTTCATTATTCTGGGCGATAAACTGATTGACACTGTTCAGGCTATTAAAGATAAAATGAGGATTCATTTCCCTTCGCAACGACTGCAAAGCTATTTTTTTATTTTTAATTTTATTGTCATACAGCGCTTTAACAACAAAAAAGATCAATATAACCATTAAAATAACAGAACCAACCAATACCGTATTAAATGTATTTTTTTCTTCTATCAACTGGTTTTGTAAGTCCCGTTCTTTTTCCAATTGATTGATGCGGGTTTCGGTCAACTGGAAAACTTTCGCATCAATCAACGAACTATCCGACTGTATCAAGGGTTCCAAATTATTTAAGAAACTCTTATATAATTGAATGCTTTCCTTATAATTTTTCTCTTCAAGATATTGTTCGGCAAGCAATTGCAGGCTCTTTTTCGCTTCGATGGTACGCCCCTTTTCCAATGCCAAATCATAAGCCTGTTGCAAAGAAGCAATTCCTTGTTCTTTTTGATCATCCATTAAATAGACAGAAGATAAAGTTTGCAATTGCTCGATCTGGTCTTTGATATCGGCCCGTTTGGAAGCTTCTTCGACCTGAACATTCTTCAACACAATTGCTTTATCATATTGTTTATCGGCAACATACACTTCGGCAATTTTATTTTGCAGATCAACGCTTTTAACATTCTCATTGTCCACTTGTTGCAATGCTTTTTGATAATTATCCAAAGCCACTTCCCGCTGATTCATCTGCAGGTTGGTTTCGGCCATTTGTTCATAGGCAGCAGCCTTTTCAGCCGGTTCGCCTTTTTTTTCGAGCAAAGCAATATTTTGTTGCAGGTAAACGGTTTGTTTTTCAGGATTCACAATATTTTTCAACCGGTTTATATCATTTTCGCAAATCAATTGTTTCTCCTTATCATTGGTATGAGTAGCCGCTTCGCTATAGTTTTTAATAGCCTCATCATAATGCTTTTGCAGCTCTTGCACCCGCGCCAGTTCCCGGTTAAGAATATATAACTTCTCTTGATTGTTTTGTTTCAAATATACCTGTTTAGCTCGTTTCAGGTATTCTTCAGCTTTGCTGTATTCTTTCTGATTGACCAATTCTTTAGCCAACGTTTCATATTCTGCGGCAATTTTTTCCTCGCTTTCATTTTCATCCAAATACTTTGACAATTGCGATGCAGAGCGGTTCAAACTATTCGACTCTATCTTTTGCGGACTCTTCATTTTTTTTTCTGATTGAGCCACAATCGGAAAAGTAAAGAAAAATAAAAGCAATACTATGTAAATTTTTACAGGCATAAAACTCAATTTCGTTTTGCGAGTGTAAAGTAACAAAATTTCAACATTCCCTACTGCATGTTTCACCAACTTAATATCCGGTTTCACACATTCTGCCCAAAACCGATTATTTTTTGTACATATTTTTGACTTGTGAATAGAATACTGATAACACGGAATACACAGAAATTCGCTGCTAATGATAAATAAATCCGTGAGCATCCGCGTTGTCCGCTTCATCGGTGTTCTATGCTATAAAAAACAATCAATTACTAACTTTTAAAATAATTGGATTATGAAAACTTTCAAACTGTTTAGCGTAATGCTTATTGCTTTGCTTTCTGTGAATTGTTCATCAGGAAATGCACAAAAAAAGAGTGATACAAAAATTCAGGTCGCCATTTTACTCGACACTTCCAACAGTATGGACGGATTGATCGACCAGGCCAAATCACGATTGTGGAATATTGTAAACACCTTAACGACATTGAAGTATAAGGGACAAACTCCGGAAATCGAAATTGCTCTTTATGAATATGGGAATGACGGATTATCCCAAAAAACCGGTTACATCCGTCAAGTAACCCCGCTGACTACCGATCTGGATTTGATTTCGGAAAAATTATTCAGTTTGAAAACCAACGGTGGTTCGGAATACTGTGGAGCTGTCATTAAAAAAGCAACCGAACAACTGCAATGGGGCACAAATGAAGCCGACATGAAATTGATTTATATCGCCGGCAATGAAGGATTCAATCAGGGGAATATAAATTATAAAGAAGCCAGCCGGGATGCTTCAGGCAAAAATATTTATATCAATACAATTTATTGCGGAGATTATCGCGATGGGATCAACGAACTTTGGGAATCGGGAGCAAAAGTTGGAAAAGGCAAATATTTTAATATTGATTCCAATGCCCGGGTACAATTTATTTCTACGCCATACGATGACAAAATTTCTATTTGCAACGAACGGCTGAATAAGACTTACATCAGTTATGGGACGGCAGGTGTTGCAAAACAACAAAATCAGGCTGTGCAGGACAACAATGCCAAAACGCTGTCGTCGGCCAATTATGCAGAAAGAGTGGTTAGCAAATCAAAATCCGTTTACAAAAACGAGTCGTGGGATTTGGTTGATAAAGTAAAAGAAGATCCTGCTGCTATTTCAAAAATTAATAAAAAGGAATTAGCCAAAGAATACCAAAACAAAACGACTGAAGAAATAAAAATAATAGTGGCCGAAAAATCGAAAGAAAGAGAAGTCATTCAACAAGAAATCAATCAATTGGCCAAACAACGTCAGGATTATATTGATGCAGAGATGAAAAAACAAGGCAACCAAGACGATCTGGGAAATGCTATCAATTCTTCTGTGTTGGCATTTGCAAAAACCAAAGGATACGAGGTGGAGAAATGAGTTGAGTGGATAGTGGAGAATGGAGAGTTGTAATTCTCAATTCTCCACTCTCCATTCTCAACTACTCAAAATCCCAGCTTAATTCCGGCTCCCATCGGCTGCACATCAGGACCTTTCCCTTCTTTAAACATCGACATGGGTGAATAGTAAGCAAAAATACTGACATTATCGAATCCGACTTGGGCATACAAACGGACAGTTGCCGGCAAGATATTCAAATCCCGTCCTAAATCAACTTGCATTGTTTTGCCATTCACTGAATATTCTACTTGTGATTTGGAATAACATTTCAAATAAGCAATGGCACCGGCAGAAATAAAAAATTCATCTAATTGATATTCAAGCAATAATGGAAATGTAAAATAATAGGCAAGTAATTTGCTGGAATTATAATGAATGCCAACCGGAGCTTCGATAAATTGTGTAACACCATCAATTTCGCCCAATCCGACATTTCCCTTAAAATGGTAGCGGCTCCAATCCACTCCTACTCCACTGACCAACAACCAATGGCTACCCAACGCTTTATAAATATCAATTGCATTCAAAGAGACTGTATAAGATTGGCTAAAACTCAAATCCGCCTGATTTCCCAATCCTTCCAGGTCTGAAAAAGAAAATCCGAATCCTGTCCAGTGCGGATTACTGGCTTTCTTTTTCCACGAAAAAAACAAACTATAGTGAGTACCATCATACGTAACGGAGCTTTTCTTTTCTGCATTCACGCTGGTATGTACATCCGAATCACAGGATGTATATAATACAACGGCTGTAGAATCAGGCTCTTGCGCATAAACCATTACACAGACAAAAAGCAAACTCAGGGAAAATAATAACTGTTTCATAATTATTGTAATTTTATTCGTTTATCATTCACATAAATAAAAAGATCTTTCAATTTATCCAATTCTCTTTTCAATTCGGATGGTACAAAATCACATTGTATATAAATCAATGTCACCGTTTTACCTTTTACTTTATACAGGATATATTCATGAAGAGGGGCATACGGTTCTCGTTTCAAATAATAATATCCGCTTTCCACTTCACCGTCTTTCACCGTTTCCATCACCTTTTTCCCCCCCTGCATATCATCATTAATAGCCTGAATAACTTCTTGTTGAGCAAAATCACTCAATTCGGTAATCATACTTTTATAAAAACTGATACGAGTATGTCCTTCCAGCACATCTGTGGACAATTCGATCAAGACCGCACCTCGTTTTTTGCCATACATATTAAATATTTTTTCTATAGCCAACGATTCCTGGGATAGTATTTGTCCTATTGGCAAAACCATCAAACAGAGCAACATTATTTTTTTACATGCATTCATTTTCACTTCTCAATTTTATTATTCGAAAAAATCATCCAACATATTAATTTGCGAAGACAGTACCTCATCGTTTGTTTCCGAAAAATAATCCAACGTATTCAATGTCTCAGACTGGATAGTAGAAAAATCAGTATATTTGACACCATTGATATATACACACGACTGTAAAACCGGGTCATGATGCGGAATTCCGACTTTGATACCGAGCAATAGCAAGATACTGGCAGCCACCCCAATGCTTATCCTCCAAATCCACCGCCGTTGGCTGGTATGCGGCAATATTAAAGGCGATTCGTCCCGTTTCAAGATTTCTTTTTCGAGAGAAAAAAACTCAAATATCGGTTTATATTGTTCCAATGATTCGGGAATCTCATCTTGCCGAAAATAATTGCGAAGTTCCTCTTCTTCAAATAATGAAGTTTGTCCTTCAAAATATTTCTCCAGCAATTGCCTTATATATTTATTATCATTTTCCATTTTTTAATTCTTCATTCTTAATTTTTTCGATAGTTCTGTATCTCACAAAACTTATCCCGTACCCGCTTCCGCGCCCGTGAGAGATTCATTGTTACGGCCGTAACCTGAGTTCCTATAATATCTGCAATCTCCTGCAATTCAAAGCCTTCCACATCTCGCATCAAAATGATCCGCCGTTGCAATTCAGGGAGTTGTTCTATAAGCAGCCGGATTAAAGCAACTGCATCTTGCATTTCTACTTCCAGATACGGATTTGTTTTTTCCGGATATACATTTAAAGTATCCGCATCCATCGTAGTCCGCTGCATTCTAAGTTTGTCAACACACCCATTTTTAACCGTTTGAATCGCAAATCCCGCCGGATTAGCAATATTCATCAACTGCATACGACTGTTCCATAGACGCAGCAAAGATTCCTGCACTACATCTTCGGCATCTTCTTCGTTCTGCAACATCTTCACGGCAACCATCAACATATTTTGCCTGAGTGGAACAATAACTGATGTGAATTCTTCGATCGACATTCTATTGTATTGACGATGCAAAGGAAAAAATATAACACGAATAATCCTCTTTTTTCAACTTTTTTTGTGCAAAAAACGTTTATATTCCTGAATAATAATCCATTATTTATGAAGAAAAAAAATCACACAACGGTTCGAAATATACGAAATACGCTATCATCGAATCCTTTTTATACGGGACATATTCAAATTCCGACTCATATACAACTGATCCAATACAATCACGGACAGTTTGAAGAACGACAAATAATGGACGACAAGAATTTGACCTCCTGCATTAAAACGGATTATGTAAACTGGATTCGCGTGACCGGCATGACTGATCCGGAGCGTATTATTCAACTTACTAAAGAATTTGGTCTCAATGTGATGGATGCCAAAGACATCCTGACTACCCAACACATTATTTCGATCGAGGAATATGACGACAACATTTTCATAGTGTTACCTGCCACATATTACAATGCAAATCAGGAAGAAACTACCGAACATTTGGCGTTTATCCTCGGCAAAAATTACCTGATCAGTTTTCAGGAAAGCAATTATCCGTTATTTGAAAATATTTTCAATAGTATAAAGGAAAATTCCTTACGGATCAATAATAAAAAGGCGGATTTTTTGTTGGCCTCCATGTTACATGAAGTCATTGGTTATTATAGCGATGCAGTGTCGCAATTAGAAGATGCACTGGAAGATATGGAAGATCAGTTATTAGATACCAGCCGGATGCAAAACAATTCGATCACGACGATTCAAGCCAAACGACGGGAAATGATCAGACTCAGAAAGCTTTTGCTTCCTTTCAAGGAACAATTAGCCAAATTGCTTCGAGCCGACAATACTTTAATCAACGAACATGAAATTCCTTATTTCAAAGACATTTACGATGAATTATTGTACATTCTGCAAAATATCGAATCTTGCCGGGAAATTATGTCTTCCCTGGTCGATCTATACCTCAACAACAACGATTTAAAAATGAATATTGTCATGAAACAATTGACAGCTGTAGCGACCATCTTTATTCCATTGACTTTTTTGGCAGGGGTTTGGGGTATGAATTTCAAAACCATGCCTGAATTAAGTTGGTCATACGGTTACCTTTATGCATGGGCAATCATGTTATTCATTAGTATTCTCACCTGTTGGTGGCTCAAGAAGAAAAAATGGTTTTAAATATTTTGTCATATTTTTTTTGCATTTTACAGAAAGAATCTTACCTTTGCATCGCTTTTGGGAGCAAGGGCAATAAAAAAAGAAAATTCGGGCGTTTAGCTCAGCTGGTTCAGAGCATCTGCCTTACAAGCAGAGGGTCGGCGGTTCGAATCCGTCAACGCCCACCAAGACATAAAATTGGTGGAAGTCAATAAAAGACAGAAACTTCAATTAAAAGACAAAAATCCTGTTAGTCAATAGATTAACAGGATTTTTCTTTTTATACGATG
>JAVBKX010000059.1:0-8203 GCA_031553835.1 Bacteroidales bacterium
TATCGGTCAAGTTTGTTGAATAAGTTTTTTTCATTTTCTCTTTATAGCTTGGTAACCATAAAGATACGAATAAAATATCAATTAATCAACTGATAGTCAATGTTTTATTTTGTATTTATTCTATTTTTAAACAGTTTCTAAGTGGATGCAAAAGTTTTGTCCAAAAGTGATGACAGCTACACTCTAATGAAAGGCGTACCCAATAAGTATCTCATCCAACGATGGAAAATGAGCTAATGTTTTGATACAAGTCCAAAACTCCATCCTAAAATCTCACAAACGCTTACTTCCCATCAATCTTGAATTATAATCTTCCATGAAACTGTCCTTTAGTTTGTCCAAAAAAGGGGTAATTGTAACCCTATCAGGCAATTTACTTTTTTTATTATATGGCCTTTTGATGGGACTGCGATTAAAAAAACGTTCCAGATGTTGCTCAATATCTATAAATGTTGCTTCTGAACCATTCTTGTATGCAATTTTTGCTCTCTGCAAAGATGTAGCAAGTTCTATAATATAGTTTTCAGAAATATCCCAATCCAAATCACAAACAACATCCTTTAATGTATTTATTTTTTTATTATCCATCAAATATAGGGCCTTCATTTTGCAATTTTTGATCATTAATTTAATTAGAAATAGATATTTTTTTAAATAAAGTGTCACCAATACATTTTGCTCTATATGTAACTTTTGCTCCTGTAAAAACCAGAATTCCACATAGATGTAATTCAATGCTTGCAGTACTTCAAAAGTATTTTCTTCATTTTTGCAAAACCGCATTAATTCTTCCGCAAATTGTTTATAATTTTCAGCTAATTCATTTTCTTGAAATTCATTGTTTGAGGCTGACAACAAAGCAAAGAAGCGTTTTTCTATTATTTTTTCCATGGCCTATGAGTATAAAATGCAGTATCAAAGTCCATATTTAAATAGTACTGCAAGAAATAACTAATAAAAAAGTACTAGAGAGTAAAATTAGTAAAAAATATCTGAAATATTTTAATAACACATTTATTTATACATTTCAAAAAAGATCAGAAATTAATATCATTATAAATTCACATTAAATAATGTGTCATTTTAATTATAAAAAGTAGTATTTGCTCGCACGTTGTGGCTTGTCTGGCAAATTAAGCCGATTCTAATTATTTTTTCATCCCAAACACCATCAATTTTTTGAGAATGGAGTTTAAAAGAAAAATAATTATTTGATATATTAAAGCTAAATTTAGGTATCAGACAGATTACATATCATTTTTTATATTTTAATAAATCTAAAAACTATAAATCCAACAAAAACTAATCCCCCAATAATCATCAATGCTTTCTGCCATTCTTTCAGTCCAATTTCTTTTTCTTGCTTTTCTTCCGTTTTTATCTTTGTACTTATAGTGGATTTTCCTTTTACTACCATGCCCGTTACACAGTTCGCCATATGATGGATACTATCCATGACATTTATTTTAGTCGCCCTGTTAATTCTAATTTCGGTTTCTTCAATCACCGGATGTCTTCCTGTTTCTTTAACTATGGATTTATTCGTATCATATTTTATCTGTTTAACACTAACACACAACTGATCTTCTATCAGTTTTTTAATTACCTGCTCCGTAAGTTCCGACAGATATTTTTCATCAGTCAATGAGATGTCATTGCTGATTCTTGCTTCCTTACTTAGCTTTGATCCAGAAAAAGTTTTATTTGGCGATTTACAGGAACACAAAAAGATGGAAGCAAACAATATAAATTTCAATTGCCTCATTGCTTAAATTCTTTTTTTACATTAAAACATGGACATGCTTTGTTTGCAAATTCATTATGTCCATGAACTGTTGAATCCGGATATTTTTTCAGCAAATCAGAAATGAGACTTTCCAGCGCTTTTTTTTGCTGACTGGTACGTGTATCTTTAGGATCGCCATTCATATCCAACCCTCCAATATAGCAGACCCCGATGGAATTGGCATTGTATCCAACAGTATGGGCTCCAATTACGGATTCAGGACGACCTGACTGAATCGTACCATTCAACAATATCACATAGTGATAACCAACACTATCCCACCCTCTTTGTTTATGCCACCGGTCAATATCTTTGACTGTAAACACTTGACCTTCTTTTGTTGCCGAACAATGCAAGATTATTTTGTTTATCTTTCTCATTTTTGTTATTCCATTTTTCTGTTTTTACAATTTACCACAGCACACTTATAGCTTTTCAACTCACGGATGTCAATACAATTTTGCTTTACCGTTTCTTCAAGACTGAAAATATGCTCCCTCATTTCCATGTTTTCTTTTTTCATTATTTCTTTGTCCAAACGCAAATCCTGAATCGTTTCCTGATATACATCTTGAACTGCTTTCATTGCATCTGCCTGTGCTGTTTTTCGTGTATATTTTACAGCAAACGCAGCACTTAAACCACCACCAGAGATAAATAATAATACCGGTTCTACATAGGTCATAAAAAACTCTGTCGTCATATATTTTGAATTAAAAACTAAATTTCGCACAAAGAAACCGCACATCGTCACAATACTCAAAAAACACTGCCATTATGACGGGTTTTTATCATCCGGGAAGCGATGCCCACCTTTCGGTTCGTTATGCCCCGATGTCCTTAGTTGCGGCGCCTCGACGTCCTATCCACGATGCCACCGTGTCCTTAGTCGCAACCTCTCTGTCTCCTTAGAGGCAGGGGCGCTGCCTCTAAGGAGACAAGAGCGCTGCTATTAAGGAGGCCGGAGGGCAAAAAGATATGCCATGATGGCAACTTTAATTTGTGAGCTCTTTGCAACAAAGTATGTTTGTGCCTAGCAAACGATTAACTCATCAATTATGAATATTGTACAAACATTTTGGAGTGGAGACAAAGATCCATTAACAGACAGTTTTGGCTGGCTAAGTCCACAACACAATCTGATGTCATGGGCATTCAGTTGTTTGAGCCTGAGACAACATTATGAAAACGTAATCTTATATACCGATTCGACAGGGTACAAAATATTTCATGAACATTTACAGCTACCTTATACAAAAATAATCATACAGTATGACAATCTAAATTGTCATAAAGATCTGTGGGCCTATCCCAAGCTGCTGACTTATTCTATTCAGAAAAGCCCTTTCGTACACATCGATGGCGATGTATATTTACCAGGTAGGCTTCCACAGGAAATAGAGGCGGGAGCATTGATCACACAAAATGCAGAAACCGGCACTTCTTATTATAAGCAGATGATGCATTGGATCACGGAAAATACAGCTTCAATTCCGGATTACTTGCTTGAAGAAATAAATAAAGACTCTATTTCATCTTACAATGCAGGCGTGATTGGAGGCAACGATTTAGAATTTATAAAAGAATATTGCCGGTCGGCTTTTGAATTTATATCGGATAATCATTTGAGCGATGTAGAAAATGAAGTGGTCAATATCAATTACAATATACTTTTTGAACAAATTTTATTCCATGCCCTGATAGCTAAGAAAAACAAAACGGTATCAACAGTCATCGACCATCCTGTCAATGACAATGGATATACCTACAACGAGTTTTGTGATTTCTATTCCTTTCATAAAAATCCTTTAATGCATATCATAGGCGGACATAAACAAAATGAACGGACTTGCGAATTGCTTAGCCGGACTTTATTAAACAAGTATCCGGAATATTATAAAAGAATAAGAGATCTGTTCCCAACAAAACATATATGGACAAGTAAACATAGAAATAAAAGCATGTTAGAAAATCCGGTATCCGATTGGCTGAAAAACATACAGCAGTATAAGGATTTTCTGGATACTCTGTTGCTGCAGTGGAGTAAATTACAACACGAAGAACTGTTTGAGCAAGAACGGCATTCTGGTAATTATTTCAGTTTCTTAAATAGCTCCGAAAGTAAACAAGCTGCAACCACAATAAAACGGAATCCTTACTTATTCATTTATGAAATTCCAGTCCATTGGGATATTTACACACGAAAATCCATGAAAGACCGGATATCTAAGGACTTTCGCTTAGATAAATTTGACATTGCCTGTCTACCCGCTCTGCTAGATGACAAATGCACAGAAGTGCTTATCAATGACGTCTGTTACAACATATTGATCTTACTACAAAAGCAAAAAACAGTTGGCAAGCTGTTAACAGAAATCAAGAAAAGTTTCCCTACTACAATCCGGAATAATCATGCACAACTATACGAAATAGTGTTACCCGCATTAGAATATCTTTTTTATCACAAACTGATTTACATTGATTAATAATTATAAAAGTTATGAGTAAAATTCCAAAAATCATTCACCAAACATGGAAGACTTCAGAGCTTCCGGTTACGTACAAAAAATTAGCAAATACTTGGAAAACCTTTTTGCCAGATTGGGAGTACATTCTGTGGACAGATGAGATGAACAGGGACTTTGTAACTAGGTATTTCCCTGAGTTTTTAACAAAATATGATAGCTACCCTAAAAATATACAACGGGCCGATGCAATCCGCTATCTACTACTAAAAAAATATGGGGGACTCTATGTCGACATGGATTTTGAATGTCTTGAAAATATCGAATTCCTGATAGAACATGCGGAATTCACTGCCGGCAAAGAACCTCATTGGCATGCAGCACGTTTTGGGCTTCCATATATTATATGCAATGCATTTATGGCTTCTACACCTGACAATGATTTTATAAATTTTTTATGCGATAAGCTGATAAACTATCCTGTTTCGGACGTGAACACTCCTATAGATGTACTAAACTCAACCGGACCTCTGCTCCTTACCAATTGCTATAATGCATATCCGGAGAAAGAACAAATTTGTATCCTTGAACCAGAAACAATCTACCCCATTGGCTTATATGAAGTTGACAAAATCAGGGACAATACGGTAACAGAGGAAACGGCAGAGCGGATCAACCGCGCCCATGCGATACATTATTTTTTCAGCAAATGGTAAACCTGTAAAAAAACAGATAATATGATACCCAATAGGATACATCTGATATTCCTGAGGGAAGACGAAGCATTTCCCGAATTATTTTCCAACTGCATGCAACGTATCAAAAACATGCATCCTTCCTGGAACGTGCATCTGTACAACGAACAAAATGCACAAGAAATAATCAAAATACATTTGCCTCAATATATTAATGCCTACAACTCTTTTCAACATAATGTCCAGAAAGCAGATTTTCTCCGGATCGCCCTTGTGTATATTTATGGCGGATTCTACATGGACCTGGACATGTTATGTTTGAAATCTATAGAAGAACTCAGGAAGCATAAGCTTGTGTTGGGAGAGGAAAAAACAGTCGGAGAGGCAGTACAACAAACTTTAGGACTTAAAAACCATCTGAGAATTGCCAATTATATGTTTGGCGGTGTTAGCGGACATCCATTCTGGGCCTTATTAATGGAACGTATGGCAACCTTGTCCATACAGACCATCACAACACAACAGGACTTATTAGATATTACTGGTCCCGGATTAATCTCTGACCTGTATCATGACAATACCGGTTTATATCCGGAGATTACTCTACTCAAAAATACGACCAGAAGATGCCTGCAACCCAATCATGATGAGATTTCCTGTCATTTTGGAGAATATGCCGCGCATCTGCATGCCGGAACATGGAGAAAAGAATTATTGTAAAACTTAATAAATTGATGTATGAATAGTAAAAACAAAAATATTTTAGAACTTTTCCTGAAACAATTGAAGGTAAAGTATACACATGAGTATGCAGACAAACTCTACAGAGAGCATCCGTATAAGGATTCATTAAAGGGGATGGCAGATATGTTGTCGGATTATCAGCTTGAAACAATGGGAATCAAAATGAACGATAAGAATGAAATCCAGTCTTTAACAGTTCCTTTTATGGCGATAGTCGACGAGAGGCTTGTTTTAATACACAGGCAGACAAATGAATATATATATTGTATCTGGCGAGAGATGGAATTTGAAATTTCCGTTGTCGACTTTAAACTGATGTGGGATGGAATAGCTCTTTTAGCAGAAAAGACAGAAAAGACAGTTGAGCCGACCTATAAAGAACATTACATAAAACAGTTATACCGAACTTTTCAAAAAAAAGCATTGACCGCTTGTATTCTACTGCTGGCTTTGATTGGATTTGTGACTAATTGCACCTATACACATCCGGGTTTATGGTTATTGCTCCTTGTTAATCTTGCAGGAGGATATATAGGATACCTGATTATTCAAAAAGAATTATCTATTCACAACAAACATGCAGATAAAATATGCTCGTTATTTAAAAAAGGAGGTTGCAACAATGTATTGAATTCCCCGGCTGCGAAATTTATGGGGATTATCGGATGGAGTGAAGTGGGATTTGGTTATTTTATTTCCAACCTGTTGATTATCATTTTGTTTCCAAAATTGCTACCATATCTCGCTTTAATCAACATATGTGCCTTACCTTACAGCTTTTGGAGCATCTGGTATCAGAAATTCAGGGCCAAGCAATGGTGCCCGCTTTGTTTGATCGTACAACTGGTTTTGTGGATGGTTTTGATCATCAATCTGATATTTCATTTTATATCCATCCCCCCATTTACCGGGATTCCGCTTTTTCTTACCGGAATTATTTATTTGCTACCATTCCTATTAATAAGCTTGAGTTTACCAATACTTAGTCCGGCAAAACAATCCCACTATACACTGGAGACAATAAATGAATTGAAAATGAAACCCGAAGTTTTCAAAGCCTTGCTGAAACAACAAGCCCATTATGATGTAAGTTTACATACATCACAAATAATTTGGGGCAATAAGGAAGCGAATTTATTGATCTCCGTTCTGACAAATCCGCATTGTGGTCCTTGTGCAGCAATGCATCGATACCTGGAGAATTTATTGAAAAAAGCGGAAAATAAAATCTGTATACAATATATATTCTGCTCATTTGACGAGAACTTGGACTCCTGCCGATTTCTGACAGCAGTTTATTTATCCGACATGGATGAGAAGAAAAAAAAAGAAATTTATAACAAATGGTTTGAATATGGGAAATACAACAAGGAAGAGTTTTTCGCACAATATGGATTGAGCATACACAATTCCACTGTAGACACAGAAATCAATAAGCACATAGAATGGAAAACAAAGGCTGATCTGCACGATACTCCTACCATTCTTATCAATGGATACGAACTTCCTTATCATTACAGGATAGAAGATATCGCATACTTTACCGGTTTAAAAATTTAAGATAAAAAATCGCTTTTGTTAAGTTGTAGGGCAAAAGTGAATCGCAGCTGCAAATAATCTACAGCACAAATTAAACAATTAAAAACAATGAGTAACTTGAAAGATTTAAAATTAAAAGATGTGGAGGTATTGAATGACATTACACTGATGTCCTCCAGTTCAAATGGAGATGGTGGCGATGATGGATCAGGCATTGAAGTCACACTTCCTGAAGTAGTGATAACACCGGACAAGGGGTCTGGATCAGGATCGGGCAAAGGATCGGGGTCGGGTGCAGGAACTGGAACTGGCGGTTCAACTTCTGGTTCTGGGGGTAATTCGGCTGCGACTTGTACTAAATGTGGAACGCCATATAATACCTTAGGGTTATGCCCATACTGTGATTTGGGATCAGGTTCAGGATATAACGTTCAAGAAGGACGTTGGGATAATCAAAAAATGCAATGTGGCAATTTATCAATTGGAGCAAAGTGTAGTTATTTGAGAGATGGAAAAATAGTAAATGGAACATGTAAAGAAGTTTTTTGGCCAGGAGAAAAAATGTGTACAGACAAGACGGAAAAGACCGAAGTATGTATGGGAAAAACTAGAGGTGTTGCTTGCGGATACATGTACGGAGGAAAACATTATCGTGGATTCTGTGGTGGCAGTCTTTTGGGGGAATTACATTGCTCCGAATATGGTGCTGTATAAAGAAATATAAAAACAGCACAAGGAATTTTCAACTTTCTGACTAGCTCTATAAATCGACAACGGTTATTTAGGGTTAGTCTTTTTTTCTCTCACTCTAAGATACAATACATCTAAAAACTCTATCTTTCCTCTATAATTTAATATAGTCCGAATGGGGCTATACAGCTGTAATCGTTTATTTAGCATCCATTGGTCAAAAGAATACCCATCCCACTTCATTTTAAGGGGTAAGCCAAGTTGTTAAAATACAGACTTTCCTC
>JAVBKX010000040.1:0-2660 GCA_031553835.1 Bacteroidales bacterium
AGTCAATTTATTTTTTACAGGTACAAAAATATAAAATAAATCTCAAAAATAACGAAATTGTGAAATACAAGGGTCTTTCTTGTGAAATACACATTTTTTTATACTTTAATTTGCTCCATTTAATTATGCGGCCTTGAAAAATTTAATTGTAAAAATCACAGGTATCATCGTAGCCATCTTATTGTTGGCTTTTATCGGAAAGAGTTCTTATTGTTCTCATCAACAGACAAATCACTATATTAACACGTTAAGATGCAAGAAAATTGTTGATTATGCGTTGGAAGTTGCAGCCGATGACGAATTGAGATCGCGCATTGTTGCCAATGATCCCGAAAGTTTCTATTCGTTTTTTTGTTGGCCGCCCGATACCATTAGCTATGTGAGCCGAACCATCGTAACATGTGATACCTCCTTTCTATTCCATTATAATATTTTTAATCGCCGAAAAGTGCTTCGTTTGCATCAGTATATCTATCACGACATTAAGCCTGTCGATTTGGAAAGATTGGATTATTTTTTCACGAAATGTATGAATGCGAACAGGCTTACAGTAGAACGCTGTTACCTCGAATTGATCGACCTGAAACGAAATGAAGTGATTGCACACGGCGGTCGATCCGACGAAAAGCCGAGCAACTGCATTGAATCGGAATTATTGATGCTTGATTTATTCAAAACAATTGCCGTGAAAGTGTATGCGGAAATATCCCGAATGTAGTATGTGTCTGAATATTTTGTAATAGCATCAAGTAGAAACAACTGAATAAAATGCCAAAGAGTAGTGTTCATTTAATCCTAAAAAGGATAATTCTCCCGCACGGAATGGTAAGAGAAATTGCTAAAATGCTCGATATATCGGAACGTACCGTACACAGTGCTGTTAAAGGAACAATAACAGGAAAGAAAAGCGCTGCTGCAAGAGAGTTAGCGGAAATAAAGTTAAAGGAGTTGGAACAAGAATGATTTTTATTCACTATAATTGTTCGCGTTTTGTGGGGATAATTATACTTTAAATTTTTTACTCCGTTCTATTTCAGTTTTATAATAATCAAAACTATTTTTATATGATTTCATATTATAAGGAGGCTCAATTGAAAGATCATAATGAAACGCCCATAGATCGAAGGCACTCGCTACCAATCCCCATAGAGGGTCATTATCATGTAATCCCATTTTTATCATTATTCGCTCTAAACGATTATCAGGATCAGGATGTTGAGCACCTCCCTTCATAGTATCATCTGAAAAAACAAATGAAAGTAATGCAATGGTAATACCATTTTTTATAGTTAGGTCTAAAGTATTGTAAAATCTATCAAACGCATAATCATCTGCTGCAAGTTCGTCTTTTATATAACCTATTTCTGAATCTGGTTTGTAAGTTAAATGTCCATAATACTGATGTCCAAATTCATGCAATAAGATAAATGTCAATGCTGAGCAAAATACAGAATTTGTATTTGAAACATAAACAGAATTTTTCCACTCTTCAGTTTCAGGATTAGGCAATTCAAAAAAAATATTTCTTTCGAAATTAGTAAGTAAACCTATTCCTCGTTGAAAACAATTAATAGCGTTACGTTTAAGATCTTCGTCGATTTCAAAATTTAATAATTGTTTTTGGATAATTTCGTAAAAAAATATTGAAATTGAAAAACACATGCACCATAAGTATTGACAGGCATTTTCACATATTTCAATTTGATGATTTGGTGTTATGCAGGCAAAGTCATGAATAGGGGTATCCGAGACTTTCCATTTTATTTTAGGATTTAACTCACAATATTTTATTTCATCTTCAATATGATCAATATCCCCAAAGTAATGTAAACATTCCAATATAGATGACTGCAAAACCCTTATAGGCAATAATCCTTGAGAATTGGTGCTTTTGTCCATTTTATTATACTTTAATTTTAATAAACCGCAAGATAATAACTATTTGTTTGAATTGAAAAAGAAAAAATGATCCATTCATAATCTACCACACCCCCACCATGTCTTTCCCGCCGAACCTGCTTTTCAACGCCCTTGTTTTCCCATCTTCACAGAATATCTCCACGTCCACCGCATGTTGCCAGTTCTTTTCACCCAAAAACTTTCCGTCCTTGGTAGTTTGGAACAACAACACCCACGAAAGCCGTGGATACAGCTTTGCAGCTTGTTCAAATTTCGGTAAATCCATTTGCATGGAGTTGGCCGAATCGCAGAACACAAAATCATATTCTACCAATCGCGGCGGCAGCGTTTTGGTAATAAACAGGTTCGGATGGAAAGCATTCAGGCGGGTCATCTTTGCGTGGAGCGTGGCGCCTGCACCTTCTTCGTTGGCCACATAAAGTACCCGTTTGTTCAGCGCTCCCGCAAGGTAACGAGCAAACTCGATCGCTAACGTCGATTTTCCCGAACCGCCCGTTCCCCAGATCATCGCTTTGAACGGTACGGAGGGATCGCCTATCAGTTGCAGCCACTTTCCCGTAAAGCCCATCAGTTTAAATGAGGCGTTTTTGAAATCTGTGGCCGAAAGGATTTTGTTGTCGGCGGGAGTAGTGTTTGCGTAAACGTTCGGGAGTTCACCCAATCCGCTCAATCCCGCTAATCCGCGCAAACCTTGTAATGCCATCTCGTTAATGGTCGGTTCGCTCGTTTTTCCGTTCAGG
>JAVBKX010000054.1:0-5934 GCA_031553835.1 Bacteroidales bacterium
CACCAGCGCTTTTTCTTTTTGCAGAAAACCATCTTCTTTGTATTTCAGTATGATTGCAATTACCTGCAAGGTTTTTCCTAATCCCATATCATCGGCGATAATACTTCCGAATCCGATTTGGGAATTGCGGTACATCCACGAAAATCCGCGATGCTGATAGGGACGCAATGTGGCATTCAGACCTTGTGGCAAGTCAACCGTATCTTGTTCTGTCAGTTGCCGGATTAATTTTTTTACTTCATCGGTCAAAGCGATTTTGGCACCCTGATATTCTCCGCTGAGCACTGCACGGAGCATGTCGAAAGACGACAATGTTTTGGTCGAAGAAAAATGTTTGTAAAGTTTTTGCAATTCTTCGGGATTGACATAAATATAATTCGTTTTAAACCGGATCAGACCTTCCGATTGTTTCAACAATTTACGAAATTCTTCTTCATCCATCAACGTATCGCCAATCGAAACCTGCCAGTCGAAATCCAGCAATTTCTCCAGACGAAGGAATCCTTTGCTGTCTTTGGCTTTCGATTTAACCTTGATGCTGGGTTTCGGACGAAGGATTTGTTGCAATGATTTCGGCAATAAGATATCGATGTCCAGCAACTGAATGGCAGGAATCGCCTGCATCAGAAATGGAGCAAAATCTTTTGTTCCAAGAACGATCTCTTTCTCTCCCTTGCTGTTGACATATTCGTCCAAACCCGGTACAAAAGAAGATAGATTGGCAACGGATTGCAGAATCTCAAATCTCTCCTGATCATATTTCTTCAAATTCAAAACATTTTTCAGGTAAACGGGTTTTGACAAAGGTTTGTCATTTTCTTTAATGGTAAGGCTTAGTTGACATTCGTTCATCAACAATTCTTCTACAACAATGGTCGATTTATATTTTCCTTGCGTCAGATAATAGCGTTGAAGCCATTGCCCTATTCCTCCGGACAGTGCACTTTCTCCGGGTTTATCAAATGAATAAGTTTGATTGTTGAAAAATAAATCCAGGTAAACATCATCTTGGGATATTTCCGTCAGATGCAGCATCCATTCGTTCAGGAATACAGAAAGCAGACTGCTCGCCCGCCATTCCCGGATAACTGTTTTATTTTTTTCTTTGAAAAAAAGTAAATCTTCCGGAAGGAAAGATTCAAATTTCTCGACTAATTGCCGTACCTCTTTACTTACCATGGCCGGTAGCCAGCGGATCGCATATTTCTGATTGTCCAATTGAACGATTTGGGGTACGACAGAACCTGTAGCCACCAGATTGCAAGTAAACAATAAGGCATACCGAAGTGTAGCTACCGACGGTTGATAATCATTGGCATGGGAAACGGGGATTTCCCATAGTATTTTTATGATTTCTTTCGGAGTAAAAGCCGTTTTCCCGGAAATTTCAACGCTTGCTTCGTTCTGTTTATTGATGCAAAGCGTCACATCCGTATGGTGGTTGACCGTTTGCGAGTTTTTCAAGCAGAAGAAATCTTCCAAAGTGGCTTTCCCGGCTAGTAAACGTTGCATATTGCGCGTTGCTTTCCGGATTCCGACCGCATATTTATCCCTGAAATTACCGGATTGCTGATAAAAAACAGGTTTGTCTTCGAGTAATTGAATCAATGATTCATGGATAGGGGAAAGAGTGGTAAAATTTAAGTCCTTGAAACTCAGATTATTTTCAACCGTTTTATTCTGCTTTTTATTTTTAGAATTCTTTTCTTCAGAAGATAATATAACTTCCTGAATCGAAGGAATTTTTAACTTTTCCTTTTGAATAAAAATATTTTCTTCTTTCAGCTCTTCGATCAAATCCACCCGGTGCAAGCTGAAAACGAGAAAGGGATTATTGTCTATTTCCGCGCTGATTTTATAGATAACAGCTGCTAAATGTTTGCAGGGAACAGCCCAATCGGGACAGGAACATTGCATCTTGAAATCCGTCCATTGCCGGGGAAACACTTTCAGTCCCTGTTGTTCGGCAATTTTCAAAATTTCCGGATCGAGTTCCCGGTTGAGTAGTTTGGAAATGATAGCCGGCTTTTTGGAAAGAGCAGAAATCAATTTTTTAATCTCTGGCTTAAAAAACGGTGGGATGATAATTGTCACATCATACGGTTTTGGACGTGAACCTTTAACCTTAGCAATAATTTGGTTTTCATCAATAGAAACACTGGCTACAGCTCCTTTATTGGCATAGGCGCTGCCTCTCGGCAACCGGTTACTATAGTCTATATTTGAAAGAGAATTAAGCCATTGTTGGCCCCACCAGGTTTGTCCGTATTTTTTTGCCATAGAGATTATAGAATATTAATCCCCAAAATTAATCAAATCAGGTTAAAACTTATGTTGTACTTGGAGAATATTTTATATTAAAAAACCAAAACCCCGGTTTAATCCGGGATTTTATGTTGAAAACCAGTTCATTTTTAAAACCTAATTATTGTTTTAATTTATTGAATATTATGAAGATATGTTATCTAAAACTGTTTTCAATGAACGAAGATACAAATTTGAAAGCAATTCACAACCTGATTTCTATGGACTCTCCTAAAAATTTAGATTTTTTCCCTATAAGGATGTCCAGGAACAATTTCACCCGTGCGAATTTTTCTCGGACTTTCGTTCGAAGTCCACTATGTCTATCTAGGGTCTGCTGATGCCTTCTGAATCATAGTTTGAATATGTATAATCGACGTTTATGTATAGATATTTTGCGAAAGAAGGCAAACCTGCCATTTGCTCTTGAATAAATGTCTCATATCATATCGTCTATTTAGAACGGATCTGAATGTAGATAACTGGAAGAAGTTCTTAAACATTTCCAACATTTTTGTTTATGTAACCATATTTTTTATATACTTCACTAATGTCGTTGTTTGTCATAATCTTTATATTTTAAGATTTTCCGAGTTCAAATAAATTCTCTAATGCACCAAATCCGCATAAAAATATTTAACCCACCCTGTATGTATCTTGTGCCGAAAGGCAAGTATCAACCAAATAACCTCTGGTATTTGCGAACTCTTTCAATCCACGATAATAAAATTGTTTGTGGTCATCGTCAATAATAAACGGGATAATATTATTTCTCAAACATTCACGGAACATTATCAGGCGACCAACTCTGCCATTGCCATCCTGAAACGGATGGATTTTCCCGAAACGATAATGGTATTCAACAATGTTTTCGAACGAAATTTCTTTGATGGAATTATACCACTCATTGAGTTTGTTCATGTCGGTTTCTTCCTCTTTGGGCAAAGAAGTTTCTGTCCCACCAACTTCATTAGGTAATTTTTTCCAATCGCCTACATGGAGCCATTCTTTTGTAGCATCGGAAGTCCCTGTTTTCAAAATACGGTGAAACTCTTTTACAATCACGTTTGAAAGCGGTTTATCAATCGCATTAAGCAAATAATCGAACGCCACAAAGTGATTGGACGTTTCAATAATGTCATCGACAGGCACGGCTTCTTGATCTTTAAAACCGATAGTGCGGGTTTCAAAAATATAGCGGGTTTGCTCTTCGGTCAACTTGCTACCCTCTATTCTATTTGAATTGCAAGCAAGATTTATTTGTGTCTTGTGATACAAGTCGCCTCTTCGCTTAGCTTGCTTTTCTTCTATGAAATACGTCAATAATCTATTCATTTTCACTTATTTATATTCCATTTGCAATACCCAACACTTTATCTGTTATCTTTTTCTCATTTGCCACTACCACCTTTATTTGATCAGCAAACCACAAACTTAAAAGTTCGGCTTGATCGACCTGTAATAATCAGATATTGAACAAATGTAACTAATTCTTGTGAGTTTTATCCGCAAAAATTTACCTAATTTGCTTTTCCCCGCTTTGATGAGGCAATAAATTTATTTAAAATACAAAAGGGGCTATCCAAAAAGTCGGATAGCCCCTTTTGTATTGGAATATTTCGCTAAATATAGTATCTTAGCGTTGCAAAAACAATACAATGCCATGGCTAAGATAGTATTTAAAGAATTAACATCCAACCAAAATGTACTATTTCCGGTAAGTTTATCGGAAACAGTCCCATCGAATCACCCGGTTCGTATTGTCATCAAGTAGTTGATTGTTTGAACCTAGACAAACTGTTCTCAGGAGGCGGTAGCAGCAGTTATCATCCCCGGATGATGCTCAAAGTCTTGTTTTATTCCTATCTGAATAACATCTATTCCTGCCGCAAGATAGAAAAAGCCTTACAGGAAAATATCTAATTCGTGTGGTTATCAGGCAATAACACCCCTTATTTCCGCACAATCAACAACTTTCGAGGTAACCGTTTGAAAGAAGATATCAAAGACTTATTTTCATCCATCGTGGTTTTGTTACAGGAATCCGGATATGTAAGCCTGGATGTCCAATACATAGACGGCACGAAGCTGGAATCCGCATCGAACCGTTACACCTTTGTCTGGCGGGGGTTGGTGGAAAAGAACAAAGCCAGGTTGGAATCAAAGATACGGACTGTTCTCTCAGAAGTGGATAAGCATATCGAACAGGATAAGCTCGAAAGAACACCGGAAGAACTGCCATCTATCGATTCTCAACTACTGCGCGAGAAAGTCAACTCCTTGAACCGCCGCCTTTCCCAGATGAATAAAGCCGGGCAGAAACAAATCAAACAATTACAGGAAGATTACCTGCCCCGGCTGGCAAAGTATGAATCTCAAATAGAAAAGCTTGCAGATCGTAACTATTTTAGTAAGACGGATGAAGATGCTACCTTTATGCGCATGAAGGAGGACCATATGAAAAACGGTCAGCTAAAGCCCGCCTGCAACATACAGATTGCCACCGAAAACCAATTCATTACCAATCTGGGCATTTACCAACGGGCAGGAGATACAGCTACCATTCCTTCTTTTTTACAGGACTTTGCTGATACCTATAAAAAACAATCCACAACCGTAGTTGCCGATTCCGGTTATGGTAGTGAGCAGAATTATGAATGGATGGAAGACAACAGCATAGAAGCTTATGTCAAGTACAACTACTTCCATAAAGAACAGAAAAGGGCATGGAAAAAAAATGGCATTTGCCGTGCAAAATCTGTATTACAACAAAGAAAAGGATTATTTTGTATGTCCGATGGGACAGAAACTCAACTGTATAGGTCATAAGAAAAACAAGTCGGATCCAGGCTATATCTCTGTCGTTACACGTTATCAGGCACAAAACTGTGAAGGATGCCCATTGAGATGCCTGTGCCACAAATCAAAGAACAACCGGATTATAGAGGTCAACTATAAACTCAATGAATACAAAAGGAAAGCCCGATAACGTTTACTCTCCGAAGAAGGAATTTATCACAGGGGGCGACGATGCATAGAACCGGAAGCCGTCTTCGAACAAATTAAATACGATTCACAGTTCAATAGGTTCACATTAAGAGGATTAGAAAAGGTAAAACTGGAATTTACCCTGATTGCTATTGCCCATAACTTAAGAAAACCGGCTAAAAAAGCCGGATTTTATTTGTCATTTGTCCAAATAGTACATTTGTTTACCCGAATAAGAGTAAACAACAGATATTTGACCATAAAATATAAAAACATCAATGTGCAAACCGCGGCTTGACAAAAAAAGAAGGCATCCTTTTGGGACACCTGGAAAAAACGGCTAACCAGACCCCTGAATGTCGGAGGAAAATGCCCCCCTGAAAACGGTTTACCCAGACCCCTGTCAGGAAAGCGTAAAAATTGTTCATTACGGGCTTTTTAAGTAGAGATATTTGAGTTAGATTTTAAGAAAAACTTAAAATCCCTCGATATGTCGAATATCCCTATTACAATGAACAGATTAAGAATGATTATCCGCCTTCGCCATCAAGGCTTGGGCATCAAGAGTATTAGCCGTTTCAGCCGTACTTCGCGCAATACGGTAAAGAAATACCTCAAGACATGGGATAGCCTCTCGCTTGA
>JAVBKX010000017.1:0-17450 GCA_031553835.1 Bacteroidales bacterium
TTGGGCCATCTCCATTCTTAAACCCACTAAAGGTACAGCTTAAGACAGGATCTGCATCGCCATATAGCCTTTCTTGATTGTCGGCGCTGATACTTAGTTGAGTTTTTGCTACAGTAAAAGTTTGTGTAGCAACTACGGGCAAGTAGTTGGCATTACCTGCTTGTTCGGCAGTAATACTAAATTCGCCTGCCCCTAAGATAGTTCCCTGGTTTCCCGAAATCTGTAACTTGCCGGGATGGGAAGAAGTGTATTGTACCGGTAATGCAGTGTTGACTTGTGCTTGTACGGTAAATGCCGGGTCTCCATAAGTCTTGTCGGAAATAACCTCAAAGAAAATTTGTTGTGATGCTTTCGCTACATTAATAGGTAAAGTAATGCTTGTGGCCGCATTGTAATTGACATTGCCGCTTTGCTGGGCGGTAATAGTTGTGCTTCCGGCGCCTGTTATTTCAACTTGATTTCCGGTTATTTTGGCGATATTTTCATTGCCGGAAACGTAAAAAATAAACAATCCCTTGTCGGTACTTTGGGGCAGGGAGAAGGCAGCATCTCCGTATGTTTTTGCATCCATGTCATTCCAAATAATGGCTTGATTGGCTTTGTGGACGGTTAATGTGCGGGTAACTGATGATGCCTCTTTATAATTTTTATTTCCGGTTTGTTTTGCCGTGATTTGTGCTGTCCCTGCATTTTGCAATTCGATGACATTGCCATTGATTTTTGCCACGTTTTCATTATTACTTGTGTAGATAATTTCCAAACTGGCATTGCTGTATTGAGTGAGAACGATGTTGTCATCTCCATACGTTTTAGCAGGTAAAGTCGGGAAATTGATGGTTTGTACCGCTTGGTTAATAGTCAATTTTTGTTGTTTGGATGATGCTGCATAATAATTATTATTTCCGACCGATGCTGCAGTTATCATCGTTTCGCCTGCGCCGATTATCGTCACTACATTACCCAAAACGGTTGCGACATCTGTATTGGAACTTTCATAAATAATCGGTAATCCTGCATTATTACCAGCGTTTAATGTGAATGTCGCATCGCCGAATGTTTTGGCAGGCAGTGAGTTGAATGTGATAGTCTGCGTTGCTTTAGAAACTGTAATGGGTAATGTAACATTTGTTGCCGGATTATAATTGTTGTTGCCTTCTTGTTGTGCTGTAATGAAGGTAGTTCCTACGCCTACGATTTCTACTTTATTGCTGGTTATTTTGACAATACTTTCGTCGGCAGAAGAGTAGGAGATAGTGAGTCCTTTGTTAGTAGTCGCAGGTAGATAAAGGGCATCATCACCATATGTTTTAGGCTCAATGTTGCTCCAATTGATAATCTGGTTGGCCTTATTAATTATTAAAGTGCGAGTAACCGTAGTGGCCGGAGAATAATATTTGTTTCCGGTTTGAGTTGCCGTAATTTGTGTAGAACCTGCATTTTTTAATTCAATTATATTGCCATTAATTTTTGCCACATTCTCATTATTGCTTGTGTATGTGAGTTCCAATCCCACATCGCTATACTTATTAAGCGTAATATTTCCATCACTGTATGTTTTAGCGGAGAATTCAGGGAAATTAACGGTTTGAGTTAATTGGTTTACCGTTAAAGTCTGCGTTACGGGCAATGCTGCATAACGATAGGTATCTCCCAATTGGGTAGCAACAACATCACTTGTGCCGGGACCGACAATTGTTAATATATTTCCCGCAATTGTTGCTACTTGCGTATTTGTGCTTTGGTAGCTAATTACCAATCCTTTGTCTGTTTTTTCGGGTAAAGTAATTTTAGCATCCCCATATTTTTTTACCGGGATTTCATTAAATGTGATAACTTGGTTTTGTTTGTTGACAGTTAATATATGGGCGACGGTTTCAGCAGCTAAGTAATCATTATTGCCGGGATGGGATGCAATAATTGTCGCGGTTCCGGGATTTTTAATTGTTACTTCACTCCCTGTCACAGTAGCAACATTGGTATTGGTGCTTTGATAGATAATGTCCAATCCTTTATTGGTTGTTTTGGGCAAAATAAAAGATTCATCTCCATACACTTTTGTCGGAATTTCTTCAAAAGTAATTTCTTGAGGAGCCTTGTTGACAGTCAAAACGGCCGGTTCGGATGAAATGGTGTTACAGGCATTAAATACCATGCAGTAATAAGAACTGGCATCACTGGCTTTAATGTTTTCTATTGAATAAGAATTGTTTGTTGCGTTTGGAATCGCAGTTTCATCTTTGAACCATTGGTATTGATAATTATCTTCTTCCAGACTTAGAGCGAATGTAATAGATTCATCTGCTGTTTTTGTATTGACAATGGGATAGGTAACAATAGCATCAGGAATAGCATCAAAATAGTTAACTTTTACTATGTCAGAATAAGTTCCATTGTGACTTAATGCACGGTAAAGATATGTTCCTTGGGATGGATTGATTTCCATGTAAAAAGGACTGGAGCAATTAATATCATTCCAACTAATACCACCATTAGAACTACTTTCCCATTTTTTTGGATTGATTATCTTTTGCAAAATAATTGTAGGATTCTGTGAGCATGTAGAATCATTGTCGGATATTGTGATAAATTGATTTGGTAATATGTAACAGTTACTTTCGGTCATTTGATAGTTTTTTCCTCCTATTTGTCCTGAAACGGAAGTATAGTTTATATCCCTAGAATTAGGACTTTCTGTTTTATAAGGAGAGGTGGCTGATGCTGAAATTTTTCCAGCATTACAACAACTATTGATAGAACAAGAGGAGCCAGAACCATAAATACTCCCAGCATAAGATGTATAATTTATTGTTATGTGAGATGATGCGGGATATGGCACAGTGTAGGAAGAAGAAGAGGAACTAGAGGATACAGTGCCACTATTATAACAATTAGAAATTTTGCTGTTGCTGCTGATAGTACCACAGATTCCTCCAGAATGCGATTCATAGTAAGTATGGACGCCATTTTTTGTATAATAATCTGAGGCAGAAAATGCTGATGCAAAGACACTCCCTAAATTATAGCAATTATGAATTTCACAATTGGAGGCACTTCCGCATATCCCTCCAGCATATGATGCTATGTAAGAACCTGGAACTAATAATTGAGATGATGCTGAAATTTTTCCTGAGTTATAGCAATTATATATCATACTGTTGGATGCACTCGCACAAATCGCACCTGAATATGCGCGGTATCCATATGATGAGGTTGATAGTGAAGATGAAACATTTCCATGGATACCTAAATTTTTAATTGTTGCATTTAATAAGTTTCCAAATAGTCCTGCTTTGACATCATTATAATTTGATAAGGATAGCTTGATATTTACATTTATGTGATGTTCTCCTCCATCGAAAATACCACTGAATGATCCTATTACTGTAGAAATGGTGCTGTTTTCCTCCATTAAGTTACATGTTAGCAAGAAATATTTGCCGGAATATGAGTTCCCTTGGTTCGTAGCAGTAGCTAATGCCTCCATATCTGTTTTAGAAGAAATCAGATATGGATTGTTTTCAGAGCCATCGCCACCACTATATGATTGGGCGAAAGTGCTTATTGTTGTGAACAAGTAACATAATGTAAACTGTAAAATTTTTCTCATGATTTTTGTATGTTAAAATATCGATTAATCTGTTATAAAAATATTTCTTGCTATATTTCCAATTGTATTAGTCGTAACTAAATCAAAGGTGCCTCCAACAATACCTCCAACCAAAGGAATGGCTTTTCCTAAGTTTATTACTCCTTTTTCTCCAAATTTGGTTAAAAGCTTAAAACCGACTGCTTGGTTGATTTTCACAATTACCTCTCTGGTAATATTTTTAATTCCCTGTGTTGTGAGTTTCTGTCCAATTACAATACCTGTATTTTTCAGAATGTCTTTTACCGCATTTCCTGCTATACAGGCATATACTAATGTTTTAACTTTGTCATCCTTTAAATCATGGCCACCCATGTGTGCAATAGCAGCTATCATTCGAATTTGTACATATAATACAATAGTAATGTTGGCAGGTATCATTACAGGCATAGTAATCAGGCCACCTAATCCCGAAATGAATCCACTAGTTCCCGCTTTGGCATTCTGATATCGAATCAAAGAATTTGCTTTCGACTTCAAAGATTTATTTCCTCTTAAAAAATCTTCTCCCATTTCTTGAGCAGAATCTAGCCCCGGAATTCCATTAATTGCTTTGTCATAAGCCCAATCCATTGCTTTCATAATCAGTGGTTGGTCAATTTTTTTGTTACTCATATTTTTTGTTTTTATTGTTTAAAAAACGAAAGTGTGGTGCCATCCACTTATTTGAGACAAACAGGTTCTGACAAAACCTTCAGCAATCAAATAAGCAACAGCCCCACACCATATACAACATGGTGGGAGTGTTATGCTTATTCTCTTGCTTACTTTGAACTGTCAGATTCGTTTGTCGAGAATCAAGCGAACACTTCCGTGTTTACCAAAATGTAATGTGCTTGAAAGCACGGTACAAATATAATAAATTTTATTAATACGCAAGTGTTATCATTCCCTAAAGGCTGTTGCCAATGCAAATATAAACACTTAATTTTCAGAATGGTAAATCCATTTTATCCGTTTTGTCCACTTCGTCCAAAGCAATGATTAAATGCCTGTAAATTGGGCCAAATAGCCGTATAGGACACACCTCTTCGGTATATATACCGAATGCTGCTCAGTATATATAGGGAGACTCAATCGGTATCTATACCCACACAGTTTCGGTATATATACTGAGAATTATGATGTTTTTGTTTATTGACTTATTAGGAACCGTTGCACCTTGAACCCGTTAATTAGCCTGGCAAACCGTTTATCCGGGATAAAGTTTAACTGGATCTTTTCAATTTGGTTGTAATTAGCCTCTTCGAGAGATTTTACACCCCGGCTTTTGATTGTTAGCTTGAAATATCCCAACTTTCCCAGGCGTACAGTAAACCCCAATGCTAAGTATTTTACTAATGATTTTGCCAGATAAGAGATGACGGAAGCCGCTTCTTCTTTGGTCATACTGGTATTTCGAACCAAGTCCTGAATAAATGTTTCTTCATTGACGCAGCCCAAACTTTTGACATTCAGATAGAACTTGCGTTCTTCTTCCGGATGTTGAGGATCCGGTCGTGCAATTACTTTGTAATTAATGGCCATAATACTTCGGTTTTGGAAAAATTTGACACAAAGGTAATTGTTTTTCCATTTCATCCATTCTGTCCATAATGCAAATAACATTTGTTTTTCATTTATCTTTGCCGGAAAATAAAAATAGTCATGTTGTCTCCGGTAATTAAATCACTTTTAGAGAAGCAATTTGGTAAAGAGATTCGTTATCCGTCCGATTGCGAACATCTTGCATACGATATTGAAAAATGTACCGGCCAACATGTGGGTGTCAATACGTTAAAAAGATTGCTGGGATACATTGAAGGAGTGAAAGAGCCGCGTCTTTATACTTTGGATACGATTGCCCGGTACCTGCAATTCAAAAATTGGGATGAATTGGTGGCAGGCCTTAACCAGTCGGGTAATTCCGATTTTTCATCGATTGAAGAGATTGAACTAAATAATTTAATAGCAGGCAATAAAGTACAGTTCACTTATGCGCCTGACAGGGAAGTCGTACTTGAATTTGTAGAAAAAAACAGATTTATAGTAATCGCTTCACAAAACAGTAAATTACAGCCAGGAGATATGCTGGAAGTCAATCATTTTGTGCTCCATTATCCTCTATTAGTCAACAATGTGCTCCGAAACGGGGCTTCGTTGGGAAAATTTACAGCGGGTACGGTTTCAGGAATCACGTCATTACTGCTTGTTTGACTTCAGGCGATAGATTAAACACCTAAAACAATTGAGGCATCGATATTTAATTTTTGACTTATTTTTCAATTTATCTATGTGAAATTCTATGTGTCCTATTTTGCCTATGTGGTGAAAAAACATGCTATTTCACTTCAAACTCAATCCGTCGGTTTTTCTTTCGAGCCGTTTCATTATCATTAGGTATGATGGGGCAACAATCTTTTTCGTTGGAAATACTGATGCGAACAGCTAAAATTCCTTTTGCCACCAAATACTCTTTTGCTTTCTCTGCACGTAGTTGTCCGGTTCGGATATTTAATTCTCCTTCAGCTTCTAAGTCACAGATATGCCCTTTGATCATAATACTGAGCTCGGGATACTGTTTCAATACTGTTACTTTTTCATCCAGCAGGATACGTTGTTCTTCATTCAGGTTGGAACCTCCCAGATTGTAATTGCCAATTCGTTTGGTTAGAATACTTAAATCTTGTTGGTAGGATAACCGGTAAACTTCCAGTGGGTCCAGCATTTCTTCTTCCATTGGGTTGCCAAGAGGAGTATCCGGTTCTTGTTCCGGTTGAATTTGGGTTATTTGCATTTCATTGAATGACGACACATGTTCATTCTCTACGATAGCCGGTTTGTTTCGGGGAAAGGCTAAACCTATCCCCACTGTCAGACCGAAGGATAATGGAGTGATTTTGCTTACCATTACTTCATTGTTGATTTGTGCATTTGAAAGACTGTTCCACTGGTAATTTGCAGGGGAAGAGGGATTGTAATTGGCTATGGGTTGCAGTGTCGTATTACTTTTGATATCATTTAATCCATAATCGGCATATACACTTGTGTATAAAGAAAGCCGGTTGTTCAACCTCCATTTCATTCCCATCTCGATGGCGCCAATATAAGCTATGCCAAGCTCTAATGAACCGGAGACATCATCAGCGAAAAAAGCGGAAAATCCATGCGACGGCATATTTTCATAATATTGTCCTGTATAATCGGAATAACCCTTTGCCGTTAGTTGGGATGAGAGTTCGTAGCTGGCAGATAATGGGATTCCTATTTTGAGTCCGGTCAGTATATAAAACCGATTTTTTCCTGAAGTTTGGAATTGAGCCATTAACGGAATATTCAGGTAAGTTGCTTTCTGAACTTCTTTTAAATTCTGATAACGGGCTTCTAAATAAAAGCGACTACTTACCGGAAAACCGGATGGGGTGGAGAGTTGATAACGGTCGTTCAAAGTATTGATGACACTTTTACTATTGTAAAATATTACTTCTGTTCCTGTATGGATTCCCCATTGAGGAGTGAAGAAATAGGAGTAACCGATACCGGCATTTTCTCCTATTCCCGCAGTTTCTTGTACATCGATGGAATAGGAATGTTGCAGTGTAGAAAGTCCGCCACCTACATAAATGCTCACTTCATGTAACGGATTGTCTTGGGCGACGGATAACCGGATTCCGGCGAGCAACAGTAATAGGATCATTCTGATTTTCATGCCGGCATCATTTATTTTTGATAATTTTAATGATGGAGCCATCCACATTCAGCAGGTAAATACCTTGTTCCAAACCGGAAACGGAAATATTGGAAGTAGGGGCTGCTGCTACTTGTTTCAATATCGTGTGTCCATACAAGTCTTTCAGTTCAATTTGTGAATCCGGTTTCCAATTTGGATTTTCAATGGTTATTTCATGAATGGCCGGATTGGGATAGGCCTTTACGTGAAGTTGCTGATTAACAAAAAGGTTTTGCCGACAGCCGCATGAAGAAATACCTTCAGAAGTAGTCAGCCAAACTGTATAATTGGGATTTGCGTTGTCTTTTTCTGGCAAGTACAAATTGGGATTCGTTTCTCCCTCTATTTTCTCTGTTAGCAATAGGTCTCGGTACCATTGGTATTGTGTAAATGTGTATCCGCCGTTGTTTTCGGGAAGATTGATAACACTGAGGACATCATCCCAAATGGGTAGGACGACATTGTCGAAAGGGCGGATCAATTCGAAAGTATAAGTTTGTGTATCATTTTCTTTTTGTATCAATGCCTTGATTGTTTTAGTTCCTGGTTGGTCAAAAGTTAGATTTTTCGTGAGTGTACCTTTTGATATTTCATTATCTATTTCATTATCGAAGGTAATATTGGCTTCAATATCTTTTGGTTTCAGTACTAAGGTGATTGTATTTTGATTACAATTGAAGAATAATTTATAAGATGTTGTTTTTGCATCAAATACTGGTGATAAGGTAGCGTCATCGACTTGTATTGAACTTAAACTTAAATCAACATCGATATTTACTTTATTTTCTTTAAAGAAAACCTCGATAGTATGCCCGGTTGTCACATTTTCGAAAGTGTAGTTTCCATTACTAACTGCCGTTGGATTATTTGTCCCATCAATTAATACCTGGTTGATTTCGTATCCTGTGTTTGGCGTGAAAGTAAATACCTTGTTTTCTCCATGGTTCATGGATATATCTCCTGAAGGCGAAATACTACCCCCGCTTCCCGCCGATGCCATGATTGTATATTGCTTTAGCTTGAAAGTTGCTTCGATAGTATGTCCGGTTGTCACATTTTCGAAAGTGTAGTTTCCATTGCTAACCGCCGTTGGATTATTTATTCCATCGATTAGTACTTGATTGATTTCATATCCTGTATTGGGCGTAAACGTAAATACCTTGTTTTCGCCATGATTAATAGAGATATTTCCGGAAGGCGAAATACTACCCCCGCTTCCCGCTGATGCTGTGATTGTATATTGCTTTAGCTTGAAAGTTGCTTCGATAGTATGTTCGGTTGTCACATTTTCGAAAGTGTAGTTTCCATTGCTAACCGCCGTTGGATTATTTATTCCATCGATTAGTACTTGATTGATTTCATATCCTGTATTGGGCGTAAACGTAAATACCTTGTTTTCGCCATGATTAATGGAGATATTTCCGGATGGCGAGATACTACCCCCGTTTCCCACCGATGCGGTGATTGTATATTGTTTGAGTTTGAACGTTACTTCGATAGTATGTTCGGATGTAATATTTTCGAATGTATAATTCCCATTGCTCACCGCCGTTGGATTATTTGTCCCGTCAATTAATACCTGATTGATTGCATATCCTGTGTTTGGCGTGAAAGTAAATGTCTTGTTTTCACCGTGGTTAATGGAACTGTTTCCGGAAGGTGAAATATTTCCTCCATTTCCCGCCAATGTCGTAATTGTATATTGCTTTAGCTTGAAAGTTGCTTCGATAGTATGTTCGGTTGTCACATTTTCGAAAGTGTAGTTTCCATTACTAACTGCCGTTGGATTATTTGTCCCATCAATTAATACCTGGTTGATTTCATATCCAGTATTGGGGGTAAAAGTAAATGTCTTGTTTTCGCCATGATTAATAGAGATATTTCCGGATGGCGAAATACTACCCCCACTTCCCGCCGATGCGGTGATTGTATATTGTTTGAGTTTGAAAGTAACTTGGATAGTATGTCCGGTCGTCACATTTTCAAAAGTATAATTTCCGTTGGTAGCTGCTTCCGGATTATTTGTCCCATCAATTAATACCTGATTGATTTCATATCCTGTATTGGGCGTAAAAGTAAATACCTTGCTTTCTCCATGATTAATAGAGATATTTCCGGATGGCGAAATACTACCCCCGCTTCCCGCCGATGCCGTGATTATGTATTGTTTAAGTTTGAAAGTAACTTGGATAGTATGTCCGGTTGTGACATTTTCGAAAGTATAATTTCCGTTGGTAGCTGCTTCCGGATTATTTGTCCCATCAATTAATATCTGGTTGATTTCGTATCCTGTATTGGGCGTAAAAGTAAATGTCTTGCTCTCTCCATGATTAATGGAGATATTTCCGGATGGCGAGATACTACCCCCGTTTCCAGCCGATGCGGTGATTGTATATTGTTTGAGTTTGAACGTTACTTCGATAGTATGTTCGGATGTAATATTTTCGAATGTATAATTCCCATTGCTCACCGCCGTTGGATTATTTATTCCATCGATTAGTACTTGATTGATTTCATATCCTGTATTGGGCGTAAAAGTAAATGTCTTGCTTTCTCCATGATTAATAGAGATATTTCCTGAAGGCGAAATACTACCCCCGTTTCCCGCCGATGCCGTGATTATATATTGTTTGAGTTTGAACGTTACTTCGATAGTATGTTCGGATGTAATATTTTCGAAAGTATAATTTCCGTTGGTAGCTGCTTCCGGATTATTTGTCCCGTCAATTAATACCTGGTTGATTTCGTATCCTGTGTTTGGAGTAAAAGTAAATACCTTGCTTTCTCCATGATTAATAGAGATATTTCCGGATGGCGAAATACTACCCCCGCTTCCCGCCGATGCCGTGATTATATATTGTTTAAGTTTGAAAGTAACTTGGATTGAATGTTCTTGAGTAACGTTTTCAAAGGTGTAACTTCCTGAAATTACTGCCTCTGTATTGTTGATGCCATCAATTAATACCTGGTCGGTCTCGTATCCCATATGTGAAAATGGCGTAATTGTAAATGTTTTACTTTGTTTAGGCATAATAAAAATATCACGCTCGAGCCTGAAAAAAAAATCTCCAACAAGCATGATGTCTCCAAAAGCTCCAGTAGAGGTTTTAATTTTATAAACAATGGGAGGTTTTGGAGTTTGAAGAATTGGTAGACCTTGATGAATGGAAAAAATATCAGACATCTCCCATACATGGTCGAAATCCCAATATAAATTGTCTGTAATCCATGTTTGAGATTGAAAAAAATCCAAGGAAGCATCTTTTCCATCTAGACTTGAGGAGTCGTCATTACTCCGATACTTGTCATTAATAATCATGGATGATAAAGCGTAACAATTCACAATCGGATATGTAATCATCTCATAATCGCTTAAATATCCTAATATCCTGTTTGCTTCATTGTCATTTCCTGTACAAGTAATTGTGTCGTTGGCAACAAAGCAGTTCGCTAATTCTTTAGGAGGATCATTTCCTACTATACTACCTGCATATACCTCTTTCGAAACAGATCTGCTATAAAGCCTACCTTGATTGTAACAATTTAATATGCTCCCTCCAGCATCAGCTTGTCCACAAATTCCTCCATAAACGACAATATTCCAGGCATTTGCAACAATTTCTCCCTTGTTGTAGCAGTTCAAGATATTTGTATTACACATATAACCACAGATTCCACCAGTGCGTGGTCCTCCATAGATGGTTCCAAGATTGAAACATTGTTTGATATTGCAACTGGTGGCTATACCAACTATCCCGCCAGCACTCCCGTTTGTTGCTCCATTAATGGATGCGATATTATAACAATGCAAAATCTCCGAATTAATAGCATATCCACAAATCCCTCCTAGCGTTACAGCAAATATAGAGTAGTTGTCCCCAACAATTTCTCCAATAACTCCTAAATTTTTTATGGTTGCATTTTTAAGATATCCAAAAACAGCGCAATATTCATGAGAAATTTGAATGTTTACATCCAATATCAATCCATTGCCATCAAAAATTCCACTAAAATGATTATAGGGAGATTTTCCTATGGTGGTTGTTATCCCCGTCAAATTCTGTGTCAACAAAAAATATTTCCCTGCATATGTATTCCCTTCATTGACCGCCTGTGCCAACATCTCCATATCTTCTTTTGAAGAAATAAGATATGGATTGTTTTCCGAACCTTCGCCTCCACTATAAGTTTGAGCAACCCCTGTTGTGAAAGTAATAAAAGCAATCAAGAATGAGCAAAGAAACTTTTGCATGAATAACGCTATAAGATTTAAGCAAAAATATGTATAAAAATCAAAATATCAAATTTTTGTTTTGTAAAGTTGTTTTACCTATCATTTGGGAATATGTATTATCTTTATTCCTTGAAATTTAACTCTATCAATCGGTTCATGGATAATTCTTCTTTTGGCAAGCATACGGAATTTTTTAAGTTGACGGATATTACCCCGCTAAATACCACCGGGGCGACATCAGACACCTGTAAAGTCCGCATCAGTGGCAAATGGCATTTCCTGAAAAGACCTAAGAAGGAATTGGCGGATCATCCGCTGTACATTGCAGCGTTTGAGAAAGAATTCGATCTTGGTTACACGCTCGATCATCCCCATATTGTCCGTTATATAACAAAAGGAAGAGATAATGACGGGTTTTATTTCCTGACGGAATATGTGGATGGCGAAACACTGAATGATTTTATTGCTCATCATCCTGCTTATTTTCAAGAGAAAGAAAATGTACGAAAATTTATAGAGCAACTGTTATCGGCCCTTCAATATTTGCATAACCGGCAGATTCTTCATTTGGATTTGAAGCCCGGGAATATTCTGATTACAGCGATCGGTCATGATGTGAAAATCGTTGATTTAGGATTTGCCTACAGCGATTGTTATCAATATCTGACAGTCGGTAAGACTAATCAGTATGCCGCTCCTGAGCAACTGAGCGGAGGAGCAATTGATCAACGAACGGATGTGTATGGGGTAGGGATGTTGCTGTTATACCTTTTTACTCAAACGTCGGATAAAAGTTTACTTCATAAAATTCCTCAGCCTTATAAATCTATTATCAAAAAATGTTTGAGTGAGCAAAAGGAACATCGCTTTTTTGATGTTGTCTCTATTGCATCTGCTATTAAAAAAGAATCCGGGAAGAAAAAGTATTATATTATTCCAACGGTGGTGCTGCTGCTTTTGATTGTTTGTGCAATGGGGGGTGTTTATTGGCCGAAAAAAATTTTAAAGGCAGATAATGATGTTAGAGAGCCGGTTGTGTCTCAAATTACAGTTGACACTATAGTTGCGGCACACAGTCCGGAAACTTTTTCTCAACAGGAACGCAAAGATAAAGAAGATTTTAAAGAAAAAGAAATGATTGCTGGTCTGCCGGAAAAGACAATAACAGCCCCGGAAGCAACAAAGCCATCAGCTGCTATTGTTTGTGCAATGATTCAGGAAAAATCGCAACAGGAATTATCAAAAATTTACAGGTTTTCTGAACCGGTTGTTTATTCACTTAAAGACCAAATCTCCCGAATTAGCCAAACCCGTGAATTATATAAGCAATTGACCGATACAGTTTCCAGTCCCGACTTATTAAGCCAGATTTATGTCCTGTTTTGGAAAGAGCAGGATATCGTGTTTGCCCCTTATTTTCAAAAACAAACGTTGGCCTGCCTGGATCTGGCCAAAAGGCAGGCTATCCCCGATAGTATTAATCAAAAAAGAACAGTATATCAGCTCATTGACAAAGAAACAGCCGATTTATTTATTCCTTTTATACAAAAGCATCCACAAATCACTTCAAAAGACCAGGAAGTGGAACTAATCCGGCTGAAAGAAAAATATGAAAAAAGAAAGATGGAATTGTATGATCAATACCAGTTTCTTTTTACAGATAAAGCGGATTTTATGAAGGAATATCAGAAATATGAGTCATTTACTATTTCTCATGTGGATGATTGGATAAAATGGGAACACCGCAATCCTTAACCGCGATGCTCCCTATCGGAATTAAATTTTTCCACCCACTTCCTTGCATTCACAAACGCTTCAATCCACATACTGATTTCATCATTCTTCCTTTCCTGCGGGTAGTGCGCCCATTGCCATGGGAAAAGCGCCCGTTCCAGGTGGGGCATCATCGCTAAATGCCGGCCGTCGGGCGAAACGATTCCGGCTACATTGTAATCCGAACCGTTTGGATTCCCCGGGTATCCTGCATAAGCATATTTAGCTATAACATTGTATTTGTTTTCAGGGTAGGGGAGTTGGAATTTTCCTTCGCCATGAGCCACCCAAATGCCTAATTTGGTGCCGGAGAGCGAACCAAACATCACCGAGTTATTCTTAGGAATATCCACTGTTACAAAACAAGATTCGAATTTGTGCGATTCATTGTGCAACATCTTCGTTTTTTTCTCATGATCTTTTGGATTAATCAGGTCTAATTCTACCATCAACTGACAACCGTTGCAAATACCAAGGCTCAGGGTGTCTTCACGCTTGTAAAAATTTTCCAATGCTTGGCGGGCTTTTTCGTTGTAGAGGAATCCTCCGGCCCAACCTTTGGCCGAACCTAATACGTCGGAATTGGAAAAACCGCCGCAAAATACGACCATGTTCACATCTTCCAAGGTTTCTCTTCCCGAAACTAAATCGGTCATGTGAACGTCTTTTACATCAAAGCCGGCTAAATACAGAGAATAAGCCATTTCCCGTTCGCCGTTTGTTCCTTTTTCACGGATAATGGCCGCTTTAATGCCCGAAAGTTTGCGATCGGGAGAAAGACCGTATTGCGCTAATTTTCCTTCAAAATCTTTTTTGAATTTGAATTGTAAAGGCTGTTGTTTGTAATTTTCAAAACGCGCTTTGGCACATTTTTCTCCACTTTGTTTTCTGTCTAACAGATAAGAAGACGAGTACCAAACATCGCGCATATAATCAATGCCTATATGATATTGAATACCTGATTTTTCTAATAAAATATGGCGTTCGGGAGTATATTTGGCAATCGTGGCAAATGCGATTTCCTGTTCTTTCAGGAGGGCTTCAACTGCATTTTTGTCGCTTACCTGAATTAAAATACCCGGATTTTCGCTGAACAGTAATTTAATCAAATCGTCTTCTTTGACTTTATCTAAATTCACTTCCAATCCGCCTTCAACGTTTCCGAAGCACATTTCCAATAAAGCGGTAATCATACCTCCGGCAGAAATATCGTGTCCGGCTAAGATGAGGCCGCGATTGATTAGTTCCTGTATGGCGTTGAATGCTTTTTTGAAATATTCGGCATCTGTAACGGTTGGCGCTTCATCTCCCAATTTATTCAGGGATTGGGCCAATGCAGAACCACCCAACTTGAATGTATCGAATGAAAAATCGATATAATAAACTGTAGTACCTTTTTTACCGATTAATACGGGAGAGACGATTTTTTTGATGTCGGAAACTTCGCCCGCAGCAGAAATAATCACAGTGCCCGGTGAATATACTTTGTCTTCTCCATATTTTTGAGTCATCGACAGCGAATCTTTTCCTGTGGGAATGTTGATCCCCAATTCGCAGGCAAATTCGGAACAGGCTTCTACGGCGCGATATAAACGGGCGTCCTCTCCCGGATTTTTACAGGGCCACATCCAGTTGGCGCTGAGTGAAATGCTCTGCAATCCGTCTTTGAATGGAGCAAAAACGATATTGGTAAGCGCTTCGGCAATGGAAAGCACCGAACCGGCGGCCGGATCGATCAACGCCACTTGCGGCGCGTGACCAATGGAAGTCGCAATTCCGGCCTGGCCCCGATAATCGAGCGCTACTGCACCCAAATCACTCAAAGGCAATTGGATTTCTCCCTGGCATTGCTGACGGGCTACTTTTCCGGTTACCGAACGATCCACTTTGTTTGTCAGCCAGTCTTTGCAGGCTACTGCTTCCAATTGGAGAACGGTAGTGATGTATTCGTGCAATTTTTTGATGTCGTACACAACCGGAGTAAAATGTTCATCAATCGTTTGATCGTTCATAACAGTGCGAGGCGGTTTCCCGAAGAAATCCGACAATTGCAGGTCGAGCGGTTTTTGTCCGTCTTTTTGTTCGAAAACAAATTGCATGTCATTGGTTGTTTCTCCCACTACGTACATCGGCGAACGTTCGCGTTCCGCAATGCGTTTTACGCGATCTACATCCGCTTGTTTCAATAGCAATCCCATCCGTTCCTGGCTTTCATTCCCAATAATTTCTTTTGCGGATAATGTTGGGTCGCCTACGGGTAATGCATTGACATTGATTTTTCCTCCGGTCGTTTCCACTAATTCCGAAAGGCAATTCAAGTGTCCTCCGGCGCCGTGGTCGTGGATGGAGACGATCGGATTATTTTCTGATTCTGCTAACGTGCGAATAACATTGGATGCTCTTTTTTGCATTTCAGGATTAGCTCGTTGTACGGCATTCAATTCGATACCGCTCGAATATTGTCCTGTATCGACAGAGGAAACGGCGCCTCCGCCCATTCCGATGCGGTAATTGTCGCCTCCGAGAATGACAATTTGCTCTCCGGGCTCGGGGTTTCCTTTCAGTGCATCTTTTTTATTGCCGAAACCAACCCCTCCGGCCAGCATGATTACTTTATCGTAGGCATATTTTTTCTGATTTTCTTCGTGCTCGAAAGTCAGCAATGAACCGCAAATCAATGGTTGACCGAATTTATTACCAAAATCGGATGCGCCGTTAGAGGCTTTTACCAAAATTTGCTCCGGTGTTTGGTACAACCACGGACGAGGCTGTATCGATTCTTCCCATTCGCGCCCTTCTTCTGTGCGTGGGTAAGATGTCATATATACGGCCGTTCCTGCAATCGGAAGCGATGCTTTTCCTCCGCCCAACCGGTCGCGGATTTCTCCTCCGGTTCCGGTAGCAGCTCCATTAAACGGTTCTACAGTCGTTGGAAAATTATGTGTTTCCGCTTTTAATGAAATGACTGTTTCAATTTCTTTTGTGGCAAAAAAATCGGGTTTATCTCCTGAAATCGGAGCGAATTGTTCGATCACAGGACCTTGATTGAATGCCACATTATCTTTATAGGCCGAAACTAAGAGATTCGGATTGGTTTCGGAGGTTTTCCTGATCAGTTTGAAGAGTGTACTTTCCTTTTCTTCTCCATCGATAACAAAAATTCCGTTGAAAATTTTGTGGCGGCAATGTTCGGAATTCACTTGCGAAAAACCGAATACTTCACTGTCGGTTAGTTTTCGTCCCAATCTTTTACTTACATCGTTCAGGTAATCCATTTCATCTTTGCTCAGAGCCAACCCTTCCTGTTGGTTATAGGTTTCGATATTGTCAATATAAAGAATGGGATCCGGTTTTTTATTGATGGTGAAAATATCTTGTCCTATGCCGTTATAAATCCGCTGAAGCATGGGATCGTGTTCCGCATTGTTATCCGGGACGGGAAAAAATTCTTCGATCCGTCTGATGCCTGTAATTCCCATATTTTGGGTAATTTCCACGGCATTGGTACTCCACGGGGTAATCATTTCCCTTCGTGGACCTGCAAACCAGCCCTCTGATTTTTCTTTTTCCAATACTTGCGCCTGGTCGAATAACCAAACTAATTTTTTTACCTCTTCTTGTGGAAGTGTACTTGTAACATCAACAGCAATAATCGATTTACCTGCTGTTTGGAAGAAAAGAATCATAATGGAATTTTTAGATTTTTAGAAAGTACAAAGGTAGATAAATTGTAGTAAAAAATAAAAAAACTCCGGCACAAACAATAAAGATGTACCGGAGCCTTCACACACATAACAGATAATAACTGGTTACTCTCTTATGCTTATTTTTTGGAATTTGCTTTCTCCATTTGTTAATTTGACGGTAACGATGTATATCCCGTGTGGGAGTTTTACCGTTTTCGCCCACAGGTTTCGTCCGATTTGTCGGGTACTTTCAATCGCCAGTCCCTGCAGGTTGGTAATTGTTACCTGGCTGATTTCGCTTAGTGCCACGACTTTTAGGAGTTTTCCATCCATTTTGATGTGGATGTTGTTTCCTGCATTTATATTGTTTACCGCAGAAGTTTTTTGTCCTACCTGCAACCG
>JAVBKX010000056.1:0-31555 GCA_031553835.1 Bacteroidales bacterium
CAAAATTTTTCCATGATTAATCGGATTGCGCTTAATCTGATTAAAAATGAAAATTCTAAGAAAAGAAGCGTGAAGGGAAAAAGACTCGATGCCGGAGGGAATAATGAGTATTTATTGAAAATCCTAACAAATTAAGATGCGTTTGCCCTGTCAGAATGTATCAATAAAAATCACTACTTTTGCGACTCAATTTATAATTTTCAATTTCTATATATGGAAACAGTAGTAAGCGGCATCCGTCCAACCGGCAATTTGCATTTAGGAAATTATTATGGCGCCTTGGTAAATTTCATCAAGATGCAGGAAGAAAATAATTGCTATTTTTTCATTGCAGACTGGCATTCATTGACCACCCATCCCGATCCCGCCCTACTCCATCCGAATGTAAAAAATGTATTGTCGGAATATCTTGCCGCAGGTTTGGATCCTGAGAAATCAACCATTTACATTCAAAGTGATATCAAAGAAATTGCCGAATTATATTTGTTGCTGAACATGCATGCTTATTTGGGTGAACTGGAAAAAACCGTTTCTTTCAAAGATAAAGCTCGCCAACAACCCAATAACGTGAATGCCGGACTATTGACTTATCCGGTGTTAATGGCTGCCGACATTTTAATTCATCGTCCGGCAAAAGTGCCCGTAGGAAAAGATCAGGAGCAACATTTGGAAATGACCCGCAATTATGCGAAGCGTTTTAATAACAAATACGGTGTAGAATTTTTTCCGGAACCGACCGCTTACAATTTCGGACACGAATTAATCAAAATTCCCGGATTGGATGGTAGCGGAAAAATGGGAAAGTCGGAAGGCAATTGCATTTATCTTTATGAAGATCCGAAAACCATTGAGAAGAAAGTAAAACGGGCATTAACCGATGCCGGCCCAACGGAACCTAATTCGCCTAAACCCGATTGCATTGAAAATCTTTTCACCATGCTGAAAGTTGTTTCAACACCCGAGGTAGTCACTCATTTTGAAGAAAAATGGAATACCTGCGAAATTCGTTATGGTGATTTAAAAAAACAACTGGCTGAAGATATAATAAAAGTCACAACACCCATCCGCGAACGCATCATCGATATTCACAACAACGAAGCGTATCTGCGTAAAGTAATAACCGAAGGAGCCGAAAAAGCGCGGGAAAACGCAGTTAAAACAATTACGGAAGTACGAAAAATCATGGGATTTAAAGCGTTTTAATTTTCCCTGAAAAAATCCAACGCTTCAAAAATTTCTTCTTTACCTGCCGTCTGGTTAATCCGGATATCGCCGACATCCTTCAACAAGGTAAAGTTGACGAATCCGGTTTCATTTTTCTTGTCGTGCTGCATCAATTCATACAACCGGTCGTATTGATTGCAATCAAATAAAAACATCCCATACTGCTCTTTGATAAAATATAATATCTGGAGCAAAATGGTTTTATCAAAATTGCAATGGATATGAGACAAATACAATTCGCAAATCAATCCCCAGGCAACCGCATAACCATGAAGCACCGGACGATTGATTTCATAAGACAAACTTTCAAAAGCATGGCCGATAGTATGCCCTAAATTAAGCGCTTTTCGAATCCCTTTTTCCATAGGATCTTCTTCCACAATTCGTTCTTTGATCATGACCGATTGGAATAACAAATCCTTCAGCCGTTCATAATTGATATTGTCCGGATCAAAAGATAATAATTCGAATAATTCCTGCCGGGAACTCAATAAAGCATGCTTCAACATTTCTGCATAACCCGACAAAAAATTCGCATGGTCCAACGTTTTCAGGAATGCAGTTTCAATCAATACCGCTTCGGCCAAAGTAAAAGTTCCTACTTCGTTCTTCAGACCATTAAAATTAATTCCCGTTTTGCCTCCAACAGCCGCATCAACAGCGCTCAGCAAAGTGGTCGGAATATTTATAAATCGAATGCCTCGTTTAAAAGTTGCTGCAGCAAAGCCGCCAAGATCCGTCACCATTCCTCCGCCCAAATTAATTAACAGAGATTTGCGGGTAGCATGGTGGTCGCTCAGAAATTTCCAAACAACAGACAACGATTCGATATTTTTGTGATCATCGCCGGCCTCAATAATTATGATTTTTGCATTTTGAATTGTTGGAATGTTCTTCAAATAAGGAATACAAAATTGATTCGTTTGTTTGTCTGTCAATACAAACAAAAAATCATAATCAATGATTTGCAAAATTTGTTGTAATTCTATCTCAAGTTGCCGACAACGTATAATTCTTTGTTTCATTTGAAATTGATTGTGAAGACAAAGCACAAATTTAATGAATAAATACAACCTCAAATGTAACAATTTTTGCCGATAACGGCAAAAGAAACCAAAATGACATATAGAAAGCAGTTAGTTACTACGTTATAAAATTTCGGTATAACAAATTACTTTTGAAAAATTAGCAGCTGCAAAAAGTGAAAAAAAAATATAGCTATCAAGAAAATTATAGCAAAAAGTCGTCTTGACTTTTTCAACGCCAAGACACAAAGGCACAAAAACGCCAAGTTTAATCTCAATTTTCCTTTGTATCTTCGTGATTTCGCGTCTTTGCGTTAAAAGAATACTGTTTTTCAAAAAGTCGAGATGAGTTCCAAGTTAAAATTAAAAAATTGATAAATTTGTCGAATTATTTTTTTTAATCCAAATCCAAGCTTTTAATTTATGTCCGAAAATTTAATCATCTTACCAAATGCCAACAGGGAGGAGCAATACAAATCCCTACTCCCTCAAATAAAAGCCTTGTTAGGCAATGAAAAAGACGAAATCGCCAATCTGGCTAATCTGGCAGCAGCATTGAAAGAAGCATTTCACTTTTTTTGGGTTGGTTTTTATTTGGTTCGGGAAGATGAGTTGGTACTTGGACCATTTCAAGGCCCGGTAGCCTGTACACGCATCCAATATGGGAAAGGAGTTTGCGGAACGGCATGGATGGACAAAAAAGCCATTATCGTCCCCGACGTTGAGCAATTTCCCGGACACATCGCCTGCAATTCTCTTTCTAAATCAGAACTTGTCTTGCCGCTTTTCCGGGAACAATCTGTTTGGGGAGTATTGGATATTGACAGCGATCAATTGAATGATTTTAACAAAATGGATGCATTTTACTTAAATAAAATGCTGGAGCTATTGCCTTAGTCTTTGTCCCATTCTGCCCTGTCGGCGACTTGCCACCAATTTACAAATCAAAAACAAAGAGGTTTGCACCAACACCACGGCCGCACCCGACGGCACATTAATGTAGTATGAAAGAAATAATCCTCCCAAACAACCCAAAATCCCCCATCCCATCGAAAAAATCAGTATTTTTTTGAATTGGGATGTAAACAAATTTGCAGTCATTTGAGGAATGGTAAGCAACGACATTAATAACATAACGCCTACTAACCGTATCGATAAAACAATGGTGACAGCAATCGCCAACATCATTAATTGTTCTATCAAACGCACACGAATTCCTTTGGTTTGAGCAAATTCCCGATCGAAGGCCGTATATAAAATTTTATCAAAAAACGCGATGAATACGGCAATTAACAACAGAGACAAACCGGCCAATAAGAGTAAATCTGTCCATGTAATCAGCAAAATATTTCCAAATAAATAAGCGGATAAGTTAGGAGCATATCCCGGCGTCAGGAAAATGAAAACAACTCCCAACGCCATACCCAATGCCCAAAAAGCAGCAATAGCAGAATCTTCCCTTATCCCATGCTTCTTGGACAGCCATTCAACTCCGAAAGCGGAGGTAACGGAAAAGAGCAACGCAGCAACAATCGGATTAATACCTAAGTAAAATCCCAGTCCCAATCCGCCAAAAGACGCATGGGTAATTCCGCCGCTAATAAATACCAGTCGCCGCGCAACAATGTACGTGCCGACAATTCCACAAACGATGCAGGTAAGCAAACTGCCCAATAATGCATTCTGAAAAAACTGATACTGAAAAAGGGACATAGTTAAATCGAAGAATTTAAGAATGAATGATAGAAGCAACTTGTTCCTTCAAAACATCAGGAAGTGCAATGCCCCGCAAATTCAAACTTTGAATCCAACCGGCAACATCGGATGCATACATTGTTTCCAACACTTCCCGGAATTGTTCGATTTCATCGGAAAAATATCCATCAGAAGGCCGGCCTTTAAAAACATCCAATTCTTCATCATCATAATATTCTATTTTCTCACAAGGCTTCCGCAGCAATCCTTTTTCACAGCTTTCGTGCAGCCCGCAGCAATATTCTGTATTTTCTTCCATCGTCATTATTTCATTTTGAGATCATTTCTACTATACTTTCCTAATTTTTTCAATACAAATCGCTTCCTATTGACTATGTTAAACAAGTTGAAATCCAATTTTTTTGAGATCAGTCCAATATCCGGGATACGATTTGGAAATAACCTGAGGATGGTTTATCGTAATTTCACCAAGCTTCAAAGCCACAGGAGCAAAAGCCATTGCCATCCGGTGATCGTCATAAGTATCGATGGAAACGCCGTTTTTTTGCTCTTCACGCCCACCGTTCCAAAACAAAATACTATCATCCTTGGCAGATAAAACATATCCCAGCTTTCTCATTTCCTTTTGTAATGCAAGCACACGATCGGTTTCCTTAATTTTCAGACTTTGCAACCCTGAAAACCGGAAAGGAATATTTTGAAGCATGCAAGTAACCACAACTGTTTGCGCCAAATCCGGTTCATTCACAAAATTATATTCAAAAAAATCAAGGATAGCTTCTTTCTTCCGCAATAAAATTCCTTCGGAAGTATAAACAGTTTCCACCCCAAGAGGTTCAAAAATCTGTGCAACAGATGAATCGCCCTGCATGCTATTTTGCTGTAAACCCAACAATACAATTTCTGCCTTTTCATCGGAAGAAAGCGCCATCATTTCGTACCAGTAAGAAGCCGCCGACCAGTCGCTTTCCACTACATATTGAATCGGCCGGTACGATTGTTTTATAACCTGCAACTGATTGCCGTCTCGAACCACCTCCACTCCATACGCCTGCATCATACGGATTGTCATCTGAAGATAAGGTTCGGAAACTGCATTCCCTGTCAATAAAATAGTCAGGCCATGCGCCATAAGAGGAGCAACCATCAACAATGCTGAAATATATTGCGAACTCACGCTTCCGTCCAATTCAATCACACCGCCATTTAATTTTGTTCCGGTTATTTTCAAAGGAGGATAACCTTTTTTTTCCAAATATTCAATCCGGGCGCCCAATCCAATCAGCGCATCGACCAGGATTTTAATCGGACGATTCTTCATTCGTTCCGTACCGGTAATAATCCAAACACCTTCTATATTAGACAGATACGATGTCAGAAAACGCATTGCAGTTCCTGCAGCCCCAACGTCAATAACTTCTTTATCGCCACGCAAGGCATTTTGCACAACCCGGGTATCATCACAATCAGAAAGATTACTTACAGGAAAAGAACCCTGGCATAGTGCATTCAGAATTAACGCCCTATTACTGACACTTTTAGATGCGGGCAACCAAATGGTGCCCGATAAGTGGGTGCCGGCAAGTACGGTCACTTGATTCATGTGATATTCATTTTCATTTGAAACACAAAAATACAGCATTCTGTTTAATCTTTAGCATAATTGTAGTTTTTCTCCACAGAAGAGTTAAGTTCAATTTCATCAAATTATACCTTGTTAACAAAAATAATACCTACCTTTGCAGCGGTTTAAAACCGGCTTATGGCATTTGCGTTTGCCAGAAATCTCTGAAAATCAGAGCGCCTACTTGTGATGAGCGGGCGAGTTTGTAGAACTAAAAACAAGTTTATGAGGTATTTGAAAATGTTATCTCTGATACTGACCATTCCCTTATTAATGGGGTCGGGAACAAGAGAAACAAAACTTACCGAGGGAACAAAAGCGGGAAACCTTGCTCCCCGATTTGAATGGCAAGAAGATCTTTTACAAAGTAATCACTATGTGCTGGTCCAATTTTGGGCTGCTTACGATCCGGAGTCACGGGTAAATAACCTGTTGATGAACAGACAAATAAATGAAATGGAAAATCCTTGTTTACAAATGGTTTCCATCTCATTTGATGAAAGTAAATCTGTTTTTGAAGAAACAGTAAAAGCTGACCAACTGATAGGCTTCGTTACAAATGAACCCGCCGGTACAGCTTCATCAATATTTAAAAAATATGCCTTGAATGAAGGGTTTGGCAATGTATTGATGGATTCGAAAGGCGTGATAATCGCACGCAACATTACCTGCCACGACCTGAAAAAAATTAAATTCTAATTTTTCTCTTACCATGATCAAACATTTTGTACTTCGCATCGCCATATTATTCATTTGTTCTGCTTTTTCTCAATCAATTGCCGCTAAAGTATGGATCAATGAGGTGATGCAAAGCAATATTGACGGGATAGTCGATGATCGTCGTGATTTTCCTGACAGTTGGATAGAACTATACAACGATGGAGAAGAAGACATCGACGTCAGGAATTGGTATGTTTCCGAAACCCAGGATTACAATCAAGGGTGGAAAATTCCCCAGTCGGTCATTGTTCCGGCGAAAGGATTTGTCATTTTATATTTTGATAAAGAGGGCTACGGACTACATGCTAATTTCCGGATCGACAGTGGAAAGACAAAACTTTATTTATTTAATACCTCTCTAACAGAGGTAGATGCAACAGGCGATATTCCCAAACAACCGGCTCCCGGAATTGCCCGGGGACGAATACAGGACGGAGGCGCTGCGTGGGGATATTTTATCAAAGCTACGCCCGCATCCACCAATGGAATCGAAAATAATGTAGCAACCATACTGGCACCGGATCCCATTTTCAGCAAAAAAGGAAGAGTCAGCAAGACTGCGATAACAGTAACCCTTTCCCTTCCCGATAATGCTCCGGAAGGCATCCTTGCCGAACATATTCACTATACTACCGACGGCTCTGAACCTACCGAAGATTCTCCTGTATATCAAAAAACATTGATATTCAACCGGCCATCCAACCTTTCTTATGGAATTGAAGCCAACGTATTGAAAGCAAAAATCATTGCTCCCGGTTTTTTAACAAATCGCTCGGTTGCCCAAACTTATATTATTACCAATCGCTCTCTTACTTTACCTATAATATCATTAAGCCTGGACAATAAATATATGTACGATGACGAGTTTGGTATTTATGTCAACGGAAATGGAAAATACGGAAAACCAGGCAATTGTATCGATTGGAACGCCAATTGGAATAATGACTGGCGGCGACCTGCCCATATCGAATATTTTCCATCGCAAGATCAGGAAAGCACCATCAATCAATTAGGAGAAATCCGCATTGCAGGAGGATGCTCCCGGGGCAATCCCCAACGAAGCCTGATCGTATATGCAAATAAACGTTTTGGCGAAAAACGTTTCAATTACCAGCTTTTCAACGAAAAACCCCGCCAGGAAATTAAATCATTCATGATACGCAATTCCGGTAATGATTTCTGGCAAGCACATTTCCGGGATGCCGCCATTCAATTGTTTATGGGAGGAAAAGTGGACGTCGATTACCAAGCTTACCAGCCTGCTATCCTGCTTGTCAATGGTGAATATATGGGTATAGAAAATCTCCGGGAACGATCGAACGAAGATTTTGTCGTAGCCAATTACAACGGATTGGAAGACATCGACATGCTTGAAAGACCAGTCCCCGGTTGGGAACTTAAAATGGGCACCCGCACCGCTTTCGATATCATGTTTGAACGCATTAAAGCGCCGACCGATCAACTTTCTTACGAAGAATTAGCCCAGTTTGTAGATGTGGAAAATTTCATCAATTATAATATCCTTCAAATGTACATTGCCAATACCGACTATCCTCACAATAATGTCGTTATCTGGCGACCCAACAAAGACGCAACAGGTAAATGGCGCTACATATTGAAGGATACTGATTTTGGGTTAGGTCTGTATGGCACCGCTTATAATTTCAACTCGTTTACCGATCATTTTCTGTACGCCAATGACGACACCCGCCTGCTCCGGCGATTATTGGATAAAAAACCATTCAGGGATGCATTCATTGAGCATTTTGCCATTTACATGGGTGATATATTAAGCAAAGAATCGACAGCAGCCATTATCGACAGCTTAAAACAGCACATTCAAACCGAAGTGCCTTATCACAGAAGACGGTATGGCATGGGAGGTACTACCGAGTGGGATATTGAAGTAAACAAGATGAAAAACTGGGCTGCATATCGCAATGGGTACGTATATACACACATGAATGCTTATTTCTCCCTGAGAGGAAATATCCCGATGAAATTGGATATTTCGCCGGAAGTAACCGGAACAGATTCCATCGTAATCAATGGCATCCGGTTGCAGAAACCTGCATTCAACGGACAATATTTTAAAGGAAGAACATTGCGTATTCGTTGGGCAGGCAGCGAAGATTCAAATTTTTTGGGATGGAAAATTACGACAACCAACAAGCAAGAGGTTTCGTCTAAAGAAATTCATGACAATGAAATTACTTATCTTATCCCGACCAATTGCACCAATGTTCAGTTTACAGCCATTTCGCGAGAGACTTCCAATACTCAACATGTAACCGACGGAAATCGCATTCAGGTAGATGCTTCGGATGACGGGATTACCATCTCCAATCTTACCGAATTATCTACTATCACCATTATCGATACAAGCGGACGTGTGGTGAGTACCATGCAGACAAGAAACACATCCGCCCATTTCCCGATTCTGGGAACAAGCGTATATTTGGTCAAAATCACAAACCGCAATGAAACCATTTGCAGAAAAGTGGTGAAACAAAAATAAAAAAAAGAGGCTGTCCCAAAGACAACCTCTTCCTACATTTTAATAATCCAGTTCTTATTTCTTGTCGGGAGCGATCATATTATATACATAACCCGCTACCATACCTCCTAAAATAGGCACAATGATAAACACCGGCAGTTGTGCCAACGCCCAATCGCCAACAAATAAAGCCTGACTAATACTTCTTGCCGGATTGACAGAAGTGTTGGTTACAGGAATACTGATCAAGTGAATCAACGTCAGCGTCAAACCGATAGAAAGTCCGGCAAACCCTTTGGGTGCACGGGCATCCGTAGATCCCATGATAACAATAACGAAAATGAAAGTCAATACAAATTCAGCAATGATTGCGGCCATCAGGCTGTATCCGCCGGGAGAATGATCTCCGTATCCGTTAGCGGCAAAACCACTTGCTTTAGCATCAAAACCCGTTACCCCGCTTGCAATCAAATAAATCACTGTAGCTGCAATAATAGCTCCAATAATCTGCGCTGCAATGTAAGGCAACAAATCTTTCGTCGGCATTCTTTTTCCAGCCCAAAGTCCTAACGAAACAGCCGGATTCAAGTGAGCTCCCGACACATGTCCCAAACCATAAGCAATAGCGACAATAGTCAACCCAAAAGCAATGGCAACTCCTAAAAAACCTACAGCATAACCTGCTAATACAGCAGTTCCACAACCGCCTAACACCAAAAAAAATGTTCCGATCAACTCAGCGGCAAATTTTTGTCCTGTCTTCATAAAATAAAATTTAAGTGAATTAATTATATTCGGTAATTTTTACACCAAATATTATACCAAAATTTAAACAATGTTAATGACTTTTAGGTCCAAAGATACACAAATATTTATCTTACCCACCCTGTTTTTATTATTTTGAATGAATCCAAACTAATTTTAAAAAGTCATTTTATCGGAATTTTTTTTGAAAATCAAACAAATCATCCTACTTTTGCGTTGAATATTCTACTAAATATTGTATTTTTAATTTCTTACTTATGGCTTACGTAATATCTGAAGACTGTATTGCATGTGGCACTTGTATCGACGAATGTCCTGTAAGTGCTATTTCTGAAGGAGATATCTACAAAATCGATCCCGACCAATGTACCGATTGCGGCACATGTGCGGATGTTTGTCCTACAGAAGCGATTCATCCGGCATAATTTCAGGATGCATCATGTATAAGAAAACTCCAGGTTCGCTATCGGATTTGGAGTTTTTCTATTAAACACACAACTGACAGAAAATCGTTAATTTTTTAATCATCTTTATACTTTTTATTGAAATAAATTGACTAATTTTGCCCCTCTCAAAATCAATCCTTTAAAAGCTTCGATATGTCAACATCCAGGAAAATAAAGAATGCACTTATTTCTGTCTATCACAAAGAAGGTTTAGTCGAAATATTAACGCAGTTGCATAACCATGGCATCCGATTTTTCTCTACAGGAGGCACACAAGAATATATTGAGTCTGAAGGATTTCCCTGCAATTCTGTAGAAGGGCTTACCGGTTATCCTTCCATTTTGGGAGGACGGGTTAAAACGCTTCATCCGAAAGTATTCGGTGGCATTTTGGCTCGCCGGGAAAATGCAGTTGATTTACAACAATTGTCACAATATGAAATTCCGGAAATCGACCTGGTGATTGTTGACTTGTATCCGTTTGAAGAAACCCTTGCATCGGGAGCGGAAGAACAGGCAATCATTGAAAAAATTGATATCGGAGGCATTTCATTAATAAGAGCAGCTGCCAAAAACTTCAAAGATGTAGTGATCGTTGCTTCTAAAAAACAATACGCTCCTTTTTGCAATTTATTAGCTGAAAATGGTGCACAAACTACGCTGGAAGAACGGAAATGGTTTGCCAAGGAGGCGTTCTCCGTTTCATCGGGCTATGATACCGCTATCTTTTCTTATTTCGACGGAGAAGAAGGCAGTGCATTCCGTTGCGCCGTCGATGACGCCAAAGCGTTGCGATATGGAGAAAATCCCCATCAACGCGGATTTTTCTATGGAAAATTTGATGAAATATTCGAACAACTGCAAGGAAAAGAAATTTCGTATAACAATTTGTTGGACATTGATGCCGCAGTACAATTGATCAGCGAATTTGACGAAATTACCTTTGCCATCTTAAAACATAACAATGCCTGCGGAATCGCATCCCGTCCCTCCGTTTCGGAAGCATGGAAAGATGCATTGGCAGGTGATCCCGTTTCGGCATTCGGCGGAGTATTGATTACCAACGGCATTATTGACCGCGCCGCCGCAGAAGAAATCAACACCATCTTTTTTGAAGTCATCATCGCTCCTGATTATGATACGGATGCATTGGAAATCCTGATGCAAAAGAAAAACAGGATTATCCTGATTCAAAAACAAATCAAACAATCCGTTTTGCAATTCCGTTCTTTACTCAACGGAGTATTGGTACAAGACCGGGATACAAGCATTCAAACGGCTGCAGACTTGCGGACTGTAACCGACAAAGCGCCTACTGAACAGGAAATTCAGGATTTATTGTTTGCCAACAAATTAGTTAAAAACACCAAATCCAATGCAATTATTCTGGCAAAAAACAGGCAATTATGCGCCAGCGGAGTCGGGCAGACTTCGCGTGTGGATGCTTTGAGGCAAGCCATTGAAAAAGCGAAATCATTCGGTTTTGACTTAAATGGCGCCGTGATGGCTTCCGACGCATTTTTTCCATTTCCCGATTGTGTGGAAATCGCAGGCAACGAAGGGATCACCGCCGTCATACAACCCGGAGGCTCCATAAAAGACGAACTATCTGTGGAATATTGCAACAATCATCATTTAGCAATGGTAATGACAGGAGTACGACACTTCAAACATTAATTATTGATACTTAATTTTTAAATTATATTTTTTAATCCGTAATTCTTAATATTTACTTATGAGTTGGTTTTCGTTGACACAAGAAATAGCGATGGACTTAGGCACAGCTAATACAATTATTATTTGTAACAATAAAATTGTGGTGGATGAACCTTCGGTGGTAGCTTTAGACCGTCGTACCGATAAAGTTTTAGCTATTGGAGAAAAAGCTCGCCAGATGCATGGCAAAGTGCACGAAAATATTAAAACCATCCGCCCGTTGCGCGATGGGGTAATCGCCGACTTCTATGCCGCCGAGCAAATGATCAGGGGAATGATCAAGATGATCAACCCGAAGAACAGGCTCTTTGCGCCCTCGTTAAGAATTGTGGTTTGTATCCCTTCAGGCAGTACTGAAGTGGAATTACGGGCAGTACGGGACTCGGCTGAACATGCCGGAGGCCGTGATGTGTACATGATTTATGAACCGATGGCTGCCGCCATAGGTATTGGTTTGGATGTGGAAGCTCCCGAAGGAAATATGATTGTGGACATAGGTGGGGGAACCACTGAAATTGCCGTGATCTCGTTGGGCGGCATTGTTTCCAACAAATCCATCCGTATTGCCGGAGATGATCTGACTACAGATATTGTTGAATATATGGGCCGTCAACATAATATGAAAGTGGGCGAACGTACTGCTGAGCAGATTAAAATTAATGTCGGTTCGGCATTGGTGAATTTAGAAAATCCTCCCGCTGACTTTATTGTCCATGGTCCGAACAGGATGACAGCTTTGCCAATGGAAGTGCCGGTATCATACCAGGAGATCGCACATTGTTTGGATAAATCCCTTTCAAAGATTGAAACTGCGATTTTGAGCGCATTGGAACAAACTCCTCCCGAATTGTACGCCGATGTAGTGCGCAACGGCATTTATTTGGCCGGAGGCGGTGCATTATTAAAAGGATTGGACAAACGGTTGGAAGACAAAATCAATATTCCTTTCCATATTGCCGAAGAGCCGTTGCTGGCTGTGGCTAAAGGAACCGGGATTGCATTGAAAAACATTGATAAATTTAACTTCTTAATCCGGTAAATGTGAATAATGCGGAATCTCATCAATTTTATAATCAAAAATGTACATTGGCTTCTTTTTTTGATATTGATGGCCATTTCCGTATTTGCATTTATCAAAAACAATGATTTTCAACAAAGCCGGTATGCCGAATTTCAACAGGAAATATCCGGCCAACTTTATGAAGTGGCCTATTCTATCCATTCTTACATTGGACTGAAAGAAACCAACTTATCACTTTTAGAAAAAGTACATGAGCTGGAAATCAGCAATTTAAATCTGCAAGCCCAGGTAAAAGAATTAGCAGCCCGGCAAAATCTCAAATTACCGTTGGAAGATTCGATAACAGCCTCTTCCTCTTTCGATTTTCTGGTGGCCAGTGTGGTCAACAATTCCATTACCGGAAGTCAAAACCTGATAACAATCAATAAAGGAAAATTGCATGGGATTGCTCCGGACATGGGCGTTTTTGATTCGGAAGGAATTGTAGGAACGGTAATTTACACTTCCAATCATTTTTCGGTAATATTACCTGTGCTCAACGCTAAATTCAGAGTAAGCGGCAAAATCAAACGCAGCAATTATTTCGGTTCATTGGTTTGGGATGGAACAAATTCGCAGTATGCATCGCTTGAAGAACTTCCCCGACATGTCGATTTTGAAATTGGCGACACTGTGGTTACCAGTCAATTTTCCGAAATTTTCCCGGAAGGCATTCCCATCGGAATCGTTGAAAGCGCAAAGAAACAAAAAGATGACAACTTCAATACGCTTCGGGTAAAATTGATGGTGGACTTTGCATCTTTGAACAATGTACTGGTAGTAATCAATAAACACAAAGAGGAATTGGATAAAGCAGAAGAGGAGGCTCGAAAATATGTTAATTAATTGGATACAACGCATATTGTTTTTCTTCTTGTTGATTTTTGTCCAAATCTGTATCTTGAACAAAATTCACCTGTTTGGTTTTGTCACGCCATTACTTTATGTCTATTTCATCCTCAAATTACCTACCAATACTTCCCGCAATGAAGTCTTGTTCTGGTCTTTTTCCATGGGGCTTGTGTTAGATATATTTAGCTATTCCATGGGGTTAAACATGATTGCCGCCACCTCCATTGGTTTTATACGTTACTATATACTGCGAATGCATACTTCGCGGGAAGTAACGGAAACCTTTTCCCCGTCGATCCGCACCATGGGCGGAGGCGCGTTTATACGTTACGCCATTTGGATGATTTTATTGCATCACGCCATCCTGTTTTCGGTAGATACCGGCTCTTTATACGATTTCAAAATGCTTGCATTAAGAATCGTGGGAAGTGCAGCATCCACTTTAATTTTGGTTATTGGCTGTGAAGCACTGAATATAAAAGGACATTGATGGTAAAAAAAAGCATAAATACGGAGGTAAGAAACCGCGTATTGATCGGCGCTGTTTGCTTCATAGTTGTAGTCTATACCATTCAATTGTTTAATCTGCAGGTATTGAACAAAGATTACAAAGTATCAGCCGATAGCAATGCATTCCTGAAGAAAACGCTTTACCCGGCCCGCGGCACTATCTACGACCGGAACGGAGAACTGTTGGTTTATAATCAGCCGGCCTATGAGGTAATGGTAGTCATGCGCGAAGTGCAGGCTTTTGATACGCTGGCTTTTTGCCGTATTCTCAATATATCCAAAGATTATTATGTAAAACGGATTCGGGACATTAAAAACAAAAATTTGAATCCCGGATATTCTTCGTATGTATCTCAAGTATTCTTAAGCCAATTAGACCATCAGGAATATGGCGCCTTACAGGAAATGTTGTACAAATTTCCCGGATTTTATATACAACCCCGGCCGGTACGCCAATACAGTTACCCCAATGGCGCACATGTATTAGGATATATTTCACAAGTTGACAAAAAAGGAATTGCCGAAGATGATTACTATGTACAGGGAGACTACGCGGGAAAAGCCGGACTGGAGCGGTCGTACGAAAAATACCTGCGGGGTGAAAAAGGCGAAGAAATTTTATTGCGCGATGCACATGGCCGGATAAAAGGAAAATACGAAGAAGGAATTCACGATAAATCTCCTGTTTCAGGTAAAAATCTCAGGCTGTCATTGGATATGAAATTGCAGGCCTACGGAGAATCATTAATGAAAAACAAATTAGGAAGCATTGTAATGATTGAACCATCTACAGGTGAAATTCTGTGTATGGTATCAAGTCCGACATACGATCCGTCCATTTTAGTAGGAAGACAATTCCAGGAAAACTATACTAAATTGGAAAAGGATCCATATAAACCGTTGCTCAACCGCCCGATTCAAGGGACTTATCCTCCGGGATCCACATTCAAACCAGCACAAGCATTGATCTTTTTGCAAGAAGGCGCCATCACTCCATCTTCATCGTTTTCTTGCATCCACGGTTATCCGGTATTAGGCGGCCGGCCGGCCTGCCACGGGCACCCGGTACCCTTATCATTAGCTCCGGCAGTTGCCACATCATGTAATGCTTATTTTTGCTATGGATTACGGGCGATGGTTGATGACAGGAAAAAATATTCCACAGCGCAGGATGCTTTGGAAGTTTGGAAAGAGGATATTGTAAGTGAAGGCTACGGCTATCGTTTAGGCGTTGACCTGCCCGGAGAGAATAGAGGATTCATTCCAAACAGCCAGGTGTATGATAAGGTTTTTAACAAACGATGGAATTCTTCCACTATTATTTCGATTTCGATAGGACAAGGCGAAATTACGGCTACACCATTGCAAATTGCCAATTTAGCAGCTACAATAGCCAATGGAGGCTATTATTATGTTCCACATGTAGTCAAAGAGATAGAAAGCACAGCATTAGACTCCATTTATACGACAAGACAATATACAAAAATTGATCCTCAGCATTACAAAGTGATACAAGAAGGAATGGCGATGGCTGTAACCTGGGCTTCAGGCACTTGTAAAGGAATTAATCTATCGGATCAAAATCTTATTGTTTGCGGGAAGACAGGGACTGCCCAAAATCCGCACGGGAAAGATCACTCGGCGTTTATGGGTTTCGCTCCGAAAGAAAATCCACGTGTGGCCATTGCCGTCTATGTAGAAAACGGCGGATTTGGAGCCACAGTTGCCGTACCCATCGCGCGGCTTATGCTTCAGAAATATTTGAACAGAAAAATTGTTGCCTCAGATAAATCTCCGGAAGACGATCCGCAAAATGCGCTGCCTTCTTCCTGGGACGAGATTCCGGCATCAGAAAAATATCTTGAAGAACATCTTAAAAACATGGTAATTTTGCCCAATGCCCTACAGAAAAATTAATATATGGAAAACGTTGGATTGGTGGACAATCGCCCTATACCTGATTTTGGTATTAGCCGGATGGTTCAACATCTATGCTTCTACGTATGATTACGATCATGTAGGGATGTTTGATTTATCGGGACGGTCGGGAATGCAGATGATTTGGATCGGGACTTCGTTGTTTTTGGCGCTCATCATATTAATGACCGATAATGATTGGTTCGATATTTTTGCCTATTGGATATATGCCATCATCATTATACTATTGATCGCCACCATTTTTTTGGCGCCGGACATCAAAGGATCCCGTTCCTGGTTGCGCTTTGGATCCTGGTTTCAAATACAACCCGCAGAATTTGCCAAATTTGCCACAGCATTAGCTTTGGCCAAATTATTAAACGGATACAAATTTCAATTATTGAAATTCAGCAACTTCCTGAAAGCATTGATGTTGATGTTTTTGCCGATGATTCTGATTTTGCTTCAGAAAGAAACCGGTTCGGCATTGGTTTATTTGGCTTTTTTCTTTGTATTATACCGTGAAGGCATGTCGGGAATGGTCTTATTAATCGGCCTGAGTATGATCCTTTTCTTTGTTGTCAGCGTCAAATTTTCGGATGTCGTTTGGTTAGGCGCCACAGATCTCGGCATTTTTTTGGTTTTGCTGATGATCGTTATAATTATTGTCGGGCTGATGTACCGGTACAAAAGCGATCAGTTGCCCATGAATTATATATCCCTGGCTGTGATCGCCAGTATAGCAATGGCCATCATAGCCGCCCATTTTTACACATTTAATTTATCAACAATTATACTGATACTATTAGCCTTAATCGGCATTTTCTTACTTTGGTCGGCTTTCAAATTCTGGTCGGCAACTTATTTTTCTATTATTACCGTAGGAGTTCTTGCCATTGCATTTTTATATTCGAGTGATTACGTTTTTGACAAGGTACTCGAACCGCATCAACAAACCAGAATCCAAGTCGTATTGGGGATGAAAGACGATCCCAATGGCGCCGGTTATAATGTCAACCAATCGAAGATTGCCATTGGTTCGGGAGGATTTTGGGGCAAAGGCTTTTTGAATGGCACGCAAACTAAATTAAAATATGTACCGGAACAGGATACCGATTTTATTTTCTGTACTGTAGGCGAAGAACGAGGATTTGTAGGTTCTGTCATCGTTTTATTATTATTTGCACTACTTATTCTGCGCCTCTTTCATCTCGCCGAGCGCCAGCGTTCTACATTCAATCGCGTATATGGCTATAGCGTTGCCTCCATTTTATTTTTTCACCTGACCATTAACATCGGAATGGTTATAGGATTAACTCCCGTGATCGGCATTCCCCTACCCTTTTTTAGCTACGGAGGCTCTTCGTTGTGGGGCTTTACCATATTATTATTCATTTTTTGCCGATTAGATGCATCCCGGTCTGATCGATTGTAGCCAATATTTTCATCATCTGTTGAAAAAATGCTTACTTTTGCATACTTTTTTTAAAAATATGTATAAATGAGGACACTTGGGGTTACATTTCTTTTCACTTTCTGTTTTTATTTTTTAGGTTTTGCACAAGACAAACAAGAGTCGTTGACATTCAAATTCAGCGGTTTCCTCCGGGGAGATTTTTACTATGATACCCGGCAAAGCGTAGCAGCTAATGAAGCTTTATTTTTTCTATACCCGTTAGATGTGGAAAAAGATGCTGTTGGGGAAGATTTGAATGCAGTTCCTAATTCCGGTTTTTACACGTTCAATACCCGTCCGATTTTAGAAGTCAGCGGATTAAAAATTTTTGATGCCCGGGTCTCGGCCAAAGTGGAAGCTGATTTCGCCGGATTTAGCGGGGCATCCGCTTTATTACGTTTACGCCAGGCTTATATGAAAATGCAATGGGAGAAAGCGAGTCTAATTGTCGGACAAACATGGCATCCCTTATTTTCTCCGGTAATGCCTGAAGTGCTCTCGCTTTCTGTCGGAGCTCCTTTCAATCCATTCAACCGAAGTCCACAAATTCGATATGACTACAAAGTAAATAACGTAACTTTTTCAGGAGCGGCGCTTTATCAACTGCAATATAATTCAACAGGACCTAATGGCAAAACCAATATATATCAACGAAATGCCGTCATTCCTGAATTATTTCTCGGGGCTACTTACCGCTTGCAATCCTGGACGGCCGGCGTAGGAATTGATTATCTGACGATTGCACCCCGAACAAAATCGGAAATAAATGGAAAAGTATATAAAGTAGATGAAACGCTTTCCTCTCTTTCTTATTCTGCCTATTGCGGATATACACACAACATGCTTTCGATTGGTGTAAAATCCATTATCGGACACAATTTGGCACACAACTGCATGTTTGGAGGTTATGGCATCTCGTCTATAGATCCGGTTACAGGCGAACAACAATATACCAACTTCACCCATTCTTCTTCCTGGTTAAATATTTCCTATGGCAAAAAGTACAAAGGCAATTTGTTTGCCGGATATACCAAAAAACTCGGCACAGAAAAAGCGCTCGTCGAAAATTCTCATTTTTATGGAGAAGGATTAACCATGGATTATTTATACCGTCTTTGTGGCGCCTTTTCATACAACGTCCGCCATTTTTCACTTGGTTTGGAATATGAATGTACAACTGCCGGTTATGGAGACAAAGGGACAATGAACTGGGATAATGGGACTTACAATAGCACACATGCAGTTACCAATCACCGGATTGTAGGTGTTGCCTGTTATTACTTTTAAGTTAGCTGCAAATGCATTTCTTTTTCCATTGCTTTACTTCGTTTATACAATAAGCCTCATTTTACTTATTGTATATTTGATAATATTTAATTCGCTGAATATCAATTTTTTAACAAAATTTTCATCCCACAATCTTTCTTTTTTCGATAAAAAAAATATTATATTTGCAGTTCTAATATCATGAACTGAGTGAATATGACATTTAATAATACCGCTTTCATGCAATCCTTTGTATCGGTAGATTGCGTTGTATTCGGATTTGACAACAATCAACTCCATGTATTATTAGTACAACGGAATGAGGAAAATTCAGATAAAGACCTCAAGTTGCCGGGAAGTTTAATTTATCAGGAAGAAGACGCAGACAAGGCCGCTCATCGTGTTTTAAATGAATTGACTGGCATTAAGCGAATGACTCTCAAGCAATTCAAAAGCTTTACTTCTCCCCGGCGAACGCAAAATCCCAAAGATCTTAAATGGTTAGAGATAGCCTACTACAATAAAATCGAACGATTAATCACAATTGCTTATTTATCGCTTTGCAAAATCAATCGCAAACTCAATCTTGTTTCTAAATACAAGTCGGTCGAATGGTGTCCGGTCAACGAATTACCACACATGCCTTTTGATCACAACCAAATTGTTGAAGAATCATTACAAGAGATTCACCGCTGGGTAGAATCCGATCCGTCCATTGTTTTTGAATTGCTCCCGTCCAAATTTACTGCTGCGGAACTGAGAAAATTGTATGAAGCCATTTACGGCCGGCCGTTGGATGTACGAAATTTTCATAAAAAAATTGCATCAACAGCCTATATTGTGCCATTGGACGAACGCCAGGAAGGGGTTTCCCACCGGGCTGCCCGCTTTTACAAATTCGACAAGATATTGTATAAAAAACGAATGTCAACTTTAGAATAATTACTTTGTAAAAAATACAATAAGTCTATGTATTTATTAGGATATGATGTTGGAAGCTCTTCGGTAAAAGCTTCATTAGTAGATGCAATTTCCGGTAAAATCATTGCTTCGGATTTTTTCCCGAAAGTAGAAATGGCTATTCATGCCGAAAAAGCAGGATGGGCAGAACAAGATCCAGAATCCTGGTGGGCCAATTTGAAATTGGCTCATGTATCTGTCATGCAACAATCAGGAGTCAGCGGAGATGAAATCAAAGCCATCGGAATTTCCTGGCAAATGCACGGCCTGGTGCTGGTCGATAAAAATCAAAAGGTGCTGCGGCCTGCCATCATCTGGTGCGATAGCCGTGCGGTACCTTACGGCGAAAAAGCATTTCAGGCCATCGGACAAGAAAAATGTTTATCTCATTTACTAAATTCTCCAGGCAATTTCACTGCAGCTAAATTAGCCTGGGTGAAAGAAAACGAACCGGAAATCTACGATGAAATCGACAAATTGATGCTACCCGGCGATTACATCGGCATGCGTCTGACCGGAGATATTGTGACTACAATAGAAGGTTTGTCGGAAGGAATTTTTTGGGATTTCAAAGAAAATAAATTATCTAATAATATACTGAATTATTTTGGTTTCGACCGGAACTTCATTCCCCAACTCAAGCCGACATTCGGCATACAAGGCTTAGTATGTGCAAAAACAGCCAAAGAATTGGGACTGAAAGAAGGGACTCCCATCACATACCGGGCCGGAGACCAACCCAACAATGCTGTTTCGTTAAATGTGTTTAATCCTGGAGAAATTGCCTCTACCGCAGGCACTTCAGGAGTAGTGTATGGAGTTTTGGGAAATGTCAATTATGACCCTTGTTCCCGTGTTAATACTTTTGCTCACGTTAATCACACAGCAGAACAGACCCGCCTGGGCGTTTTGCTGTGTATTAACGGTACCGGAATTTTAAACTCATGGATCAAAAGAAATATAGTACCTGAAAATCTCAGTTACAACGATATGAATGCATTGGCAAGCCAATCTCCGATTGGGAGTAAGGGCATTTCCATCATTCCATTCGGAAATGGAGCGGAGCGTATTTTAGAAAATAAAGAAACAGGATGTTCCATTCACGGGATTAATTTCAATACACATGGAAAAGCCGACATTATTCGCGCAGCCCAGGAAGGAATTGTTTTTTCTTTTCAATACGGAATGGAAATTATGAAAGGCATGGGAATGGATATTCACGTGATCCGGGCCGGAAATGCCAACATGTTTCTCAGTCCGATTTTCCGTCAAACCCTGGCAAGTATCAGCCAGGCCACCATCGAACTTTATGATACCGACGGAGCAGCCGGCGCCGCCAAAGCAGCCGGAATCGGAGCAGGAATTTATGCTTCGAATAAAGAAGCCTTTGGTTCACTTACAAAATTGGCAGTAATTGAGCCGGAAACCGATAAAATAGAAGAGTATCGGGAGGCGTATGGAAAATGGGAAGCTGCGCTTGGGGGTACTGGGTGCAAGGTACCGGGTTCAAGGTGAAAAGAAACATGAGAAATATAACCAGACCTTAACAATAGAAACCGTATGGAAAAAAAATTAGTGCACAGTTTTGAAGACTTAACCGTGTGGAAAGACGCTATGCAATTGGTTGTATTAGTATATTCCGAAATGAAAGATTGTAAAGATTTTGGATTTAAAGATCAGATACAAAGAGCAAGTGTTTCGATTCCATCGAACATTTCAGAAGGATTTGAAAGACAAACGAATAAAGAATTTATGCAATTTTTATTCATAGCTAAAGGTTCGTGTGGAGAAGTTCAAACTCAATTATATTTGGCAATAAAATTAGGATATATCCCAAAAGAAAAAGGGATTGAACTTGTTAATACAACAAAGAAAATATCCAAAATGATTTATAGTTTAATAAAATACAGAAAAAATATAATCTAAATAATTCAATTAACTCAGCACCTTGTACCCAGTACCTCGTACCCAGTACATCTGCTTCAAAAAATTAAAAATTATGGCTACAAAAGAATTCTTTCCCGAAATCGGGAAAATCAAATTTGAAGGAAAAGAAAGTCGCAATCCGTTGGCATTCCGTTATTATGATCCGGAAAAATTGGTAAACGGAAAAAAAATGAAAGATTGGTTGAAATTTTCTATGGCATGGTGGCACACATTGTGCGCAGAAGGCGGGGATCCATTCGGTCCCGGCACCAAAACTTTCGCATGGAAAAGTAGTTCCGACAGAATTCAGGCGGCAAAAGACAAATTAGACGCCGGATTTGAATTCATGCAAAAAATCGGCATCGAATATTATTGCTTCCATGATATCGACCTGGTAGATGAAGCCGATTCTATCGAACAATATGAAGCCGATTTGAAAGAAATAGTTGCGTATGCTAAAAAAAGACAGGCAGAAACAGGAATCAAATTGTTGTGGGGAACTGCGAATGTATTCAGCCACAAACGTTACATGAATGGAGCGGCTACCAATCCCGATTTCAATGTGGTTGCACGTGCTGCCGTTCAAATAAAAAATGCGCTTGACGCTACCATCGAATTGGGAGGTACAAACTACGTATTTTGGGGTGGACGCGAAGGTTATTCTTCGTTATTGAATACCGATCAGAAACGCGAAAAAGAGCATTTGGCAAAAATGTTGGCAGCAGCCCGCGATTACGCCCGTGCAAAAGGATTCAAAGGCACTTTCCTGATCGAACCCAAACCAATGGAACCTACGAAACATCAATACGATGTAGATGCCGAAACGGTAATCGGATTCCTGAAAGCACATAACTTAGATAAAGATTTTAAACTAAATATCGAAGTAAATCACGCTACATTAGCCGGACACACATTTGAGCACGAATTGGCTGTAGCGGTTGATAACGGCATGTTGGGTTCTATCGATGCCAATCGCGGAGATTATCAAAACGGCTGGGATACCGACCAATTCCCAATCGACCAATTCGAATTGGTACAAGCCATGTTGCAGGTAATTCGCAACGGAGGTTTTGGCAATGGCGGAACAAATTTTGATGCCAAGACCCGCCGCAACTCCACCGATTTGGAAGATATTTTTATTGCTCACATTGCAGCTATGGACGTAATGGCGCGCGCCTTGGAAAGCGCAGCCGCTATTTTGAATGAATCTCCTTATAAAAAAATGGTTACAGAACGCTATGCTTCTTTCGATGCCGGCAAAGGAAAAGAATTTGAAAACGGTAAAATGACGTTGGAAGATTTGGTTGCTTACGCCAAAGCCAACGGTGAACCACAACAAATCAGCGGCAAACAAGAGCTGTACGAGGCGATAGTTAATATGTACATCTAATCTGGTGTAAGGTAGTAAGGTACAGGGTACAAGGTTGAATCTCTTGCACCTTGTGCCCGCACCTTGTACCCAAACAATATATCATGGGAAAACAATATAATACTTCTTACATTTTCGGGATCACATTAGTTGCCACACTTGGAGGATTACTTTTCGGATACGACACCGCCGTCATTTCGGGGGCAGAAAAATCTATCCAGGCATTTTTGATCAACCCACTGGGACTTAGTTCTTTTGTCCATGGGGCCACTGTCTCGAGCGCTTTGATCGGTTGTATTATCGGAGGCTCCATTTCCGGTCTGCTTTCCAATCGTTTCGGACGTAAAAAATCATTGCTTATTGCAGCCGCATTATTTTTTATCTCTGCGCTTGGGTCTGGATGGCCGGAAGCGTTCTTTTTCAAACACGGACAAGCCAGTATCGGATTACTGTGGATGTTTAACTTTTACCGGATCATCGGCGGAATCGGGGTAGGACTTGCCTCAGCCGTTTGTCCGATGTATATTGGGGAAATTGCACCGGCAAACATCCGCGGGCGATTGGTTTCTTTCAACCAGTTTGCCATTATCTTCGGCATGTTGGTTGTATATTTTGTAAACTGGGGGATTGCTAAAGGACAAAGCCTGGAATGGATCAATTCCATAGGATGGAGATATATGTTTGCATCCGAAGCCATTCCGGCCGGTTTATTCGGATTATTGGTTCTTTTTGTACCTGAGACTCCACGATATCTGGCCTTGATAAATCGCGATGAAAAGGCGTTAAATGTATTGACAAAGATTATTGGGAACAAAGACAAGGCGACGAATATTTTGTCGGAAATCAGGGAAACTGTTACCCACAATACAAAAGCCAAATTGTTTTATTATGGTAAAACTGTCATTATCATCGGAATTTTATTATCTGTATTCCAACAATTCGTAGGAATCAATGTCGCTTTGTATTACGCACCGAGAATTTTCGAAAGTATGGGCGCGGCAAAAGATGCTTCCATGTTGCAAACCATTATCATGGGGTTAATCAACGTAATTTTTACGGTTGTAGCCATAATGACGGTAGATAAATGGGGGCGCAAACCCTTGTTGATAACCGGTTCTATTGGTATGGCTATCGGCATGTTTGCCATTTCCGCATTAGCTTTCAACAACGTTATCGGCATCAGCACATTAGTATTTATCATCATCTACACGGCTTCTTTCATGATGTCGTGGGGGCCTATCTGCTGGGTATTGATTTCTGAAATTTTCCCGACAAAAATCCGCGGACAAGCCGTGGCCATTGCGGTTGCTGCACAATGGGCTGCCAATTACCTGATTTCATCGACTTATCCACCAATGATGGAATTCAGCGGCGGTATGACCTACGGTTTTTATGGACTAATGGCTGTTCTTTCCGCTTTATTTGTTTGGAAAATGGTTCCCGAAACAAAAGGAAAATCATTGGAAGAAATGGAAAAACTGTGGAAGAAATAAACAACATGTATTGTATTATTATGGCACGCAGATGACACGGATTAGGCGGTTTTTCGCAGACATATTTTTATTTCAAATACAAATCCGGGCAAATCGGCCTAATCCGCGTCATCTGCGTGCCATAATTTTTCAAAGCAATTCGATTACCTTTTCTAACTGAATACTCCGCGATCCTTTAATCAGAATAGCATACCCTTGCAATGGATCTGATTTTAAGTATTCCATTAACAAGCCGGTATCCGAAAAACAGATAAAAGGAGAAAGAATGGATGAGAAATTTTCTCCGCACAACATGACCCTGTCAAACGCTTTTTTCCCGATGAAATCGATGATTTTTTGATGTTCTCCCAAACTATTTTCTCCCAATTCTTTCATATCTCCCAATATTAAAGCCTTAGGAGACACATCCCATTCCGCAAAATTCTCCAGTGCAGCCAACATACTTGTCGGATTAGCATTATACGCATCAATAATTAACTGATTGTGATCGGTTGCTTTAAATTGCGACCGATTATTTTGAGGAATATAATCTTCAACAGCCTGGCAAATTTTATGTGCCGGAACCTGAAATGTAACTCCAATAGTAATGGCAGCTAAAATATTTTCCAGGTTATATTTTCCGATTAAATGGGTCAAAATCGTATAATTTCCTTCATGGGTTTCCCATCTTAATTGAAGAAAAGGTGTTTTAGAGAATATCGCATTTCCCACAACAATATTTTTCCCGGACATGGTTTCTTGTACCTGATACATAGTACAAACCATTCCCGGTCGTTGATTGGCCATTTCCATTAAAATAGCATTTCCGCCATTTATAAAGGCAGTGCCATTTGTTTTACCGATGAAATCATACAATTCACCTTTCGTTTTGATCACATTTTCAAAAGAACCAAATCCTTCCAAATGCGCTTTACCCACATTGGTAATCAAGCCGTGTGTAGGCGCCGCAATTTCAACCAATCCGCGAATTTCGCCCGGATGATTAGCGCCCATTTCAATTACCGCTATATCATGATCGGATGTCAATTGCAACAACGTCAACGGAACACCGATATGATTATTCAGATTTCCCTGTGTATAAAGCACATGATAAGAAGACGAAAGTACAGCAGCAACTAATTCTTTGGTTGTCGTTTTTCCATTCGTTCCGGTAATACCGATCACAGGAATATTGAATTGTTTGCGGTGATAATGCGCCAAATCCTGCAAGGTTTGCAACGAGTCTTTCACTTTAATAATTTGAGGATGCTGAGGCAAATCAGGCGAATCGGCAATCACAAAAGCGCATCCATTCTCCAATGCCTGCCCGGCAAAAGTATTTCCGTCAAAGCGTTCACCTTTCAATGCAACAAAAACAGAACCCGGCAAACACTTTCTTGTATCTGTTGTTATTTGAGGATTTTGTTTGAATAATTCGTAAATAGCTTCAATACTCATTTTACTAAAATTTGAAAACAAAGTTAGAAATTATCTTGAGTTCCAGGATATATCTGGCTGATTTGTTTTACTTTTGCAGCATGGATGCCGAAAACAATCGCGTTTTATATATTAATGTCAAAGGAAAGCTGGTCGATTTATCGTCTCCGGCAGTCATGGGAATACTCAACATTACCCCCGATTCATTTTATGCCGGCAGCCGGAAACAAACCGAAGCCGAAATTGCAGAGCGGGTTCAACAGCTTCGCAACGATGGCGCTACAATCATTGATATCGGAGGATATTCTTCGCGGCCCAATACCGATTTTGTCGATGAAAAGGAAGAAATGAACCGGTTGGCTTTTGCTCTGCCAATCTTATTTCGGGAATATCCGGAAGCAATTGTTTCGGCAGATACCTTTCGTGCGGACATTGCAGCCCGGTGTGTAGAAAAATACGGTGTAGCCATTATTAATGATATTTCGGCAGGAGAATTAGATTCCGCAATGTTTGACACCATAGCCCGGTTGAATGTTCCCTATATTATGATGCACATGCGAGGCACCCCTCAAACCATGATGCAAAATACAGATTACCAAGATTTACAACGGGAAATATTCCTGTATTTTGCCGATAAAATCGATCAATTACGAACAAAAGGACTCAATGATATCATACTTGATCCCGGATTCGGATTTAGCAAAACTACCGAACAAAATTATTCCTTGTTGAATTACCTGGAAGATTTTAGTATCTTTGGCTTGCCGTTGTTAGTCGGTTTCTCCCGAAAGAAAATGATTCGCAACGTGTTGAATTGCGATACGGAACATAGTTTGAATGGCACCACGGTATTGAATACAATCGCATTGACAAAAGGAGCGAATATACTGCGGGTGCATGATGTAAAAGAAGCTGTGGAGACAATACACCTGTTCAATAAAACAAAACATAGCACACTATGATGATTCATTTCGGACTAAAAGATATCATTGATGTACTATTAGTTGCATTTTTCCTGTACAAAACCTATCAGTTAATGAAAGGTTCGGGCACCATTGTAATTTTTAGTGGCATTTTGTCTTTTATAGCTATTTGGATCTTAGTATCCCATATATTGGAAATGCGATTGATGGGCGCTATTGTGGACAAATTCATCAGCGTCGGTTTTATCATATTGGTGATTCTTTTCCAGGACGAAATCAGGCGATTTTTGTATGCGATGGGCTCTATCAAAGGCTGGCAATTTTTAGGCAAATTATTAAATCCGAAACGAGATAAAATTACAGACGACCTATCCTATATTATGCCCATTGTATTAGCATGTATGAATATGTCAAAATCCAAAACCGGAGCATTAATCGTTGTTCAGCAGCAAATGAACCTTGAACTGTATGTCCAAACCGGAGAAGTAGTGAATGCCAATTTGAGTTCCCGTTTAATTGAAAATATTTTCTTCAAAAACAGTCCGTTACATGATGGCGCATTAATCATTTCCGGGAAAAAAATCAGAGCAGCCGCTTGCATTTTACCTGTTTCTCAAAAAAATGACATTCCGAAAGAATTAGGCCTCCGCCACCGTTCGGCATTAGGAATTTCTCAGGAAACAGATGCCAAAATCATTGTCGTATCTGAAGAAACCGGCCGGATTTCCCTGGCGCATCAGGGCAAACTCAACCTGCATATTTCGGCTGAAGAATTACAAAAATTTTTGAGCGAATAATAATGGTTTTAAAATGCCATTTTCGAATTTGAAAAAATGCTCAATTTTGCTATCCTCATATTGCAATTTTATGTAATTTTGCAAAATAATTTCATCAACAATAAATATCCCCATTTTTTATGGATTTAATGCTCGACATTATTGCACGCGCAAAAAAAAACAGACAACGCATTGTACTTCCTGAGGGAACCGAAGAGCGAACCTTGACTGCCGCCAATGCCCTGACCAAAGATGGGGTTGCAGACATTATCCTGATCGGAAATCCTGAAGAAGTGTTAGGCTTGGCAAAACGACTGAATTTAGATCATATTTCCCGGAATCAAATTGTTGATCCTAAAAATAATGAGAAGAAAGCGGAATATACACAGTTATTGTATAGACTGAGAAAAGAAAAAGGAATCAGTTTGGAAGAAGCGCAAAGGTTGGCGGAAGATCCGCTGTATCTGGCCTGCCTGATGATTAAAAACGGAGACGCCGATGGAGAAATTGCCGGAGCGCAAAATACCACAGGAGATGTACTGCGTCCGGCCTTCCAGATTATTAAAACCGCTCCCGGCATCAGCGTTGTTTCAGGCGCTTTCTTAATGTTTACACAACAAAAAGAATATGGACAGGATGGCTTGTTGATCTTTGCTGATTGTGCGGTGATGCCTAATCCGACAGCGCAGGAATTAGCAGAAATTGCCGTTTCCACCGCAAAAACCGCTCAGACAATCGCTCAAATCGAACCAAAAATTGCCATGCTGAGTTTTTCAACCAAAGGAAGCGCACAACATGAATTGTGCGATAAAGTAATTGAAGCTACCCGCATTGCCCAAGCCATGGCCCCGGATTTACAGATTGACGGCGAATTGCAGGCAGATGCATCTTTAGTGCCATTTATCGGCAAAAGCAAAGCTCCCGGAAGTCCGGTTGCAGGAAAAGCCAATGTATTGGTATTCCCCAACCTCGAATGCGGCAATATTGCGTACAAATTAGTGCAACGGCTGGGAAATGCAGAAGCAGTGGGACCGATTTTACAAGGAATGGCCGCGCCTGTCAATGACCTTTCCCGTGGCTGTTCAGTAGAAGATATTTATAAAATGGTCGCCATTTGTGCGAACCAGGCAATGAAGTAAAAAGGATGGAGAAGGAGTTAAAGGGAGTTAGAAGAAATTAGAGGAATGTTTTTTATTCGTATAGCTCCCTTTAACTTCATATAACTTCTTCTAACGCCCTTTTACTTCATCTAACTCCTAATATTAACAACAAAAATATGGCTGAAATAATTATTGAACCTATCGAAAATTACGGGCTTTCCAGCAAAGACAGAAAACGCTCTTTATTTTCCAAAATCGGCGTAGTGGGTTGTGGCAAAGACGGACGAAATATTGTTCGCCTCACCGCTTCCGCCGGCTTGGAAGTAACTTTCATCGAAATTTCCCAGGAAAAAATTGATGTTGCACTGGAAAAAATCGGTAAAGATTTAGACACAAAAATTGAAAGTTGGGGACTAACGCCCGGAGAGAAAAAATCGATTATGGGACGGATTACAGGCTCTATGGATTTTGAAGACCTGAAAGATTGTGATTTCGTCATTGAATGTGTACGCTACGACGACGACGGAGAACGAAGTACCGAACTCAGGAAAGAGGCATTTCGCAATTTAGAAACAGTGCTGGCTCCCGACGCTATTATCGCAACTAACGCTACCACAGTGATTATAAGCGAATTGGCTTCCGGATTAAAACATAAAGAACGTTGCCTAAGCATCCACTTTCCCATCGCGCATTCCGATGCCAAGCTATTGGAAGTCGTAAAAGGCATGTACACTTCCCAGGAAGTGTATGATAAAATACTTTTGTTCGCCAAATTGATAAAATACGAAACAATTGACGTGCACGAAAGCAATGGATTAGTCAGCCTGCGGTTAATGGTCACTTTGTTGAATGAAGCATGCCAAATGTTGATGGAGAATGTAGCATCCATGGAAAGCATCGACCATCTTTTTGAAGTAGTATATGGCATGAGAGTAGGAATTTTCCGCATGGCAGACATCATCGGTATAGAGAAATTAGTTACTCTGATGGAAGACATGTTCAATGAATATGGAGATAAAAAATACAAACCTTCCCCGGTTTTATGGCGGCTCTATCGCTCCAAACAACTGGGAGTAACTTCCGGCAAAGGATTCTACATTTACGAAGGAGGAAAGTTAATTGGTCCCAATCGCTTAAATTAAAAGATGCAATTTAAATAATGAAGATATTAGTATTAAACTGCGGAAGTTCATCCATCAAATACAAATTGTTGGATATGGACAAAAACGCAACCTTAGCTCAGGGAGGCATTGAGAAAATCGGATTAAAAGGTTCGTCATTGAAACTGGTATTGCAAGATGGACGCAAAGTCATCTTAGAAGGAGAAATCCTGGAACACCAGGCCGGTATTGAGTATATATTAGGTGTCATTACCAGCCAAAAATACGGATGCATTAAATCGTTAAACGAAATAGATGCAGTGGGTCACCGGGTAGTACACGGAGGAGAAAAATTCAATTCCAGCGTCTTAATTACTGAGGATGTAATTAAGAAAATGGAAGAGTGTATCGAATTGGCTCCCCTGCACAATCCCCCCAATTTGAATGGTATTTATGCGATCAAAGACCTGATGCCGGATGTTCCCCAAGTTGGCGTTTTTGACACAGCATTCCATCAAACCATGCCTGAACATGCTTATATGTATGGTTTGCCTTATTCATTGTATCAAAAATATGGTATTCGCCGTTATGGATTTCATGGCACAAGTCACCGTTATGTCTCCAGACGGGTATGCGAATTTCTTAACGTTCCTTATGCCGAACAAAAAATTATTACTGCCCATATTGGAAACGGAGCTTCCATCGCTGCCATTAAAAATGGCGTATCCATCGATACTTCAATGGGTATGACCCCGGTAGAAGGGCTTCTAATGGGAACACGTTGCGGAGACGTGGACGCCGGCGTACTGACCTATATTATGGAAAAAGAAAATGTTGGTTATCAAGCCGTTTCTACCATTATCAACAAATATAGCGGAATGTTAGGCCTTTCCGGTATTTCTTCCGACATGCGTGAAATTGAACATGCAGTACATCAAGGAGACGAGCGCGCAAAGTCTGCATTACAAGTGTATAATTACAAGATCAAAAAATATATCGGCGCTTATGCTGCAGCATTGGGCGGATTAGATATTTTAGTATTTACAGGAGGAGTCGGAGAAAATCAATGGCCTATTCGTGAAGCGGTATGCGATGAAATGGAATTTTTGGGTATCCGCTTTGACAAAAATATCAATAAAGAACTGCGAGGAGAAGAAGCCATTATCAGCACAAAAGATTCTCCGGTCAAGGTGGTTATTATTCCTACCGATGAAGAATATATGATTGCATCCGACACTTTGGATATTCTAAAAAAATAAAATCAACCGGATCCCCGTTGGTTATTGAGTAGGAGAAAACAAAAGTAGTTTTCTCCTACTTTTGTTTTCGACCTCTCACACCACCGGACGTGCCGTTCGGCATCCGGCGGTTCCTTACTTACGATACAATTTTACGATAACAGTCCATCAGAAAGGGATAGTTGGCTCGTCTCAAATTATCGTTATTCAACGCGCAATGAAGGATGAAACTATCGGATATGTGCCAATAACCCTTTCGGGTATTTGCCCATTCCCATGCTTTTCCTTTATCTATCCCACACTTGCATAAGTTAATAAAACGAGTTTTCACTTTCTTCCAACATTTCCAGATACACATTCGAAGCCTGCGCCTATACCATTCATCCAATGTTTGAAGTCGTTTCTTCATATCTGCCAACTTGAAGTATTCGAGCCAGCCGCGGATAAATAAACGAAGAGT
>JAVBKX010000032.1:0-13009 GCA_031553835.1 Bacteroidales bacterium
GTAGGCCCCATTCTCTTTCTGTCGTTGATGAAAAATAGGTTAGTGGCCGGAAATAAATGTATATATTACTGGATAATTGAGAACGTAGAATTGAGAATTAAAAAAACGACATGAAGACTATATTTTCTATAAAAACATTACTTGTATTCTCCATTCTCAATTCATCACTCTCCACACTCCACTCCCAAGAGCTAACCCTCCTCTTTGCCGGAGATGCCATGCAACACAAAATACAATTGGAAAATGCCAAACAAGGCAACCAGTACGACTATTCTTCCTATTTTCGGCATATTCAGGATGAAATTTCGGCTGCCGACTTAGCCATTGTCAATTTAGAAGTTACATTGGGAGGAAAACCTTACACCGGTTACCCGATGTTCAGCGCGCCCGACGCTTATGCAATCGCCTTGAAAAAAGCTGGTTTTGATGTTTTCCTCACAGCCAACAACCATTGTTTAGACCGGTTCTCCAAAGGATTGGAACGAACGATTAATGTATTGGATTCGTTGAATGTCATTCACACCGGCACATTCAAAAACAGCATTGATCACAACCAGCAATATCCGAAAATGATTACCAAAAATGGCATCCGGTTGGCATTATTGAATTACACTTACGATACCAATGGATATAATCCGGTACTGCCCAATATCGTCAACTACATCGATGACAAGCTGATGCTGAAAGATGTGGCCGAAGCCAAAGAATTAAACGCAGACTTCATCATTGTCGCCATACATTGGGGCGAAGAATATAAATTGAGACAAAACAAAGAGCAGGAACGTTTGGCTAAATTACTGACCGATGCCGGAGTAGATCTGGTTATCGGCGGACATCCTCATGTTGTTCAACCGACCATTGTTTCCAAAAACGAAGACGGTTCCATCCGAAACATTGTGGTATATTCACTTGGCAATTTCATTTCCGGAATGAGAGCCGCCAATACTTACGGAGGACAATTATTCAAAGTAGTACTATCTAAAGAGCAATACCATAAACGGATTAAAGATTGCACCTACAGTCTCATCTACGTCAACAAACCGGTAGTAGATGGAAAAATACAGATGGAAGCATTGCCGGTACCCATCGAAATCCCATCAACAGAAGGAACAAATCTCGAAGTCAATTACAAAGAAATGGAATTATTTGCCCGTACCACACGAGAACTTTTCAAAACATATAATCAACATATTGAGGAGAATAGCTTTCAGCTATCCACTTATCGGAAAAATTATTTTCCGGCATCTATTTGGAATATGTAAAGAAAATTGTATCTTTGCACCGCAAAAGCAAGATGGTGGTTGTAGCTCAGCTGGTTAGAGCATCAGATTGTGGTTCTGAGGGTCGTCGGTTCGAACCCGATCATCCACCCCAAAGAAAAAGCATCCTAAACAACAGGGTGCTTTTTTTGCATTTATAAGCAAAATCTAATCGCAAACAATAAAAATTTAACATTGCACAAGGAAAATTGAAGCTTACTTTTACTATATTTACTTCCAATTTTTAACTTCATTTACTAATATAATGTGTGGAATTGTAGGTTATATCGGAAATCAACAAGCTTATCCCATCTTAATCAAAGGATTACATCGATTGGAATACAGAGGATACGACAGCGCCGGAGTGGCATTAATCAATCCAACCAATGAACTGAATGTATTTAAGGCCAAAGGGCGCGTATCTGATCTGGAAGAATTTTGCAAAACTCAAGATACATCAGGAATGATCGGCATTGCCCACACCCGTTGGGCGACTCATGGCGAACCCAGCAACGTAAATGCCCATCCGCATTATTCACAATCTGAAAACTTAGCGCTTATTCATAATGGAATTATTGAAAATTACGCCATTCTCAAAGAAAGTTTAATTCAAAAAGGATATACTTTTCATAGTACTACTGATACAGAAGTGCTCATCCAATTAATAGAATACATCAAAACAAGTAACAACATTGACACTTGCACGGCGGTACAATTAGCTATGGAGCAAGTCATTGGAGCTTATGCCATTGCAGTGATTGAGAAAGGGAATCCCGATTTAATTATTGCAGCCCGCAAAAGTAGTCCGTTAGTTGTAGGTATCGGACAAAAAGAATTTTTCATCGCCTCCGATGCGACTCCTATTATAGAATATACCAAAGAAGTCATCTATTTGGAAGATGAAGAAATTGCCATCATTCGCAGAAACGAACAACCCAAAATTGTAGATATCGGCAATGTGGAAAAAACACCGCAAATCATCCACTTAGAAATGAGTCTCACCCAATTGGAAAAAGGGGGTTATCCGCATTTCATGTTAAAAGAAATTTTTGAACAGCCGCGCACCTTACGCGATTGTATGCGAGGACGCATCAATGTAGATGGTAACAACCTGGTATTATCCGGTATTTTGGACAATAAAGAACGATTTCTGAATGCGCGAAGAATCATCATCCTGGCATGCGGCACTTCCTGGCACGCAGGATTGATTGGAGAATATTTACTGGAAGAATTTTGCCGTATTCCCGTTGAAGTCGAATATTCTTCCGAATTCCGTTACCGGAATCCCATCATTTACCCCGACGACATTATCATAGCCATCTCTCAATCGGGAGAAACTGCCGACACATTGGCCGCCATTGAATTAGCAAAAGAGGCCGGAGCTTTTGTATATGGAATCTGCAACGTTGTCGGTTCTTCCATCCCGCGTAACACACATTCCGGATCCTATACACACGTTGGGCCGGAAATCGGCGTCGCTTCGACCAAAGCATTCACAGCACAAGTACTCGTGCTCACATTAATGGCATTATCCATTGCCCGGGAGAAAAAACTATTGCCGGAAGAAAAATTCTTGAATTTACTTGCCGAAATAAATGCGCTTCCTGAAAAAGTCGAACAAATTCTATTATCTAATCCGGCCATCAAAGAATTGTCCAATATATTTACTTATGCACAGAATTTCATTTACCTCGGACGAGGATACAATTATCCGGTCGCCCTGGAAGGCGCTTTAAAACTCAAAGAAATTTCATACATTCATGCCGAAGGGTATCCGGCTGCCGAAATGAAACATGGGCCAATCGCACTAATAGACAACGAAATGCCCGTAGTAGTAATCGCCACCAATAATGGAACTTACGACAAAATGATCAGCAATATACAAGAAATCAAAGCCCGAAACGGACGAGTGATCGCTATTGTCAATCAAAATGATTCTGTAATCCACAACATTGCAGACTATATCATTGAAATTCCGGCAACCGTCGAATGCTTAGATCCTTTACTAACCACCATTCCCCTGCAATTATTATCTTATCACATTGCCGTAAACAAAAGGCGGGATGTGGATATGCCCCGAAATTTAGCGAAATCGGTAACCGTAGAATAAACATATAAAAATAAAATGATTATTATGAACAAAAAAAAATGGAGTAGTCTTCTGGCGGCATTATTACTTACCTGCGGAGGATTTGCGGCTCAGCCGAAAACGATTTACTCAGATTTTCTGGAAAAAGAATTTACCTCTTCATCAGGACAAAAGCTGCCATACAGAATCTTGTATCCTGAAAATTTTGATGCTTCTAAAAAATATCCATTAGTATTATTTTTGCATGGAGCCGGCGAAAGAGGTACCGACAACAACGCTCAACTTAAACATGGCGGAGCGATGTTTACCAACCCCATCAACCGGCAAAAATATCCTTGCATTGCCATTTTTCCCCAATGTCCTTCGGAACTTTGGTGGGCCGGACGCATTAATTCTCCGCAAGAAACCGAAGCCGGAAAAGCGGCCAAAGAATTACTCGATAATTTTCTCTCTGATAAGAATGTCGATTTAAAACGGATTTACATCATGGGAATTTCCATGGGAGGCCGGGCAACATTTTACATGATTGAAAATTTTCCTGAAATATTTGCTGCCGCTATACCCATCTGCGGATGGCCTGACGCAGCAAAATTGCACAATGCCGCCGGGAAAGTAAAAGTCAGAATTTTTCATGGAGATGCTGATCCGGTCGTTCCGGTAGAAGGTTCGCGACAAGCGTACACCATCTTAAAAGAAGCAAAAGGTAAAGTGGAATACATTGAATATCCTGCCGTAGAACACAACAGCTGGGACTATGCTTTCCGGGAAAAAGATTTCTTTAGCTGGCTGTTTTCTCAATCCAAATAAGCGAAGAAAGGCAAACTACAATCCAGACGAAAGCAATGAACGGCAAACAGGATATATCCCGTTTGCCGTTCTCACTTCGAGCGTCTATAATCAAATACCTATTCGGAATCTTGTTGAGCAGCTTCGTATTCTTTCAATAATTTATCCTGTACATCAGCAGGCACTAATTCATATCCGGAGAATTTCATCGTAAATGAAGCGCGGCCTCCTGCAATAGAACTCAATGAGGTAGAATAGTTCCCCATTTCTTTCAATGGTACTTTAGCATTTAATTTTTCATAACCTTTTTCAGAAGACATACCCATAATCATAGCACGCCGTCCCTGCAAATCACCCATTACATCGCCCATACAATCGGCAGGAAGCGAAACTTCCACATCATAAATAGGCTCAAGGATTTTTGGTCCGGCATTTTTGAACGCCTGGCTGAATGCATTCCGTCCGGCCAACATAAATGAGATTTCATTGGAATCAACCGGGTGCATTTTTCCGTCGTAAACGATAACACGTACATCGCGGGCATAAGAACCTGTCAACGGCCCTTGTTCCATTCGTCCCATAATTCCCTTGAGAATAGCCGGAAGAAAACGGGCATCGATAGAACCTCCCACAATACTGTTTACAAAAACGAGCTTACCTCCCCAATCCAATGGGACTTCCTGCACATCGCGTGCTTGAATTTTGAATTCCTGCCCATTAAATTTATACATTTCGGGCATGGGCATTCCTTCCTGATACGGTTCAACGATCAAATGTACTTCGCCAAACTGGCCGGCGCCTCCCGATTGTTTTTTGTGACGGTAATCGGCACGGGATTGTTTGGTAATCGTTTCCCTGTATGGAATTTTCGGTTCAAGGAACTCAATTGGAAGTTTATCATTATTTTCAACTCTCCACTTCAACGTTTTCAAATGGAATTCTCCTTGTCCCGAAAGAATAATTTGTTTCAATTCTTTCGATTGCTCCACTACCCAGGTTGGATCTTCCGCGCGCATCCGGTAAAGGATCTCCATCAGTTTTTCGGTATCAGCTTCATTGGCAGCCTTGATTGCGCGACGATATTTTGAATTCGGATATTTAATAAAATCAAAACGATTATCGGTACCTTTTCCATTCAACGTATTTCCGGTATTCACATCTTTCAGTTTCACAGTCGCGCCAATATCTCCGGCCTGCAATTCATCGACTTCCATACGCGTTTGCCCGGCAACAACAAACAATTGAGCAATCCGCTCTTTAGAACCTCTGTCTTCGTTTAACAAATCATCTCCCGACTTAATCGTTCCCGACATTACTTTAAAATAAGAAACACGGCCGATATGTGGCTCTACCGTGGTTTTGAAAATATAAACACTGGCTGGTCCCACCGGATTCGGCTCTATTTCTTTACCTTCGGTATTGACATATTTTGGCATTTCTTTGATAGGCGGAACTACATTTCCTAAAAATTCCATGGTACGGCGTACGCACATATCCCGTTCGGCACAAACACAGAAAACAGGAAACATTCCTCTTGAGATCAAACCTTTACGAATACCTTCGCGCATTTCATCTTCACTCAGACTACCCTGGTCGAAAAATTTTTCCATTAAACTTTCATCATTTTCTGCAGCTGCTTCTACCAGAGTCTGATGCATTTCCTCGGCTTTCGTTTTCTCCGAATCAGGGATTTCCAATACTTCGGGTACGCCACCTTCGGGTTTCCACTTGTACATTTTCATTTTCAACACATCCACCACAGCATTGAATGAAGCGCCGCATGTAATCGGATATTGAATCGGAACAACCCGGCTACCGTATGTTTCTTTCAATTGGTTCAGAATATTATCAAAATCGCATTTTTCATGATCCAATTGGTTTACAATAAAAATAACCGGTTTACGTAGTTGTTCGGTATAGCGAAACATGTTGACAGTCCCCACTTCAATTCCATATTGACCATTGATCACCATCAAAGCCGTATCGGTTACATTCAACGCAGAAACTGCGCCCCCGACAAAATCATCCGAGCCCGGGCAATCGATAAAATTCAGTTTCCGTCCCATCCATTCTACACTGAATACAGTGGAAAATACGGAGTAACCATAATCTTTTTCTACTGGAAAATAATCGCAAACCGTATTTTTTCCGTCGATTGTACCTCTGCGTTTTATAACTCCACTCTCGAAAAGCATAGCTTCTGCGAGAGTGGTTTTCCCGGAACCGGAACTACCGATAATAGCGATATTCCGAATGTCATTTGTTGGATAAATCTTCATGATATCAAGTTTTTAAATAAGTAAACAATAAAAATTGCGTATTTTTCAGATAAGGGCGCAAATTAGAAAATAACTGCCGAACAACCAAAGATAATGACATGCTATAAAACAGTGTTGTACAGCAGGAAAAAGCGCAAAAATCAGGAAATTCTATTGATGATACTCCAACAATCCGGGCATTGGACTTTGCTGTATATCAGCCGGATAAATACCATTTGCGATGCAAACATCTTGTAAAATATCAGCAAAATACCAGGCTACAGAACCAGAAAAATAAACAGGATAAGAACAATAATCGTATTGTTTCACATTGCGATTGATAAAACTGACCAGTGAATTGAATACTAATTTATACAATAACGGCTCGTCTAAATGTTCAGAGATAAACCGTGTAAATTGAGCCAGATAACGATTAGGAAACGTTTTCCGGTACACATTTTCCATAATTTCGGAAGGAGAAGTGTGGTAATATTCCATAAATGCATCATACAAAAATGCCGGATATTGGTTTTTAAGCAAATTGCCGATAAATAATTTTCCAATTGTTGCGCCGCTCCCTTCATCTCCCAAAATAAATCCTAAAGGAGATACATTTTTGACAATTTTCTCGCCGTCATATAAACACGTATTCGAACCGGTACCCAAAATACAGGCGATTCCGGGTTCCTTTCCACACGCGGCTCTGGCTACGGCCAATAAATCGGTATGCACTTCAATCGAAGGAGCTTTTAATTGCGCAAATAAAGCTTGCCTTACAATTGCAATCTTATCGGGAAATGCACAACCGGCGCTATAGAAATGAATTTCAGCAATAGCTGTATTTTGCAAACGAGGCAATAGATCCCGTTGCAAAATCGTTTCAATTTCTTCTTGTGTTTGGTAAAACGGGTTGATGCCGGAAGTTATAACCCGTTGCAGTTCGTTTCCCCCGGATGCCAGCACCCAGGGGCAATTAGTAGAACCACTATCCGCAATTAATTTAAAAATCACTTGGCATTGAGAGTGAAAGATACCGGAATGTAAGCCGGGCTATTCAAGGTTTGTCCACCTATTAATAAGGTCGGTTTCAATTTAAAAGTTACTTTACTTGAATTATTTCCTATTCCGGCAAAATTAAATGCTAAATTTTTAATCGCATCGGCAGATTGTCCGCTCATTACTTTTTTCAAATCAAATCCCATGGTAACTGGCAATTGAGCTTTTTGTCCCGTAGCAATTTGCAACTTAGAATCGACAGAACCCGTGGTCATTTCAACACCGTCAATTTCCAATATATATTGTAATCCATTGAGCAACGCCGTTTGATAACCGGGATTGGTGACATCCAAATTTAATGTAAACTGCATGGGCAAACTACCTTTGGGTGATGAAAAAGCAGTAAGCAGATTAGCGGCAGTCAATGGATTCAACGAAGACAAGCTGCTCATATTCTGCAAATTAACGCCAGCCACGGTTAAACCCGATATCGAATTATAGGCATACTTACATTGTGTCAGACTATAAGTGCCCGCCAATTGTTGCGCCACATCGCAAGAAACCATGGCTACAACCAAACTCACTAATACTAAAATTTTTTTCATTGTAAAATTCTTTAATTCTCAATTTGTAAATTTAATTCTCAATTTTTTATTGTAATCATTGTCGCTCCAAAACCGTATTCCCGAAACGAAGCATCCTGACATGTATATTTAGGATATTTTACTTTCAATTCAGTCAAAATCGCATTTCGAAGCACTCCTTCTCCTTTTCCGTGAATAAACACAATCCGCTGACCTGGTTTCGATTTATATTGCTCCAACGTTTCCCTGAACTTATCTAATTGCACATTCAGCATATCGGTATTGTTCAAACCGGTAGTATTATCGATCAATTCATGAATATGCAAATCGACTTCTATTATATCCGGTTTCCGGTTTTTTCTCGCCGGAGCAGGCTGTCTATCCGGTTCCTGTTTTATTTTTTGAGTCATCGCCTCCTGTAAATCGGTAGCAGAAATCAACATTTCCCTTTCAGCAGTATCATTCACGACCACAGGATAGATTAATGCCTCATCTTCAAAAAAATCATTTTCTCTAAAACTGTGCAATTTATAAAACTTCACCCCATCGATCCTCAATTCCACACTATACGGATTTTTCAGGCTATAAGGTTTATCCTTTTTAAATGCAACCAATTGCACACATACTTTCTCCAGGTCATTCAACTGTTCTTTCGAAAATTCTTCCAAAAACAATTGTGTATTCGGTTCAACAATGCCACAAATCCGGCTGTTCCATGCATTATTTTCCCGATTCATATAATTGTAAAACAGGAAATAGTTGCTGTCGTTGACCAAATACGCTTCAAAATTGCATTTTCCCAATTCCTTGATATTCATGGGAAGATACGCCAGGTAAACATTCAATTTATCTCCGCCGGGAATTTCTACTATCGAACGAACTTCCTGCGTCCGATTTTCCGGTTTAATCTCCGCTGCCGGTTTTGCATCAGGCTGCTTTACCACTGTGGGTTTCGCGGTAAAATCATCCCGATCAACCACTACACATTCCCGAATTAATGCAGGAACTTCAAAACCATCCACGTCTTCCACATACACAATATCTTTGCCATCAAAACGCCGGACAATTCCACCTCCAACTGCATTCAAAAATCGTACCTTATCTCCTATTTTCATGCATTACTAATTTATTTGTTTACCACAATAGACACATAGAACACAATAACCTAAAGTCGTAATTCTTATGTGATCTATGTGACTATTGTCATGAACATCATTACAATTATTCTGCAAAGTTGCGTATTTTTGCATAAAATATCAAACACATAATGGAAAACGACATAAGAAACATTCCGATTGATTTATATAACTACACCCTGCCCGATGAACGCATTGCCAAATTTCCGTTGCCCAACCGAGACCAGTCCAGATTATTGGTCCGGGCAAAAGACGGAAATATTTCAGATACAACATTCTCTAACTTAGCACAATATTTACCGGAGAAATCATTGTTGGTATTCAACAACACCAAGGTCATTCAAGCCCGATTAATTTTTCATAAAGAAAATGGAACTCCGATCGAAATATTTTGCTTAGAACCAAAAATACCGGCCGACTATGCTCAGATTTTTATTCAGAACAAATCCTGTACATGGCTTTGTTTGGTCGGAAAATCGAAACGCTGGAAAGAGGGGAAGCTTAAACTTGAGGTGGAAGGTGCTGGGTACAAGGTGCCGGGAAAGATTACTGCGGAACGGCTGGAATCGTATGGCGATACTCATTTAATCCGGTTTGAGTGGGATAATCCGGAGTGGTCGTTTGCAGAAATCCTTGAATCTGTCGGCGAACTTCCGATTCCTCCTTATTTAAATCGCAAAACGGAAGAACTGGATAAAGAAACATATCAAACTGTATATTCAAAAATCAAAGGTTCTGTGGCGGCGCCCACTGCCGGATTGCATTTCACTCCGGCCGTTTTCGATTCTTTAAAAGAGAAACAAATCGATTGCGAAGAGTTGACCTTGCATGTTGGCGCCGGAACTTTCAAACCGGTGAAAACAGAAACAATTGCCAACCATGAAATGCATTCAGAATGTTTTACTGTCAAAAAATCCACTATTGAAAAATTACTGAACTATGAAGGTAACATCATTGCTGTAGGAACCACTTCGGTACGCACCTTGGAAAGTCTCTATTTTCTTGGTGCATTGTTACACGAAAATCCGGAATTACCTATGGAACAATTTTCGGTAACCCAATGGATGCCTTATACATACGAGAAGACTCTCCTTCCCTCACAAGCATTACGCAACCTCCTGACCTATTTAGAGAAAAACAAGTTAAACGAACTAACAGCCCGCACTCAAATCATGATTGTCCCCGGCTATCAATTCAAACTAATCAAAGGTTTGATTACCAATTTTCATCAACCCAAAAGCACACTATTGCTACTGATATCGGCTTTCTTAAATGAAAAATGGGAAGAAGTTTACAATTATGCTCTGGCTCATGATTTTCGATTCTTAAGCTATGGAGACAGTTCATACTTAGAACAATAACTTGTATCTTCATTCTCCTGGAAAATACACTTAGACTACAGAGATAAGGAAAGAGGATGTCTTATAAAGATCGTTTCTACTTTATACGACATCCTCTAAATTTTTATAACTGCAATGCTCTGTCTGATGATTTTAACAATTCGTCCGAATAACTGAATATATCGTCTAATTTTTCAATATCAAATCTTATCTCTTTTTTGCTCTCATCTATGATAGTAATAAACTTTTGTTTTCCATTAAAATATAGCCGACAAATAGTTTTTCGTTGATTATCAATCATTATGGCAAAATACGACCTTGTGTCTTTATAGATTATTCTCGCAGGTTCTACTTTTTGCCTTAAAATAGATTTCACAATTAAATATCCTTCCATTTCTTCAAGAGTCGTAACTATTCCATCGTTTTCAGGTTCATCCTTTTGCAGCTCAACCCGCTCTGTTGATTCTTTTTCTTCTTTTGCCTCTCCTGATGCCAGTGCTGTTTTTAATCTATCTGTTATTTGGTCGTTAATATAGCTATGAATCGACTTTTTGAATAAAGCTGTAAACTGTTCAAGTATTTTAGCTGTGAATTGTCCATCATAAACGTGCTTTGAGAACAGTTTAACAAATTCAGGACCTGGATTATTAAATTCTTCTCCAATAATGTTTTTTAATTCGCGAGTGTACTTTAATTCACTTGCAGAACTGAGTATATTCTCAACATCAAAGTATGATTTGTGAAATTTTTTTATTTCATCAATATGGCCATCTTTGAGATCTGTCATATTTACTTGTAAAAATGGCTTTTCATCCATTTTATTTGGAGTTTCTAAATCGGTATAGAAGCGATATTGAATTCCATTGGTCAAGATGCCAAATTTTGCCGTTGATACATGAAAATATCTTAGCAGTTGGTTGTCGTGTAAATTTAATTCTTGCCCCCAGTGTTTACATTCAATAAGTATGGTAGGATTCCCATCTTTCATAATTGCATAATCGATCTTCTCTCCTTTCTTAGTCCCTATGTCACAAGTGAACTCTGGAACTACTTCGAGCGGATTAAAAACATCATACCCTAATGATTGAATAAATGGCATTACAAACGCATTTTTAGTAGCCTCTTCTGTTAAAATGTTTTCTTTGAGTTTCTCTACTCTTTCTGATAATTGCTTGACTTGATCTTTAAAATCCATGGTAATTCATTTTGAGTGTTATTATTTTATTCTTGAATAGTCATTATATGAATAATTTTACAAATATACATTTAAAAACCTAAAAAAAAACGTTTTTTATTGGGATTTAATATCAATGTCGTTTAGTTAAGATAATGAATCGAAATACAATAATGCCACAGAGTGGCTTAGCCTTATTAACCAGCGATTTTAATCGCTGGAGAAAGGCAGCATACAAAATCAAGCTGCATCGCAGCGTAGCAGATGTCAAGCTGCGTTGCTACGCAACTAAGCGGATGAACCGATCTCACTCCAGTGGTTAAAACCACTGGTTATGAAGCCAATGTCGCTATGCGACAATTCTTAACTAAACGACATTGGATTTATATTGAATATGATAGTAGATTATTTAACAAAAAACTTATCAGGCTGGACAATTTTCTTCCACCGAAGGGACATGTCGGAATACTCTGTATTACAGACAAACAATTCGGTATGATGGAGTTATTTTATGGAAGAGCTGAAGCAGAAAAACAAACCGGTTGGCAGCAATTGGAGTTGTTTTAGAAATATTACACACTTCCTTTGGACTAATAACATTCTACTTACCCCATTTTTTTTCGAATTGCGCATACCTTTCATAAATATTCATCAATGTGAATTCCGTAAGCGGTTTCTTATCCGACTTAATCTTATTTTCAATTGTCTGATAATTTCCGCAGCACATTTCGTCCACACATCCGGTAGCATACAACCGTTCAATTTCGGGGAGCAGTTCAATTGCTTTGATGTCAATCAAATCGGAAGTCATCATTCCAGTTAAACTTGCATCAAAATAGTCGGAATCATCTACATTTTCCGTGTAAAAATTCAAAATATCCCTGAACCAGTCGATAATCTCTTTTCTTCTCTCCGGTTCATACATGGCAATAATGGATGCAGCACTAAAAATGTTTAATTTCATATAAGGATCCAAGCCGGGTTCTTTGGCGTATTCCATCCATTTTGAAAGTTGGTTTTTCCCTGTATAATAAAGTGTTAATGGAATGATTTCTGTCATTGCATCTCCAAAATGGTATTCTCTGAAAGGATCGTTTTGCCTCATCACTTCCAAAACAACCTCTAAACTGTCTTCGGCTTTTAATTCTCCAAGAAATAAGATTGCATGGAAAATCGGAGCAATATAAGGCTCTTCGATGGTGTCATTCGTAATCGCTTCGTATGTTCTGCCTATTTCATAGAGGATGATATTCTTCAGATCTTTTATCAATGATTCTCGCGGAAGCGATAATATCTTGTCAATTATTTCTCTTTCCAGGCTATTGGTGTATTCCGGAGAAAAGAAATCTTTAAGTTCCTCTTTGTGAGTCAGAATCAATTCTTTTGG
>JAVBKX010000063.1:0-5561 GCA_031553835.1 Bacteroidales bacterium
CTTCCCATCCCGAACAGAGAAGTTAAGCCCGATCGCGCCGATGGTACTGCAATACAACGTGGGAGAGTAGGTAGCCGCCAAACTTGTAGAAGGAGAGTGTCAATGAAAAAACGATACTCTCCTTTTTATTTTTAAAGAAAATACGGCAGGATTTTATATTTTCCTCACTGTCGAGATCAACGATAAAGTGATCTTACACATTTCCGTGATTTTCTCCCACTCTTCTGCCGCAATCACTTCCGCAGGAAATAGATTTGATCCCATTCCCACGCAGGTAACTCCTGCATCGAACCATGCTGTGAGATTATTTTCTTCGGGTTTTACGCCTCCAGTAACCATCAACATCGACCAGGGCATTGGGGCTTTTAAGCCTTTTATGAAATTAGGGCCTAATACATCGCCCGGAAATATTTTGCATAAATCGCAACCTGTTTCCTGTGCACATCCTACTTCTGATACGGAACCGCATCCGGGAATGTATGGAATAAGCCTTCGGTTGGCCACTTTGGCAATTTCGGGATTGAACAACGGGCCGACAATGAAATTGGCGCCTAACTGGATGTAGAGCGCTGCTGTCGGAGCATCTACTATTGAACCAATTCCCAAAATAAGTCCGGGGCATTCTTTAGCGGCCCATTGGGATAGTTCTCCAAATACTTCGTGTGCAAATTCACCTCTGTTGGTAAATTCGAATACTCTTACGCCACCTTCGTAACAAGCTTTGATTACATTTTTGGCTACATTGGCATCTTTATGATAAAAAACCGGTACCATTCCGGTGGCGGACATGGCGCTGAGAACTTGTATTTTTGAAAATCGGGACATAGGGGGAAAGTTAAAATAATTAAGATAATTAAATAATTAAAAAAATGAAGATAATTAAAGAATGAAGGGAATTTATTCATTGTTTTCATTCTTTCATTTCTTTAATTCATTCATTCCATTATCTGGAGACTCTTCCGGAGCCGTCACCTTTGATGAGGTTTTCTACTTCGGAGACAGAGACTAAGTTGAAATCGCCATGAATGGTGTGTTTCAAACATGAGGCGGCGACAGCAAATTCCAAGGTTTTTTGATCGTTTTCGGGATAGGAGATCAGACCGTAAATGAGTCCGCCCATGAAAGAATCTCCGCCGCCTACGCGATCTACAATATGAGTGATGTCGTATTGTTTGGATTGATATAATTTTCCATCAGCATACAGGCAGCCGGCCCAAGTGTTGTGATTGGCATTGATTGATCCTCGGAGTGTGATAATCACTTTTTTAGCGTGAGGAAAGCGTTTCATTATTTGAGTGCAAACCGATTCGAATTCAGCAGCATCCACATTTCCATCCGTATGAGCCACGTCAAATCCTTCGGGTTTAATGCCAAAGACTTTTTCAGCATCCTCTTCATTGCCTAAAATAATGTCACAACCTTCCACTAAAGCCGGCATAATTTCTGATGCGGATTTGCCATATTTCCAAAGGTTTTTACGAAAATTCAGGTCGGTTGATACGGTGATCTCCATTTCATTTGCGATTCGGATTGCTTCTAAGCAGGCTTCGGCAGCGCCTTGCGACAGGGCGGGGGTAATGCCTGTCCAATGAAACCATTGGGCGTCTTTGAAAATTTCCCGCCAGTTGATCATTCCGGGCTGGATGTCTGCAATGGATGAATGCGCCCGGTCGTAAATGACTTTAGAGGCGCGTGCAACAGCTCCTGTTTCAAGGAAATAAATGCCAACGCGATCGCCTCCTCTTACGATATTGGTGGTGCCAACATTATATTTGCGCAGTTCTGAAATGCACCATTCGGCAATATCGTTTTGAGGTAAACGGGTAACAAAATCCGTTGGAATGCCATAATTGGCAAGCGATACGGCGACATTGGCTTCACCTCCGCCAAAGCTTGCATTGAGATTGTTTGATTGTACAAACCGCAGATAACCGGGGGTGGATAGCCGCAACATGATTTCTCCGAAAGTAACGATTTTTTTCATCTAAAATTTGAAATATTGTTTAGCGTTATAATAAGATACGTTTTCTACGATTTCTCCTATGAATGTGATTTCTGAAGCGGGTAATAATCCTTGTTCCAGGTCATTACCGAGCAGGTTGCATAAGATACGACGGAAATACTCATGGCGAGGGTAGGAGAGGAAGCTGCGGGAATCAGTGAGCATTCCGACAAAACGGCTTAATAATCCGAGCATTGACAATGAATTCATTTGGGCTTCCATTCCCATTTTTTGATCTAAAAACCACCATCCGGAGCCAAACTGTATTTTCCCCGCTACCGAACCGTCCTGAAAATTCCCGATCATGGTGGCGATTAAATCGTTGTCCCGCGGATTCAAATTGTAAATAATGGTTTTTGTTAACTTGTTTTCATTGTCCAAATGGTCAAAAAATGCGGACATATTTTTTGCTATTGTAAAATCACCGATAGAATCGAATCCTGCATCCGCTCCTAATTGTCTGAATAATCGGGTGTTGTTGTTTCGAATAACTCCGTAGTGGAATTGTTGCGCCCAGCCTTTTTCCCAATCCATTATAGCTCCTTCGACCAATATGGCCGATTTGAATTTTACTATTTCTTCTTTGGTTAATGTTTTTCCACCATATACTTTATTGAAAATATTTTTGATTTCGGATTCAGTGTAATTTTCGGCATAAAATTCTTCGATGCCATGGTCAGACAGTTTGCAACCGGCAGATGCGAAAAAATCGTGCCGGGAGCGGAGTGCCGATAATAAATCTTCAAAATGGCTGATGGAAACGCCTGATGTGTCGGATAATTTTTCCACATAAGTGCGGAATGCAGCAGGAGATTCTACTGCCATTACTTTATCCGGACGCCAGGTTGGCAATACTTTAATTTCAAATCCTTCGTTTTGTAACGACAGATGATGTTCTAAGGAATCGACAGGATCGTCGGTGGTGCATACGACTTCGACATTGTATTTTTTCATTAACCCTCGCGCGGAAAATTCAGGCGTTCGCAATTTTTCCGTGCATTCATCGTATATTTCTTTGGCGCTTTCAGGTCTTAATATTGTAGAGATGCCGAAAGCCGTTTTCAATTCCAGGTGAGTCCAATGGTATAAAGGGTTGCGCATGGTATAAGGTACGGTTTCCGCCCATTTTTTGAATTTTTCCCAATCAGAAGTATCCTTTCCTGTACAAAAACGCTCCTCAATACCGTTGGTGCGCATAGCCCGCCACTTATAATGATCGCCTTCCAGCCAGATTTGTCCTAAATTATCGAATTGATGATCGTTGGCAATATGAGCCGGATTTAAATGACAATGGTAATCAATAATCGGTAGTTTTTTTGCATGTTCATGATATAGCATTTGCGCTTTTTCCGTTTGTAATGCAAAATTTTCGTCCAGAAATGGTTTCATTGCAGTAACTTGAAAATTTATTCGGTTATTCAAATACACAAAGATAGTGGAAATATTGTTATTCACAGGATTTGCAGTTTCAAAAAAAAATATTAATTTTGCAGGCTGAAATTCTGCAGAGGGTATTGCAAGTGATGGAGTAAGACTCGATCCACCCCCGGGAGGTAACCTGTAAATTTAAAAAACAGATGTACGTAATCGTGGACATTCAAGGACAACAATTTAAAGTGGAAAAAGACCAAAAATTGTTTGTTCATCGCATCAATGCAGAAGTTGGTGCATCAGTGGAGTTTGAAAAAGTAATGCTGGCCGACAGTGCAGGAAAAGTTACCGTAGGTACTCCCGTCATTAAAGGAGCGAAAGTGGTGGCAGAAGTGCTTTCTCATGTAAAAGGAGACAAAGTGCTGGTTTTCCATAAAAAACGGAGAAAAGGACACCGCAAGCTAAATGGCCATCGCCAACAGTTTACACAAATCTCAGTGAAAGAAATCGTAGCTTAATTCGTTAAAATCTCAGAAAAATGGCACATAAGAAAGGAGTCGGTAGCTCAAAAAACGGACGCGAATCGGAAAGTAAACGATTGGGCGTTAAAGTATTCGGAGGAGAAAACTGTAAAGCAGGAAATATTCTTGTTCGCCAACGTGGAACCACTCACCATCCGGGTGAAAATGTAGGTATGGGTAGAGATCATACTTTATTTGCATTAGTGGACGGAGTAGTTGTTTTCAGAAGAAAAAAAGATGATCGTTCTTATGTTTCGGTACAACCTATGGCCGAAGCATAATCAGAAATATTTATTTCAACACAAAGAAACGAAGGTGCGAAGATGTAAAACAAGACTTCGTGCCTTCGTTTTTTTTATTGATAAATCAAAATAATATGCTGACACTGAAATTTATTACAGAAAATACCGACGAAGTCGTCAAACGATTAGCGAAAAAACATTTTGACGGAAAACAAATCATCTCCCAAGTCATTGAAATTGACAGAGTCAGAAAGTCTTCTCAAACTCAGTTGGATGCAAATTTGGCTCAGTTGAATCAATTGTCGAAATCTATCGGACAATTGATGCAAGCCGGAAAAAAGGAAGAGGCAGAAGCTGCCCGGAATGAAGTTGCATCCATGAAAGAAGGAAATAAGCAATTGGAGGCCGATATGAAAGAGGCCGAACAGAAGCTGACAGAATTGCTTTGTACCATTCCGAATTTGCCTGCAGATGAGGTTCCTGAAGGGAAAATGGCTGAAGATAATGTGGTGGAAAGATCTGGCGGAAAGATGCCGCAATTGTCCGAAAATGCTCTTCCTCACTGGGAATTAGCTAAAAAATATGATCTGATCGATTTTGAGTTGGGCGTAAAAATTTCGGGAGCTGGTTTCCCTGTCTATAAAGGAAAAGGCGCCCGTTTGCAACGCGCTTTAATTAATTTTTTCCTGGATAATGCCCGCGAAGCAGGTTATCTTGAAGTGCAGCCTCCGTATGTAGTGAATGCAGATTCCGGATATGGAACAGGGCAATTGCCGGATAAAGAAGGGCAGATGTATCATTGCGGATTGGATGATTTGTATTTGATTCCTACGGCAGAAGTGCCTGTAACCAATATTTACCGGGATGTGATTCTGGAAGAAAAAGAGTTGCCGGTTAAAAATACCGCTTATTCTGCCTGTTTTCGCAGGGAAGCGGGTTCTTATGGAAAAGATGTCAGGGGATTGAACCGTTTGCATCAATTCGATAAAGTGGAAATTGTGCGCATCGATACGCCGGAACATTCTTACGAATCATTGAAAGAAATGGTCGATTATGTTCAGACGTTGGTTGAAAAATTGGAATTGCCCTGGCGTATTCTTCGGTTATGCGGAGGCGATATGAGTTTTACTTCTGCATTGACTTTCGATTTTGAAGTCTTTTCTGCGGCGCAACAACGTTGGTTGGAAGTGAGTTCTGTTTCCAATTTTGAAAGTTATCAGGCCAATCGGTTGAAATGCCGGTATCGGGGAGAAGATAAAAAGATACAACTTTGCCATACTCTCAATGGCAGCGCTTTAGCTTTGCCGCGTATTGTCGCCGCTTTGCTTGAAAATAACCAAACTCCGGAGGGAATTCGGATTCCGAAGGCATTAGTGCCATACACGGGGTTTGAGGTGATTAGTTGAGAATTGAGAATTGAGAGTG
>JAVBKX010000023.1:0-171865 GCA_031553835.1 Bacteroidales bacterium
CTTCCCATCCCGAACAGAGAAGTTAAGCCCGATCGCGCCGATGGTACTGCAATACAACGTGGGAGAGTAGGTAGCCGCCAAACTTGTAGAAGGAGAGTGTCAATGAAAAAACGATACTCTCCTTTTTATTTTTAAAGAAAAATCATATGAATGCAACAAGTCAAGGGCAGCATATAGAGGGATTAACCAATTCCCAGGTATTAGAAAATCGTCAGAAATATGGAGAAAACCTATTATCTCCTCCTAAAAGGGAACCGTTGTGGAAACTTTTCCTTGAAAAATTTAAGGATCCCATTATTCAAATCTTATTGATTGCTGCATTTCTATCGTTAGGCATTTCGTTCGTTCATAATGATTACACCGAAACTATTGGGATTTTTTGCGCAATAATACTTTCTATAGGAGTTGCGTTTTGGTTTGAAGTCGATGCCAATAAAAAATTTGACATTCTTAATCAAGTGAACGATGATACTTTAATTAAAGTGATTCGTAATGGCAACATTTCAGAGATTCCGAAAAGGGAAATTGTGGTACATGATATTATTGTGCTTGAAACGGGAGAAGAGATCCCTGCAGATGCAGAATTATTAGAAGCTGTTTCTCTTTCGGTGAATGAATCGACATTGACAGGTGAGCCTGTTATCTCCAAAACAATTGATCCCGATGCTTTTCATTCGGATTCTACTTATCCATCCAATATGATTTATCGTGGTACTACAGTGGTTGAGGGACATTGCATGGCCTGTGTAGTATCGGTAGGTGATCGTACCGAGTTTGGAAAGGTTGCCCGTGAAGCTACAGAAGTCAATAAAGAAGAAACTCCGTTGAACAAACAATTGGATAAGTTGGCCCGATTTATTGGTGTTGTGGGGTTTGCATTGGCAGCGCTTACATTTTCAACTCTTTTTATCAGGGATATCCTGTCGGGAACAGTAACTTATACCCATCATCAATTGATTTTGTTGTTAATAACGATCATGAGTATGCTATTGGCTCTGATAAAAGTTTGGTTGCCGATTGTGTATGATGGTATTCACTTAACAGGGAAACAGGCAAAGCTTCCTGATATGGTGCAAAATGGCAGTTGGTTGCGGTGGATTGCCTTTGGAGGATTGCTGTTTATGCTGTTGTGTGGAATGTGTGCTGCGATTGGCATTAATCCTATGAATCGTCAATCGTGGATTACTATTGAAGAAGCAGAAAATATTCTGCAATATTTTATGGTGGCTGTGACTTTGATTGTGGTGTCGGTGCCGGAAGGATTGCCGATGAGTGTTACCCTGAGTCTGGCATTAAGTATGCGTCGGATGTTAAAGACCAATAACTTAGTACGAAAGATGCATGCATGTGAAACGATGGGGGCAACGACAGTGATTTGTACGGACAAAACCGGTACATTGACCCAAAATCAAATGACTGTTTTTCAAACTGAATTTTATGGTTTACAAGATCAACAGTTGGGTGATAGTCAGCTCAGTAGGTTTATAACCGAAGGCGTTGCCGTCAATTCGACAGCATTTTTGGATTTTTCCAACCCGGATAAAGCAAAAGCCTTGGGGAATCCTACTGAAGCGGCCTTGTTGTTGTGGCTTCACAAAAATGGGATAAACTATTTGGATTTGCGGGAAAATGTCAGGATTATTGACTCATTGCCTTTTAGTACGGAAAGAAAAATGATGGCTACTTTGGTAGAATCTTCTATAACGAACCAACGTATTCTTTATGTAAAGGGCGCTCCTGAAATTGTTTATACAAAGTGTAAAACAGTACTGACTACGAATGGATACCAGGATGCATTGTCATGCAAGGAGAATGTTGATACTCAATTGTTGAAATATCAACATCAGGCGATGCGTACACTGGGTTTTGCATATAAAGAAATAGAAGCCGGCAATACTCAGTCTATTCAGGCCTTGCTTTCTGGTGATTTGATTTTTCTGGGTATTGTGGCCATTTCCGATCCTGTGCGCCCGGAAGTGCCTGCCGCAGTAGAGAAATGTCTGAATGCCGGGATACAGATTAAAATTGTGACTGGAGATACACCCGGTACAGCAAAGGAAATCGGCCGTCAGATAGGGATCTGGGAAAGTAGCGATAATGAATACAATATTATTACAGGGCCGGCATTTGAATCATTGTCGGATAATGAGGCTTTGCAACGAATTAAAAAGCTGAAAATCATGTGCAGGGCGCGGCCGATGGACAAACAACGGTTGGTGCAATTGCTGCAACAGAATGATGAAATTGTGGCGGTAACGGGAGATGGAACGAATGATGCGCCGGCATTAAATTTTGCACAAGTCGGCCTATCGATGGGATCCGGCACTTCTGTTGCGAAAGAAGCAAGCGATATCACGTTATTGGATGACTCGTTTAATAGTATTGCAACCGCAGTGATGTGGGGAAGGTCGTTGTATAAAAATATTCAGCGGTTTCTTCTTTTTCAGCTCACGATTAATGTAGCAGCTTTGATTATTGTTTTCCTTGGTTCCATGTTGGGGCAGGAATTACCTTTGACAGTAACACAAATGCTGTGGGTCAATTTGATTATGGATACTTTTGCCGCCGGAGCATTGGCCTCTTTGCCGCCAGAACCGGATGTTATGAATACGAAACCGAGGAAAAATAACGATTTTATTATCACCAATTCGATGCGTCATAATATTTTGTTTACCGGCATTTCTTTTGTCATCGTTCTATTAGGTATCTTGTTTGCGTTCAATAGTCCGGATGTGTTGTCTAAAATCTTTTCCCATGTTCCGGAACCGGAGCGAACTGCTTATTCTTTATCCTGTTTTTTTACTGTGTTTGTGATGCTTCAATTTTGGAACATGTTTAATGCCAAGGCATTTGGAAGCGTTCATTCGGTCTTTTTCGAAATGAAAAAAAGCATGGGATTTTTGGTGGTAGCAGTTGTGATTTTGATCGGGCAGTTTCTGATTGTCCAATTTGGTGGCGATGCATTTCGTACTGTTCCCCTGCAATTCAGGGATTGGGGTATGATTATTGCAGGCACCTCAGTAGTGCTTTGGATTGGAGAAATAGTCCGGCTGTTCAATAAAAGTCAAAAAAAAGCCATACCTTTGCATTCCTAACAGTTGATGATCGTGTTAATACGCCAAAGGCAATGAAAATAAACGTGAAGACACCAATTTTTTAAAAAAGATTCTTCGTGTCTGTGTCTTTGTGTTTGAAATTATTTACGTATGAAAGAAAAAAAGATGACTGATCCCCGGAAAGTGAAAAAGTTTTTGAGGTGGTTTTGGGGCATTATAGGAGGAGGGATCTTTCTGTTATTCTTAGTTTTTTTCCTTATTTCGAAGGGTGTTATAGGGTATATGCCTCCCGTTGAAGAACTGGAAAATCCGATTGATAAATATGCTTCCCAAGTCATTTCGTCTGACATGAAATTTTTGGGAACTTATTCCAAAGAAAAAGAAAACCGTATTTATGTTAATTATAATGACCTTTCTCCAGCCTTAGTGCATGCGTTAGTCGCTACAGAAGACGAACGTTTTTCCCAGCATTCGGGGATTGATTTTTATGCCTTGTTGCGTGCAATTGTTAAGACAGGAATTTTGGGACAAAAAAATGCCGGAGGAGGAAGTACGATTACTCAACAGCTGGCTAAATTATTGTTTTCTCCTCGTCCGGGAAGCCTTTCCGAACGGGTGTTGCAAAAACCGATCGAGTGGGTGATTGCCGTGAAACTGGAACGGTATTATACTAAAGAGGAAATCATTAATCTTTATCTGAATAAGTTTGATTTTAATTATAATGCGGTTGGAATTCAATCTGCCGCCTGGGTTTATTTTGGTAAAAAACCTTCGGAATTGACGGTGGACGAAGCGGCTACTTTAGCCGGAATGTGTAAAAATTCTACATTGTACAATCCGATACGGCGTAATCAGTTGACTAAAGACCGGCGTAATCTGGTTTTGTCGCTTATGGAACGTAATGAGTATATATCTAAGACAGAGCGCGATACGTTGCAACGATTGCCTTTGGAGGTCGATTTTCATAAAACAGATCATAAGGAAGGGCTGGCTCCTTATTTCAGGGAATATTTGCGCTTGACGATGAGTGCAAAAAAACCGGAACGTCAAAATTACGAAGATTGGCAATTTGAATCTTATAAACGGGATTCTGCCGAATGGGCTACCAATCCTTTGTATGGCTGGTGCAATAAAAATATTAAATCAAATGGTTCTCATTACAATCTGGCTACTGATGGCTTGAAGATTTATGCTACAGTCGATTCCCGGATGCAGCAATATGCGGAAGATGCGATGCGGGAACATGTGGGAATGTATTTGCAGGAATTGTTTTTTAAAGAGAAAAAAGGCAGAAATTACGCGCCATTCTCCCGTTCTTTGTCAGCCGAGAAGAGAGAACAGATTTTGCTTCGCACAATGAAACAGACCGATCGTTATCGGGGCTTGAAAAAAGCAGGTTTTAACGAGGAAGAGATACGCAAAGTTTTTGATCAACCGGTAGAAATGGTCGTTTTTTCATGGAAAGGACTGAAAGATACCATTATGTCGCCGATGGATTCCATTAAGTATATGAAAAGTTTTTTGCGTAGCGGCTTCATGGCAATGGATGTCCGTTCGGGCAATGTAAAAGCGTATGTGGGAGGTATTGATTTTTCGTATTTTCAATATGATATGGTGAATGTGGGGCGGCGACAAATCGGATCAACAATCAAACCGTTTCTGTATTCATTAGCAGTGGAAGAGGGTATCAGTCCATGTTATGAGATGTTGCATGTTCAGCCGTTTTTGGTGGATGAAGCCGGCAAACCGTGGACTCCGCGTAATGCATCCAAGAGCAGGTTAGGGGAAATGGTAAGTGTAAAATGGGGGTTACAAAATTCGGATAACTGGGTGACTGCCATGTTGATGTCTCAATTATCGCCATCGGCCCTGGTTCGTTTGCTGCATTCATACGGTATTTCCGGAGATATTGATCCTGTACTTTCTTTGTGTCTTGGCACTTGCGATGTTTCTGTCGGGGAAATGGTGCAAGGATATTCTGCTTTTCCCAACCGTGGATTTACTACTGCGCCAGTGTATGTTTCGCGCATTGAAGATAATTATGGTAATATTCTGGATAGTTTTTCCCCTATTTCTTCCGAGGTATTGAGTGAGGATACTTCCTATAAGATGCTGGACATGTTGAGGAGTGTTGTTGATGGAGGTACCGGTAGCCGGTTACGATTTAAATATGGAGTCAATGCTCCAATGGGAGGAAAAACGGGGACGACACAAAATAATTCCGATGGATGGTTTATGTGTTTTACACCTTCCTTAGTGACCGGAGTTTGGGTTGGAGGCGAGGACCGCGATATTCACTTCGATGGTATGGAATACGGACAGGCTGCCGCTATGGCGCTCCCGGTTTATGCCTTGTTTATGAAAAAAGTTTATGCCGATAAAACATTGGGATATTCTCCGACAGAAAATTTTGAAATTTCAAAAACGTATAAAGGCTTATGTTCGGATGGAATAATGAATCAGGCCAGTTCTACTCCTATTGATGAGGAGATTTTTGAATGATTTTTTGTTGTATTTTCATTTGTTCATAATTTTCGAAAACATTGATTCACAGATTATCCACAGGCGTTTTTTTAACAAATGCGAATGCAAGGTGTTCTGTGGTAATCTGTGAAATCAATGTAATGTTAAATTTTATTCAACCCGGTTGTAGGTGTCTTTACCGCTTGTTACCCAACCATCGTCGTTGTATTTATATTCAAGAATTAGTACATTGTCGTCTAATTTGGAGATGGTGTACTTTTCATCGACATCCTCTTCTTCGTCATACAAAGTCAACGTATTACCACTAAGTTTCCAATCATAACCCCAAGGATGACTGCTTAGATATAAATAAAATTCACAAGTACCATCACTATGGAAGGTAAATGTAGAATTTACTTGATTATAATCATTTTCAATGTTATTTTTGGGAGGAGTACTGGTATCCCATTCTTCTTCCACTTCTCCATCAAAAACACTTTTGCCTTGGCTATGGACACAAACCCATTCTCCGTACAATTGTTTTTTGTCAATATTGTCGCCATCATCATCACTACATGCGGTAAACCCTATTGCGATAGCAACTATGGCAATCATAAAAAAAATCTTTTTCATCACTAAATTTTAAGAATTCAATCCAACATGAAAAGTTGGATAATTTTTATTTAATTTATATTTCTAGTTCTAGTTTTTGTCGTCTTCCTTTGCTTAAAAATTGTAACCTATGCTGATTAATAAATTACGATTTTTTATTGAATAATCATCCCAAGCATCTTTATTGGCAATATTTGTAAGTCCTAATTCATATTGTATGCCTATGTATGCTTTGCCAAAAAAAAGTCCTGTCCCAAAGCAGAGTCCAGCATCAAACCGATTCAGTCCCATATTATCATCATCGTTGTCATTTCCTTTTGTGAAAGCATCAAAACTGTCTTCTTCAACCTCCGTTTCACCATCATATGTGGTATATTTATACTCAACATTACCAGCGATTCCATATGCAAAATAAGGTCCAAAATCAAAATTCCATTTAAGACCATCAGAAAGAGCATAACGGTATGAAATTAAAATAGGCATCTGCAGGTAAGCCAAATTGATTGACATTTCATCTTTAGTTTCATATTCTTCATCGGAATATTTTGCCTCGTATTTAGAACCTTTGTTGGACAGAAATAACCCAGGCTGTATATAAACATTAGACATAACCGGAATATCCATAATTAGACCAGCGCTGTAAGTAATCCGATTCTTACTATCCTCATTATCTTCTTCTGCAAAACTAGAGAAGTTTATTCCTCCTCTGAAACCGAATGAAATTTTTTCTGAGGAGCCAGTGCCGGAGCTGAGTCCGCTGAAAATACCCCTACTTTGTTCTTCTGCAAGTTGAGCAGAAATGTGTTGTGCAAAAAATATACTGATTGCACACGAAACAATTGCAAATAATCTATTCTTCATAATAATTATTAAAAATTTTACATATTAAAATCCATTTTCCATACATTATAATCTCCTTTAGTTGAACCTCTCTGAGAAACGAAGTAAATACTTCTTCCATCAGGCGACCATACAGCTGACAAGTCATTGCCTGGATGGTAGGTGAGTTGGGTAAACAAGGTCCCATCTGTTCCGATAACAAATATGTCTGTATTTTGCTTGTTTTTGGCAGTAGTACTACTTCCGGTACACAGAATCCATTTTCCGTCGGGAGATATTTTAGGTGTGGTAAAACTTTTTCCAGGCTTTGAAAGTAATATTTCTTCAGTTCCGCCTTCCAGGTTCAGTTTCCAGATTTCACTTTCTTTGTTGGTCGTAAATCGAGCACAATAAATAATATTAGGATTTTCGGGGACAACACAAGGTGTCATTCCTCTCGAGTAATTTGAGAAAAGATTTTTATCCACATCAAAGCTCCACAAACTATAAGCATCAACTCCTTCGCGGCGATGAAAATAAATGGTTTTACCATCTTTGGTCATGGTTGGCGCATAATCGTTAGCCGAAGTAGTTGAAATTTGGCGCACAACAGAACCTTGTTCAGAATTGACCAGATAAATTCCGGAAATATTATTTCGATATTCTGAAAAGCAGAATTTTTTTCCATCGGGCGACCAAGAAAAATCTGTAACACTATTTCTGAATGTACGTTGAGTGGAAGGTCCTCCAGTGGTAGCACTTTTTTCCATTATGTTGGTCGTTTTATCCTTGGAGTTGACATAAGCGATTTTACTGCCATCGGGAGCAACTGCAATAATCGGATTTACCCACCATGTAATGAGATTTGTGGACGTGCCAATCGATGCAAACGCACTTGTAGGGACAGGGTTGGCTACTTTATCAGCATCATCGGTAATCCTGACAAAATTAATACCTCCTTCTTCCGGCACGGATACTGTAGCATAAGAAACTGTCTGTTGTGTTGCACAAGAATGTAAACAGATGCTTATGGCCAACATACTCAACCCATAAACTCCTCTAATAAATACTTTTGTATTCAAGAGTGATCGTTGTTTCATATTAAAATATTTTTATTCTCCTCAATTCCTAAGAAGTTGATTATTATTGAAAGAAAGTGTGGAATTGTTAGCTTTGCACTAAACACTTTCAAATATGTTTTTTATAGCTTTCATATCATTACCAGCGCCTTTTTGATCTTCTCATAATACGACTGCGTAGCGCGGATTTCCAGTTGTTGGAACGGCGTACGGAAAAGGCAACGGCGAGTTTGATTTTCAATTGATTCCAAATAGTTGATATTGATAATATTATCCTGACTGATTTGTATAAACGATGGACTCATGGAAAGAATGTTTTTAGCCGTGGAAATTCGGCGAAGTTTATGTGCAGACATGTCTGTCAATATCATTTGCCAAAGGCGCAATTCTCTTGTGTATTGAAAATGAAGGATTTCGCTGTTTTGTACAATTAACAGTTTGTTGAGTGTTTGTATGGCAAACTTTTTATTGTCAATGGCAAGTTGACAATCAACATACTTTAAATTTGTATGATTTGTAGAAGCGTTGTATTCTGCGAATGTTGCTGAATTCATAATATTTGACCTGCTTATGAGAGCAAAATTATGTTAAAAGAGGGTAGCTTGCAAATGACGACAATGGTGTTTTTCGCTTGATGTATGCTGATTTGTGTTTATGTATGTGAATTTTGTGTTTAAGTGGGTGATTTTTTTTAGATGATTATGAATTTTTCTTTTAGTTTTGAATATACCAAAGAACTTACTTCAAATTTTAAGTTGTGGAAAGGTGGTTGCAAAATACAGTACCGGTTTTTTTCAAGGGAAACAACATAATCGAGATTGAGTATGGTGTCTTGGTTGATTTGAAAAAAAGCAGGATAAAGGTTGAGAATGTCTTTGGATTTGGTAGTAGAACGAAGTTTATGCTCCGTCTTCGATCCATTGGCTAAGACGAGTTTCCAACAGCGTGTTTCTTTGATATATGAAAGGTAAAGGACTTCAGATCCTCTTAGTCGTAGGATGCCTGTCGCGGTTTGTACGGTAAACCCGCTATCGTAAGCCGATAAATGTTGTAGCAGATGTTGAAATAGGTTTTGTCCATTGATTTGTTTTTCTTTTACCCGGTGGATGATGCAGCTTAATTCTTCTTTGGTGTAAGGCTTTAACAAATAATCGAAAGCCGATGCCCGAATTGCTTCCAACATGTATTGACTAAAAGCGGTATAAAATACAACGCACAAATTGGGATTGATGAATGGTTGAATTTCGTGTAACAGACTAAAACCGTTCATGTCGGGCATTTCTATGTCTAAAAACAACAGATCCGGTTTTTCCTTGATAATCATTTCCTTTTCACTTGAGGCGGATGAAGAACTGTTTGTAACAATAATGTCGGGAAATGCAGATAAATCGTCGTGTAATCGTTGGATACACGCTATATCATCATCGATAATTATTGTTTTGAGTATCATGATGTTTTTAAGAATTAAATATCGTATTTGTAATGAACCGGAATTTCTATTATTACTTTTATTCCATGCAAATCAGGCGATAACGAACTTAAATCCTGCATGTTAAATTTGATTTTGTGTTGATTTCGGGAGTTGAGCAATTCAATCGTTTTGAATAAAATTTTTAATCCTTGTCCTGTTCCTTGCGTGCTTTCGTCACTAAATCCCATCCCATTGTCCATAATGTTGATATGCAGCGCTTGTTGCTTTTCTTGTATGTCGATTGATAATTTTTTTTCTTGTTGTCCTGAGTTAAAGGCATGTTTCAAAGCATTCTCCACCGGAATTTGTATAATCATGGAAGGTAATAATGTCTGCAGATTCACATCTGAAGTTATTTGCCATACTTCTTGCGGAATATGAGGATTAATGCTTCTGCGTAGGGAAATATAATTTTTCACCATATTCATTTCTTCTTCCAACGGGATGGCGATTTTTTCAGAACCTAATAAATTTTCCTTGATAGATTGTGTGAGCAGGCTAACCGGAATTTCTAATGCCTGATGTTTTTCGAAGCCGGGAATTAACGAATTCAATACATTTAGGATGAAATGAGGAGAAATGCGATTGCGTACATTTTCCATGCGCAATTGAGTTACCACTGCCATTTGCCTGGCATATTCTTTTTCCTTTTTTCGCCGGGTGTAAATAATGATGGCAGTAGTAGCTAAGAGGGCAATGATGAGTAATAAGATTGAAATGACCGAAGTATTGCGGAATTGCTGTACTTGTTGACTTTGTTCGGCGATAATAATGTCCCGTTTCAAGATGGTAGTATCTTGCATATAGCGCGAATCTATTTCTGCAATGTTATTTTTTGCGGTAATATTACGAATTGAATCGTCATAGACATCTGCTTCGATCCTATAGAGGTATGCTTTTTTGTAATCTCCTTTTTTCGAATAAAGTTCTTCGAGTCGTTTATTGGTCAGGTACACATAATCAGGATTAGTAATGGTTGTTTTATTGTGTTGGTTCAGTAACCGTTCTACATTTGTCAGATCGTTGTTGTGGAGATACAATGAAGCATACAGCATATTTACATAATACGAAGCAGTGGGGTTGATGCCCGGCGAGGAATAATATTTGACAGCTTTCTCCAAATAATATTTAGCAGAATCAATTTGGTTAAGATGTAAATATACTTCTCCTAAATTGCTCCAAACGGGTGCCTCCATGTCCTCCACACCGTGTTTTTGGGCATAATCATAAGTCTTTTGAAACCAGCGGAGGGCTTCTTCATATTTTTGTTGAGAAAAATAGAAATAGCCTCGGGTATTGCAATAATAATATTTATCGAAAAGTCTCAGATTATCAAAACCTTCTTCCTGCAAAAAAAAATACTGGTCGGCTAATGAAAAATTTTTCAGCTCGGTATAGATCCGGGCTAATGTTCCATAAATTTGTATTTTAGGTTTAAGTATTTGTAGTGAGTCAGCTATTAATAATCCTTTGCGGCAATCACTTACAGCCTGTGTGAGATTTCCTTGGCTGATATGTGCTTCTGCTAATGCAAGATGAAATTCCGGAATATATTTCCTTACAGATAAAAAATTGCCTTTGTACAGGAAGTTTATGCCTGATTGCAGGTAGTGGATGGCCGAATCCTGTAAGCCGCAATAACTCATGTATTCAGAAACGCCCAAGCAGGCAGTTGCAGCATCATTTAGCATGATTGGGTTATTATCTGTTTGTTTTTGTGCAAAACGGATAATATTACGTTGAATGAAATATGCCGAGTCTATTCTGTTGTTAAGTGTGTAATATGCGCTCAAAAGTATATACATGCGATAATAGTTGGTACTATCCTGAATGCTGTCGAGTTTGTGTAAGATCATGTTTTTTGAAGCAAGGTCGGGATATGTATTTACTTGTTTACTGCATTCTTTTATAATGGTATCAAAAGAAATCGTTTCTTTTTCTACATTCAATGTTGGATTCTTCTCGCAGCCGGAAAATAATAAGAATGTAAAATAAACCAAGAGGCAAGTAATATTGACAAAACAGATTTTTTTCATGTCATGAGTATGTGTATTCATTTCTGCGTCTGATAAGGAAACAATAAAAGGCTTACGGAAATGAGTCGTAAACCTTTAGTCTGCGGAAAGAAGGGGATTCGAACCCCTGATGCCCTTTAGGGGCATACACGCTTTCCAGGCGTGCCTCTTCAACCACTCGAGCACCTTTCCATTTGGGTTGAATTTATTTGTGGCTGCAAAGATAGGAGATATTTTGGGATTGGCAAAAGATAGACGGAAAATAGTTTTTTAAGAATGATTATGGTGGATTGTTAGGAGAAATATGTGTAAGAAAGAATTTATTTCAAACTGAGATCAAACAGATTTTTGGCGTTTTGTGTTGTCTTGCAGGCTATTTGCTCTACATCCATCTGATAAATTTCAGCTAATTTTTTCGCTGTTTCTACCATATAAGAAGGTTCGTTTCGCTTTCCCCGATAAGGGACAGGCGCCAGGTAAGGGGCATCCGTTTCAAGTAAAATACGATTCAGTGGCGCATAGTGCAAATGCTCTCGTAATGTGGAGTTCTTGAAAGTGGCAACTCCATTTATTCCAATCATAAAATTTTCCATTTGCAGTATAGTGTGCAATTCTTCTTCAGAGCCGCCGAAACTATGAAAAACGCCCCGAAGCAAGTGGGCGCCTACCCGGCGAATGCATTCGATTACCTGAAGGAATGCATTACGGCTATGTATGACTACAGGAAGTTGCAATTCGATGCTCCATCGTAATTGTTCTTCAAAAGCAGCGATTTGTTCGCGGAGAAAAGTTTGATCCCAATACAGATCTAATCCAATTTCTCCGACCGCAATGTATTGATAATGATTGTCTTCGAATTGTTTGCGGATATATTCCATTTCCGTACGGAAGTCTGCATTTACGGAAGTTGGATGCAAGCCCATCATTGGGTAGCAGTAGTCCGGATATTGATTGCAGGTAGTTTGGATTTGCGAAACCGACGCTTTGTCTATATTTGGAAGTAAAATTTTCCCAATTCCGCATTGCCGGGCGCGAGTGATGACGTCGTCTTTGTCTTCGTCAAAATCAATTTGGTAAATGTGAGAATGTGTATCAATCAAATACATTCATTTGCTCCCCTTTTCTGTAGTAATAGACCAATCCATATCGGCGGCAAATCTCAAGGCTGGCAGGATCGGAGGCTTCTTTGAATTTATCTTCTACCTGGTTCCATATTTCTAAAATAATCGAGTCGGCCTGGTCGCGCAACAGGCCTAATTTTTCAAGAGCCCGGTTGGTATTGCGTTGATATATTTTTTGTTTGAAATAGGCATCTTTAAACATCTCAAAATGCACCGTTACTTTGGCAATAGCCGGATTGTAAATGGGGCTACCCCCCTGGCTGATCCGCTCCCGTTCTCCTTTTATAATACGTTCTCCCCATTCAAGCACGCTGGTGTCGTTGATCATGTCGGGAACGCTCGAACTATCGGGTTCCATTCCATACAGAGTTTTGTGTTCGGCTTTTACTTCATTGCGAATAATAGCCAAATTAAATACCTGAATGAAATGAGAAATATACATGCGAGCTTGCTTCATTAATTCCTGGAGCATTTTGCTTGCATTGACTTGTTCCTGGTAAGCCTGCTTGTAAAACTGTTGCGCGTTTTCAAACATAGGAAGAAAAACCCTGGCATCTTCCAATGTCTTTGGAGCAATAGCGCCCTTGTGGATTTCGTATGACTTCTCCTCTTCAACAGCGCATCTTAATGCTCTGACTCTTGCTTCGTCTGTGTTCGGTAATCTTCTGTAAGGCATAATCGAAATTTCAAGTTTCTCTTTTCATCAACAGATTCACCAAATCCAGCAGAGTTTTCTTTTTCTCTGTGGTTATATTTACTAAATGGAAAGAATGTAATGCCTGGGAATACATGAAATTCATTTTTTCTTCACACAGCGATTTGATGTTGAGTTGGTTGTATATCTCGGTTACAGCGCTGATTTTTTGTTGCGGCTCCCCGGTATTATTATTGATCCAGTATAATAATTCTTGCTTGAGAGACCCGGTTGCCAATTCCAATGCCCGGGTGAGGAGATACGTTTTTTTATTGCAGAGGATGTCTCCTCCGATATTTTTTCCGAATGTTTCTGCCGAACCGTAAACATCCAGCAGGTCGTCCATGATTTGGAATGCTAATCCAAAATTAACTCCAAAATCATATAAGTGATTGGCATCAGTTTCGTTTGCGCCGCCGACGATAGCGCCAGACTTCAAACAAGCGCCGATGAGGACAGCCGTTTTTAAGCGAATCATGTTCAGATACTCCGCTTCAGATACTTCCGGGCGTTGCTCGAAATCCATATCGTATTGCTGGCCTTCACAAATGTCAATGGCTGTAGATGAAAACAAATGCAATAATGCCGGCATGCAATCGGCAGGTGCAGAAGCCATGTGTTGATAAGCCATGATCAACATGGCGTCGCCGGATAAAATGGCTGTATTGGCATTCCACATTTTGTGTACGGTAGGTTGAGACCGCCGTATTTCCGCATGATCCATCAGGTCGTCGTGCATCAACGTGAAATTATGAAATATCTCCCATGCTAAGGCAGGAGATATTGCTTTTTCAATAGAATCCTGATATAAATTGCACGCTAAAAGAGTCAACGCCGGGCGAATTTTTTTCCCTTTTAGCGTAAGAATATAATGAATCGGGTCGTATAAATTCTTAGGGGTTTTCGAGTAAGATATGGGCGAAATCGCCTGATCTATACGTGCAATAGCTTCCAGAAACGAAATCATTTTGATTATTTTAGCTTCCAAAGTTAAAAACATTATTTATAGAAAACAAATAAATAATTGAAAAGTTTGATTCAGACGCATTTATGACATTTTTTATGTTTAAATCAAGAGAATTGCGACTTTTCGAGGATGAAAAATACCTTTTTTATAATTCTTACGTTTGTATTATTTAGAGTATCATTCTATCTTTGTGTTCATGAAAAAAGTAATTTTGTACTGCTTCGTATTTTTCCTTTTTACCTCTGTGTCGGCTCAGGATGGAACATCCACTTTCCAGTTTTTGCGTTTCTCTACTTCTGCCAGGGCCAGCGCATTAGGAGGTACCAATATTTCGTTGGTGGAAAAAGATTTGTCTTTGGCATTTCAGAATCCCGGGTTGTTGGGTCCGGAGATGAATTTGGACTTAAATTTGAATTACCTTTTTTATATAGATGATGTTGGAATGGGAAGCGTACTATTTGCCAAAGCATTGGGTGAACGAAGTGCGTGGGGGCTTGGGGTGAATTATGCAAGCTATGGTTCGTTTACAGAAGCTACATCCGAAGATGTCATTTTGGGCGAATTTGGCGCTAAAGATATGTGTGTTAATGGGTTTCTTTCGCGGGATCTGACCGATAAAATTCGAGGCGGAATAACGTTCAAATATTTTTATTCCGCGTATGAGGAATATACTTCCATGGGACTGGGCGTTGATGTCGGACTGAGTTATTATGACTCGGATCATGATTTTTCTATGGGATTAGTTGGGAAAAATATCGGCTGGCAAATTCAATCTTATAACGATGACCGGGAGCCGATGCCTTGGGATATTCAATTTGGCCTGACTAAAAAGCTTGCCCATGCACCGATTCGTTTTTCCTTGACAGGTGTTTATCTGAATCAATGGAAATTTTACAATCGGAATGGAAAGGAAGATGATTTTGGTACAACTCTTGCAAAACATTTGGTATTTGGAGTTGATTTTATACCATCAGATAATTTTTGGATAGGAGTGGGGTATAATGCAAAAGCCGGAGCCGATATGCGATTGGAGCAAGGCAATAAGTTGGGCGGATTTTCCGCTGGTGCAGGCATCAGGGTGAATGCCTTTGAGTTTGGATGTTCAGTTGTGCAATATCATCCGTCGGCTACTTCTTTTTTGATTTCATTGACTACTTCATTTGAAGCATTTAAATTATAAAATCATGATGCAAAAAATAATTATCGCAATTGACGGTTTTTCCTCTTGCGGGAAAAGTACTATGGCTAAGGATTTGGCCAAAGACATCGGATACACTTATATCGACAGCGGCGCCATGTATAGGGCGGTAACATTGTATTGCATTCAAAATCGTTTTTTTCGAGGGGACGAATTGGATGTGGAGGCTTTGTCTGAGGCTATTGACAAAATAAAAATACAATTTGTAGTAAATGAATCTACCGGACGATCGGATACTTGGTTGAACGGCAAAAATGTAGAAAAAGAAATCCGTACCATGGAAGTCGCCGATAAAGTAAGCCCGGTAAGCGCTGTCGGTTTTGTTCGTCAGGCAATGGTAGCTTTGCAACAAGCGATGGGAAAAGAAAAAGGGATTGTGATGGATGGACGGGATATTGGAACAGTCGTATTTCCCGATGCCGAATTGAAAATATTTGTGACAGCCCGCCCCGAAGTCCGGGCTCAGCGACGTTTGGATGAACTTCTTGCTAAAGGTGAACAAGCATCTTTTCAGGCAGTGTTGGAAAATGTTGAGAAACGGGATAAAATAGATTCTACCCGTAAAGAAAGTCCTTTGCATCAGGCCGATGATGCAATTGTACTGGATAATTCCGATATAAGCATTCAGGAACAGAAAGAATGGCTGTTCGATCAGTTTAACCAGACGGTAAAGAGTTTGTAATATATCAACATTGTATCACGTTGTGTGTTATAATTAAATATGTTTGTAGAAATAGATAAAGATTCCGGTTTCTGTTTTGGCGTTGTCAATGCGATTAATAATGCCGAAAAAGCATTAAGCGAAGGCGATGAATTGTTTTGTCTCGGAGACATTGTGCACAATAGCCAGGAAGTAAGCCGGTTGCAGAAACAAGGGCTAAAAACGATTGATCATGAAGCTCTGAAAAAATTAAAAAACAGACGGGTTTTATTGCGGGCGCATGGAGAACCTCCTTCTACTTATCAGACTGCCAAAGATAATAATATCACCATTATTGATGCCACTTGTCCAGTAGTATTACAACTTCAAAAGAAAATTTATAAACAATTTACATCGACCGATCCGGAGCGAACGCAGATTGTTATTTATGGAAAAATGGGACATGCCGAAGTGAACGGATTAGTGGGACAGACATCGGGTAAGGCCATCGTTATTGAAAAAAAAGAAGATTTGGATTCTTTGGATTTTGGGAAAGATATTTATCTGTTTTCCCAAACAACCATGTCTTTAAATAATTATCAGGAAATTGTGACTGAAATCCAGAGCCGGATGATGCCCGGCGCCACGTTCCGCTTTTTTGATACAATTTGTCGTCAAGTCGCCAACCGGATGCCCAATATAAAAATTTTTGCCGCCCGGCATGATGTCGTTCTTTTTGTTGCAGGTAAAAAAAGTTCCAATGGAAAAGCATTGTACGAAGAATGCAAAAAGGCTAATCCGGCTACCTATATGATTTCAGATGCCATGGAAATACAATCCGTTTGGTTTGAACAGGCTAAATCAGTAGGAGTCTGCGGCGCCACTTCCACACCATTGTGGTTAATGGAAGATGTAGCTTCAGTTGTTGCTAAAATGTAACAAAGAATCGTCGCAAATGTCCAAAACAAGTTGTAATTTTGCAGCGCATTACTAACTATGAATTTTAAATTATGTCAACAGTAAATTGTATTGGTATTTTAACGTCGGGAGGAGATGCTCCGGGAATGAATGCAGCTATCCGGGCGGTTACCCGTGCTGCGATTTATAATGGATTTGAAGTGAAGGGGATATATAGAGGTTATCGCGGTTTGATTACCAATGAAATTGTACCTTTTCAGACAAATAATGTAAGTAATATCATCCAATTGGGAGGGACAATCCTGAAAACAGCCCGCTGTGAGGAGTTTTTGACGCAAGAAGGCCGCCGGCAAGCTTATGAAAACCTGAAACAGGCTGGGATTGATGCCCTTGTTGTTATCGGAGGCGACGGAACGTTGACCGGAGCGCGTATTTTTGCACAGGAATTCAATATTCCGATTGTGGGATTGCCGGGTACAATTGATAATGATTTATTTGGTACCGATACAACCATCGGTTATGATACTGCATTAAACACGATCATGGAGGCTGTCGATAAAATCAGGGATACTGCAACATCTCACGAACGATTGTTTTTTATTGAAGTGATGGGGCGTGATGCAGGATTTCTTGCACTTAACGGAGCCTTGGCTTCCGGAGCGGAGGCTGCTATTATCCCTGAAATATATACAGAGGTAGATCAATTGGAAGACTTGATTAAGAACGGTTTCCGCAAATCAAAGAACAGTAGCATTGTGCTTGTAGCTGAAAGTAAAGTAACAGGAGGGGCGATGGAGATGAAACGGCGAGTCGAGGAAAAATATCCACAATACGATGTTCGCGTTACCATCTTGGGGCATATTCAAAGGGGAGGATCTCCTACAGCTTCCGACCGTATTTTAGCCAGTCGGATGGGAGCAGCTGCGATTGATGCATTTTTGGATGACCAGCGCAATGTGATGATTGGCATTCAGAATGACGCCATTGTTTATGTGCCTTTTTCAAAAGCGATTAAAAATGACAAACCGATTGATAGAGAATCGTTGAATACGTTACGCAAACTTTCGATTTAAGTATTGTGATAAAAATTGAGTAATGATTCTACAAAAACACCCCATTTTGTCCAAATGTCAACACTTATACTGTGGACTTATTTCGTGGAATACTTTTGTAAATATTTATTAATTGTTTGTTAATGAATTGAATACTGGACAGAGAAGCGCATTGTGTTTCTCTGTTTTTTTTTCTTTGGCATAAGATTTGATTTTTAGAATCATAGATTAGAATTAGATATTATTACATCATCCTTTCATATCAAGGCAGGGAAGCTCATTTTATTTATCCCCGTTTTACAGTAGCTTGTGAAAGTCATTGTATTTTGAAAGTTTACAGAGTGTGTATATCAAGAGTTTTTTTGTCTGTGAAAGGATGATTTTCTAACCGGCCAGACTATTTTATATAAATGCAAAAAAGAGACTGTAAAAAGTCTCTTTTTTTATTATAGGAAAGTATGGAATATTTACTTTGAGCCTCTTGTCGGATTCGAACCAACGACCCCGAGATTACGATTCACGTGCTCTGGCCAACTGAGCTAAAGAGGCATAAAAAAAGGGTAAGCTTACTACATCGCGCCGCTACAACCAACTACCCTTGCTGCGATCAAGCCCTGGGGGATTCGAAGGGAGCTGGCCGTGTAGGACTTACCCGGGTGCAAAAGTATAGTCTTTTTTCTAAAAAAACAACTTTATTTTATATGTATCGAGTAAGGATTTGATTTATAGCAAGAAATAAATTATGTGAAAAAATCTATTGATATGCATTGCAAATTTAAAAATAAGTATTACCTTTGCATCGCATTTGAGAGAAAATGCTTCACGAAACAAAATGGTGTGGTAGTTCAGTTGGTTAGAATACCTGCCTGTCACGCAGGGGGTCGCGGGTTCGAGTCCCGTCCATACCGCATACGGCCTTGATAATTGTTTGATTATCAAGGTTTTTTATTTTAACATTGTGCATTCGTCGTGCAAATTTAAAAATCACATACTGTTGCAATTGTTGTAATAAGCATCAATATTGTCATCAAGTTTGTCCTACTTAGTTTGGTACTAAAAAAGAAGATGTTGCCGGATTTTGACAAATAATTGTCTCATTATCTAAGGATTACGTGCTGTGGGCGTATAGCTACTCATTATACAGTCTCTCAATTGCTTTTACAATATCGGAATATCAGTGAATTATATTGTTTTTTGCTGCCAATTGTCCACATGCCGCTTGAATATTTCTACCTTGCGTCTCTCTAATCGTCACTTCGAGCCCAAACGCTTCTAAATCTCTTTTGAAAAGTTGTAACTGATTTCTTGTTGCGTAGCGGAAAGAACCAATAGTCTTGTTTAATGGCAGAATATTTAAGCGTACATTTTTTCCTTTGAACCATTTTGCCAATTGCCTCTTGTCCGAAATGTTGTCGTTGACGCCAGGGAGCAACAAATAAGCAATGGTAATTTTTCGATTATGTCGTTTGCCATAAGAAAGAAATGCTTTTATGGTTGCTTCAATGCTGTTGTGCTTCATTCCGGGAATCAGTTGGTTTCTGACCGATTGTCTGGTTGCATGAAGAGATAGAACCAATTGTATTTTCAAATGTTCTTCCCGCAGTTTTCTAAGTCCGGATAATGGCCCAACTGTTGAGATCGTAATACCATCTGTCGGAAAGTTCAATCCATTCCGGTCTCTAAGAATATGAATCGACTCAAGCAGAGATGAATAATTGTGTAAAGGTTCGCCAATGCCCATGAATACGATTCGATTGAAGCGTTCTTTGACCGAAAGTATTTGTTGTACAATTTCAGTAGCTGTTAAATTTCTTATCAAACCATGCTTGCCGGAAGCGCAAAAAATGCATTGGACGGCACAGCCGACCTGTGTGCTGACACAAACTGTAACGCCGGTCCTGCGTTTTATACATACCGTTTCTATAACATTGCCATCGTTTAATTCGAAAAGATATTTTTTTGTATTTAAGTCTTTGCAGACCTTCAATAATTTTAAGTCCATACTTGTTTTCTTACAATGAATTATGGATACAGGTATCGCATCTGCATCATAATCCTGATTAATAAATAATAATAGACAATCAGCCTTCAAAGAGATTGAAAGCTATAAGAAAACTGAGATAAAGTTTCTCAGTGCAGACTATGCACGGATTCTAAAGGTACGTGCTATTGAACAACGAATGTTCGACATGATTTGTTTTTCTGTTCTAAATTTGATACAAAGATAATATTTTTCTAAAGCAAATTAATCATTCTCCACACAACCCAATTGTCTTCGGAAAAGGTTGTGTGGTATGTATTCTGATTATTTGTAATGAATTCCTTTTATGTATATAATCCTGTATCAACGGTTTTCCTTTAATCTCTTTACCTCATCCACAATGCGCGAAAAGGATTTGTCCCTTTTGCGTTTTTCATGTTCGGCAACGGTAAAATGCCATGATTCCTTTCGCAATTTGAGGTAGCTCTCATACGCTTCCCGTGACAGCAAACCGTCGTTTACAGCCTGTTTAACGGCGCATTCGGGTTCATTGGTATGTGTGCAATCCGCAAAGCGGCACGATCCGGAATAGTCTGAAACTCCTGACATTTCGGCTAAAGTTTCGGGATTATCGATTGCCAGTCCAAACTCGCGGACTCCCGGCGTGTCAATCAATACACCGGAACCCTCTATTAACACCATTTCTCGGCGGGTAGATGTGTGCCGCCCTTTTCCTGTCGATTCGCTTATTCCGGAAGTGAGAAGTAGATCGTGTCCGCAAAGCGCATTGACGAGTGAGCTTTTACCTACTCCGGACGAGCCGACAAACACAACGGTTTCGCCTTCCGATATAGATTCACGTAATTGAAGAATCGTTTGTGGGTGATGAATGCTTGTGAAAAAGGTGGGCATTTGGCAGGCAATATGCCTGACAGCCCGGTCAACTTTCTGTTTTTCGAATTCCAAATCTGCTTTGTTGAGCACCAACACCGGTTGGATATTTTCTTCCAATATCTGCGCCATAAAGCGTTCCGCTCTTCGGACGTTAAAATTATCGTCAAGACTTTGTACGATGAAAGCCATATCGACATGTGAAGCAATGACCTGCTTATCTGCAACGGTTCCGCTTTTTTTGCGATACAGCGTACGCTCACGGGGAAGCATATCGACAACAATACCTTTGTTTTCGTCGAATGATTGAAAAACGACCCAATCTCCCGTACAGGGCAATTCAAAATCCGATTTTCCATACATCATGTTTCCTGTAAGTTCACATTGAAACAGTCCGTTTTCGGCTATAACTTCGTAACATGTCCGGTGTACCACGGCCACGCGTCCATGAGAAAGATTGTTATAAGGAGAAGATTGTTTGAATTGGAACAACGTATCGTTCCAGCCATATAATGATAGATTATTATTCACGACTTAATAATTTGAATGATAAAATAAAAAATGCTTGAATCTCTTGTTTTCGAACGGTTTTACCAGGCATAAAAAACATGTTTGGCAGTAGGAACTACCAATTTCAAAACAGTTTTCATAAAATAAAAACCGCCCGGACTCAGGCAATCATTCCGGCAATCGAATTATATGTGAATAATTGAGTTTTCATATGACGACAAAGATACGATTTTTATGAGTTTTTTCAGGAATATTTTCAAGATGATTTTTAATCTGTATATTTGCAAGAGTTATATAAAGATTGTAATAACAGTAAGTATGTATAAGCTGCGTCAAAGGTAATATTAACTTTAGAATAATTGATTTATGAATGTGATTGATGAATACATTGCAGGTTTCCCCGAAGATATTCGACCTCTATTGGAACAAGTTAGAAATGTCATCAAAAAAGTGGCTCCGGAAGCGGAAGAATGTATTAGTTGGGGAATGCCTACCTTTAAGCAAAACGGAAATCTGGTGCATTTTGCCGGTCACAAAAATCATATTGGATTTTATCCCGCTCCATCGGGAATTGATGCTTTCAAAAAAGAATTATCGGATTATAAAATGTCAAAGGGGGCTGTACAATTTCCATTGAATAAACCCATACCGTTAGAATTAATTGCTAAAATTGTACAATACCGGGTTCATGAAAATAAGGAAGCGGCTATGGCAACAAGACAAGCAAAAGATAAAATGTAAAGGAAGAATCCGGATATTTAATTTATGGACAAACCTGGCCGGATCAATAATTTTCATCAAAACAAAACTATATTAAAACTGACCCTTTTAAAAATAAAAACAGTTACATGTTTTAATGTAACTGTTTGATTTTGAAAGTGATCCGGTTGAGATTCGAACTCAAGACCCACAGCTTAGAAGGCTGTTGCTCTATCCAGCTGAGCTACCGGACCATCCTTGTTTTTGCGGGTGCAAAGATAAATAATAACTCTTGTAATTCAAAGAAATAGGAGATGAAGTTATTAATATATTGTAAACCAGTTGAATAATATGGGGTAAGAGCAGTAAAAGATGTAAAAGAGAGTATGCGTCACCTATATTCTCAATAAACAATACATGAACAGGTCAAAAAATAAAAGAGTAAAGGGACACTAAATTCTGTTTTTTTTCGTTTAATCATCGTAATATAGCAGACTATGTATCTCTCTATAATAGAACTATATCAATAATTTAATAATCAATATATGAAGTATTTATTTGCTTTTTTTGTCGTTGCTATTTTTTTAAGTTCTTGTCAGTCAACGCCAAAAGATATTGCCTATTTTCAGGATTTAGATGCCAGGCGACAACAATTAATGGCAGATCAGGTAGGTTTTTCGGTTTATGAACCGGTAATAAAAATTAATGATCAGCTGCTGATTACTGTATCGGCTCCTGTTTTAGATCAAAGCTTAGTTGCTCAATTTAATTTGCCAATGAACTCATATTTGGCTCCGGGAGAAACCACTACACAAAAATCGCCTGCTGTACTTACCTATACAGTGGATAAAAATGGGAGTATCAATTTCCCGGTTATTGGGCAAATTAAATTGTCGGGGATGACGAAATCCGAAGCTGTACAATTTATAGCTTCCGAGGTGTCGAAGTATGTTACCCATCCGATTGTCAATTTACAAATTGTTTCTTTTACAGTTACAGTACTTGGGGAAGTGATGAGACCGGGAACGATTCAAGTTGAGAGTGAACGAGTTTCGGTATTGGATGCGATTGGTGGAGCGGGCGATTTGACGCTTTATGGAGATCGCAAGAATGTACTGTTGATTCGTGATAATGGAAATGGAAAAGAGTTTGTACGTTTTGACTTAACTAAATCCGACATTTTTACATCTCCATATTTTTATTTACAGCAGAATGATGTGCTCGTGATTGAACCGAATGATACCAGGAAAAAAATCAGCAATTTTGGCGCAGCAGAAAATTATCGTTTGTCGGTTTTTTCCACAATTTTGAGTACAGTATCTGTGTTGTCATCTTTAGCGATCGCCATCGTATCATTGAACAACTGAATTGGGTAATAACGAAAAAAATATCTGTCTAATTATGGAGAACGAGTCTAAAACAAATGAATGGGTTCAGGTGAAGGGAGTAATAGATTTATGTCTAAAACATTGGTATTATTTTGTTATTAGTTTGATTGTTTTTGGATTTTTAGGACTTATTTATTTGAAGTTGAAAACTCCCAAGTTGGGAATTTCATCGACCGTGGCGATACGGTATGATGAAAGTCTATCCGGAGGAACTGTGTCAAAATCCCAATCGCTAATGAGTGCCTTCGGATTGGGTGGAAAAAGCGGAGTGAATATTGAAGATGAATCATTTAAAATGGCTTCCCAAGGCTATGTGAAGCAAGTAGTAAAAGAATTGAATCTGAATGAACGACATTTGCAACGCCAGTTTTTGGGGTTATTAAAAGAAGATTTGTTTGGTCGTTCCCCTCTCACGCTGTCTTATGACAATTCTTTGCCCGATACATTATCTAAAAGGATTAAATTCAATATTGTTGTAGATGCTCAGCGCCAGGCCATAGTGAAATTAAAATATGGGAAACGCAAAACAGAAACTTATACAATGTCTGCTTTCCCGGGTGTAATAGAAACCCCGTATGGAAAATTTGCTATCGCTCCGTCTCCTTATTTTGATGCTTATCCATTGCCCGTCAAGATAAATGTAGTGCTTACCGGTTATGATTACACAACGCAAATTTACCGCACCCTTTTGTTGGCGTCATTCCAAAAGAAAACTTCGGATTTAGTAGATCTTAGCATTGTGGATGCAATTCCTGAAAGAGGAAAAATGATTTTGCAAAAAACAATTGATATATACAATGCAGAATGGCGGGAGGATAAAGATTTAGTAACGGCACAAACGCTTCAATATATTGAAGAACGCTTGCAAATGTCAGAAATCACTCTAAATGAGGCAGATGATCAAATTAAAACTTTTAAAAACCGTCATAATTTAACAAACGTGGAAACCGATGCACGATTGTATTTGGAGCAGGATGCCGAGTTGCAAGCCAAAATGCTTGATGCGGAAACCCAGTTGAATATTATTGATATCATTGTAAGTTTTGTTTCCGATAAAAGAAATGAATATGCTTTAATACCCTTGTCTTTGCCTGTTGCTGAAAATGCAGCTTTAGCCGAAGCGGTTGGTAAATACAACACGCAATTGATGCGCTTGAATGATATAAAAAAAACAGAGGCGATCAAAGAAAGTTCCATGGTAACATCGTTGGATGAACAAGTAAAAACACAACGCCAAAATTTATTGATGTCATTAGACAATGTGAAACAAGGAATGCAAATCGCAGTGAAAAATCTTCGTGCAAAGGATCGTGAAATAGGAACTCGCATCGGGAGTCTTCCGTCTATTGAAAGAGGGTACGCCCAATTAAAGAGAAATCAGGAAGTACAACAGACCGTTTATATCTTTTTGTTGGAAATGCGGGAAGAAACAGCCGTAAAATCAGTTTCACTATTGCCCAAATTGAAAGTGATCAACGATCCCTTTGTGTTGAATGAGCCTGTAGAACCCAATCTGATGAAAGTAGCCGTTGTTATTTTATTTTTTGGCGGAATTATTTGCCCGCTATTAGCGATTTATCTACTTCCACGAAAGAAAAAATCCGTTAGATAACAAAGGGAATGAGTCGTATTTTCGTAAGTAAATTGGCTGATTATTTGAACAAAGGGCATGAACGGTCTATTCTGACAAAAAAAAATATTGCGGCATCTCTTGTTATCAAAGGAGTGACGATTTTAACCACGTTAATAGTTGTTCCTTTAACAATTGATTATTTAAATCCGGTCCGTTATGGCATTTGGATCACACTATCGTCCATGGTTGCATGGATGAATTTATTTGATATAGGATTTGGCAATGGATTGAAAAACAAGTTTGCAGAGGCTAAAGCGAAAGGAGAATTGATTCTTGCCAAAAAATATGTCAGTTCTACTTATGCAATTATGATATTATTGTGGACAGCGTTTTTCCTGCTGTTTGCCTGCATCAATCCTTTTTTAGATTGGTCGGCGATACTTAAATCCATTCCTGTGGAATATGCCACCGAATTAAATCAATTGGTATGGATTTGCGTCATAAGCTTTGGGCTAAGTTTTGTATTACGGTTGCTTACCAGTATTGTAGTCGCAGATCAACGCCCGGCGATCGCTTCATTTATCGATATGATCGGACAGGTGTTGTCATTGGGCGGTATTTTTATTTTGGTAAAAACCACTTCTCCATCTTTATGGAAATTGGGAATGGTAATCGGTTTTATTCCTGTAATCATTTATGCAATAAGCAGCGTTATCTTGTTTCGGAATCGCTATAAATCCTTTATGCCATCATTGAAATATGTCGATTTTTCTTTGGCAAAACAAATGATGAATTTAGGAGTTAAATTTTTTATAACCACATGTGCTGCTTTTATGATTAACCAGACGTTGAATTTTTTGATTACGCGTATGACCAATCCGGAAGAAGTGTCTAATTTTAATACTGCTTTTCGTTTATTTGGCGTAGGATTGAATATTATGGCAATAATTATTGTACCTTATTGGACGTCATTTACAGATGCATACACATTGAAAGATTATCGTTGGATGAAAAATTCTGTTTTAAAATTGCGCAAAATATACTGTATTTTTTTAGTAAGCCAGGTAGTCGTGTTGTTATTATCGGGTTTTATCTATCGCTTTTGGGTGCGCGATACGTTGAATATCTCATTTGCTATGTCCGCCAGTGTGTTTGTATATGTCGCGGTGCTGTGCTGGTTGAATATTTGCATCTACCCCATCAATGGAATCGGAAAAGTACAATTGCAATTATATAGCTCTATTATTGAAATGTTGGCGCTATTGCCGGTTGTATATTGGATGGGGCATCATTGCGGTGCGATAGGAATAATCTTATCGCCGGTCATTGTATATCTTCCACGGATGATATGGAGCCCGATTCAATTAAATAAATTAGTGAAGGGGACAGCGACCGGAATTTGGAATAAGTAACTATGGTTTTAATATTTGTAACGTTACTATTATCAGCCATTTATTTATACGCGAGAGGATTTCGTGTTTTGGCGTTGATTATCTTCAGTTTTTTTCTGACATCAGGCTTTAACCTGATTCCGGAGGAACTGATGGATACCGGTTTGGGCATATCGAAAGGGGTAGATTACGCATTCTTTATATTGTTGGGATTCTTGGTTTTAGACGGTCTTTGTGTTGAAAATTACTTCAAACCGGATGCTTTTTTGAAGTGGCTGTTGTTATTTTATGCTTTTTTACTTGTATGTTGTTTATATAGCAAATTTTCAGTAGGTCTTTCATGGCCTGAAATTATTCGTACAAGCCGTTATCATTTTTTCTGGATGGGATACCTCGTATTTCGCAATATGGAGAAGAGTCAGATAGAGGAACTTCTCAAATCATTGTTTACGATTACGGTATTCCTCTCAATCGTTTATTTATGCCAACATTTTTTTGAAACAAATTTGTTGGTTGAAAGATCTGTAAGTTCTACGGAATTTTTAGGATTACATATAACGAGATATTATAATCAACCGGATATGTTGCATTTTTTTGCATTTGTAGCCATTTTTGCCAATCCTTTCACCGGCAGAGCAAAGAGATGGAGTACTGTCGTGTTGATAATAGCGTTATTGATCGTATTTCACCGCAGTCTGATCGGATTTTTCATATTTGCGTTATTTGTCGGCTACTGCATACGTTTGCCTAAGATCAAACGAATCAGAATTTTTATAATATTGTTGTGTGCATTATTGACGGTTGGTTCATTTGCATGGGCGCGATTTGTCCATTCGAGAACTTACATTGATTTAAAAACGGTGCTATCCGGAGATGTTGTAGATGCGGAATTCGACTTGACTGATTTGAAAGATGCGACATTCTCCTTTCGGATCGGGCACATGGTGGAAAGAATTCAGTATTTGTCGGAACATCCTGTTGCTCAAATATTAGGAGCCGGATTAATACCGGAAGATTCGAGAAAAGTGGATCAATTGTTTGATTTTAAAATCGGGCTGTTAGCAGAGTTGACCGACCAAACAATTCAATTAGAAACGTCAGATATATCGTATTCTGTGTTGTTCATTCGCCTTGGATATTTGGGGACATTGCTCAACTTGTCGTTATTCATCTTCTTAATGGTGTTTTTTTATAAAAATAAAAACAATAAATATGCTTTTAGTTCGTTTTTGTTTTTAGTTTTATCATTTGGCACTTCTTTCTTTTCCGGTAATCTGTTGATGCCGGTCACATTTATTTTGCCTTTGATGCATTACAATTTAGTAAAAAAAATGAAAGAAATGAATGCTTGATCAAAACGGTATGATTTATGAAAGAAGATTCTGTAAAAGTGTCGATTATTACTCCCTCATACAATCAGGGACAATTTGTTGAGGCTACCATACTGTCGGTACTAAACCAGACATATCAGAATATTGAATACATCGTGGTAGATGGCGGGTCAACTGATAATACCATGGATATTATAGAGAAGTATCGGGATCAGATTGACATTGTGATTCATGAAAAAGATAAAGGTCAAAGCGATGCGATAAATAAAGGTTTTCGTCTTAGTACCGGTGAATTGGCAGGTTGGATCAATTCGGATGACGTTTTATATCCGGAATGTGTTGAAAATCTTGTTCACAGTTGGCAAGCTCATTCCGATGCCGCCGTTTTTTATTGTCCGAAACTGGATTATGTTGATAAATCGGGATCATTGTTATATAGCGTATCTCGATGGATTACCGGACGGGATTATTTACTGAAAGTAAATTATGACATCAATCAACCTACTTCTTTTTATAATAAAAAAATATTAGAGCAGGTTGGTTATTTGGATGAGAGGATTGAGTGTTGTATGGACTTGGATCTGTGGCTGAGACTATTAAAATATGGTACAATAATACCGTTTAGCGATCGACCTCAAGGAGCGATTCGTCGATGGGAAGAAACAAAAACGGCCACCAAAGTGGATGACTTTTTGAAAGAAATCAGGCATACTTTGCGACGCAATGGCATTCAGTGGAATCATTTGGTCTGGAAAACTTATTTTCAACAATGGCAATTTTACATTAAACGGGTTTTGTTAAAATTAAATTGAGACATGGATGGCAAGTCAGTGAAAATAATTCATGCAATTTTTACATTTAAAATGGGAGGTGCCGAATCCATGTTGATTGATATCATGAATCGACAATGCCGTGAAGCGTCAGTTACATTGGTCATTATCAAAAATGTAGTCGATCAGCAGATGTTAAGCATGATTTCTGATAAAGTAAATATAATTTGCCTGAATCGCACATCGGGATCCAAATGGCATTTATTGCAAAGCTGTTTTCCTTTGTGGATTCAATTGTTCAAGATAAAGCCTGATGTCATCCATTGTCATGATAATACACTTTTTCCATTTTTCATTTTTTGGAAGAAACGAACCTGCTTGACGGTACATAGCATGACTCGTTCGTTAGAATATCTTCATTCATATCGCAAAATTTTTGCTATTTCTAATGCAGTAGCTGTCGATTTAACGGCTCGGTCCAATATTCAATCCATTCTTGTATATAATGGCATTGAACTTGAGCGGTATTGTCAACGTCAGGTTGATCCGGCTGAAATGAGGCAATCATTTAAAATTGTGCAAATAGGGCGGTTGAACACTGCGATTAAAGGACAGGACATCGCTGTGCAAGCTTTGAGTATTTTAAAAGAAAAACTTCCCGATACGACCATAGAACTTTATTTTGTGGGCGAAGGTGATTCTGCGGCAGATTTACAACAAATAGCGATGCAGCACAAGTTGGAAGATAGTGTACATTTTTTGGGATTGAAAGACAGACAATGGATTGAAGATCATTTATGTGATTTTTCTGTATTAATTCAACCTTCTTTACAAGAAGGATTTGGTCTGACGATAATTGAGGGATTTGCAGCCGGTTTGCCGGTGGTGGCCTGCAGAGTCGGCGGAGCCAAAGAAATATTGGAGGTCTTGGATGCCGGACTGTTGGTAAATCCTGGAGATCCAGTGGATTTAGCTGAAAAAATAGAATGGGTTATAATGACTCAGGATACGGATTCATTGATTGAAAAGAAATATGTAGTTTCTAACCCGGACCAGTTGCAAATTTTTGATATAAAAAATACTGTAAACAATTATTTCGAACATTATTACAACTATCTTTATCCTGCTCGTAAAAAAACTGAAATAGCCGTTGATGTCAATTGATTGCTGTGAATAAGGATTTTTATAGAGAGAAAAAATAAATACAACGCATGAAAATATTACTTGTTAACTATCGCTATTTTTATTCCGGAGGATCGGAACGATATATGGTTAATATTATCGACGAATTGAAAGCGCACGGACATGAAGTGATTGTGTTTTCTTCAAAAAACAATAAGAATTTCCCTTCACCGTATTCTTCTTATTTTGTGCGAAATGTGGGCAACAATACCGAGGAATTTTTATTTGAACATTATCAGAGATCGCCCCTGTTTTATTACGATTATTTAACACGGGAATTATATTCTTATTATGTCAGGAAAAAAATACGACGGTTGATTCGGGATACACAGCCGGATATTTGTTATATGTTGCATCATAAAGTACCATTGTCTCCTTCTATTATTGATGAACTGAAAAAAAATGGAGTGCCGGTTGTACATCGGGTATCGGATTACAATATTATTTGTCCTAATGCCGAGTTGTATCAGAATAAGCGATATTGTACCGATTGCTTTCAATGCAGTTTCAGCATTGTCAAAAACAAATGCATCAAACAATCTTTGGCATTTTCCTGGTTGAGGTATCTTTCTATGTCGTTGCACAAACAATTGCGCTTGTATAAAAAAATAGATAGGATTATTACTACGAATGATTTTGCACGAACCCGGTTTTTAGAAGCAGGATTTGCCGAACAACAAGTAGTGACTGTACGAACTTTTGGTAAAGATGCGCCCGACAACATTCAGAAAAATTATCAATGGACTCGGCCGATGTCTTTTTTGCATATTGGAAATATAGGGGAAGCCAAGGGAACTTATGATTTAATTGAAGCATGTAACTTGTTGGTAAACCAGTACCAACAGCGTAATTTTTTCGTTACGATATGTGGCGGATTGCGTGGAGGAGCTGTAGAGAATGCGCAACGTTTGGTGGATCAATATAATTTGAATGATGTGATTCGTTTGACCGGCAGTATTGAAGCGACTCAAACCTCTTTCTATTATCAGCAGGCCGATGTAACAATTATACCGGGAAGAGGGGTGGATAATTTACCTAATGTTCTAATTGAGAGTTTGTTAAATCATACGCCTGTGTTGGCGCCGGATTTTGGCTCGGTGGCATCTTGTACGGATGAAGAAATCGCTTGGTATTACCAATTTCATAATATTCCTTCGTTAGCAAATACGATGAATCAAATCATTCAAAATCCGACATCTGTGGGCGAAAAATCACAACAATGTGCATCGTATGCGAATCGTCACTTCAACCGCGCCAAACACATTGAACAGTTAATTTCCATTTTTGAGTCGGTGATCAAATCGTGATTTAGTTTACAACCGATCATCTACCCATTCCCGGTTTAGTGCGGATTTGGTATCGAATACGACTGATCCATTTTGTTTGTATTTTGAAAAATCCATAGCCAAAAAATCGCTATGAGCCACAGCCAGTACTACAGCATCAAATTTTTCTTCGGCCGGAAATTCTTTTCGTATGTGGATTTGGTGCTCTTCTAAAACGGTTTTGGCATCAGCCCAAGGATCAAATATGGTAACATTTACTCCAAACGAAACTAATTCCCGATAGATGTCGATTACTTTAGTATTGCGGATGTCGGGACAATTTTCTTTGAATGTGAATCCCAGGATCAAAGCGTTCGAGCCTTTTACCGAAATACCCTTTTGTATCATCAGTTTGACAACTTTGCCTGCAACAAAAGCTCCCATCATGTCATTCACATTGCGCCCCGAAAGGATCACCTGCGGATTATAACCCAAGCTTTGAGCTTTGTGTGCCAAATAATAAGGATCGACACCAATACAATGTCCGCCTACCAATCCGGGTTTAAATTTTAAGAAATTCCATTTCGTTCCGGCAGCTTCCAAAACTTCGGTAGTGTCAATGCCCATTTTGTCAAAAATTAATGCCAATTCATTGACAAACGAGATGTTAACATCGCGTTGGGCATTTTCGATGGCTTTGCTCGCTTCTGCCACTTTGATGGAAGATGCTTTGTGTGTGCCGGTTTCAATAATGGAAGCATAAAGTTGATCGACAATAGTGGCGATTTCAGGAGTGGAACCGGAAGTAACCTTCTTAATCTTTGTCAATGTATTTACTTTGTCGCCCGGATTGATTCGTTCCGGAGAATAGCCGCAAAAGAAATCCGAGTTATATTTCATGCGGGATACCTTTTCCAGCACAGGGACACAATCTTCTTCCGTACATCCCGGGTACACAGTGGATTCATATATCACAATATCTCCTTTTTTCAATACGCTTCCTACAGTTTCCGAGGCTTTAATCAACGGTTGTAAATCCGGAGTTTTAAATGTGTTGATAGGTGTTGGAACCGTAATGATATATACATTACATGTGGAAATATCTGTCGGCTGGGAGGAAAAATACAGTCCTTTTGCAGCTTTGTTATCTGTTTGGAGCACCGGTTTGATGTCTGCACTGCGCAATTCTTTGGTGCGATCTTTACCCTGGCGTAATTCTTCAATGCGATGGTTGTCGATGTCAAAACCAACGACACGAAAATGTTTGGCAAACTCAACTGCTAAAGGTAATCCAACATAGCCTAATCCGATAATAGCAATGCTCTTGCTTGTGGTTAAAGGAGTTATCATGAGATAGAGATTTTTTTACAATGAAGCGACAAAGATACAATTTTCTTGTCACATAATGCTCTGTGATTTTAAATTGGTAAATAGCAAAAATAATATTTTTTAACTTTTTTAGACAGCAGTTGAATGTTTAACATATCGGAGGCTTCGGCAATGTCCACAATGCGGCCATCTTTGTACAAGATGTCAATGCTGTCATCTACTTCGCTATACATATTTGTAGAAACCTCATCTGAAGAAATGAAATAACCTGCATCCCGAGCAGAAAGATTCCATTTTTCCATGTACCGTTGCAGATGTTTCTCCTGTATTTCTTTGGCGATCGGTTCCGGATTGATTTCAATTTTGAATAAATTCCTGTTTGCCAAATGGGTACTGAGAGTGCTTAATACCGTGTCTTGATGCGAACTCCATACTTTTAAAGCACACCAAATATCGTTGTCGTCTAAGTTAATAAAATGAGTAAGCGCATTTTCATCCTGATTAAAAACATGTTTATCTACAGAATGGTATAAAAAATAGTGCAGGGCAGGGGAGGCGAATAATCCGATGCCGCGGCTCGCCAATTCTTTAGCGCGCTTTAGTGTGTTAATCAACATTTTTTCGGCAGCAATCGCTGTTTTATGCAAATATACCTGCCAATACATCAATCGTCTCGCCATCAGGAAATTTTCGATCGAGTAAATGCCTTTAGATTCGACGACCAATCGTCCGTCATGAATGTCCAACATTTTGATGATACGTGCCGAACCGATATTCCCTTCTGTTACTCCGGTGAAAAAACTGTCTCGCCGCAAATAATCAAGACGATCCACATCCAATTGTCCGCTGACCAGATCGTGAAGAAATTTTTTCTTGTATTCATTTTTGAATATAGCGATACACAGATCCAATTTTCCGTCGAGTTCTTCATTGATACGATTCATGAGCATCAAGGAAATTTCTTCGTGATGAATATTGGAAACCAGGGTATATTCAAGCACATGAGAAAACGGTCCATGACCAATGTCGTGCATCAGAATGCAAGCGAGCGAGGCCAGGCGTTCATTTTCTGTAATATCAGCGCCTTTGCTTTTGAGTTGTTTCAACGCTTCATCCATCAAATGCATAGCCCCGATAGAATGATGGAATCGCGTATGTTGGGCGCCAGGATACACCAAACAGGCCAATCCCAATTGTTTGATCCTGTTTAGTCGTTGCAAATAAGGATGCTTGATGATGTCATAAATAAAATCATCCGGAATATTGATAAATCCGAAAACAGGATCGTTGATTATTTTGCGTTTGGACATAGATTAATTCGTAATTCCAACAGTTGTTTCATTTCCTCTTGCATTTTTTTTGCTTCGTCTTTTGCTGCATCTGCAAATTTAGTGGAATTATCCGCATAAATAATTTGCCGGGAAGAATTAACCAACAGTCCGCATTGATCGTTCATTCCGTATTTGGCCACATCGGCCAGACTGCCTCCTTGCGCTCCGACTCCCGGAACGAGTAAAAAATGATGAGGCGCAATTTTGCGGATGTCATGAAACATTTCTCCCCTGGTAGCTCCGACTACATACATCATTTGATCGTCGCCGGCCCATTCCTGTGATTTTCGCAGTACTTTTTCAAACAAACGTTCACCATGATTGTCTTCAGTTAGCTGAAAATCAAATGAACCCTGGTTGGATGTTAAAGCTAAGAGGATAACCCATTTATGGGGATAAATCAGAAACGGTTTGACGCTGTCTTCTCCCATGTATGGGGCGACGGTTACAGCGTCAAAATCGGAATAATCGAAAATGGCGCGGGCATACATTTCCGAAGTGTTGCCTATATCGCCTCGTTTGGCATCGGCAATGATGAATTGATCCGGATAATTATCGCGGATATAAGCCACCGTTTTTTCCAAAGCAACCAATCCTTTTGCTCCTAAACTTTCATAAAAGGCCAAATTGGGTTTATATGCCACGCAATATGGAGCGGTTGCATCAATAATTGCCTGGTTGAACGCAAAAACAGGATCGGCCTCTTTCAATAAATGTTCGGGAATTTTTTTGATATCTGTATCCAATCCAACACAAAGGAAAGATTGCTTTTTTTTGATGTTGTCGAATAATTGTTGTTTAGTCATTATTAAAAATTAAAAAATTAAAACACTTGGAAATTCAATGGGTTAAAAATAAACATGGAGTCCCAATGACGCATTAACACGGGTTACATCTACATCTTCATCATTAGAATTAATACTTTGTCCTAATGCTTTTATTTTGAAGTTATCGCAGGAAGAATAAAAAAATCCTAAGTCGCAACCAATGGATAAGTTTTTGATCAGGAAATATTCGGCGCCAACGCTTAAATCCAGTCCGAAAGCCTTGCCTTTAGCCAATACGACGATATTTTCAGATGAGGTTACAACTGGATAGGGTGAATCTAAAACCATATAAAAAGAGGATTCCCGGAGTTCAAGTTCATCCCGATAATGCGTATAACCTAATGAAATAGAGGATGAAATCAACCAGGTCTTTTGCTGATTGATAAAAGATCGGATATTCAGGGCTGGTCCGACATAATTAATATACAGCTTTTCATTTGCAGTTAAAAGTATATCGCTGTAACCGCTGACTGGAGGGAAAGTTATGGTGTTTCCTATCGAGGCCTGAGTCGAAAATAAGGAGTATTTAACCCCGATTCCTACATGTTGATTTAACAGATAGTAAATGTCGGTATTGCCTTGCCATCCCCATTTGAAATCTTTATAAAAATCATTTACCTGCTTAGCTTCAAAACCGAGAGTTTCCATCCCTTGTTTATCGCGGCCATAATTGGGTAACAGATAGCCTGCGCCACCTGCAATACTTACTCTCCATTTGGCTTGGGAGTCGTTGTTTGCTTGTTGTCCGAATACAATAATAAAAGGACACAAGAGGCAGATTGTCAAAATTTTTTTCATGTAGTTTTAAAATTAACAATTATCACTTATAATTCATTTTCTTTTAATCTTTCTGCATTTTCCACGATAATAAGTTGATCTATTACTCCTTGTATGTCGCCTCCGACAAATGCCGGCAAATTGTAAATCGTGTAATTAATACGGTGATCGGTGACCCGTCCCTGTGGATAATTGTAGGTGCGGATTTTAGCAGAGCGGTCGCCTGTAGAAACCATCGAGCGTCGTCGTTGTGTAATAGCATCGGTGTGTTTTTGCAATTCGATATCGTACAATTTCGTACGCAACATTTGTAAAGCCATTTCCCGGTTTTCCATTTGAGAGCGTGTTACCTGGCATTGCACCATGATCCCTGTAGGTTTGTGGAAAAGCTGCACTTTGGTCTCTACTTTGTTTACATTTTGTCCTCCGGCGCCGCTGGAGCGTGCTGTTTGATATTCGAGATCGGCCGGATTTATTTCCACGTCAAATTCTTCGGCCTCCGGCAATACCGCAACTGTAGCTGCCGAGGTATGAACCCGTCCTTGTGTTTCGGTTACAGGAACTCGTTGTACCCGGTGCACTCCCGATTCATATTTCATGGTTCCATACACATTTTCTCCTTCCACAGAAAAAATAATTTCTTTGAATCCTCCGATAGTGCCTTCACTGCAACTGGTTACAGAAACTTTCCATCCTTTGGATTCGCAGTATTTCTGATACATTTTAAATAAATCTCCGGCAAAAATGGCCGCTTCGTCGCCGCCTGTTCCCCCACGGATTTCAACAATTGCATTTTTACAGTCTTCGGGATCGGCCGGAATCAGCAATAGTTTAATTTCTTCTTCTATTTTCGGGATGAGGGGAATAGAGTTGTCGAGTTCTTCTTTGGCCATTTCCCGCAGTTCGGGATCGGATTCATTTTCCAAAATGGATTTTGCTTCCTCCATTCCTGCAAGCAATCGGGCATATTCATTTCTCGCCGCAACGATTTTTTCCAGGTCGCGGTATTCCTTGTTTAGTTTCACAAACCGTTTCATGTCTGCAATAACAGACGGGTCGGTAATGAGCGTACCGATTTCTTCAAACCGGATGGCTAATGTATCAAGTTTTTCCAGTAGGGATGTCTGACTCATTAATCTTAGTCTAAGTAGCCTGCAAAATTACATAAATTTTGTAAACTCAGGATTGGACGGAAACTTTTATTCAAGATAAATATTTCTTATTTTCTCAAGATCGACGTTAAGATGATGGATTAAATAGTTTTCTATACCTCCATACTCCGTATCTATAATGTCAAATGCAGCCTGAAGATACTCGCGACGAGCTTCCATTAATGGAGCTAAGAAAGGAATTGACTCAATTAAAGATGCATATTTGTCTTGTAAACAGGTATTGGTCAACAAATAATCTTCGTAAATCGTTTCCCGGTCCACGCCCAGGGCTGATAAAAATAAAGCCGCTCCAAATCCGGCGCGATCTTTTCCTGCGGAACAGTGGAATAGGAGAGGAACATTTTCTTTATTCATTAGTATTTGGAAAAATTCCCGATATTGTTTTTGATTGTGAGTGACAAAATATTTGTTGCCTTCAATCAATAAAAAAGGCGTCAGATCGGGTGTGATTTTCTGAAAATCAATAATATTTCCGGTTTCAATGGCTATGAAAAAATGGTGCAGCAACGAGGCTGGAGTTTTATCGGGCGCCACCTGTATTTCATTAGCATCCCTGAAATCGATATATGTTTTAATGGGAATTTGAGCAAAAAACTTCAGGTCGTCTTCTGTAAGTTGGTTTAAATCGCCGGAACGGAATACTTTTTTCCATTTCACGGTTTTTCCGCCGGCAGCAAAATAACCGCCCAGGTCCCGGACATTATAAGCTCCTTCTACCGGCAGTACACGTGTTTCTGTTTGAGTTTGAAATGAATGATTTTGCATATACTAAAATTACAGTTCAAAAGGTAAATCGTCAAAGTTAATGAAAATGAAGCACAAAGCCACGAAGTCCGGATGTTAAATTTTCTTTGCCTCTTTGAAATTATTTGCGCATGAAACAGATAACTTTTTTACGAAGCAATGAGTTTCATAAATTCTTTGTACTTTTGATGCTAATTAAAATGTTTCGGTTAATTTGAAACAGAATGAAAAGACGAGATTTTATACTAAAAGGCGGACTGGCAGTTGTCGGATCTGCCGTATTTCCTCAAATGATGTATTCCACAATTACACCATCTAAAGAATCATTGCCGGAGATGCTGGGTCATTTTGGCGTAAATGAATCCGATTTGAAAAAAGTGATGACTGTTGCTCTTGAAAAGGGCGGAGATTATGCTGATTTATATTTTGAGCATACATTTGACAATTATTTGGGTTTGCAGGATGGAAAAGTAAATCGTACCAGTGCCAATGTGGATTTTGGCGTGGGAATCAGGGTAGTCTATGGAGATCAAACCGGTTATGCGTATGTTGAAAATGTCAATTTGGAAGACATGATGAAAGCAGCCCGAACTGCTTCCCGAATTGCCTCCGGTTTGGCCAAAACGCCTCCGGTGAAAATAGATGAACAAACATTTAAAAATCGCTATCCGATTATTAATTCATGGGAAAATGAATCGGTTCGAAAAAAAATGCCTTACCTGCAAGAACTCAATGAAATGATTTTTTCTTTAGATACCCGGGTAACTAAAGTTAATGCTTCGATAAGCGATACCACATCTTATATTTTATATTATAATTCGGAAGGTTTGTTGTGCCATGATGTTCGTCCGATGGCCATTCTTTCAGCCACATGTATTATGCAACAAGGCGATAAAATAGAAAACGGATACTCGTCGAGGGCGGCGCAAAAAGATCCCGGTTTTCTTTCCGAAAAAGTAATGAAAGAATTGGCGGAAGAAGTCGTCTCAAAAGCAGCTTTGCTATTTAATGCCATTAAACCCAAAGGAGGCGAAATGCCGGTGGTAATGGGCGCCGGCGGTTCCGGTATCTTGTTGCATGAAGCTATTGGCCACGCATTTGAAGCTGATTTTAACCGAAAAAACATATCTATTTTTTCAGATAAATTAGGTAAAAAAGTGTGCGATGAACATATCAATGTGGTGGATGATGGTACGATTGATTTTGACCGGGGATCCATTAATTTTGACGATGAAGGGATTGCCGGACAAAAAACATACATTGTTAAAAATGGTATTTTGAATTCCTACTTGCACGACCGGATCAGCGCTAAATATTACAAGGTTGCTCCAACGGGCAATGGTCGCCGGGAATCATTCCGTTTCATGCCCATTCCGCGCATGCGCTCTACCTACATGGAAAATGGAAATTACACGGAAGAAGAAATTATTGCAAGTGTAAAACAAGGCGTTTTTGTTGATAATTTTACCAACGGACAGGTGCAAATCGGAGCAGGCGATTTTACTTTTTTTGTCAAAAGCGGTTACCTCATTGAAAATGGTAAGTTGACTCAACCGATCAAAGATATTAATATTATTGGCAACGGCCCCAAGGCTTTGGCTGATGTAACGATGGTTGGAAATAACCTGAAAATCGATCAGGGAGCCTGGACTTGCGGAAAAGATGGGCAAGGCATGGCTGTTTCGCAGGGATTGCCTTCCGTTTTAGTGAAACGACTGACAGTAGGAGGCGAAAGCTAAAGTTTCAACATCGTAAATTTTCACTTCTAATTTCGTTCAATAATGATTTCTCAAGAATATAAAGAATTAGCCCAATGGGCTTTAAAATACGCCTTGGAAAAAGGTTGTTCCGATGCCCGGATTGCAGTGTATTCGAGTACTAACAATTCCTTTGAATATAGAGATACTCAATTGGATAAACTGGAACAATCGTCTAAAAATTCGCTGAATATCCAACTTTTTGTGGAAGGAAAATATGCTTCATATTCAACTAACCGGATGGAAAAGAAAGAATTGGAACGATTTATCGTCCAAGGGATCGACGCAGCCCGTTTGTTGGAAAAAGATGAATTCAGAAAATTGCCTGATCCGGCTCGATATTATAAAGGAGATGGAAAGGGATTGGATATTTATGATTCACAAATCAATACAGTTTCGGTTGACGATAAGATCGCCCTGATTAAGTCGGCTAATGCAGAAGTATATGGCTCGGATCCCCGGCTGATTTCCGTTTCGTCTAACTACCAGGATGGTACCAGCAATTCATACATGATAGCCAGCAATGGTTTTGAAGGTGAAAGTGAGACCACTTACTACAGCCTTTCTTCTGAAACGGCGATGAAGGGAGAAGGCGATGCGCGTCCGGCATCTTATTGGTACGATTCGTCTATTTTTTGGGATCGGTTGCAGAAATCCTCCATTTGTAAAACGGCATACGAACGGACACTTCGCAAGTTGGGACAGACCAAAATAGAGTCTGGTGTTTATCCGATGTTGGTGGATAATACTCAAATCACCCGTTTACTTTCACCTTTGGTGTCGGCGATGTCGGGCAGCGCCATTCAACAAAAAAATTCTTTTTTGATCGGAAAATTAGGCGAAATGATCGTGTCTGATAAACTGACTTTAGTAGATGATCCACATATTGCGCAGGCAAGAGGAGCACGTTGGTACGATAGTGAAGGTGTTGCTACCCAAAAGAATAATGTGATTGAAAAAGGGGTATTGAATATGTTTTACATCGATACGTATTATGGGGCAAAAATGGAAGTGGCTCCTACAGTACAATCTCCATCTATTCTGACTTGCCGGGGTGGCGATAAAGATTTAGAACAATTGTTGGCTTCGATGGATCGGGGTATTTGGGTAACCGGATTCAATGGCGGCAACAGCAATAGTACTACCGGTGATTTTTCTTTTGGAATTGAAGGTTTTTTAGTGGAAAACGGAAAGCCGGTCAAACCGTTGAATGAAATGAATATTACCGGCAACTTATTGGCGTTATGGAAAAATATTGTGGAAATAGGAAATGATCCGCGCACTACTTCATCCTGGAGAATTCCTTCCATTCTGTTTGACGGCGTAAATTTTAGCGGAAAATAAGCGATTGTTCAGATTGCTTCGTCGATAATCATCCCACTTCCTAAGCAGAGTTTGCACTCATTGTCGTACACAACGCCAAATTGTCCGGCGGCAATCCCCTGGATTTTGTCTTCTGATTCAATCCTGTAAAGGTCGCCAATCCGGCGGATTTTTCCGAAAGTAAATTCCGGGGTATGACGTATTTTGAACGCGATTGCTTTTTCGCCTTCAAATTCACCCCACGGATCTTGGGTGATGAAATTAAATCCTTGCAGGTTAATCGTTTTTCCATATTGTGTTTCCGGGTCATAACCATTGGAAACATAGATAATATTCTTGCGTATATCTTTTTTGATAACAAACCAGGGCCCTCCGCTTAATCCCAGCCCTTTTCGTTGTCCAATCGTATGAAACCAATAACCTTTGTGATACCCTACTTTTTCTCCGGTTTCCAGGTTGATAATTTTCCCCTGCCGTTCACCTAAATAGCGGCGGATAAAATCGTTGTAATTGATTTTTCCCAGGAAACAAATCCCTTGACTATCTTTGCGTTGCGCACTCGGAAGCCCTTGTTGCGCTGCAATCGCACGTACTTCGTTTTTCAACAGATGTCCAATAGGAAACATTAATTTGGAAATTTGCAGGTAATCCACTTGTCCCAAAAAATAAGTTTGGTCTTTTACCAGATCTTTAGCTGTGGAAAGGAAAATTTTTCCATCCATTTCAGTAGTAGTAGCATAATGTCCGGTCGCAATTTTATCAAATTCGTGTCCCCATTTTTGTTCAAAACACCCGAATTTAATCAACTTGTTGCACATCATGTCGGGATTAGGCGTTAAGCCTCGTTTGACAGCATCGATAGTGTAGCTTACCACATTTTCCCAGTATTCTTCATGCAACGAAACCACTTCCATTTTGCATCCGTATTTTTTTGCAATGTAAGTCGTAATTTCAATATCTTCTTCTGCCGGACAATCAATATATCCGTCTTTGTCTTCCATTCCGATCCTGATATAAAAGATAGCAGGATCATATCCCGCTTCTTTGAGCTGGTGTACTACGACCGAACTATCTACACCTCCCGATACCAATGCTGCAATTTTCATATTACAAAATTACATAATTTATTCGTACTTTTGGGAAATGAAAATATTAGAATGATGAAGAGACATAAATTAGTTCCATTAGTATTATTGATTTATTTGATTGTCGTCGGTGTGTTTGCCTGGCCGGGCAGAAATCCCGATATTTCTTATCTCCAATATGGCATTACCATTGGAGTTACGGTAGTATGTATCGTTGTGCTTTCTTATTTGTTAAAAAAACGGGACGAGACGAGGAAGAAAAACAGGGAAGGGAAAAAATGACTTTTTTATAAATTTAAATATTTTATTACCTCATGAACAAATTTTTTATTGCAATCTTGTTGGGTACTGCTTTGTTTTCGACCGGTTGCACGGAAACTGCCGGAAAACAAAAACCGGTGAATGAATTACGGGCACCTGCTTATCCGCTGGTGACGATTGACCCATATACCAGTTGCTGGTCATTTGGAGATAAGTTAGCCGAATCTGTTACGAAACATTGGACTGGTAAAAACTTTCCGCTTATTGGCGCCATTCGTGTAGATGGACAGGTGTACCGATTTATGGGAAAAGAAGAAATTCAGTTGGCAGCTGTTGCCGGTATGGCTAATGCGCAGCGATGGGCAGGTCGTTATACGATGGAACAACCCAAAGAAGGATGGGAACAACCGGATTTTGATGATCAAAAATGGATGGAAGGTCCGGCTGCATTTGGAACTCCTGATATGCATGACCTGGGAACTATATGGACTACAAAAGACATCTGGGTGCGTCGTGAAGTGGAACTTGCCAATGATATGGATACGATGCCTGTATTTTTGAAATATTCGCATGATGATACTTTTGAATTATATATTAATGGAATACAGGTTGTAAAAACAGATTATGAATGGCACAATGATGTTGTCGTTGAATTGAGCGCTGAGGTGAAACAATCGCTTCAAAAAGGCAAAAACGTCATTGCTGCACATTGCAATAATAGAACCGGAGGCGGTTATGTCGATTTCGGATTATTCTATAATAAAAGTACGGAATCTTACATGGAGCAAACAGCTACACAACTTTCTGCTAATGTATTGCCGACCCGGACTATTTATACTTTCACAGCAGGCGGCGTTGATTTGGAACTGATATTTACCAGTCCGCTTTTGTGCGATGATTTGTATTTATTATCTCGTCCCGTAAGCTACATCTCTTATCATGTAAAAGCGAATGACAATCAAAAACACGATGTGCAGGTTTATTTTGAAGCAACTCCCGAATGGGCTGTTGATCAACCGAATCAACTTGTAACAACAGATCGTAAGGAAGCAAATGGTATGACCATGCTTATGACCGGAACGAAAGAACAAAATGTATTGGGAAAAAGAGGCGATGACCGTCGCATCGATTGGGGCTATTTTTATTTAACCGGAAAAACAAATGATGCTACTACCATGATGTTGTCCGAATATTCAGTTCCTAAAAAAATATTTGCAGAAACCGGTAAACTTGAAAATACTATCGATGCATCGCTTTCAGGAAATATCGTAGAACAGAAACCTGCTTTGGCGTACTCTGAAAATTTGGGAGAAGTGAACAGTAAGAACGCTTCCGGCTATTTGATGTTGGGATACGATGATCTGTATTCCATCCAGTATTTTAATGAAAATATGCCAGCTTACTGGACAAAAGATGGAAGTATAAGTATTGATGATGCTTTCAAAAGCGCTGCGGCCGAATATGAACAAATCATTAAACGTTGTGAAAATTTCGATACGAAATTAATGAAAGATGCAGAAGCTGTCGGCGGAAAACAATATGCAGATCTTTGTGCGTTGGTTTATCGCCAGGCTATTTCAGCTCATAAATTGATAAAAGCTTCGAATGGTGATTTGGTGTTCTTGTCAAAAGAAAATTTCAGTAATGGTTCGATCGGGACTGTGGATATCACTTATCCGTCTGCTCCTTTATTCCTGCTTTATAATCCGGAACTGGCTAAGGGCTTGATGAATCATATTTTTTATTACAGCGAAAGTGAAAAATGGACTAAACCCTTTGCTGCGCATGACATTGGAACTTATCCATTAGGCAACGGGCAAACTTATGGAGGGGATATGCCGGTTGAAGAATCCGGAAATATGTTGATTCTAACGGCTGCCATCGCTGCTGTGGAAGGTAATGCCGGCTATGCAGAAAAACATTGGGAAACGTTGACTATATGGACCGATTATTTAGTCGAAAAAGGATTAGATCCGGAAAATCAATTATGTACCGATGACTTTGCCGGTCATTTTGCTCATAATGCTAACTTATCGGTGAAGGCGATTTTAGGAATTGCTTCTTATGGTCGTTTGGCTGATATGCTTGGAAAGAAAGAGATTGCCGAAAAATACACTTCGACTGCCAAAGCAATGGCTGAAGAATGGGTTAAGATGGCTGACGACGGCGACCATTACCGTCTGACATTTGACAAACCGGGTACCTGGAGTCAAAAATACAATCTTGTGTGGGATAAATTATTGAAACTGGATATTTTTCCAAAAGAAGTGGCCGAAAAAGAGATCAAGTATTATTTGACTGTGCAACAGCCTTTCGGATTACCATTAGACTCCCGTAAAACCTATACTAAAACAGACTGGATTATCTGGACGGCAACGTTGGCCAATGATAAAGCCATTTTTGAGCAGTTTATTGCTCCGGTTTATAAATATGCTAACGAAACTCCGAGTCGTGTTCCACTTTCTGACTGGCACGAAACTACCGATGCCAAACAAGTGGGATTCCAGGCGCGTTCTGTGGTCGGTGGATATTATATCAAAATGCTTGAAAAGCAATTGAAGTAAAGGGGGAAGAGGCGGATAAATAAAAAAAGAAGTTGTCCAGGCGGACAACTTCGTTTTTTATTTATCAGGCTCTTTTTATTTACCTATTTGTACCTCTCTCAAAAAATACCCTTTGATATTCCGGCGTACTGGTTCCACTTCCGGATTACTCTTATCTAAATATGAGTATTCCATATAAAATTTCATAGATTTTGTTTTTTTGCCGGAGTCTTTCATTTCGATAATGTTCGTTTCTTGGTTCCGCTCTTTGTTGGGTGTTGCAAATGTAAATTCTATATCAGGGTTGTTTGCCGCCAAATTAAGAGTACTATCGGGATTGATAGTCATATTAACCATGTAATCCTTTTGAGCGTTTGTTTTATTCAGATAGGCTACAGGAAAAAAACAGGTATTATGATTGATTGTTCCTAAACGTTGCTCGCGGTCGATGGTCAGGTCGCCTTCCGAACTTCTCTGATTAACAGCCATTGAGTATGTTCCTGAATATTCATTCACCAATACAAAGTTGATCAATGATTGGTTACGCCCATTGATACCTATACTGTAATCAGAAACAGATACAATTTCTACAGGCAGAACATAATTGAGGTATTTGTTCATATTATTCAATTTGATTTTGATCGGAATTAAAGTGTATTCATCGCCTGCTTTAATCTTTACCTTAGTCGTTTCAAACTCGTAAGCGGCTTCAGGAAGTAATGAATAATAGGAAGATGTTTCGTTTCTGAATTTTTCAAAATTATAGGCTTCTAAATTTTCCGGTTTTACGGCCACTTCCACTTCTATATCTTTTGAAAGGATTGAAGTGCCGCTGACCGAAACGCTTATGGTCGTCAGAAATTCGGCCTGATTACTATATGGTATATTCCATTCGTGAAAACCATTGCGCGTGATGACCGCATATTTTTCAAATTGTTCATCAGGCAACTTGTCGTCACATCCTGTTATAAACAGAATACTCAAGATGCTTAAAAATAAATATATTTTTTTCATATTCATTGATGGATTTATTCCCAGCCGGGATTTTGTATTAATTTTTTATTTTTCACAAGCTCATCTTTAGGGATTGGCCACAGGTACATTTGGGGTAAAAATATTTTGGGCATATCAGCCACTCTTTCTTCAAAGAACCGTTGTTTTTGTTCGTTGGTATTATTCATGTCCACATTCAATCCCATGATGGGTTGATTTTCTTCTATGCTGGCATCTTTCCATCTTCGTAAGTCGAAATACCGGGAAGATTCCAGAAAGAATTCCACTTGCCTTTCCCTTTTAATTTCCTTTTTGAATTGGTCGTAGTTGTTGTAAACAGCATCTGTCAGATCCGGTAATCCGGCTCTGAAGCGAACCCGGCTGAATCCGTAGCGCATGCCGCTTCCGGAAGCGATGGATCCGATTTCTCTTTTTACCACAATGTTGCCTTGCTCGGAATAGGATGGTATTTCGTAAGTCTTCCCGGATTTTAATTCATTTAATGCTTCTGCATACCACAGCAGAACATCGGCATAACGTATGGTAGGTTCTACTTTATATTTCCGTTGTCCACCGATATTCCAGGAATCGTCGGGATGATAATATTTCTTTACGCCGATGCCGGTACGTAAAAAGAAATTCGGCTCGGATAATCTTTTTCCGCTGGGATCGTCTTTATAATAAAAATATTGTAATCCGATTTTTTGAGTTTCAGTAGTACTGCCGTTTTCCCAAACACTGCCGTTGTATGCAATGGAGGCATAAAGCCGGGGCTCACGATTGGCATATCGTAAGGATACATCATTGCCGATATATGGATAATCTGATGCAGACATCGTGAAACCGGTTGTTGTATAGGAATATTCCGGATTGGATTTAGCGATCGGATTTCCGTCGCACATCAAATAGGCTTTTTCCTGTTTAAGTGAAGCACAGATTGTGTTCCAGCATATCATTTGGCGAGGTGCGGCATGTTGTACGATATCATTCAGGTCAAAGCTGGTATAACTTTGGCGGGTGAAAATAAATTCAGGGTTTTTGGTTGCAGTTACTTCCCCATTGAAGCATTGCTGATAAGATTTGAATGGATCAATGCCTGCATTTCCATTCGGATAGGGTATGTTAGCTGAAGGCAAGGAAGACGGGACAGGGATAGTTGTATCATCTGCTTTTACAGTTAACAGTTCATACGCCCCTAAATCAATGACTTCTTTGGCGGCAGCAGCAGCTTTGGCCCATTTTTCTTCGCTGTATTCCGCATTAATCAATGGCTTGCCGGCATTATCTGTCAAATTTTGTAATTCCATATTTCCATTGTACAGAGGACTTGCTGCATATAATAATACCTTTGCCTTAGTGGCCAATGCGGCGCCTCGAGTAGCCAGTCCCCACCGGGCAGCATTACGTGTGAGAGGAAGTACTCTTGCTGCCTGATCTAATTCCTGGCAAATATAATTAACACAGTCATCGTATGTGTTTCTGGCTACAGCCAGGTCATTGTAACTCAGACTGATATCTTGACCGTCTTCAGGCATAATAGGCACAGGGCCGTATTGCTTGATGAGCATCCAGTAAAAATACGCCCTCAGAAAACGAGCCTGAGCTCGTAAATCTTCTTTTTCGCTATTGGATAATTCGGGGCAGTTGCTGACTCGATAAATAAATATCGAAGCTCTTCTGATACCTATGTACAAATGTCCCCAACGATTTTCGCTCAATTGGTTGGTCGCCGAATATTCACAGTTTTGATATTGCTTGCAGAGCGTTTCCCAGTCGCCGAAGATAGCTTCGTCGGAGGCAAAGCAGAAAGCGGTTGTTCCTTTATTGGCGATTTCGGCGCCTTGATTGTTTAAGAAACTGTAAGTATCCCAAAGCCATTCTTCGGTATAGTTTTTCTTTAAGAATACGGTATCTATGGTCAACATATCATTGACATATTGATCGACCGAAAGGAAATCATCGCAAGAATAGAGACTTGCCAACGATATCACGGATAATAAAAATATATATATTGTTCTCATATCTGTGTTTGTTTAAAAATTAACAGTTAATCCCAACGTGAAATTCTTTTGTATCGGATATCTTGCACCATTATCTGAAGCCAGTTCCGGATCCCACCATCCGAATTCATCCCATACACAGAGATTATTGCCAAGGAAATAGATCCGGGCATTTTCCATCAGGAGTTTTCTGGTGATTTTTTTAGGGATTGTATAGCCAACAGTCAGATTTTTTAAACGGAGATACCGTGAGTTGCGCAACCAAAAAGATGATGCCCGGTTGTTGTTCTGGTTGTTGCCATAGGTCAAACGGGGGAACGTGGCATTTGAGTTTTCTGTTGCAGGATTACCTGATATTTCTCTGGAAATCCAACGTTGATCCGGGTTGGCTACTACTTGCATGATATTGCCGACTTCTCCTCCCTGAAATGGATAGACGCCTGATCCGCCTACGAAAAAGTCACAATTGCCGGCGCCCTGAAACAAGACATTAAAATCAAATCCGTTCCATTCAACACTGAATCCCATTCCATAAATCAAGCCGGGAGTAGTAGTATAACCTATCGGTACAATATCGTCTTCGTTGATTACACCATCACCATTGACATCTTTATATTTTATATCGCCGGGTAGCACCGGGCCGAAATTTTGTTTGGGGCTATTGATAATGTCTTCTTCATCTTTAAACAATCCCAATGCTATCAATCCTCTGGTTTGATAGAGCCGGTATCCTTGTGTCATTTTATATGGCAAAGCATTTGCAGGTTCGTCATATTCCAGGACATCAGTGTTGGTATAAGTAATATTACCGCGAACGGTATAAGAAACTTTACCGATGTTGTCGGAGAAAGCGGCTGTGCCATCGAAGCCTTTATTTTCCATCTTTCCCACATTGGCCCAAGGAATCTGATTGCCGCTTAGTCCTGCGGTAGCGGGCATGTGATCACGTTTTTTGAATATATTTTCCCGCGTATCTTTAAATATATCTACAGTCATAGAGAATTTATCAAACAGGCCGACATCAATACCTATATTATGTTTGATTGCAGTTTCCCAGGTTAGATGAGGAGTACCGATGGTGGTGATGGAAACACCGTTGAGGCTGGTTTGACCTGTTTCCCCTAAGTGGTAGCGACTGGATCTTTCGACAACAGAAATATAAGGAAAGCGTGTATCGTTTGATAGTCTGTCATTTCCAACTTCCCCATAAGAATATCTTAATTTCAGATTACTTAACCAGGGTGCATGATTAGCGATAAAAGGTTCGTTAGACAGAAGCCATCCTGCGGCGATGGCCGGAAAAAAACCAAAGCGTTTTCCCTTTTCAAAATTTTCCGAACCGGTGTATCCGAAATTGAATTCCAGGAAATACCGGTCGATAAATGAATACGTTGCTCTTCCTGATAAAGCCATATTCTTTTTTGGAATAGCAGCGAAGATATTCTCACCGGCGTCATTCCTGGAATATTCTTGTTGATAGTACAACAATAATCCGCTAACACGATGTTTCTCTGCAAATATTTGGTCATAATTCAGGTTGAGTTCGCCATAATATCTTTTATCTCCCCACGAACCGGTGTTTTGCTTCAGCGGACTGGCTTCCAGGACTCTGGTGAGTACCATATCGCCCCTTCCGTCGCGTTGCGTTTCCGCTTTATATAAGTCCGGGTTTTTTAATCGGTTTACATAATTTTCCCCATAAGCGTCGTAAGAAAAACGAGCGTAAAAGTTCAGCCCTTTCGTAATAAAGTCTAAATTTTGCTTCAAACCAATGTTGGTTTCCATTTTATTTTGCCAGAATTCTCTGTACCCCATTTCATTTAATAAAACGTAAGGATTTGTTTGGTTTCCGGTACCGTATGTTGGCCATAATCCATTGAAATAGATTTTAGGGACTGTAACGGGCGTGAGTGTGGCAAAAGAAGCATACAATTCGTCCGAGTCTTGACTTCCCGGCCGATTTTGGGAGGCCATCCATCCGGCCACGCCTAATTCCACGACTGTAGATGTGGTTACGTTGACATCTACATTTGAACGGAAATTATAACGCTTGTAGTTTGTGTTTGTATCATAATTTTTCATATTGTCGGCTTTATACAAACCGTCTTCATCATAATATGCTGCGGAAATGAAATAACGGGCAGTAGAACCTCCACCGCTTATGTTAACCATTGCACGCCCACTGGTAGTGGTTTCATTCAATATTTCATTTTGCCAATCCATATTGGGGTATAAGTCCGGATCCAATCGATACTGTATGATCCGCATTTCGGATGGTGTATATTTTGGATCTTCATCTCTGGTTATCCGGGCTTCATTAGCCATTGTGGCGTACGTTCCGGCATCTACATATTTGGGCATCCGGGAAGGTGTGGTAATACCATATTCTACTTTAGCATTAATATTTACTTTTCCGGAAGCTCCCCTTTTTGTCGTGATGATTACTACGCCATTAGCACCTCTGTTTCCATAAATTGCAGTAGCGGAAGCATCTTTCAAAACAGAAAAGGACTCAATGTCTTCCACATTCACTTCGTTGAAATTCCGTTCAATCCCATCTACCAATACTAATGCACTGGCATTAGCCCCGAATGTGCTGATACCCCGAATCCAGAATTCCGAATAATTTTGACCAGGCTCACCGCTTTTTTGCATGGCAATAATCCCGGCAACATTTCCAGCCAGAGCATTACTCAAATTGGCTGATGATGTATTTTTCAATAGCGGAGTTTCTACGGAGGTAATGGCTCCCACGACACTTACTTTACGTTGAACTCCCGATCCGACCACGGTTACTTCATCTATAACAGCCGAACTCTCGCTCAGGGCGACGTTAATCGTCGTCTTGCCCTGAATGGCTATTTCTTTTGTTTCGTATCCTAAATAAGAAAAGATAAGCACGTCATTTTCTCCGGCTTTAATTTTGTAGTTTCCATCCATGTCAGTAGCGGTTCCAAGACCCGGTTGGTTTTTGACGACTACCATAGCGCCGATCAGAGGTCCATGGCTATTATCAGTTACTTTTCCTGTTATTGTAACATTAGTCTGAGCCATTACATTGATGGTTGCAAGTAGCATGGCCATCAATATCAGCCGTTTTTTATTTTGTTTTATAATGAAATTTCTCATATTTTTATTGTGTTCATTCAGTTCTAATCTATTTTTATCATTCGTACACGGTGGTTTTTCGTGTCTGCGACATATAGGGTTCCATCTTTGTCGATAGCGACTCCCATGGGTTCATTGAATTTTGCCTGAGAAGGTTTACCATCAAGATAGCCCTTTTCTCCACCTATTCCAGCATAAGTAGATACAACTCCGTCCGGAGTTATTTTCCGGATAGTATGGTTGATTAATTCAGCTACATACAGATTTCCATCTTCATCAGTACATCCTTGGAAGGGTAAATTAAATCGGGCGGCTTGTCCAACACCATCTACATACCCCGATTGCCATTGTGTCCCTGCAAAAATGGTGGGATTTTCCAACGTTTTGGTGGTTGGGTTATACTTTGATTTATATACAGCATGGGTATCAGCTCCCATAAGGAACAATGTCCTTCCATCCCTTGAGAATGCTATACTGATAAAATTGTTGTCTCCGAGAGTTGTAGCCAGAGTTGAGGTTTTTGTGGTCATGTCATACCGGAAAACACTACCTCCGGGTTTCGCGGCATAAAAGATCATCCCATCAATTGGATTAACAGCAACATCCGAAGTTTGGCGTTGTTTTAGTAATTCACGGGCATTCATGAACCCATTTTCCCGCGTAGTTGTGAATACGCCGACACTATTATCGCCTCCTCCTTCATTGGTAATGAATAATGTATCCTGGTTGCGTGAAAATGCGAGCATAACCGGATTTGACATTCCACCCGAGCCTCTAAATGGCGATGTTACTTCATTTCGAGTTTGGGAGATCACCCGAAGTCCCCGGTTGTTTTCAATGAGGTAAATGTCTCCTTCATTGTCGATAGTCAGGGTTCGGGGTTCAACTAACCATGCTTCTTCAATCGTGCCGTTGACAACTTCACTGCTTCCATCGTTTTTAGTGTGTCCGCAAAGGGTTGAAACCATTTGGGAAAAGCGGTACTCAAAGTTTTTGTCGAACGTAAAACTTTGTTTTTCATCTCCCAGACCGATACTTACTGTTACCGGACCAATATCTGCTCTTCTGGGCACTACAGCATAAATCTGAGTGTCATTCACCCCGATTACTCTGGCATTTTTGCCGTTTACCGATACCCTGACCAGCGAAGTATCGCTTCCAAAATTCTCTCCTGCAATAATCAATTGCGTTCCGACACCTCCACTATCAGGCAGAAACTCATTGCAAACGATTGGAATTTTGGGATTGTACACAGGCGTGCTACTGTCATTATCCTTGCAACCAACGCAAATGGATAAGATGAAAAGGATAAAGAGAACGCCATTCTTTAAAAACCAGAATGTTTTTGTCATGTTATTAAAATATTAAATGAAACAATAAAAGGGTTGTTATTATTCAAGAACAGCAGTCCAACCACCGTTTTTTTGCTACTTTAATGTTGATTGTATTTCTTTTTTTGATTGGCGTTTTATTCTTGCAGTAATCTATTGCCTGGTGATTGGCATTTATCTCATTTTCTTGATGAGTCATGTCATACATCTTTCCGGGAGTCGGGAATGAGAAATTCAATTCTAATTTTGTTTTCAAGGTAATTACATTTATATGTTAAGATTAATTGTATTTTATTTTACATAAATGTTTTGCAAATGTAAATAAAATTTTAAAATAATAAAATAAAATGACAATTATTTTTATTTGTAATGTAATTTTAATGTTGCCTTGAATATTGTTCGTATGACTTGTTAATGTAAGGTAATATTGTGGTATTAAGCCGAATAGACACATCGGACACATTATGGTTTATGTGAAATGTAAATTAAAACAATGAAAAAATCCGGGTGCCCGATGTATCTATGCGGTTTGACAAAAATAATAGCTTAGTATTGGTCAATGTGCAAGAGGAGCAATGCGAATATTTCTGATTTCCATGTTTTCCGGATGAAAAAGTATGTTTTTTACTTTTAAATCGGGCCGGAAAGTCAGCATGGTGCGTTTTTGAGAGATTTCCGTATCAATGATAGAGCCATCCCATTTTTTGGAATTTTTCACGATGACACGTACCGTAAAAGGAGTATCCACATCCATCAGGTTTTCAATGGCATAATTGTGCGCCCCATGCGGGTGGCCTCCCTGGCGGAGTGATTTTTCTTCCGGAGCAAAACCGGACAGGGAACCGGAACCGAATTGTGCTCTTTTTTCAATGAGGTTAAGTTGCAATTCACAAGCATTTGAATCACCTTTCTCAGGAAGAAAGACTACACCTAATTTTCCTTGCTGCATTTTCTTCGGATGAACTTCAAAGGTCAACATAAAAGATTCATTGGCGCATGGATAAGGGGTAGAATTTGTCAACTTCTTTTCGATAGTCTGGAATCTTTCTGTTTGAGGAGTAATTTCTTCCATCCATTTGGAACCAATCCAGCCATTAGGCAATTGTACTAATTCGTGGATATGCAAAGTGCCGCCCCAATTAACCAATTTGAGCCATCCGGCCATCAGGAATCGTCCGTCGCTGATTTCTGTTATGGCGGGAACACTCATCCCATTGTAAAAATCAAGTCCTTGTTTGACAACATCTTGGTATTTGTCATCAGGAAAAGTTGCAGGCTTTGACCAGAAGCCGCCAAAACCACCAATGATATAATCAAAGTTCCCCCAGTGGAAAAAGAAAGTACAATCGCCTCCCGGAGGAAATCCCGGATTGATCGAATGCCATCCGCCATTGATCGAATCAGATTCCCAAGTGCCTGTTGCGCCATAATTGGCCAGCATCCGGAGTCTTCCTTCAGGATCTGTATAGACGCTTGGGTTTTCGCACGGATGGAATAAAATGTCTGTTTTCTTGAAATTAGAAACTCCGTCCTCGCTAATGGCATAAGAAGAGCCGGCCGGAAAGAGCGGAATAGTGTCATAGTTGAATGATCCGGTAAATCCTTTGTCTTTATAGAAATCCCAAAGCATGGGAAGCGTAGTTTGATGAGCGGGATAAATCCGTGTAGTGTGCAATCCGTAACTCAGGCACAGTTTGTCATTGAAAACGAAAGGAGTGCCTGTTCCGAATGTTTCCCATTGATGTTCAAGGGGTACAGCTGTTTTGTGTTCGATCCAGGTCTTAAAATCAGAAGTGGAAAGATGCTCAAAATAATGGGCGCCGCGTCCGAATTTGCTGCTATGTCCCCGCCTGTCGTATAAATAAAATACATGATAACGACCATTATGATAAAATGTAGCTACATCGCCTATCCAGGTATTATGTCCTTCGGGTGTCCAGTATTGAATTTCAGGGGTAGTCCTCGGTTGGTTGGGCGCTACGCTTTGAGGGACAATGCCCGGACAATAAATTTCAGCCAGATTTACATATTCCGGATTTATTTTCCATGAAGTTTGTTTGTCCAGCAGCGGGTATCCCAGAGGGAAATCGTTGTCTAATAATTCTCCATCTACATACATAGTCCAGCGTACTCCGGAAAAATTCAATACGATATCGTGCTTTCCTTCGGGATTGTTCAATATGGCTAATGGAATGCCTATGGGCATTTCTCTTACTGCCTGGTTTTCGATGGGTAGTTTCAGGAAAATCCTCGCTTCCAGTACAGGAACGGAACCGTCCGGCATTTTATATGCAGGGTAATTCTGGTTTCCTCTGTCTTCCGGATTATGCTGCAGGAGTTTTACTTTAAGTACCCACGGAATTTCAAGGATAGTCGTTTCTTTATCAAATTTCTTTAGATCGATTGTAAATTTAATGGTAAATGAACTATCGCAAGGCGCGAAAAAATCGGCCTGCGAATGTTGGTTTGTCAGTGTGCTATTGGCTTGGGAATTGGATGGAAAAGTCCAGGGGGTTGATGCTAGTTGAACTTGGGCAAATAGTGTCGTAGAACAAATTGCTAAGACTAAGTATAAAAAGATTTTTTTCATGTGTTGATATTTTAGATTTTACTTGTTGTTATATAAAATTCATATTGTTCTTCGATTTTTTTTCTAAAAATACTCTACTTTTTGCATACCATGAAATAATACTCTGATTTTCGATAATGAAATACAAATGTAATGATTTATTTTTAAATATGTAATCAAACTATTTAAATAAAGTTAAATGAATTATTATTAATTGATTGTTTTATGTAATGTTAATGAAAATATGTTTATGTTTGTGGCGAAATTTAATAACATATACATAAAATATGATTTATAGTAACGTAAAATACTGCTCTTTACTTTTATTGCTTATTGTAAGTATATCATGTGGAAAGCCGTATAATGCGCTGGAAAAATCGCTAGCATTTGCAGGGGAAAACCGTTCGGAATTAGAAAAAGTGTTGACTTATTATTCGTGCGATAAGAAAGATAGTTTGAAGCTAAAAGCCGCTCGGTTTTTAATCGAAAATATGCCTGGTTATTATTCAGTACAATCTCCGGAAATCGATTCCATAAAGAAAAGAATTAGTATTGGTTTGAAAAATAAAATACCGGCCGGGCAAATTCTTGACACCATACGCAACAGACAGCCTTATTCGAAAGAAAAACCGCAAATTATATATGACTCCCATGTTATTACTGCCGGGTACTTGATTCAGAATATTGAATGGGCTTTCAAAGTAAAGGATGAACAACCTTGGGGAGCATACATAAGTTTCATTGATTTCTGTGAATATGTCCTGCCTTATAGAATCGGCAATGAACCGTTGGAGAATTGGAGGGAGATTTATTATAAAGAATATCAATCATTGTTGGATACTATGCTGACCGGTTCGGATGTTGTTGAAGCCTGTCAAATCATAAATAAAGCCAATTTTGATAAATCCTGGCAATTCATTGGGTGGGAAAGTATAGGAAATTTTCCTCATTTCGGAGCCGATTTTTTATTCGAAAATAGAATAGGTCCCTGCGTGGAAATGGCGGATCTTAATATTTATGCTTTACGTGCGGTGGGGATTCCTGCGGGAATTGATTATTTGAAATTGCGGCCGGGAGGTTTTACATCGCATTATTGGAATTTTGCGATTGATACGACTGGCGTTTCATTCGATTTTGCCCCATTTGACGCCCATCCGGAACGGGGAAATTTTCGTACCTCATTTGAACAAAAAGGGAAAGTGTACCGCCAAACTTTTTCCCGGCAAACCAATCGATTGCTACAATATAAAACTATAGATGAAATTCCCCCTACATTACAATCGGAATATGAAACAGATGTTTCAAACTTATATTTTCCGATCAACCGGATCTCATTCAATTGTACCAATCCCATTGCAGGCGAGAATATCGTTTATTTATGCCTTTTCAATAATAGCGAATGGATGCCGGTTGCCTGGACGGAAATATGCAATGGGGAAGCAGTTTTCCCTTATGTCGATTGCCGCAACATCGCCTATCTGGCAGCTTATTTCCGCCATGGCAAAATAATTCCCTTTAGTGACCCACTGGTGGTAAGAGAAAGTTTTTTAGCTAAGTCTATTTCACTTGATACCATCCGGAAGCAAACTGTGAAGGTGTTTCGTAAATTTCCTTCTGACCGGGTGAATTTTTTCCATGATCTGATGCTGCATGGAAAATTTCAGGGCGCCAACAAAAGAGATTTTTCTGATGCCACAACTTTGGCTGAAATTACCGAAAGTCCTCAGGGATTTGCGTATGCTTTCTCTAAAGATACACTTTCTTCTTTTCGTTATATTCGTTATTTTTCAAGCAGACTGCGTGGCGATGTCGCAGAAATAGAAGTTTACGGAGCCGATTCCATCCTGACGGGTAAACCCTTCGGAAACCCTCCTTATGCTTATATGGATGAATATGCGCCAAAGAAGGCCTTTGACGGGGATCTGCTGACTTCGTTTGTTTCTGAATATGAAAAAGATGCGTGGGTAGGTCTTGATCTGGGAAAAAGAGAACGGATTCAAAAAATCAGGTACATTCCCCGTAGCGACGATAATTCGATACGGTTGTATGATGAATACGAATTATTTTATTTGTCTTACCATGGTTGGGTTTCATTGGGCAGGCAAGCAGCAACCTCGTGGTTCCTGGATTTTGAGAATGCACCAGCCAGCGCGTTGTTTTGGTTGAGAGACCTAACAAGAGGACGTGAAGAACGGATCTTTACATATGAGGATGGACAACAGATTTGGTGGTAAACTTTTAAACGATAGCCTATGGCCAAATAATGAAAACGAACAAGAAGAAAGGAGCTTGCAAATGCTTTTCAAGGATTCTGAAGCAGAATCACTTGTGAATTTAAAAAATGTAAACAAGGTTTGCTGAATATAAATTAGATTTATTTCAAATAATTATTATGAAACAAATTTTTAAAAATAAAAGAAGCGAGATATTGAATTTATGTGTCATATCTGTAAGTGTTGTGTGTTTAAGTGTCTTTATTCAAAGTTGTAGTAGTGATGAATTTGAGGATATAAGCCCTAATGGAAATACTAATGTGGCAGTAATTAACATAGAAGCTAACGATTGGAAGGGGCAATTGGAGAATATTATGAATCTACCTCCTGATATGTTGCAAAAAAGTGGTATTAAATTGTTAAGTTATGAGATGATAGAGGATGTTGATAATTCCAAAGACGGTAATCATTATAAGACTATTTTGAAAGAAGATGAAAATATGTTTCCATTATATTCAAATGATTTTAGAACAATCAAGGCTATAGCAAAAAAAGAAGCATCGTTGCGCAGTTCTCAACATCAAGCATTTACATTTACAGAAAGAGATGAGTTTTTGGATAACTTAGATTTGGATGGGGCAAAAATACTTAGTTTAAAATGGGATAATGATGGTGTTGAAACGAATACTCTATGTGTCGTTTCTGACAAAGATGGCATTGTATATGATAATTTTATAACAAATGTTTTTGTTGTTAAAGATCCTGTTATTGTTACTGCTCAAGTTGTAAATGAGGTCGATAATGCAATTCCCAGATTAAAATCATCATCGGAATATCCTTCCGATAGAGTTATGACTTGGACATTAACAGCTGGAGCAGATTGGATATGGGGAAGTGAGAGAGGAAGTGTAATTATAAACCATGAAGGGTATTATTCTGGCAGAAGTTTTATTTATCATGATTTTTCCGCATCGCACTATTTTAATTTAGGAACATCTGATGCTCAGGTCAAGGCTCTTGGTAGTAATGCGATAGCTTATGGTTATGGGTTTTCGACAGGAACAATTACTATTAATCTTACATTTAGTTATCCAGGGTATCAACTTACATTTTCCGGAGCATTAGGATCAAAAAGCGGAGGTGTTGGACAGCATTCTCACCCATGGACAATATAGTTCTAAAGATATTTCATTAGGTAAATGAAAATTCAAATATCATTATGAAAAAAGTAATCTTAATAATCGTATCAATGGTAGTTTGGACTACTATTCATTCTCAAAATTCGGAGAATATTAATAATAAAACAATTAATATTGGTGAATTTGGGATGCCTGTTACTTCTTGTGAATGTAATTTCGAAAACTTATTATTCAATTGGAATAAATGGATAACAAACTATGAGACAGCCAAATTGTTGTCATACGAATATGTGGAACAATTACAGGATACAGCTCGAATTGCCTATTATTCGAAACTGAAATATGACTGGAGCTCCACAATATTAAATAAAGGGGGAAAAAGCGGCTTCAAAAATGGAGTGTCTTTCAAAGAGGTATATATTGTACCTGCCACTTTCGCTGATATTATAGAAAATATTCCTACTGAAATCGCTAAAGATTCGGTAAAAATGACTTTCGGAAAACAAGAGGTAGAACAGGAACTTACTATCATGCGACAGGGTTTTGAGCAAGATGTACAATTAGGCGATCAGGTGTATTTGCTTAAATTCCAAACAAAAGCGAAAATATACGATTATTATGTGGTTTGCCGACATACAGACTACAGAATTATTCCAAGTGATTTTTTATCCAGAATAAACGAACAGTGGGAGGATATTAAGAAGTTTCACTAATTATAAACTCCTGCAAAGTTAATGGAATCCTTTGCAGGAGTTTTAAAAATGGTTATTAGTCAATTATCATGTTAAAGTCAAAGGCAGTAGTTGTACTGATCATATTTTGCTTACTTTGTATTGGAACATTATTTCTGAGCAATATTAGCTGTCTTCGATTAACTGAAGTTGCTCTGCTTTTATCTTAAGACCGTATTTTTTTAAGTAAAAAAGATGAAAAAAATAAAACCGTATTTTTTAATTGCTATCTACGCTTTTGTAATAGAAATTCTCACTTTTCCTTTAAGAGGAGGATATTGTGGGATGGATGTTTGTGCCTTAGTAACATTTCTTTTGTATTTTGTATTTATGAATTTAATATTGAAAAGATATGCGTTATTGAAGTCTCGCTATATATTATATGCATCATTGATTGGATGTTCTATTCTTCGGTTTCCTATACACATCTTTGATTTTGAGTCAGCAGCAGTCTCTTTGCCTGATTTCCTATTCCATTTATTTGGCATACTTATGGGATATTTATTCTATAAGTTTACTCAAATATATAAAATAGTTATTTTAACCCTTTCTGTTTCTGCCTGTTTATTCCTTTATGTTAAAGGGTATGATATGTGGCTCCATAAATTAAATTTTGGAACATTTACAGGCAGAATAGATGATATTCAACAACTTGATCTGGTCTTCCAAACAAATGCAGGTGACACTATCTCCTTGTCTGATTTTAAAGGGAAGTATGTTTTGATTGATTGCTGGTATACCTCTTGCAGCGTTTGCTACAAGAAAATGCCAGCAGTGCAAAATGTATATGATAAATACAAAGCCAATGATCAGATTGTTGTTGGTTCTATGCATAGCTATATGAAAGAAGAGAAGAATGAAAATTATTTAACCGGTTCTGAAATATTAAAAGAACGTCATTATACCTTTCCCTGCTGGGCCATTGATATAGAAAATCCGGCATTAAAAGATCTTGGGGTGGATGGGTATCCTACTGTTTTGATTTTTGACCGGCAAAGTAATCTTATATTTCGGGGAAGCATTGAAAATGCAGAAAAACTTATTGAAAAGCGACTGAAAGTTTTCTGAAATGTTTAAGGATCTGAATTCCACCAACGGGTTTCAAAAGCTTTAATCAAAGCATATCTTATATTCAATTACTATGTTAAAATTAGAGAAGATAGTTGTACTGATCATATTTTGGGCGATTTGTATCGGAACATTATTCTTCTGTTCCTCAAAATTTGTCAATACGGAAACTGCTCCCAAATGGTATTGCTTTTATTTTGGAATGCCTGTTCTGATTGGTTTATTATCTATTTTTTATTTTTCCAGAAAAAAAATCCATTCATTGATTCCGTATGAATTATTATTGGCTATTATCCCTATATGTTGCTTTATCGAATCGCTTTATGGAATCGGACAATACATAGGATGGTTTCAGTCAGCCAATGGATTCCGGGTTACGGGAAGTTTTGACAACCCGGCAGGGTTTGCTGCCAGTTCATGTGCAGGTGCTGCATTTTGCTTCTATTTTATTTCTAATAAAAACCATTGGGTCAAGTGGGCTGCAATAAAGATCTTCTCAGCACTTGGTATTGCTATTGTTCTTTCTGCTTCCAGAGCCGGGATACTTGGTTTTGTAACAATTCTTATCTTCGCTGCTGCTTATTACCTACGTATCAACAGCAAGCAACAAATTATTTTATCCATCATTATCCTGATCACTTTAATTGCCGGACTCTATTTTCTGAAAAAAGATTCCGCCGATGGTCGTGTATTGATCTGGCAATGTACTTGGGAGATGATTAAAGCTCAACCGCTATTTGGATTCGGTCCGGGAGGATTTAAAGCCAATTATATGAACTATCAGGCTGCGTATTTTGAAACCCATCCTGAGAGTTCGTATAGCATGCTGGCCGACAACATTAATCGCCCGTTTAATGAATACCTGCTATTACTCGTCAATTATGGCGTATCAGGATTTGTAATATTTCTTGTTTTGGTTTTCTTTGTGTGGCAAGCATGGAAGAAGAATAAAAATAAAACATTGTTGCATTCCATTGCCGGGTGGTGTTTGGCAGGCATTGCCGTTTTTTCTTTATTTTCTTATCCCCTTACCTATCCTTTCGTATGGATCATGGGATTTTTATCCGTTTATATCATCATTGAACCATTTCGTTTTTCTTATCATAAAGCATATAATATCGGAATACTTATTATTGTTTTGTTGGTATTGACAACTTACTATTACAGCTACACCCGGATGCGGACAGAAATGAAATGGTGTGAAATTGCACACAAATCCCTTATGGGACAAACGCAAAAAATGCTGCCTCAATACAAGTTGCTTTATAAACAATTATATAATAATGAATTATTTCTTTACAATTATGCGGCAGAATTGAATGTGGCCGGGTATTATGGCGAAAGTTTGAAAATAGCATACGAATGCGAGAAGCGTTGGGCAGATTATGATTTACACATGCTGATAGCCGATAATTGCAATGTATTAGGGCAGTATGATAAAGTGGAGCGGCATCTAAAACTTGCTACAAATATGTGCCCGAGCCGTTTTATCCCTTTGTATAAACTGACAAAATTATACAACGTTACTGACCGCAGGGAGGAAGCGATGATGCTGGCTAAGAAAATTATCAATAAAGACGTTAAAATTCCCTCACCTGTGGTTACTACAATAAAAAATGAAATGCTACAGTTGATAGAGGTGAAATCCTCAGTAAAGCAGTCTCAGTAAACTGGTCGAATTAATTTGAGGTTGTCTGGCTCGGTGGAATGAGCCAGACAACTTTTCAACTCGTGGTGAACAAAATATTATTTGTTGATTTTCTGTGAAATATACATTAAATAAGCGATACATATTGCAATTACGATTACTGCCCCATTCTGACTGTGCATGGCATCCGAAGCCACTCCCATAAAAAACGGAAAGATTGCTCCACCCGAAATCCCCATAATCATCAGCCCGGAGACTTCGTTATTGAGTGTGGGTTTGAATTGCATAGCTTGTGAGAAAATAATCGGGAAAATATTGGAATTTCCGATACCAAGCATGGCAATGCAAACGTAGATGGGAAGAACTGTATTAAAAATAAGTAACCCCAATATGCCCACAATCATAATACAAACGCTGGCAATAAAAAAAGTCTTTGGTGATATTTTGGATAGAATAAATGCGCCTGAAAAACAGCCGGCCGTTCTGGCTATAAAATAAATAAAACAAGCCAATACAGCATTTGCAGCCAACATATCTAATCGTTCTATCAGTATTTTTGGAGCAGTCAGGTTAGTACCAACATCAATACCGACATGAACCAAAATACCTATGAATAAAATCAGGATTCGCTTGTCTCCCAATAATTTGAAGCATTCCACAAAGGTGGAGGGTTTTCCGGTGACAGGCATTTCTTTGATCGGTGTAAGGGAAAGCCAGATAATGGGAATAAGTGAAATGGCCGCAAATAAAGGATACAATAATCTCCAGTTTCCGTATGTGAATGCTGCCCACGAAGCGATGATGGGAGCCAGGAAAGAGGCAATCGCCTTGAAAAATTGCCCGAGAGTCAGACTGCTGGCCAACTGTTTGCCGCTGACAACATTGGTCACCAACGGATTGAGCGAAACCTGCATCAGTGTATTTCCGATCCCTAATAAGGCGAATGAAATCAACATGATAGGAAGATCATTGGCAATCAGCGGGGTTATCATGGCCAGCAGGGTTACGACTAAACTGATAATAACTGTTTTGCGGCGGCCGATTTTGTTCATTAGCATTCCGGTTGGAACAGATAATACAAGAAACCAAAAGAATACCATGGAAGTCAATAGGTTGGTTACCTTATCGGAGAGTTGGAATTCTTCTTTGATATTGGTTGTGGCAGTACCTACCAAATCCACATATCCCATGACGAAAAATGCCAACAAGACAGGTACGAGCATGAATATTTGTTTCTTTTCCATAATTGATGAATTAATTTTTTACAATGTTTATAGTAAGTCAATCCGTTGGGGTTGCATTAACGATGTCAAGGAGCAGGGGAAATTTTACTTAAAAAAGCTTCTCTTTCTGCTTCGTTCTTGATAATTCCGGTTGTCATTGCCGCATTAATTGCCGCTCCCGTAGCCGCTTCTTCTTCGTATGATGTTAAAAAGAGAGGACATTCAAATGTCTGTTCTATTAATTTCGTGAATAATGAATTTCGTTTGAGGCCATTTCCACTTCCGCAAATGTAATGAGTCCGGTCTTGTAATTCAGGAAAATATCCTGTTTTGTAATGAGTGGCGAGCCCTTTGAGAAAACCGGCAACCAATTCTCCCGGATGAAAGTTGGATGAGTTGATATTGGAAATGCTACCTGTCAGGTTTCCATTTTTTCGTAGTCCCTCCAATAAAGGAATGACCAATAAAGAAGAATGTAGCTCCAGGCTTTCTTCTCCATATTTTTGCATGTTTTTCCATAATTTGGTTTCATCGATTTCCTGAAGTTCTAATAATGATAATCCAACCTCTTTGAAAAAATTGAATAGCGATTTATATACTGAACCGCCATTGAGAAAACCGGTCGCAATTAAATAGAAACTGTCATCGAATGGACGAAGCTGAGTGTCATATCCATCCACGTATTTTCTATAAATATCCAATTCGCTTTTATGAATTAAAAAAGACAATTGGGTGCCTGTTCCGACATTTAACAGGATGGATTCCTTTTGTCGAATTACGCTACCGAGAAAACTGGCCTGGTTATCTCCCAAGGCGGAAATTACCGGAATAGAGCCCGAGCTGGCTTGAGCATACCCAACTATACAAGGATTTGCCTTAACAATAGGGAAATTGATAACCTCTAAATCAGTTCCTTGGATAGCCTTCATATTCCAATGATTGGAATTGATATCATAAAAACCGATGCTGTGAGCCATGCTCGGACTCATTGTGATTGTATTGCTGTTTGCCAATGACATGGCGAAATAATCGGCAACTGTACAAAAACTGTCAATATCTGTTCGTTTATCGTAATGAATCCATTTAAACAAAGTGATAATTCCATATCCGTTTGCAACCGTTTCATTTTCAGACAATTGCTTGACTTTTTCCAACAGCGATATTCCATCCGGTAACATTAATTCGCCACTCCGATCTTGCCAGGTAACAAGGTTGGTAACCGTTTTCTTATTTCTGTCTAAACCGATAATGCCATGCATTTGCCCCGTAAAGCCATACGCTGTAATTTTAATACCCGGCAGATTATTGATATCATCCAATAACCGGTAAAATAATTCCGTAAGAATTTCTATCGATTGTTCTTTCCTGAAAGGATCGGAGAACGTAATGTAAGCATTCGTATTATAGCAGAAACTTTTTTCAATTTGTATGTCGTCGAGATTAACGACTACAGCAGAGAGAGAGGTCGTGCCGAAATCAATACCTGCGATACATGATTTCATCTTCATATATTTCATGTTTGAGAATGGGTTGTTACTTCAAATCGTTGGTGTAAATAGCAGGAGGCAGCGTATATAAAGCTTCATTGATGTCAGAAGCATTCAAAGATTTAGAATCAAGTTCGCCATACCAGTAAATGGTGGACGCATAATCCACTAAACCGGTTTCCCAGCTAATGAGTTCAAATTCGAAACTGAGTTTGGAATTGAACGGAATAATATCCAGATTGCGTGTTCTGACAAAAGTGTTATATCCCCGGGACGCTTCATCGTCCTCCCTTGGCGCTCCTCCAAATGGATAATGATAAACATGGATCGGGGCATAGGTGGTGTTGTAATAATCTTCCGTTCCACATCCAAAATGGGATGGAAACTTTTCGTCATCGACCCAAATATGTTCATCACCTTCTCCATACCATTTGGGAGTATGATTATATAGAGAAAGAACATCCCCTTTGAAAACACCTCGACCGCTGATTGTTCCCATATTATAGTCTATTCCCGCATTGGTTTGCAATCCCGTTTCTTGTCTCCAACAGGCATGAAAATAAAGTGTATTTTTATTCCAATGCCAATCTGAAAGATTTGCTTTGATAGTGGCGGATGCCGTATAATTGGTACTATTTTTCAGTTCGATTTGTGCATTTTTTTTGTAAGGCATCGCAAAACGTAACGTTATGTTACCTTTGCCATCGGCCTCTAAGTACCGGCTGTTTACAGCGGGAGCTCCCATTCCTCCGCCGGAAAAATCACTGAGAGGAGCTATTACAGTTTGTGTGCCGTCGAAAGTGATTTTTACAATCAAGCCACGCATCAATTGTGCATATTCCGATTCATTATAATTACTGATGTTGAAGTTTAATGTTCGGATAGCTTTTGAACCTTGTTGCAAGTCCAGTCTGATACTTTCTGCCGGAGCTAATTTGCCGTTTACCGCCATCTCCGAACCTTTGTAATCAGAAGGCTGTTCAAGTTTAGTACTTACTTCTTTAGCTTGGTTTTCAACCAACTTTGCAGCTTCAATGCTAAATGTTTCGACTTTGGTTCCTTTATCGTATGTGCGATAATTGATATGATATACATATCCCCGGTTGGGATTATCCACTGTGATTTTGCACCTTTTAGCATAAGGGATCGGATAATACAGAGTGCTTCCTTGGGTGGTTTTGTAATGTTCATGAAAATAAATCATTCCCGGGGGAATATTGACAGGAAGCTTGGAAATATCAAAAGCAGGGATGACAATGCTCGCTTCCGGTTTGTCGTCGAAATAAATCCTGAGATTCGCCCCATCTGCTTTGCCTGTTGTCAGTAACCGGGTGATTACTCCCGGGCCTTCTTCATCGAATAATACTTTTTCAACACGGCCATTATTGCCTTCATACCGGATAAACCCCGCCCAATCATCGTTGGCATGCCAGGTTGGAGTGCCAGGAAGTACAGATTTTCTGTCATAGCTTGTCAATTGTTTCGAGGCAAAATAAGGGTCAGGAAAACACGTTTCGGAATCAACGGATACCATTTCTTCTAATAATGAAGCAAGGGTGATGGATTTTGAAGAAATCGTTTGATTTCCGGAGTTGCAACTTGCAAACAGGATAAGTGCAATTATGCAGACTGCAAAATTTGTTTTTTTCATGGTTGAAAAAGTTTTTTTGTTGGATGAATATTTTGCAAATGTAATATTGTATAACTTTATATGCAAATTTATTGTATGAAATATGTAATTTATTTTTTGATATAAATGTAAGCGCTGATTTTGTGTGCGATAAAATTATTATCATTGTGTTTTTTTATTGAATCAAAAAAATATTATTATAATTTTAGTTGTGAAAAATTATTACTTTTGTAAGTTCAACGTAAATAGTTTGTAATTGTTATGGATGCAAAGTTTAATTATATAGGCGTCTTCGATGTTTTAAAAGAAAAGATAACGAGTGGTGTATTTCCGGCAGATTCCCTTTTGCCAACAGAGTTAATGCTGGCTCAGCAGTATTCGGTCTCTCGTCCGACTATTGCAAAGGTTTATAACCGGCTCCAGGACGAGGGATATGTTGTAAAAAGAAAAGGATTAGGCACGGTTGTAGTTTATAAAAATACCAATATTAATACTTTTGGCCTGTTATTGCCGGGAGCCGGAGAATCCGAAATTTTTTCTATTATCAATGACCAATTATTGGAACAATCAAGAAACGGAAAATTTCACTGTATGTGGGAAGGAGCTACCGCCAGTAATGCAGAAATACGTAAAACGCATATTATCAGTTGTTGTAACAGTTACATAGAACGGAAAGTGGACGGCATTTTTTTCTCTCCTTTAGAACGCGTTGCCGATGCCGACCAAATTAATCGGATAATTTGTGAGAAAATACACAATGCACGTATTCCGCTGGTGTTGATTGACCGGGATATTGTAGAATTTCCGGCGAGGAGCGAATACGATTTGGCAGGGTTGGATAACTACAGGGCAGGCTATGAAATGGGACAACATTTAATTGACGCAGGGTGTGAAATAATTTATTTTTTCTATCGACCTAATTCTGCCTATTCTGTGAAGCTCCGTATTGCCGGATTAAGGTCTGCCATACAGGAAAAAAACTTGCATTTTAGTAATGAAAATATTTTTTGCGGAAATCCTGATGATTTTGATTTTGTCAAACAAATGAAAATTCAATCTCAAAAAACAGGTATATTATGTGCCAATGATTCTACCGCAGCTGTACTGATGTCTTCTTTGGAAGAAATAGGGGTAAAAATCACTTCCGATGTGCTCATCTGCGGGTTTGATAATATGAAATATGGAGAACATTTGAAATATTCACTGACATCGTACATCCAACCTTGTAAAGAAATTGCAGATATCAGTTTGGAGCTAATGTTCCGCCGGGTATTAAACAGGAGGGCCAATCCGATCATGGCGCTTATGCCTGGAACGATTATAAGCAGGGAATCATCTCATTTTGGACGTTGAGATTAATTTTTGAAATTATTTTCCTACCAAAACCTTAAAAGAGTTGTTGCCTATTTTGACAATATATAGTCCGGGATGGATGGGTATAATAGTCTCATTCGAATTTTTGATCCATCGGCCGTCTATAGAATAGACAGAAGCTTCTTGAGGCAATTCTGATTTGATTATGATGTTTCCGTTGGAGGAATATACAAGGATATCCAAATCGTCTTTCTCCGGAGCTATTATGTCACTAACCGGTTCGAATGTCCTCCTTACTTCTTTATCTGATAAAAACATCCAATATTGGAGCGGATGGGAAGCATCGGAAAGCATCCAGAAATCCCAAGTGCCCGTTGTGGTGGCGGAGTAAGCATCCAGACATTGGTTTCCGGCCGATCCTCGTACGATTACCGCATACGAATTTGGAGTGCGGAAAAGTTGATTTTTGTCAATTTCTATATTAATCGACCTCACCAATTGAAAAAGATAGCGACTTTTTTCTGCAGCATTCATTTCTTCCATACTGATGTGATTTTCTCCGCGAGCGTTGTCTATATTGCTTAAATTTCCAACAAATTTAAAGTAATGTCCGGTGGCCACATTCCGGATCATATACCGGTTAAGTGTTTTATTAAGGATGACATTCCAGGCTGCGTTGTCGTCAGATAAGACCGATTTGGCAGTCATAGTGGTTATTACCAATTTGCCCGAAGCATCTTCCGTTAAGAAGCCCGATGAACGTTTCCTGTCTATATCTTCGGATTTTATGTAAAATTTTTGAAGCGAATCGCATTCAAATACTGCTGCCGAAGCAGGTAAGGCGGTTGTTGGAGGTAATCCATCTTCACTCATTCCCTGTATAAGGAGCACATGCATGATACGAGTCATTTCTTGTCCGTCATCTTCCCAATACCCATTGATTCCGTATGGCCAGAAGTGAGTGTTGTCTCCCTCTACTATTAAGTCCGGATTACCCGTCATAAATCTCAATATTTCATTGGCATGACTGCCTATCCATTTCCTGTTCACGCACAATCGGTTCCACATACTACAAGTACCTACTCCCACAGTGTGCCCCATTTCGTGCAAAGCGGTACCAAGATATTGATAGTTTTCTTTTGCTCCGAATCCCATGCTTCCATCATAGTTGGCCTGTGCAGTAGGAATACCCGGGTGATAATTGACCCTGATATGTTTTGTTACAGTTGTATAATTATTATACCATTCCACAGCTTCTTTCATAGCTTTATCAATTCTTTCATATACAGCAGGATCAGCGGGCTCTCCTCTGTACAGGGAATAAGTTACATTGCCTTTGGGTAATGTTTTGACCGTAATAACATCGCCATAGCCGACTTCACTTAAAGTATTAATGGCGTATGCACGTACATAATATACTGTGTTGGGCGACAAATTTCGGATATGAATAAGGAAACTGGAATATACCACTCCGGCTTTGATTTTGTTATCATTGACAGTAGGCTCAGGATTGGTACTCCAGCAAATGCCGGCTTCCTTGATGGCTTTATTTCCCTGCCTTGCAGCTTCTCCCCGGCAAAATGCTGCGATGGCTCCTTTGGTATAAAAAGGGTTGGTTTTAACGATTGGAGTAGTAGCCGATTGTGCATTAACAGACACAATTTCCAACAGAAGAACAATTGAAATAAAAACAACTTGAAATGCTTCTTTCCCGGCGCAAAAAAAGATTTTCATGGATATAGTTTTAATTGGTTTGGAACTACAAAGTTAGAAGATTTTTAGGAAAAAACATAACGAAGTGTAAAAAATACAATTCTACGGGATTGCATTTTAACTTATAGCAATTTTTCCTTCAAATATCTCCCTGTATATGATTTTTTGTGCTCCGCTACTTCTTCCGGTGTTCCGGCGCATACCAGGAATCCGCCTTTTTCTCCACCTTCTGGACCTAAGTCGATAATATGATCGGTGCATTTAATTACATCCATATTGTGCTCGATTATAATAATGGTATGTCCTCTGGAAATAAGGGCGTCAAAAGCTTTCAATAAGGTTTTAATATCGTGAAAATGCAATCCTGTAGTAGGTTCGTCAAAAATAAAGATGGTCGGTTGCGTTTTTTCTTCACTTAAATGATAGGCTAACTTTACTCGTTGGTTTTCTCCTCCCGAAAGATCGGAAGAACTTTGTCCCAATTTCAGGTAACCTAACCCTACATCTTGCAAACTTTTGAGTCGTTTTACAATTTTCTTCTCCGTATTACCTGCATGTTGGGAGAAAAAAGCAATGGCTTCATCATTCGTCATTTCCAGTACATCATGGATGTTTTTGCCATAATATTCTACCTCTAAGATGTCTTTTTTAAACCGTTTTCCCTGGCAGGATTCACAGGTCAGCACAACATCGGCCATAAATTGCATTTCAACGGTAATTACTCCATCTCCTTTGCATTCTTCGCAACGGCCGCCTTCTACATTAAACGAAAAAAATGCGGGGGTATATTTCATCTGTTTAGATAAAGGTAGCTCAGCGAAGAGTTTGCGGATATCATCGTAAGCTTTAATGTAGGTTGCCGGATTTGACCGCGAGGAACGCCCGATGGAATTTTGATCTACAAATTCAATTCCTTTCGCTAACTGCATATCTCCATCCATACTTAGCATTTGAATGGATTGTTCCCGGTTGTTTTCGTAATATGCTTTTACGGCCGGATAGAACACGTCGCGAATCAATGACGATTTTCCCGAACCGCTGACACCGGTAACGACAGTCATAACATTGAGAGGAAAACGTACATCAATTGATTTCAGATTGTTTTGCCTTGCACCTTTGATTTGGATATAATTATTCCATTTCCGACGAATTTTCGGAACTTCAATCTGTTCTTCGCCGGTAAGGTAACGTACAGTGTAGCTGTTGGTTGCTTTTTGAAGATGCGCCACATCGCCCTGATAAATCACTTCTCCTCCCCATTGACCGGCTTTGGGGCCAATGTCAATAATATAGTCGGCTTCACGGATAATGTCTTCATCGTGCTCTACAACTACTACTGTGTTGCCGATTTCTTTTAATTCTTTTAAAACTTTGATTAATAGACTGGTATCGCGGGAATGCAAGCCGATACTGGGTTCATCTAAAATGTATAAAGAACCGACCAGACTGCTTCCGAGTGAAGTGGCAATGTTGATTCGCTGACTTTCTCCTCCCGATAGGGTAGAGGACAGTCGGTTCAAAGTCAGGTATCCTAAGCCTACATCCAACAGAAAGCGGATACGGGAATTGATTTCTATTAAGAGGCGTTTGGCGATGGTCGCATCGTGTTCGTCTAATTCTAAATGATCGAAAAAAGATTTCAATTCGGTTATTGGCACCAGTACCAGTTCGGTGATAGAATTATCTCCCACTTTTACATACGCCGCTTCGGGTTTGAGCCGGCTGCCATGGCAAACCGAACATGTCGTTTTCCCGCGGTAACGAGCCAACATGACTCTGTATTGTATTTTGTACAGATTTTCTTCTACATGTTTGAAAAAATCATCGATGCCCAACAAGCCCGGTCGTCCATGCCAAAGAATATCTTTTTCTTGTTTGCTGAGTTCAAAATACGGTTTGTGAATTGGAAACTGATAGCGATCGGCATTCTCAATAAACCATTTTTTGAATTCCCCCATTTTATCACCTTTCCAGCAAACTACGGCATCTTCATAAATAGATAAGGATTTGTTGGGAATGACCAAATCTTCATCGATGCCGATAATTTTGCCGTATCCTTCGCACTGTGGGCATGCTCCGGCCGGACTATTGAAGTTGAACATTAGTTCAGAGGGTTCTTCAAAAGTAATACCATCGGCCTCAAAGCGGTGCGAAAATTCTTTTTGTAAAGTGCCGTTTTCTGTGTAGAATTTAATGATGCAGTAGCCGTTACCTTCAAAAAAAGCGGTTTCGATGGAATCAGACAAACGGGAGATATTCAGTTTTTCCTGAGAGCACGTTAACCGGTCGATCATTAATAATACATCGTTTTTTTCAACCAGCCCGTTTTGACTTAAAGCATCTTCTATTTTGTATGCCTGATTATTGATTTCAACTCGTACATACCCTTCTTTTTGCAACACTTCCAACTGTTCCCGCATATTCCGGTCGGCGCTTAATACAATAGGAGTAAGAATAACCATTTTGGTATTTTCAGGGAACGAAATCACTTCGTCAACCACATCACTTACCGTGTGTTTTTTGACTAATTCGCCCGAAATGGGAGAATAGGTTTTTCCGATGCGGGCAAACAGCAACCGGAGATAATCGTATATCTCAGTAGATGTGCCGACTGTGGAACGAGCATTGCGGGTATTCACCCGTTGCTCAATAGCAATTGCCGGTGGTATTCCTTTGATGTAATCGCATTCGGGTTTGCTCATCCGACCTAAAAACTGGCGGGCGTACGAAGATAAACTTTCCACATAACGCCGTTGTCCTTCGGCATACAATGTGTCGAATGCCAATGATGATTTTCCGGATCCTGATAGCCCGGTAATGACGATTAGCTTGTCGCGGGGTATTTCTACATCAATATTTTTGAGGTTATTGACACGAGCCCCTTTGATAAATATATTTGATTCAGATTCCATTTTTAATAACAAAACTGCAAAATTACAGAAAATCTTCCTTTATTTAATTACTTTTGCTTTCCGAATTGAGAATTGAGAATTGAGAGTGGTGAATTATCCATTTTTCATTCTCAATTCTCTACTCTCCACTCTCAATTTAAGTAAGAATGCGAAAAATAATTTTACTCTTGCTATTTTGTCTGATTGCAGGCAATTCATTTTCCCAGCCCTCTCCCAAGCGTGAATTCCGCGGTGTGTGGATGCACGTAATAGGTCAGAATTATTACCAAAACATGTCGCCCGAGCAAATGAAACAGTTTCTGACCGATGCGTTGGATCAGTTTCAAGCATTGCGTGTAAATGCTGTGATTTTTCAGGTTCGTCCCACGGCCGATGCTTTTTATTATTCCAAAATTGAACCTTGGAGTAAATTTTTGACAGGGCAGCAAGGGATCGAGCCGGCAGGACGATTTGATCCGATGGAATTTATGATTGAAGAGTGCCATAAACGAAATATGGAATTTCATGCATGGCTTAATCCTTATCGAGTTACTTCCGATGGCAATAATTATCTCTGCAAATCCCATGTTTATTTTCGGCATCCCGAATGGTTTGTACAATACGGTTCCCAGCTTTATTTCGATCCGGGCATTCCCGCTTGCCGGAAGCATATTTGCAATGTAGTCAAAGACATTGTAAAGCGATATGATGTGGATGCTATTCACATGGATGATTATTTTTATCCGTATCCAATTGCAGGAGAAAAATTTCCGGATGAGATCAGTTTTGCCGTTTATGGAGAAGATTTTAAAAATCGAGCGGATTGGCGTCGGAATAATGTCAATGAATTGATAGAAGAATTGAATAAAACGATTAAAAAAGCAAAACCCTGGGTGCGATTTGGCGTCAGCCCTTTTGGTATTTATCGCAATATGAAAAATACGCCGGATGGTTCCGGAAGCTTAACAAATGGCCTGCAAAACTATGACGACCTTTACGCTGATGTCAAATTATGGGTGCGCAATGGTTGGATTGATTACAATATTCCTCAAATCTATTGGGAAATAGGTCATAAAACAGCCGATTATGAAACGTTGATTCGTTGGTGGAGCCGAAATAATTACGGAGCGCATTTGTACATCGGCCAGGACGTGGCGAAAACCGTTAAAACTTCCGATTTATTTCATGTTGATAAGAATCAATTACCTCGTAAAATGCAGTTGGAACGAACTCTTCCTGCCATATATGGCCATTGTTTTTGGCCTGGTTATGAAATCCTGCGCAATACAGGAGGGATAGCGGATAGTTTGCGGGTGGAATATCAGCGATATCCGGCATTGATTCCTGCTTATAAGCATTTATATGAAGGACAACCAAATGAAGTGAGATCGTTGAAAGCTGAATGGACGCAGACAGGATATAGATTGCGCTGGAAACAAAACGGAAATCAGAAAAAGCCCAAAAATGCACAATACTATGTTGTGTATCGATTTCGTGAAACAGAACCGGTTCTGTTGGATGATCCGTCTAAAATTGTCAATGTTACTCGCAATACCGAATTAATGTTGCCTTATTCGGGAGGACAAACAGCATACAGGTATGTTGTAACTTCAGTTGATCGTTATCACAATGAATCGAAAAAAGGAAAGTCGGTAGTTGTGAGATTGTAAACGAAAAAGGGATACTACATTTATTCAGTGTACCACCTGGAATACATCAGATAGTTTTTTGCAATCTTCTGATTCATTTCTTTAGCCTGTTCGGGATCTACTCTTTTTACAAATTTGGCAGGAGTTCCGGCGTAAATACATCCCGGTTCGACAATCGTATTGCTTAATACAACCGATCCGGCGGCAATAATAGCTCCTTCTCCAATGACGGCATGATCCAACACTACTGCATTAATCCCGATTAAAGCGCCGTTTTCAATTTTAGCACCATGTATCGTAACATTATGCCCGATAGACACATCATCGCCAATAATAGTAACCGATTTTTCATATAAAGTATGAATAATACTGCCATCCTGAATATTCACGCGGTTTCCGATCCGAATGGAATTAACATCGCCACGCAGTACGGCATTATACCAAATGCTGCAATCGTCGCCCATAACCACATCACCAATGATGGTGGCATTTTCAGCCAAAAAAACATTCTTGCCTATTTGCGGAGTAAAACCTCTTATTGATTTAATTAAAGCCATTATTTAAGCAATAAATATTGTCATATAAGCCGGAAGATTAATATTCTTCAGGCGTGTGCTGCTATGCAAGTCGCCTGGAGCATCAGGAGGCCTGGTCGGCGACCGGGAATGCTTCTCCCTTGTTAATCACCTCCACCGCTTTTTTAATCATAATATCCTTGTCTAAATAGACCGGATAAAACCCGTCATCTCCAAAAATATTACGAATAATACCGGCATAAGTCATTCTCTCAATCTGCTCTTTCGATGCATTGATTAATACCGGGCGTTTTCGGATCCCTTTAGACTCGGCAAAATCGGTCACTTTTTCCAATATTGGTTGAGTTTTCAGGTATTTCCAAAGCTCCTTATAATCTTTGAATCCGCTTAGTTTACTCCGGTTGCTATCTGTATATTGGAATGCAAATTCATACAAAATGCCATTATTCATCAGGTTGGACAAGTAAGATGTCATGCCGACAGTATCCCGCGGAACATATATATCCGGCATGATTCCTCCGCCTCCATATACAGGCCGTCCAATGGCCGTATAGAATGTGTTTGCCTGATTGTGCAACAGGCTGTCATTCCCATTGTCATTCCCATTCATCCATCGTTCGATAAATTTCTGCTCATATTCGGCATTTTTCCCTAACTCATAATCACGTTGAATACAACGTCCGGACGGTGTATAATATCGGGCGATAGTCAACCGCAGAGCAGAACCATCCGATAATGGTATTTGATTTTGTACCAATCCTTTGCCGAAAGAAGGCCGCCCGATGATTGTTCCACGGTCATTATCCTGAATGGCTCCGGCAACAATTTCACTGGCGGAAGCAGAGGTTTCATTCATCAGAATAATCACAGGCGCCTGTTGTAAAGTTCCTGTACCATTGGCAATTGCATCGTTTCTTGGAAAAGCTTTCCCTTCGGTATATACAATAAGCTGTCCTCTGGACAAAAATTCATTAACAATATGGATCGCAGCATCCAAAAAACCTCCGGGATTATCGCGAAGATCGACGATGTAAGCCGAGCAATTTTCTTTCATCAATTTCGCCATTCCGGTCAGAAATTCATCATAAGTAGTTCGTCCGAATTTATTGATTTTGATCAATCCGATATTTTCTGAAATTTTATATGCAATATCAACCGTATGCACGGGGACGTCGCCGCGCGTAATCGTATATTCCTGAACATTAGGAGAAGAAAGCCGTTTAATGCCAACAGTGACAGTCGTACCTTTTGGGCCGCGCAATGTTTTCATGATCCGTTCGTTCGTAATTTGTGGCCCGACAAATAGAGAATCATTTATAGTAACAATCCGGTCTCCGGCCTGCAGTCCTACTTGTTCCGATGGCCCTCCCGATATTACATTTACAATCTTAATGGTATCCTTTTGTTTAATAAATTGTACTCCAATGCCACTAAAGTGTCCTTCCATTTCTTCATTGACAGTTTCCAAATCCGATGCCGGAATATACACGGAGTGAGGGTCCAGTTCTCCTACAATTTTGGGTAATGCATTTTCGACTAAATCTTTCATGTTGACGGAATCAACATAATCGTTGTCGATAATATCCAGAATCACATCAACTTTATTTCCGGAAGAAAGAAATAATTTCCGGCCCAACGATTTGCCCGAAAAGTAGGTACCCAGGACAAATCCGGCAAGTATTGCCACTAAAACCAAAATAATGCACCATCCAAACCCCTTTTTTGATGTCATAACAACGTTGACTATTAAAATTATTCGTTCATGTTTATAAAAACAACCTCTACATTGGCCCTTTCAAGCAGTTTAACTCCATCGTCGAGTCTGTATTGCTCCGAATATACGACTCGTTTGATTTTTGCCTGGATAATTAACTTGGCGCATTCGATACAGGGGGATGCTGTAACATACATGGTGGCATCTTTACTGCTGTTACTGGAACATGCTATTTTGCTGATAGCATTGGCTTCGGCGTGAAGAACGTATGGCTTTGTAACATTATTTTCGTCTTCGCAACAATTCTCGAAACCGGAAGGAGTGCCATTATAACCATCGGAAATAATCATCTGCTCCTTAACAATCAATGCCCCCACTTGCCTCCTTTTACAATAGGAATTTTCTGCCCATATTTGCGCCATTCGAAGATAACGCTTATCTAAAGCAAATTGTTTTTCTGAAGTTCCCATTGTTGGCTTAAAAAATTTGAGTCCAAAATTACAATTAAAATATGAAGATGCAAAATAAGCGAAAAATAAATTGCGAATATTCAAATAATGCATTACCTTTGCCCCCCGAAAAGTGAAAATAGTATAATACAACAAGATAAACATTTAAGATTTAACAACGTAAAGAAATTATGATCATTGTTCCATTAAAAGAAGGCGAAAACATTGAAAGAGCCTTGAAAAAATTTAAAAGAAAATTTGAAAAAACAGGCACGGTAAAAGAACTCAGAAGAAGGCAAGCATTCTCCAAACCTTCTGTAGAAAAGAGGAAACAAAAAATTCACGCCGTTTACGTTCAAAAACTGCAACAAGCAGAAGAATAATCTTCCTGAATAAAAACAGGAGTGGAAATCGAAGAATTTGTTTTTTCATCACCTTATTTCTTCTTTATTTTCATTTCTTTTATTATCTTCGTTGCGAATAAGAGCAACGTTTCATGCTGATTGAGTCTTTTTTGCAATATCTCCGTTATGAGAGGAACTATTCATCTCATACGGTGTTGTCATATCAAAAAGATTTAGAACAGTTTATGACATACGTGACCGAATTGACCGGTACATTTGAGCCGGATATCGTTGATGCGTCGTTGGTAAGACAATGGATTGTTTCGTTAATGGAAGACGATTATTCTCCCCGGTCCGTCAATAGGAAGTTAAGTTCTTTGAAATCATTTTTTAAATATTTATACCGGACCTCCCACGTAAAAAAACTCTTTTTAAAAGGAATAAATGGCCCGAAAGCAAACAAACCTCTTCCGAATTTTGTTAAAGTAAAAGACATGGATCTTGTATTGTCGGAAGAACCGGTGCCTGATCTATGGGAAAATGTTCGAGATATGTTGATTGTCGATATTTTTTATTCTACAGGAATTCGATGTGCCGAGCTGGTAGGTTTGACCGACGATGCAATTGATTTGAATGCCGGATTAATAAAAGTAACAGGGAAAAGGAACAAGCAACGGCTGATACCTTTTTCAGGCCAATTAAAAGACGCAATCCTGAATTATATGGAAACTCGCAATTCGGAATTGGAAAATGTGCAGCCTCGTGCTTTTTTTGTAAGAAAAGACGGGCGTCCATTGACCAATACAATAGTTTACCATATAATCAAAAAGAAATTATCCGGAGTGCCCGGACTATCAAAACGAAGTCCTCACGTGTTGAGGCATACCTTTGCGACAAGTATGTTGAACAATGGTGCTGATTTGAATGCAGTCAAAGAATTATTGGGGCATGCGAGCTTATCATCCACCGAAGTTTATACACATACAACCTTTGAAGAATTAAAGAAAGTGTATCATCAGGCTCATCCAAGAGCCGAAAATTAAAAAGGAGGTAGTTATGGAAATCAGAATTCAGCCTATCCATTTTGATGTAAGCCAACAGTTGGAATCTTTTATTCAAAAGAAAATTTCCAAATTGGAAAAGTATCACGACGGTATCATTGCCGCTGAAGTTGTATTGAAAGTGGTAAAGCCGGAAACGGCTATGAACAAGGATGTTGCGGTGCGGTTGGAAGTACCGGGTCCCGACTTTTTCGCTACAAAAACCAGCGATTCATTTGAAGAAGCGATTGACATCGTTGCAGACGCGTTGGAAAAACAATTGCTTAAATATAAAGAAAAGCAACGCAAGTAAATAAAATAATGCACAAATCATTTTGTGGATAAAAAAAATATATCTAAATTTGCAGCCGTTTCGCCGGAATTTTTCTCGAAACGGCTTTTTTGCCTCTTTAGCTCAGCTGGCCAGAGCACGTGATTTGTAATCTCGGGGTCGTTGGTTCGAATCCGACAAGAGGCTCGATGAAGGAGAGATGAATTGGAGGATCGACTTGGTTCAATCTGACAAGAAACTCAAATCAATTAAGAATTAAAAATTAAAAATTACGAATGGAATATGATTCCTCTTGCTATGTTCGTGGTTTTTAATTCTTAATTCTTAATTAATGAAAAGGGCAGTTACCAGAGTGGCCAAATGGGGCTGACTGTAACTCAGCTGGCTTACGCCTTCGGTGGTTCGAATCCATCACTGCCCACAAAACGGAGAATGAAAAATGGAGAATGGAGAATTAAACTCTCAACTCTCAATTTTTAACTCTCAATTGAAATTGCGGAAGTAGCTCAGTCGATAGAGCATTAGCCTTCCAAGCTGAGGGTCGCGGGTTTGAGTCCCGTCTTCCGCTCCATCGCCTATGTAGCTCAGGGGTAGAGCACTTCCTTGGTAAGGAAGAGGTCACGGGTTCAAATCCCGTCATCGGCTCTGTGAAATGAAAACAATGAAATAATGAAAACAATGAAAATAATAATTTCTTCATTTTTTCGTTTCTTTCATTTCTTTCATTGATTAAAGAAGCAATCACTAATCAAATAAAGAACATTTAATTATGGCAAAAGAACATTTTAACCGGTCGAAACCGCACGTTAACATCGGTACAATCGGTCACGTTGACCATGGTAAAACTACCTTGACCGCTGCTATTACTACAGTATTGGCAAAAAAAGGTCTTTCTGAAGTAAAATCATTCGATCAGATTGACAATGCTCCGGAAGAAAAAGAAAGAGGTATCACTATCAATACTTCTCACGTAGAATATGAAACAGCTGCTCGTCACTATGCTCACGTTGACTGTCCGGGTCACGCCGACTACGTTAAGAACATGGTTACCGGTGCTGCACAGATGGACGGTGCTATTATCGTAGTTGCAGCAACTGATGGTCCTATGCCTCAAACTCGTGAACATATTCTTTTGGCTCGTCAGGTAAACGTTCCGAAGTTGGTTGTTTTTATGAACAAATGTGATATCGTTGACGACCCTGAAATGTTGGAATTGGTAGAAATGGAAATGCGCGAATTGTTGTCGTTCTATAATTTTGACGGAGACAATACGCCAGTGATTCAAGGTTCTGCATTAGGTGGATTGAATGGTATTCCTCAATGGGAAGAAAAAATCATGGATTTGATGGATGCTGTGGATAGTTGGATCCCACTTCCTCCGCGTGATGTTGACAAACCTTTCTTGATGCCGGTAGAAGACGTGTTCTCTATTACAGGTCGTGGAACTGTTGCTACAGGTCGTATTGAAACAGGTATTATTAAAACCGGTGAAGAAATCCAAATCATTGGTTTGGGTTCAGAAGGAAAAAAATCAGTAGTGACCGGAGTGGAAATGTTCCGTAAGATTTTGGACGAAGGTCAGGCCGGAGACAACGTAGGTTTATTGCTTCGAGGTGTTGACAAAGATGAAATCAAACGGGGTATGGTAATTACTCACCCAAACAAAGTAAAACCTCATACTAAAGTTAAAGCAGAGGTGTATATTTTGAAAAAAGAAGAAGGTGGACGTCACACTCCATTTCATAACAAATACCGTCCTCAATTCTATATCCGTACATTGGACGTAACAGGAGAAATCACTCTCCCGGAAGGAACTGAAATGGTAATGCCTGGTGATAATGTAACAATTACTGTAGAATTGATCTATCCGGTAGCTTGTAACGAAGGTCTTCGTTTTGCTATCCGTGAAGGTGGACGTACAGTAGGTGCAGGTCAGATTACTGAAATCATCGAATAAAATAAGTAGTTGACAAGTTAACTGGTAAACGAGTTGACAGCTCGTAAACTCTCAACTTGTAAACTTGTCAACTAATTTACGGGTCTAGCTCAGTTGGTAGAGCATCGGTCTCCAAAACCGAGTGTCGGGAGTTCGAGTCTCTCGACCCGTGCTAAAAAAATCTATCAAATAGATGAAAAAAATAATTAATTACATCAAAGAAGCTTATAACGAATTGGTTTATAAGGTATCTTGGCCTACCAGGGAAGAATTAACGAGCAGCGCTGTTGTAGTGATGTGCGCATCTTTGATTTTAGCAGTAGTAATATTCGCAGTCGATATAAGTTTTGAGAATATTATGAAATTCTTTTACACAAAAATCTTTTGAGTTAAAGCATGTCTGAAATTGAAAAGAAATTTTATGTTCTCCGAGCTGTCAGTGGAAAAGAGAATAAAGTAAAGGAATACCTTGAAGCTGAAATTAAGAATTCTGACTTAAAAGAATACATTTCCCAGGTTATTATTCCCACAGAAAAGGTATATACTGTACGCAACGGAAAGAAAGTGATGAAAGAGCGCGCTTATCTTCCCGGTTATGTCATTATTGAAGCTGCTTTGGTTGGGGAGGTCATGCATTTTCTGAAAAATGTAAATTATGTAGTCGGCTTTTTAGGGGGTAATAAACCGGCTCCATTGCGAGCATCTGAAGTGAATCGGATTTTAGGTACGGTTGACGAATTACAAGAACATGCAGAAGAAATTGATGTAGAATTCTACATTGGGGAAACTGTCAAGGTAATTCATGGGCCATTTAATGGGTTTCATGGAGTGGTGGAAGAAATTAATACAGAAAAGAAGAAATTAAAAGTAATGGTGAAGATTTTCGGAAGAAAAACACCATTAGAATTAGGCTACATGCAAGTAGAAAAAGAATAAAACGAATTGGTTACGCGATTCGTTGCCTGAAGAATAGAACGTTTTATCGGTAAAGCTACATCACGCTTCCAATTGTGTAGTTATTTATTATAGTATAAAACAGGAAATTCTAACGTTTCAAATTAAATTTTTTATTAAAAATGGCTAAAGAGATTGCTGGACAAATTAAATTACAGATTAAAGGAGGAGCAGCAAACCCTTCTCCCCCGGTAGGACCTGCATTGGGTTCCAAGGGTATCAATATTATGGAGTTTTGCAAGCAATTTAATGCCAGAACCCAAGACAAGGCAGGTAAGGTATTACCGGTTGTAATTACTTACTATGCCGACAAGTCTTTTGATTTTATCGTTAAAAATCCTCCGGTTGCCATCCAATTGTTGGAAGTATCCAAACAAAAGAGTGGTTCCGCAGAGCCTAACCGTAAAAAAGTTGCCGAAATTACCTGGGATCAGATAAAGGTGATTGCGGAAGATAAAATGACAGACTTGAACTGTTTCACGCTGGAATCGGCCATGAAGATGGTTGCAGGAACAGCAAGAAGTATGGGTATAGCAATAAAAGGGACTTTCCCTGGAAATAATTAAACATCAATTTAAAATTATGAGTAAACTTACAAAAAATCAGAAGTTGGCTTTAAGCAAAGTTGATGCAGGGAAGAGTTATACACTTAAAGAAGCATCCGACTTGGTAAAAGAAATTTCTACCACTAAATTTGATGCTTCGGTTGACATTGATGTTCGTTTAGGTGTAGATCCCCGTAAAGCTAACCAAATGGTAAGAGGTGTGGTTTCATTGCCTCATGGAACAGGTAAGCAAGTCAGGGTTCTTGTATTATGTACCCCCGATCAGGAAGCTGCAGCTAAAGAGGCTGGGGCAGATCATGTGGGGCTTGATGAGTATATCGAAAAGATTAAAGGCGGATGGACAGACATCGATGTCATTATCACTCAGCCTGCTATCATGGGTAAAATTGGTGCGCTCGGTAGAGTGTTAGGTCCTCGCGGATTGATGCCAAACCCCAAAAGCGGTACAGTGACTAATGATGTAGCTAATGCAGTGAAAGAAGTGAAACAAGGTAAAATCGATTTTAAAGTTGATAAAGCCGGTATCGTTCATACTTCCATTGGTAAAGTGTCTTTCTCCTCTGATCAGATTCGTGATAATGCAAAGGAATTTGTATCCACATTAATCAAGTTGAAACCAACATCTGCAAAAGGTACATACATTAAGAGCGTTTATCTTTCAAGTACGATGAGTCCTGGAATTAAGATTGACCCCAAATCAGTGGATGAAAATTAAAACTAGTTGAATTATGAGAAAGGAAGATAAAACCTCGATAATAGAGCAGATTGCTGCAACCGTAGGAGAGTATGCTCATTTTTATTTGACCGATATTGCAACATTGGATGCTGCAAAAACCAGTCAATTGAGAAGAGAGTGTAACAAACAGGACATTAAACTGGTTGTTGTCAAAAACACCTTGTTTAAAAAAGCGTTGGATCAGTCGGAAATTGATTTTTCTGCATTAGATGTTGCTTTGAAAGGAAATACCGCCGTAATGTTTTGCAATTCGGCTAATAATCCTGCAAAATTGATTAAAGAGTTTGCAAAAGGGACAGATGTTCCCAAATTGAAAGCAGCTTATGTTCAAGAAAGCATCTATATTGGATCTGAAAATTTAGATACGCTTGTTAATATTAAGAGCAGAGAAGATGTTATTGCCGATATTATTGCATTGTTGCAATCTCCGGCGAAGAATGTTATCTCCGCGTTACAATCCGGTGGTAACACCATTCATGGAGTTTTGAAAACTCTTTCTGAAAAATAAAAGATTATTAAACATTAAAATCATACAAAAATGGCAGATTTGAAAGCTTTTGCTGAACAATTAGTAAATTTAACCGTAAAGGAAGTAAATGAACTTGCTGAGATATTAAAAACTGAGTATGGTATTGAACCCGCTGCTGCAGCTGTTGCTGTTGCTGTTGGTCCTGCTGCTGGTGCAGCTCCTGCCGCTGAAGAAAAATCTTCTTTCGATGTAGTATTGAAAGATGCAGGTGCTAATAAATTGGCAATTGTTAAATTGGTAAAAGAATTAACCGGTCTTGGTTTGAAAGAAGCTAAAGATTTAGTTGACGGTGCTCCAAGCAACTTGAAAGAAGGAGTTGCAAAAGACGAAGCTGATGCATTGAAAAAACAATTAGAAGAAGCAGGAGCACAAGTTGAACTTAAATAACAAATCCTATAATTAGGTTTTATGGTTAAGGATCTTCGCTTCTGAAGATTCTTAACCTTTTGTGTCTATCATCATTATTAAGTTCAATAAATCCTCAATAAATGTCTTCAACAATTAGTAATCAGAGAGTTAACTTTGCCTCCATTAAAAATCCGTTTCAATATCCGGATTTTCTTGAAGTGCAATTGAAGTCATTCCAAGACTTTCTTCAATTAGATACTCCCCCCGAAAAAAGAAAAAATGAGGGATTGTATAAAGTTTTCGCAGAAAATTTCCCGATTGCAGATACTCGTAATAACTTTGTACTGGAATTTTTGGACTATTATATTGATCCGCCGCGTTACACGATCGAAGAGTGTATCGAAAGAGGATTGACATATAGCGTTCCATTGAAAGCCAAATTGAAATTGTACTGCACCGATCCCGACCACGAAGATTTTGATACTGTCATCCAGGATGTTTATTTAGGCCCAATTCCTTATATGACAGAACGGGGTACATTTGTAATCAATGGTGCGGAACGTGTGGTTGTTTCGCAATTGCACCGTTCACCCGGCGTATTTTTCGGACAAAGTATCCATACCAACGGAACTAAGTTATATTCGGCCAGGATTATTCCTTTCAGAGGTTCCTGGATTGAATTTGCTACCGATATAAACAATGTGATGTATGCTTATATCGACCGTAAAAAGAAATTACCCGTTACAACTCTATTGCGGGCTATTGGTTTTGAAAGCGACAAAGATATTCTGGAAATATTCAATTTAGCAGAAGAAATCAAAGTCAATAAAACCAATCTGTCGAAAGCATTAGGACGCAAATTGGCTGCCAGAGTATTGAAAACATGGGTAGAGGATTTCGTGGATGAAGATACTGGAGAGGTGGTTTCTATTGAACGAAATGAAGTGATTATAGACCGTGAAGTGATTTTGGAACAAGATCACATCGAGGCGATTTTGGAATCCGGCGTGCAAACTATTTTGTTGCACAGGGAAGAACAAAATTTGTCTGATTATGCCATTATTTATAACACGTTACAAAAAGACCCGAGTAACTCGGAGCGGGATGCTGTTGTATATATTTACCGTCAGTTGCGGAATGCAGACCCGGCGGATGATGCCAGTGCTCGCGAAGTAATTCAAAACTTGTTCTTTTCCGAAAAACGATATGATTTGGGAGAAGTGGGTCGTTACCGGATCAACCGGAAATTGAATCTATCCACAAGTATCGATGTTAAGGTACTTACGAAAGAAGATATTATTGAAATCATCAAATATCTGATTGAGTTGGTTAACTCCAAAGCTGATGTGGATGATATCGACCACTTGAGTAATCGTCGCGTGCGTACGGTTGGAGAACAATTATATAATCAGTTCGGTGTAGGCTTGGCCCGTATGGCGCGTACGATCCGCGAACGAATGAATGTACGTGATAATGAGGTGTTTACGCCGATCGATTTGATCAATGCGAAAACCATTTCTTCTGTAGTGAATTCTTTCTTCGGAACCAATGCTTTGTCGCAATTTATGGATCAAACCAATCCGTTGGCCGAAATTACTCACAAGCGCCGGATGTCGGCATTAGGTCCCGGAGGATTGTCTCGTGAACGTGCCGGTTTTGAGGTGCGCGACGTGCATTATACTCACTATGGACGTTTATGCCCGATTGAAACACCGGAAGGTCCCAATATCGGTTTGATTTCTTCTTTGTGCGTTTATGCCAAAATCAATGATTTAGGATTTATTGAGACTCCTTACCGTAAGGTCGATAGCAAAAAAGTTGACTTAAGTCAGGAAGGAATCATCTATTTGACCGCCGAAGAAGAAGAAAAAATTATAGCACAGGGAAATGCACCGTTAAATAATGACGGTACATTTATCCGTACTAAAGTTAAATCCCGGCAGGATGCAGATTATCCGTTGGTAACTCCTGACGAAGTAGAACTAATGGACGTGTCACCGACTCAGATTGCTTCAATTGCGGCATCATTGATTCCATTTCTTGAACATGATGACGCCAACCGGGCATTGATGGGATCCAACATGATGCGTCAGGCTGTACCTTTGTTAAAACCGGAAGCTCCTATAGTGGGTACCGGGTTGGAAGGCCAGCTAATTCGCGATTCTCGCTCGCAAATTACCGCAGAAGGGGCTGGTGTTGTAGCATTTGTGGATGCTACCCGTATTGACATTGAATACGACCGGACGACAGATGAACAGTTTGTCAGCTTTGAAAACGCGGTTAAAACTTATACTATCCCAAAATTCAGGAAAACCAACCAAAATACAACGATAGACTTGCGTCCGATTTGTAAAAAAGGCGAAAGAGTGGTTGCAGGACAAATTCTTACTGAAGGATATTCTACCGAAAATGGAGAACTGGCTTTAGGTAAGAACCTGAAAGTAGCTTTCATGCCATGGAAAGGATATAATTTTGAGGATGCTATTGTAATCAATGAGCGTGTGGTAAGGGAAGATATTTTCACTTCCGTACACGTGGATGAATATATTTTGGAAGTGCGCGAAACGAAACGTGGAGTGGAGGAATTAACTGCCGATATTCCTAACGTGAGTGAAGATGCTACCAAAGATTTGGATGAGAATGGTATTATTCGGATTGGAGCCCGGGTTGAACCAGGTGATATATTGATCGGAAAGATTACGCCTAAAGGTGAATCAGATCCTTCTCCCGAAGAAAAATTATTGCGCGCTATTTTCGGCGATAAAGCCGGCGATGTGAAAGATGCTTCGTTGAAAGCTTCGCCTTCGCTGCGTGGGGTTGTGATTGAAACCAGCTTGTTTTCCAAAGCTGTAAAGAAAAGAAAATCCCGGTTGGCTGATAAAGCGATATTGCCAAAATTAGATGAAGAGTATGAAGACAAAATGACTAAATTGAAAGAAATTTTAGTCCAAAAGTTACTTCATTTAACAAATAGCAAAACCTCCCAAGGCGTGAAAGATTTCATGAACTCTGATTTGATTCCTAAAGGAGCCAAATTTACTCAGGATGCGTTGATGAAGTTGGATTACAGTACTGTACAGGTAAGCAAATGGACACAAGATGCGGAAAAAAATGACTTGATCCGTGATGTGATTGTGAATTATTTGAAGAAATACAAAGAATTGGATGCCGAACTGAAACGTAAGAAATTTGATTATACCATAGGAGATGAATTGCCCACAGGTATTGTTCAAATGGCAAAAGTGTATATTGCTAAAAAACGGAAATTACAAGTCGGAGACAAAATGGCAGGTCGTCACGGAAATAAAGGGATCGTATCCCGTATTGTTCGTGAAGAAGATATGCCATTCCTTGAAGACGGAACACCTGTTGATATTGTTTTGAATCCGTTGGGAGTGCCTTCCCGGATGAACTTGGGACAAATTTTTGAAACCGTATTAGGTTGGGCCGGAAAGAACTTGGGTATCAAGTTTGCTACCCCGATTTTCGACGGCGCTTCATTGGAAGATTTGGTTGAGTGGACGCAACGAGCAGGAGTGCCCCGGTACGGAAAAACTTATCTGTACGATGGTGGTACCGGAGAACGATTTGACCAGCCTGCTACAGTGGGAATCATTTATATGTTGAAACTCGGCCACATGGTTGATGATAAAATGCACGCTCGTTCCATTGGCCCATATTCTCTTATTACTCAACAGCCATTAGGAGGTAAAGCTCAGTTTGGAGGTCAGCGTTTTGGAGAAATGGAAGTTTGGGCGCTCGAAGCATTCGGTGCATCTCATATTTTGCAAGAAATACTTACGATCAAGTCAGATGACGTAGTCGGACGTTCCAAAGCGTATGAAGCGATTGTGAAAGGCGATCCTATGCCTCAGCCGGGTATTCCGGAATCTCTCAATGTATTGTTGCATGAGATGAAAGGTCTGGGATTGAGTGTCACTCTCGAATAGCTTAAATTAAAAATTAAGAATGAAAAATGAAAAAGAAATTCATATTCCATTCTTAATTCTTAATTTTTAATTTTTAATTCTTCATTAATATAGAATATGGCTTTCAGAAAAGAAAATAAAGTTAAAAGTAATTTTTCAAAGATCACCATCGGTTTAGCCTCTCCGGACGAAGTGTTGGGAAATTCCAGCGGCGAAGTGTTGAAACCGGAAACGATCAATTATCGGACCTATAAACCCGAACGCGATGGCTTGTTTTGTGAACGGATCTTTGGCCCTGTAAAAGATTACGAGTGTCATTGTGGCAAATACAAGCGTATTCGTTACAAAGGAATTGTGTGTGATCGTTGTGGTGTGGAAGTTACCGAGAAAAAAGTGCGTCGTGAGCGCATGGGACATATTCATTTAGTAGTTCCGGTTGCTCATATTTGGTATTTTCGTTCCCTGCCGAATAAAATCGGTTATCTGTTGGGATTACCTACCAAAAAGTTAGACGCCATTATATATTATGAACGTTACGTTGTAATCCAACCCGGAATTATTTCGGATCGCGTGGTTGGAGATTTGCTTTCGGAAGAAGAATATCTGGATATTTTAGATACGCTGCCCAAAGAAAATCAAATGTTGGAAGATACTGATCCCGACAAATTTATTGCCAAAATGGGGGCAGAAGCGATTTACGACTTATTGTCCCGGTTGGATTTGGATGAATTGTCATACGAATTGCGGCACAAAGCCAGCAATGATACTTCTCAACAACGGAAGAATGAGGCATTGAAACGTTTGCAAGTTATCGAATCATTCAGGGCATCCAAAGGGAAAAATCGCCCGGAATGGATGATTGTCAAAGTGGTTCCCGTCATTCCTCCGGAATTGCGTCCGTTAGTACCATTGGATGGCGGCCGTTTTGCGACATCTGATTTGAACGATTTGTATCGTCGCGTGATTATCCGTAACAATCGTCTGAAAAGATTGATTGATATTAAAGCTCCGGACGTTATTTTGAGAAATGAAAAACGGATGCTTCAGGAAGCGGTTGATTCTTTGTTTGACAACTCTCGGAAGTCGAGTGCCGTAAAAACAGATGCTAATCGTCCGTTAAAATCATTGTCCGATAGTTTGAAAGGAAAACAAGGACGTTTCCGTCAAAACTTGTTAGGTAAACGTGTCGATTATTCTGCTCGTTCCGTAATTGTTGTTGGTCCGGAATTAAAAATGCATGAATGCGGTTTACCAAAAAATATGGCTGCTGAATTATACAAACCATTTATCATTCGTAAGTTAATTGATAGAGGAATTGTTAAAACAGTAAAATCCGCTAAAAAAATAGTGGATCGGAAAGAACCGATTGTATGGGATATTTTGGAATATGTAATGAAAGGTCACCCGGTATTGTTGAACCGTGCTCCGACATTGCACCGTTTGGGTATCCAGGCTTTTCAACCTAAAATGATCGAAGGAAAAGCAATCCAATTGCACCCGTTGTCCTGTACGGCATTCAACGCCGACTTCGACGGAGACCAAATGGCTGTTCACCTTCCGTTAGGTAACGAAGCTATTTTGGAAGCGCAAATGTTGATGTTAGCTTCTCACAATATTTTGAATCCGGCCAATGGCGCTCCGATTACAGTGCCTTCCCAAGACATGGTGCTTGGGCTTTATTACATTACTAAAGTTCGCAAAGGAGCCAAAGGTGACGGTTTGGTATTTTATGGACCGGAAGAAGCTATTATTGCTTACAATGAAGGAAAAGTCGAGATTCATGCTCCGATCAAAGTGATTGTGAAGGACTTGGATGAAGGCAAGAAAAATATTGTTGAGGTAATGCGCGAAACCACAGTCGGACGGGTAATGGTGAATGAAATTGTTCCTCCTGAAGTGGGCTATATCAATGAAGTATTGTCAAAAAAATCACTTCGTGATATTATCGGAAATGTTATCAAAGTCTGCGGAGTGGCCAAAACGGCGCAATTCCTTGATGAAATCAAAGACTTGGGTTATATGATGGCTTTCAAAGGAGGTCTGTCGTTTAACCTGGACGACATCATTATCCCGAATGAAAAACAGAAATTAGTTGATGATGGTTATGCTGAAGTGGAACAAATTTTGGCGAACTACAACATGGGTTTCATTACCAATAATGAACGTTACAACCAGATTATCGATACCTGGACGCACGTAAACTCCCGGTTGTCGGATATTTTGATGAAGCAACTTTCGTCCGACGATCAAGGATTCAACTCTGTATATATGATGTTGGATTCCGGTGCGCGGGGTTCTAAAGAACAGATCCGCCAGTTGTCTGGTATGCGGGGGTTGATGGCTAAGCCACAGAAGAGTGGGGCAGAAGGAGGCCAGATCATTGAAAACCCGATTCTATCCAACTTTAAAGAAGGATTGTCTGTACTGGAATACTTTATTTCTACTCACGGTGCTCGTAAAGGGTTGGCGGATACAGCATTGAAAACTGCTGATGCCGGATATTTGACCCGTCGTTTAGTAGATGTTTCCCATGATGTGATTATCAATGAAGAAGACTGTGGCACGTTGCGTGGTTTGGTTTGTACCGAATTGAAGAACAATGAAGAAGTCGTAGCTTCTCTTTACGAACGTATTCTCGGACGTGTTTCTGTTCATGATATTCAACATCCTATTACTGGAGATGTTATCGTAGAAGCCGGTGAAGAAATAACAGAAGATAAAGCCAGGATAATTCATGATTCTCCGATAGAACGAGTGGAAATTCGTTCGGTATTGACTTGTGAATCCAAGAAAGGAGTTTGTGCAAAATGTTACGGACGTAACCTGGCAACGGGACGTATGGTTCAAAAAGGCGAAGCTGTAGGTGTAATTGCCGCGCAATCTATTGGTGAACCGGGTACTCAGTTGACACTTCGTACATTCCACGTTGGAGGTATCGCTTCCAATATTGCTACGGAAAATAGCGTGATTTCCAAATACGACGGAATTCTCGAATTCGAAGAATTACGTACGGTTGAAACCGTGGATGAAATGGGTAAATCCGTTCAGATCGTAGTCAGCCGGTTAGCTGAATTAAGAATTGTCGATCCACATACAAAAATAGTGCTGTTGTCTCATAATATTCCTTATGCTTCCAAACTGTATTTCAAGAATGGAGCTCAAGTGAAAAAAGGAGATGTAATTATCGAATGGGATCCGTTCAATGCGGTCATTGTATCGGAAGTAACCGGTAAACTGGCATTTGAAAATTTGGTCGAAAATGCTACCTATAAAGTAGAATATGACGATCAGACAGGCTTGAAAGAAAAGATTATTGTAGAATCAAGGGATAAAACCAAAGTGCCTTCGGCTCAGATTTTGGATAGCAAGGGAGAAGTTTTGCGTACTTACAACCTTCCATTGGGCGCCCATATCGTAAAAGATAGTGGAGATACCATCAAGGTTGGGGAAGTATTGGTGAAGATTCCGCGTGCTGTAGGAAAAGCCGGAGATATTACCGGAGGTCTTCCTCGTGTCACTGAGTTGTTTGAAGCTCGTAATCCATCTAATCCTGCCGTAGTATCGGAAATCGACGGTGAAGTTTCTTTTGGAAAAATCAAACGCGGTAACCGTGAGATCATTGTAACTTCAAAAACCGGCGAATTCAAAGCGTATTTAATACCGTTATCCAAACAAATTCTGGTTCAGGAGAGCGATTATGTTCGCGCAGGAACTCCGCTTTCCGATGGTGCAGTAACGCCTTCCGATATTTTGGCGATCAATGGGCCTACAGCCGTTCAGGAATATATTGTGAACGAGGTTCAGGACGTGTACCGTTTGCAAGGTGTGAAGATCAATGATAAGCACTTTGAGGTGATAGTCCGTCAGATGATGCGTAAGGTGGAAATTGTGGATCCGGGCGATACTCGCTTCCTGGAACAACAATTAGTCGATAAGCACGAAGTAATGGAAGAAAACGATCGGATTTGGGGTAAAAAAGTGGTTATAGAATCCGGAGATTCTCCCAACTTGAGACCCGGGCAAATAGTGACTGCCCGTAAGCTAAGGGATGAAAACAGTGCATTGAAACGTCGCGACTTGAAACCGGTAGAAGTGCGGGATGCTATTCCGGCTACTGCTAACCAAGTGTTGCAAGGTATTACGCGTGCTGCATTACAAACCAACAGCTTCATGTCTGCTGCTTCTTTCCAGGAAACGACTAAAGTACTGAATGAAGCTGCAATCAACGGCAAAATAGATCGTTTGGAAGGTATGAAGGAAAATGTGATTTGCGGTCACTTGATTCCTGCCGGTACCGGATTGCGAGAATATGACAGGCTGGTTGTCGGAAGCAAGGATGATTTTGATAAAGCTCATGCTTCATCCGGACGCGGTCGTGGTTATTCCGCTGTTATTGAAGAAGATTACGCAGAGTAATTTTATTAATCTAAATATGGGAAGCCTGTTGTTTGCAAAGACAACAGGCTTTTTTTTCTTTAAATTCATCTCTTTGCATATTTGATGCAGCATTTTTTCTTTTTTTACATTTATAAGAAAAAACATTAAAAAGAATGGCAATGAAAAAATGTATCTTTGGGGTTTTTATCTCGGCGTTTATCACTTGTGCGTGTTTTCTTTCATGTAGTGGAGAAGATCCTTTAATGGCTTATTCTTACGATGAGCCGACTATTTATTCTTCCTCTGACAAGGTCTCTTTTTCGAATCTGTTATTTTTCCTGAAGCCATGTGTATTGCAAAATGGAGAAAAGCGATATATTGTAACCGATAGTTTGTACAATATCTCCATTAAGATAAATAAAAGCCTTCGGAAAGTGTCCAATTCATTCCCGGTTGATACCATGCATTTGTATGGCAAAGAAACCGTTGGGGTTTATCGTGCAACTACTGAACATGTTCATTATCCGGTTAATATCAATATTCAAGTGAAACCGGAGCATTTTAATACTGCCGGGCAATATGCAGATTTGCTGAACAACTATTTTACACTTGTTCCAGGCGCCTATATTGTTCAAATCGAATCTTTTGATATTAAAACCATAGAAGGAAATTTTCAAACAATATATACGCCGTCGCTTTCTGTTCCGCTAATAGTGGAAAGCAACTCCGTGAGTACTAATCTCGGAGAATTAGAAGTAATCATCAAATAAATATTATCTCCATGAAATCACAAGTATCAGTTTTCTTGCTTTGTTTGACAGCTTTTTTGTGTGTGTCTTGTAAACCGGACAAGGCTCATTTAAAAGTAACAAATCATGTGCATAATGTCAAATTAGAAAATATTTCTTATTGTGGATTTTCTTTAGGTTATTCCTTATTGCCGGGAGAATCAACCAAAGCTGTATTGTTTTCCGATGATTATGATGATGTTTCGTTTCCAATGACCGGATCAATCAGTTTTTATATGGTTAGAGGAGATAAACGGGTTTTACTGAACACAAAAGAGCATTATCAATTGAAAGCCAACCAAAATTTGGAAGTGGAAATAACGGATGAAACGGAAGTCGTCAATCTGATGGAATGACGACTTCCGTTCTCAAAATCGTGATTATTTAACTATATTTGGTTTTTCCAACCCAAATCCTTTCTTTGCATCTTCTATTTTGAGCAACCAGGCAAAGAAAATGGCCAAGGCTCCAAAACATGCAAAAGTTAACATGGGAATAGTGTAATTGTATTGGGTTACCTCCAATGTTTTTCCGTCGATCACTTTTTCAATTGTTCCGGTGATACAATATTTGTCAAGAATATATCCGATCAGCATGGGTACTCCCATCAAGCCCCAGTTTTGCACCCAAAACGTGACAGCATAGGCAGTTCCTAAGTATTTTTCGGGAATAATTTTGGCGATGGATGGCCACATAGCCGAAGGGACAAGCGAAAATCCGATGCCCAGCAATATGATTAACCCGATGGCTACGTACAAACTGTTGAGAGAAGGGATTGAGAATAGAAGGTGTACACAAAGCAGAATGATGGATCCGATAATCATAATCGTTGCTCCTTTTCCTTTTTTGTCGTAAATTCCTCCGAACAAAGGAGTTAAAAATAAAGCGCCAAAAGGGAGCAACGCCGGAATAGATCCTGCGAAATCATCCGATACTCCAAATTTTTGAACAATAAGGTTGGTGGCGTATTTTATGAAAGGAAAAACGGCAGAATAAAACAGGACGCATAAAATGGTGATGTACCAGAAAGCGCGTACTTTTGCAATTTTTACAATGTCACTTAGCCTGAATGTATCTTCTTCATTTGCAGTAGTTTTAGTCTCTACGGCTTCTTCTTTGTCTAATTTACGGTCAAACATAATAAATCCGATAAATGCTACCAATCCGATGCATAATAAAAGCATTGACAGGATGATAGGGGAGCTAAGATTTTTTGTGAGATTCACTAACGGAATCGGTGTAAACATAGCCAAAGCCGTACCAATTCGTCCGGTTGAAGTGTTGAGTCCAATCGCCAACGCCATTTCTTTGCCCTTAAACCAACGAATAACCGCTTTGTTGGCTGTGATCCCAAACATTTCGATGCCAACCCCGAAAATAGCAAAACCGAATCCGGCAACAATTGCTTGTTTGTTGGCCTCAAAGAGTTCCCAATTGAAGATGCTGACTTGAATTAATTCGGTATCAATTCCTCCGGAAATCGCCCAGTATTTTACCGCTGCTCCGGCAAGCATAATCAGGATCGATAATACTCCGGTAAAGCGGACTCCCATTTTGTCCAGCACCATTCCTCCTATAATGAGCATCAGCAAGAAGACGTTGAGCCATCCATATCCTCCGGTGTAAAGGCCATAATCGGTCGCTGTCCAGCCCAATGAGGCTTGTAACCTTTCTTGCAATGGAGCCATGGCATCTGTTAAATAATAACCACATAACATGGTGAATGAAATCATGACTAATGCAGTCCAACGTCCCCACCGGGAATCTCGCAATGAAGTTTTTAATTTTTCCATTTTTTCTATTTTTTTTATTTTTTATTTTTGGGATTTAAAAGGAGTATCACTTCCACTTCTGCAAGCGCTTCGGCCACTACAAATGTACTTCCTCCTACAAATATCAAATCTTCAGCGATTGCATTTCTTTTTGCGGCGTTGACCGCTTCTTTGACAGTTGGGAAAGCTAAACCGGTCAATCCTTTATCTTGCGCGATGCGGGCTAATTCATGGGCATTTAAAGCGCGAGCAACGGAAGCTTGTGTAAAATAATACGTCGCTTTTTTAGATAACAAATTTAAAACAGACGAAATGTCTTTGTCATTAACCATGCCGATGATAAAGTGTAGGTGATTGTACTGCATCGATTGTAATTGTTGAACAATGTATTTCATGCCACCGGCATTATGTCCGGTATCCAGGATAATTTTCGGATTGGATGGGATGATTTGCCAGCGTCCTTGCAATCCGGTAGTTTCGATTACCGTGGCAAATCCTTTTTGTACAGACCGGATCGGAATATCATATCCTTGTTCGATCAATCGATCAATGGAGCAAAGTACTGTAGCCGCATTTTTCTCCTGAACCAGTCCTCCTAATTCATCTTCAATGCTCCCGTAATTTTTTGTCTTCAACAACCATCCTTCCCTTGCACCTTGTTCCTTGCACCTAGTACCCTCCAACACCGGCTGTTCCTCTTCTGCAAAGTACAATGGAGCGCAGCATTCCTTCGCTTTGGCAATAAACACAGGATCGGTTTCGGGATTTTTTTCTCCGATAACCGCCGGAATTCCCGGTTTAATGATCCCGGCCTTCTCGAATGCTATTTTTCCTAAAGTATTTCCTAATAAAGCAGTGTGGTCGAAGCTGATGTTGGTAATAATGCTTAAATCGGGAGTGATAATATTGGTGCAGTCTAATCGTCCGCCCAAACCGGTTTCTATGACGGCGACATCCACTTTTTCCTGTGCAAAAAACAAGAAAGCCATAGCGGTAGTCACTTCAAAAAACGAAGGTTGGATGGACTCGAAAAAATTCATATTTTCTTCAACAAAGCGAATGACGAAATCTTCCGGGATCATTTGCCCGTTGATACGGATTCGTTCCCGGAAATCAACCAAATGCGGAGAAGTATATAATCCGGTTTTATAACCGGCATGTTGTAAGACGGAAGCCAACAAATGGGATGTGGAGCCTTTTCCGTTGGTTCCGGCCACATGAATCGTTTTGTATTGCCGGTGAGGATGTTTGAAGCGTTGATCCAGTGCAAACGTATTTTCCAATCCTTCTTTATAAGCGGAAGAACCGATTTTCTGAAACATGGGAGTGGCTTCGTAAAGCCAGTGGATAGCTTGCTGATAATTCACTTCAGTTTATTTTTTTAGGATGCAAATGTACAATTTTTGCATTAAAGATACTTGATAAATGAGGTTTTCTACAAAAACAAATTTAGACTTGTACATTATCTTAAAATAAACTTCTAACTAAAAAGCGGAATTGTATTCCATATCACAGCCGGACTATTCAACGAGCTATTTGCTTGATATACAAAAAAGCCAATTCTGTCGCAGAAAGAATACGGTTGGTATCATAAAATCAAACCCCTTTCATTCTGTGAGTATCTTTGTTTCAGACATAAAACAATTAAAAACAGTCATGAAACAGCTAATCCGAATTACACTGCTTATCACTTGCGTATTGCTTTCAATAAATGTATCTGCACAAGAAAACAAACTGACACAATCCATTCGTGGAGTAATCATTGACCATGCTTCAGGAGAGCCGATTCCTTTTGTTACAGTCAGTCTGTTGGATATGCCACAAGTAGGGGCAACGACCGACGATGATGGTAAATTCGAACTAAAGAACGTACCTGTTGGTCGCCACGATTTACAGTCATCTATTTTAGGGTACGAGCCGACTGTATTCCGTGAGATTATGCTTATGTCGGCCAAAGAGATATACCTTGAAGTACAGATGAAGGAGAATATTCAACAACTGGCGGAGGTGATAGTTCGTCCGCGTATCAACAAAGAAGAACCTATGAACAAGATGGCGCTTTCGGGAGCGCGTATGCTAAGTGTTGAAGAAGCCAGCCGCTTTGCAGGCGGTATGGACGACCCGGCTCGCTTGGTAAGTTCTTTTGCCGGAGTCACGTCGGCAGTCGTAAGCAACGGTATCTCGGTACACGGAAACGCACCGAGCCTGCTCCAATGGCGGTTGGAAGATGTAGAGATACCCAACCCGAACCATTTCGCCGATGTAGCTTCATTGGGAGGTGGCGTGCTGTCTTCGTTGAGCAGCAATGTATTGGGCAACTCCGATTTCTATACAAGTGCTTTCCCTGCCGAATTTAATAATGCCGTTTCAGGCGTATTCGATATGAAGATGCGCAATGGCAACAGCCAGAAGTTCCAACACACCTTGCAAGCTGGAGTGCTTGGATTGGATGCAGCTTCGGAGGGGCCGCTAACCCACAGGCATAACGCCTCATACGTGTTCAACTACCGCTATTCGACTACCGGATTGATGAACAAGATTAATCCCGCAGGTGATTTGGAGCAGGAGATGAACTATCAGGACTTGAACTTCAAGCTGAACTTCCCAACCAAAGAAGCAGGTGTATTTTCGGTATGGGGAACAGCTCTGACAGATGAAATTAAGCCGGAAATAGAATCACCCGAAGAGTGGGATTATATGGACGACGCAAAGGATTCGCGTATGAAACAGACTTCGGTAGCCGCAGGGCTTAGCCACCGCTATTTCTTCGCAGGAAATGGTTTGTTGAAAACCACGCTGGCGACGACTTATTCTAAAACCGATGCGTGGGAGAGCATCTACGACAACAACATGGATTCTTCGCCCCACTTGGACTTCAAAAGTCGCTATATGAACCTCGTACTCAATTCTTCATTTAATAAGAAGTACAGCGCCAGGCATACAAACAAAATAGGGTTCACGCTGACCAATATGCACTACGATATGGATTTCGACCTTGCTCCGCGATATACCGCACCCATGCAGCGCATCTCAGAAGGGAACGGTACAACCAACCTCATTTCTGCGTACAGCAGTTCGTTACTCACCTTTAACAATAAGCTGTCGGCGACATTGGGCGTAAACGGACAACTCCTCACATTAAATAATACATGGACGGTAGAACCACGCGCCTCCGTGAAATGGCAGGCTACATCGAAAAACTCGTTCGGGTTGGCATACGGACTACACAGCCGCATGGAGAAGTTAGATGTGTACTTTGTAAATGACCAAGCCACAGTCGATAAGCTGGTCAATGAAGATTTGGACCTGACCAAGACGCACCATGTATCCTTATCCTATAATTACAGGATATCGGATGATATGAACCTACGTATTGAGCCTTATTTCCAATACCTGTACGACGTTCCCGTAATGGCAGACAGTTCCTATTCCGTCCTCAACCGCAACACGTTTTATGTGGAAGATGCATTGGTAAACAAAGGTAACGGGCGCAACTACGGGATAGACGTTACTTTCGAAAAATACATGACCAAAGGCTTTTATTATATGGTGACGGCATCGGTCTTCGACTCCAAATATAAAGGCGGCGACGGAGTTTGGCACAACACCAAATTCAACCGCAACTACGTGGTAAACGGATTGATCGGTAAGGAATGGATGATCGGTCGCGATAAGCGGGACGTATTGAGTGTCAATCTGAAACTGACCTGTCAGGGTGGCGACCGCTATTCGCCCATAGACGAAGCGGCCACCTTAGCCCATCCCGACAAAGAAACGCAGTATGACGAAACAAGGGCCTACTCTAAGCAGTTATCGCCCATGTTCCTCGCCAACTATACCCTCAGCTACCGCATGAACCGCAACAAGGTATCGCACGAGTTCGCCGTAAAAGGCATGAACGCCACCGGATACAAAGAATACTTCGGACACGAATACAACCTGAAAACCGGAGTGATAGAACCCAGACGTTTGAAGAATGCCATCTTCAATATAACGTACCGGCTGGATTTTTAGCGTATCTTTGCACTTCTTATACATCATGTAAATGATTAAAATGAAAGACAATAATTTTTTGCCCCAATTCTTATTCGATCCGGATTACCGGGTTTGGAGACACTTGATATTTATCATTATCGGGGCAATTATTACTTTCAATCAGGTATTCATAGCATATCAGGATAGTCAATCCATTTTAGGAAACCGTATTTATCTTATCTGCGCCACTTCTTTTATGGTGTACCTCATTGCTATGTACTTCAATTACTTTTACTTGACACCCAAATATCTCCTGAAGGGAAACTATATCGGCTATGCGGTATTTCTTATAATCATTGTTTTTTCATTGCCTACGTTATCCATAGTCGGGGAATATTTTGTACGCAATTCATTGGGTTTATCTCACAGGATAACATCATATACCAATCCGCTAATTCTGGTCGATAACCTTTCTACCACTATCGTTACTACTGTTTGTTTTTGTGGCGTGTCTGTAATTATGCTTTTTGGCAGGTGGATGAAAAGCAATGAGGAAGTCAGCAGGATGGAAAGCGAGCATGTAAAATCGGAACTGAACAAACTGAAAGGACAAATCGCCCCTGCATTCCTATCCAAAACGCTTCGCAATGCTTCCTCTTTGGTAGAATCAAACCCGCTGCAGACTTCCGATATGCTAATGCAGTTGGCACAACTATTAAGATACCAACTTTATGACGCAGGCAGGGATCGTATTTTGCTTAAATCAGAGATTAATTTCCTGAACAAGTTTTTTGAACTGGAGCAATCGAACAATCTCGACATGCGGTATCAAATCCATATTGAGGGGAATATAAAAAACACATTTGTTTCTCCCATGTTGTTTTTGTCGCTTGTTCAGTGTGTAATAGCCGATAGTTGTTCGGTAGAGTTGCTTTTCAGGCTTCGAGATGAGACACTTTTCTTTACATGCAAATCGGATAATAACAAGCCGTTGGATAAAGATGCATTTTCTTTGATCCGCCAACGGTTGGAGTTGCAGTATCCAAATAAATATGCATTGGATTTAAGCATGGAAACGATAGAACTTAAAATAGATATATCGGAATGAAAGGGATAAAAGAAAGTGGAAAAGGTATTCTTTCATTCCTGATCGATGATAAATACCATATACCGAGACACCTCGTATTGCAGGCTGTTATTCTGGCAATCTCGTTCGGAGTATTTTTCGATGCGCCTGATAAGGTGAACCTTTCGCTTAATCGCTTTTACGGTTGGATCAGCTATTATCTTTTCCTGAATATGCTTGTCTATGTCAATGCCTATATCCTGTTTCCCTGCTTTCTGGCTAAAAACAGGGTAGTTGGTTATGTGGTATCAGTTATCCTGTTCACTGTTTTTTCCATGTTTATCATGACGATATTACAAGACTTGTTCTATGATATAGCGGTATCACACGGAGAGCCTTCGGGCATGGCAATATTCCTAAGTATTGCGTCATCAATGTGTACCATATTCCTTTTCTTGGGAGGAGTCTCAACACTTATGCTGTTTAAGCAATGGATAATCAGCAGGCGGAATATCAGTAACCTGCAAGTTGCTACCTCGCAGTCGGAGCTTCACTTTCTTAAAGGTCAGATCAATCCGCACTTTCTGTTCAACATGATAAACAATGCCAATATCATGGTGGACGAAGATCCGAAGATGGCTTCCCATATATTGAGGAAATTGGATGATATGTTGCAGTATCAGTTCAGCGACAGCACACAGGAACGGGTTTCACTAAAAGCTGATATAGTTTTTCTTACAGACTTTCTGGATTTGGAGGAAGTTCGCCGTGACCATTTTGAATACAGTATAACAGTAGAGGGGAATATTGAAGATATTAAAGTTCTGCCTTTGCTCTTTATCCCATTTGTGGAAAATGCAGTAAAGCATAACATGGATGTGAATAGCTCGTATGTACATATACGGTTCTGTATGGTGGCAGACCGCTTGCTTTTTGAATGTGAAAACTCAAAACCGTCTAAACCGATAAAACGGGATATAGGCGGTTTAGGCTTAGTGAATATCAAACGCCGTCTGGCTCTGTTATTCGATAACAACTATGTATGTGACATAGTAGAAACGGAAACAACTTACACAGTAAATTTACAAATCCCATTATGAGGTGCATTATAGTAGATGACGAACCTATTGCTCGCAAAGGAATACAGAAATTAGTCGGTCAGATTTCCCAACTTGAACTGTTGGAGAGTTTCAATAGTGCGGAAGCTGCCGCCGGGTATATTCAGACATCAAATGTAGATTTGATATTTCTGGATATTCAGATGCCGGGTATAAACGGGATCGAGTTTGCCCGGAGCATCCCCAAACATACACTCATAATCTTCACGACAGCCTATTCGGAATATGCCCTCGACAGCTATGAAGTTGATGCGGTTGATTATCTCGTTAAACCGATCGATGCCGCCAGGTTCCGCAAAGCGGTGAATAAAGCGATCACCTATCACTCCCTGCTGCTGGAAGAAGACAAGCAAAGCGTGGAAAACGTAGAAGATGAATTTATCTTCGTTAAATCGGACAGGAAGTATTTCAAGGTAAACCTGAAAGACATCCTGTTTATCGAGGGGCTGAAAGACTACGTTATCATCCAGCAGGACGGGCAGCGCATTATTACCCGTATGAATGTAAAAACGATACACGACCTGCTTCCCAAGAGTATTTTTCTAAGGATAAACCGTTCATATATCGTCAATAAAAATCATATCGAATCGTTCGACAATAACGATGTCTTTATCAAGCAACATGAAATTGCGATTGGCAATACCTATCGGGATAGTTTCTTTGAAGAGTTGATGAAGAACAGATCGTTGTAAGAAAAGAATTTCACATAAATGTATGCCCCATGCGAATCTTACGCATGGGGTTTTTTACGTTATTTCTGCTTGTGCTTGTATATTGCCAATATTTATATATTAATGTAAACAAGAATATCATTACCAAAGTTTATTCTTCAATCGGTTATATCAAACCGATGAAAATCTAAAATAAAATTGTAACTTCGTGCCCGAATAGTTTATTATGAAAGTTTCGAGCTGGACAAGGTTAGTTATTTTGCTTTTGGGGAGTGCATTGACACTGTTGTCTTTTAATCGGACAGCAGATGCAAAGCATCCGGTAGCGCCGAAGACCTCCTTTTGTATTGAAAATGCAAAACCGGTTATTTATTCAGATTGTGAAATTCATTATTCCTCTCACTATGCAATTCAGCGGATTACTTCTTCGATTCAATCCTGGGCGCGGATATTTTCTTCTAATGAATCTTTTCAGTTTACTATAAGTAAAATATTTTCTTCTTTCTCTTCCAGGGAACAATTGTTGTCCCTCCTGTCACTCAAAAATATTTCCATTTCTTATCCCAATGCTTTGCATCCTCCTTGCGAATATTTTGTTTTTGCATTGAGGAAAATTATTATTTGATCCGACACTTGATATCAACGTGATCAGAATCAATTATTACATATTTGCATAAGCAAAAATATTTTTTTATTTTAAAAAGTTATGGAATCTCAAAATATTCAAAAAGATATTCATACTGCTACTCAGGGCAGTATCGTGAAAAAGAATAATGGAATGATGATGATTATTTCTTCATTCATCTTGTGTGCGGGAGTTGCATCGATTTATGCCTGTTATCAACAACCGGATACAAAATCTTCACTCAGCATGTTTTTGTTAATGGTCGGTATTCTGTTGACGATTGCAGGGATTAGCCTGTTTTTTATGAAATACAGGCAATGGGTGTATGTATCAACCGGTAGCCGGGTCAAAGTGGATCACCGTTTATTTGACAAATCGCAGTCCGAACGTTTGAAAACGTTGTTGTCGAAAGGCGAATTTGCCGGCGGGCAACCCGTTTCTTTTGTAAATAACAGCACCGCCCGGCTCGATTTTGTCATGTCGGAAGATAATCAATATGCTGCTGTACAGTTATTTGACTTCGTGGCATTTGTGTACGAACCGATAACTCCGGTTTATAGTTATACCGGCCAACAGGCATCCGGAATTATAGAATATATCCAACGGTGCGAAAAAGGATGATCAGATTAAATATTTAGATATGAAAGTGAACACATTACTGAGCATATTTGCTCCTAAAGACGTAAAATTTTTTCCTTTATTGAAGGAAACCGCATCCATTTTGGTGCAATCTGCCGATTTGTTACAAGCTCTGTTTTTGCAAAATGAAATGGAAAAACGAAAGGATTACTGCATACTGATTAAAGCAGAAGAAGTAAAAGGCGACAAAGCGACCGGAAAAATCATCAAAGCGCTGAATGAAACTTTTATTACTCCTTTCGACCGGGAAGATATTGATATGTTGGCTGATGAAATGGATGATGTGATCGATGCCATTAATCGGGCAGCTCAGAAAGTGCTCCTTTATTCACCTAAAAAATTGCCCGAATGTACTGTGATTCTAACCGATATCATCAAAAAGGGAGCGATTGAAATTCAAGGCGGCATTGCAGAATTATCCAATTTAAAGAAATGCGACCAGCGATTACGCCAGCATTATAAAGAGATAAAAAAATTGGAAGAAGCAGCTGATGCTATTTATGAAACAGGAATTATGACTCTTTTTAAAGAAGAAACGGACACCATTGAATTGATTAAATTGAAAGAAATTATTCAGGAGTTGGAAAAGACAGCCAATAAAATCAATAATGTTGGCAAAGTGATGAAGACTATTTTTGTGAAATACGCTTAAAAAAATCCTATGACATTACTCATTACAGTTATCGTCCTGGCGATTATTTTTGATTTTATCAATGGTTTTCATGATGCGGCCAATTCAATTGCGACGATTGTTTCGACACGAGTGTTGACCCCTTTTCAGGCTGTACTTTGGGCGGCGGCATTCAATTTTATTGCATTATTTGTCGCCAAGTATATTATCGGAGAATTCGGAATCGCCAATACGGTGTCGAAAGTGGTACTGGAAGAATTTATAACCCTGCCGATCATTTTGTCCGGATTGCTGGCTGCCATTCTTTGGAATTTGCTGACCTGGTGGCTGGGTATCCCGTCATCATCTTCCCACACCTTGATTGGCGGATTTGCCGGAGCAGCGATATGCGCCGTTGGTTTTCATTCGATTCATATTGGTGTAATTCTTAAAATTGCTGCGTTTATCGTGCTGGCGCCGTTGATCGGTATGATTACGTCATCTGCAATAACCATTGGCATATTGTGGCTTTTCCGGAAAATGAATGCCAGGAAAGCAGAAAACATGTTTAAAAAATTGCAATTGGTTTCTTCCGGATTGTTTAGTCTCGGGCATGGATTGAATGATTCGCAAAAAGTAATGGGAATTATAGGTATTGCCGTTATTTCGTTTTGCAATACCCACACAGAAGTGATACCCGATTGGTTGAAGATGGATACCATGCACGATATGCACGATTGGATAGCTTATGTGTGTTTCAGCGCAATTGGCTTGGGGACGATGATCGGCGGTTGGCGGATTGTAAAAACAATGGGTTCTAAAATCACCAAAGTGACTCCGTTGGAGGGCGTATGTGCAGAGACAGCTGGGGCGTTGACTTTATTTTTGACCGAAATTCTGAAAATACCTGTAAGTACAACGCATACCATTACCGGCGCCATTATGGGAGTTGGAGCGGTGAAACGATTGTCTGCCGTACGCTGGGGTGTTACGATCAATTTACTATGGGCCTGGATTCTTACTATTCCTGTCAGCGCTTTATTGGCATCAGCTATTTATTTGACAGTGAAATGTTTTTTGTGATTTTAAGTGATAAGTTATAACGTACAATCTTTATGAGCATCACGACAGTTGTTTTGGAAACCTTTGGCATGATGGGATTCACTTTTCTGGTGGGAATGGGAGTCGCTTATGTTATCAAGATATTGGTGGCCATATTTCATTTTTTTGAACCCGGAAATGTTACGGCGGTAATCAAAGATTATAAATCCCGGCTTGCATACGAGCGTCAACGTCGCAATAATATGAAAAAAGTATTAGTGATGATGGAGAAAAATTCGGATGTGGAACTGCTGAAATATCTGTATGAAAACCGGGATAAAAACGATGTGGAAGAGGAAGTGGATGATCTGTATAATTTGTTCAAATTCTACCGGGGCATTTATAAAGATAAAAAGGAAAGCGAAGGCATTAATGATTTAATTAAATATTATAATGGAGAAGTATGATTTGAATAATATATTCCAGGGCATTTCCACTCTTTTGCAATCAGATCCTTTGATTATGTATTCACGTATCGGGCTGATTTTGTTAGGAATATTATTGGTATATCTGGGCCGTAAAGAAATCCTGGAACCTCTGGTCATGATTCCCATGGGTCTGGGAATGGCGGCCATTAATGCCGGAGTTCTGTTTCTTCCGGGAGGAATTCAGGGAAATTTATTCCTTGATCCATTGGTAAGCGACCCGACGGCATTGATGGATCTTTTGCAGATTGATTTTTTACAACCGGTTTACACGTATGCATTTAGCAATGGATTGATTGCCTGCTTGATTTTTATGGGGATTGGTACTATGCTCGACATGAGTTTTTTGTTGGCAAAACCGGTGCAAAGTATGCTATTGGCTTTGTTTGCAGAACTTGGAACCTTTGCGATTGTTCCAATAGCTTATGCCATGGGGCTCAGTTTGAACGACAGTGCATCTATAGCTATGGTGGGAGGAGCCGATGGGCCTATGGTGCTCTTCACTTCGTTGAATTTGTCTAAAAATCTTTTTGTCCCGATCACAGTGGTTGCGTATTTGTACCTGGGTCTTACTTATGGAGGATATCCTTATTTGGTAAAATTGATGGTGCCTAAGAAATTGCGAGCTATAAAAATAGATCGTTCCAAAGAATCTGTGAAAAAATTTTCTCCGGCAACCAAACTGTCATTGGCGGTAACATTGTGTGTTATATTGTGTTTGTTGTTTCCGGTAGCTGCACCTTTGTTCTTTTCTTTATTTATAGGAGTAGCCATTAAAGAATCGGGTTTAAAACATGTTATAGATTTTATTAGCGGGCCAATGCTTTACGGATCCACTTTTTTCCTGGGAATATTGCTGGGAGTTCTCTGTGATGCACATATTTTGTTGAATCCTGCTATTTTGAAATTATTGATATTGGGGATTTTAGCATTGTTGATTTCCGGTATTGGCGGTATTTTGGGTGGATATGTCATGTATTTCATAAAAAAAGGAAACTTCAATCCGGTGATTGGTATCGCAGCTGTTAGTTGTGTGCCCACTACCGCTAAGGTAGCGCAGAAATTAGTATCCAAAGATAATCCGAATTCTTTGATTTTGCCGGAAGCATTGGGGGCAAATATTACCGGAGTGATTACATCAGCTATTATTACAGGTATTTATATTACTATCATTCCTATGTTGTTAAAATAATGGAATTTTTTCAGTTTTTAATCGATTTTGTACTCCACATCGATGTGCATTTAGCTGAACTGGTTTCCCAATATGGGATTTGGATTTATGCCATATTATTTCTGATCATCTTTTGTGAAACAGGTCTGGTTGTCACCCCTTTCCTGCCGGGAGATTCCCTGTTGTTTGTGGCAGGAACATTAGCGGCATTGGGAACCAACTCAATCAATGTACATATATTGGTGCTTTTCCTGATTGCAGCGGCCGTGTCAGGCGATGGCGTCAATTATTATATCGGAAAATATTTTGGGAAGCGATTGTTTAGTAATCCGGATTCTAAGATATTTAAGCGATCTTACTTAAACAAGACACATGCTTTTTACGAAAAACATGGAGGAAAAACGATTGTCCTGGCACGATTTGTGCCGATAGTACGTACATTCGCTCCCTTTGTAGCGGGAATGGGAAAGATGAGTTACACTTATTTTGCAACATATAATGTTGTCGGAGGAGTTGCCTGGGTTTCTTCCTTTATTTATGCCGGTTATTTTTTCGGAGGAATGGATTTTGTAAAGCAAAATTTGCAATTGTTGATTATCGCTATTATTTTTATCTCGTTGTTGCCACCGGTTGCTGAAATTGCCATACAAAAATATAAGAGCAGGAAATCAGAATCATGATTGAAATTTTGATATTGTTCAGACCCGTCATACTGTCCGGAAAGCAATGCCCTGACCTCCCTGAGGTACTGCCTGCGCTTCCTTAGTCGCAAGGCCTCTGTTTCCTTAGAAGCAGGCGCGCTGCTTCCTTAGTCGCAGAGACTCTGCCAATAAGGAAGTGTAGTTCCTATTGACTGAAATATTGAGGACTATTTGATTCTGGATTTTATTCCCTATATTTGCGTATCGCAATTCGCGATACGCGATAAAGTAGATTGTATGAAGAAGCATAGCGGAATGAGACCTCATGACATTGTTATCTTACTCAAGATAATAACATACGGAGATAATGACTGGTACATCAAAGACACAGCCAAAGAGTTGTTTATCAGCCAAAGTGAAGTAAGCGAATCCCTGAACAGAAGTGTATTGGCGGGCTTAATCTCAAACAACAAGAAGCGGATTATGAAATCTGCTCTGTTTGATTTCCTGATATATGGACTGAAATACGTGTACCCGGTCAAGCCTGAAGCAATGGTAAGAGGAATAAAAACATCGCATAGCGCACCGCCTCTTTCTAATGAGATAGTAAGCGAAGAAGTATATGTATGGTCATATGAGGAAGGCGACGCCAGAGGATTTGCCATAGAGCCTTTACATCCCAATGTTCCCAAAGCGTGTTTGAAAGACAGCAAACTGCATGAACTGTTAGCCCTTGTCGATGCTATCAGAATCGGCAACAAGCGGGAGTTTAATTTAGCAGTAAACGAATTGAAACAAAAAATAGGAGGATAACGTGAAAAATACGTTGATAAACAGGGCAATCATTAAAAAGGTGGCTCTTGCATTAGGGGAACTGAATGAAAAGGTCATATATGTGGGTGGCGCAACGGTAAGCCTGTATATCAATGACCCGGCAGCCGAAGATGTCAGACCAACAAAAGATATTGATATAACTATTAAGGTCGCTTCTATTCTTGAGTTAGAAAATATCAGAGAGCTTCTAAATAAGAAAGGGTTCAAACAATCTGCTGATTTAGATGTTATTTGCAGGTTCAAGTACGATGATATTCTGGTTGATGTCATGGCAACCAAGCCTATTTCGTGGGCTCCTGCAAACCAGTGGTTTGAAAAAGGATTCGAAAACTTGCAAAAAGTAGATATTGACGGAGCGGTCATACAGATTATGCCTTTATCATTCTTTTTAGCAAGCAAATTCACAGCATTTGAGGGTAGAGGGGGTGACCCGAGATTCAGCCACGATTTTGAAGACATTACCTACATTTTGGATAACCGTACGGATTGGGAAGAAGTGTTATTAGCGGAAAAAGACAACGAGGTCAAGTCGTTTTTAGCCGAACGACTAAGGCTTATTAAGGATTCCGACAGATTTCAGGAAGCCATCATTGGCAACCTATATTATGATACTTCGGAACAACGATTTCAACGTATCATGCAGAAAATTGAGCATGTGTATAAGATAAACGAGGTGCATGCTTTTTTCGTGTAATGTCCATTTGTTCTTGCACTTTATTGGTAAGTATAGCGTATAGTCCGCAGAATATCAAGCAATTGTGTATTTATCGACAGTCCCTGACTATTATAATGTCTGCAATATCAAGTTGCGCCATGCTACCTTGATGCCTCCTCCGTCATGGATTTGGAGAGCGATTCGACCCTGGCCGGCGCCTATTTTTTTATCTTTGAGGTTTGACATTTCTCTGTCGTTCAACCAAGTGGTTATATTGTCACCCTGCACATGGATGCGTAGGGTATTCCAAGCGTTTTCTTTCAGGATATTTTCCTTTTCTTCAGGAATTTGTGACAGCCAACCACGGCCATAAGATTCGTAAATACCGCCGGTATCGTATCCCTTGGGCGCTACTTCCACCTGCCAGCCATTCACTTTCACTCCATCTTCAATAAAAGAACGGATGAATACACCGGAATTACCGTCGGATTCCTGTTTAAATTCGACGGTCAGATCAAAATCGTCATAATATGCGCGGGTAGCTAAGTAACCATATTGTTTGTCCGGTCCGCTTTCGCAATACAGCAAACCATTTTTTACATACCAACGTTCGGTACCATAAACATCCCATCCGTGGAGGTCTTTCCCGTTGAATAAGGTTGCTTTTTTCGATTTCCGGGGAAGTTCTTTTACCTTGATGTTCCGGAAAGAGGCGGGGTATCCATGATCCTGCAGGCAAAATACACCTTTGTGCGACAGACCGTATTCGGGAGCATTAGCCCATTTGCCACTGTTTTTACGAATAAACCAATCATCCGTCCAAGCCTCGTATTCGATCGTTTTAATGCCATTCAGCCAGAATTCCACCTGCCCGTTGTCGAATACAATTTTAGAAGTGTTCCATTGTCCCGGAGGATTAATTTTTACGGAGGTCATATCGGGCAGGTACATGGCGTAATCCGCGCCCAATTTTTGCCAGGGCTCAAGCGGTTCGGGAAATCCTTCGTTGTCAATTAGTTGATATTCAGGTCCGGTGACATAAGGAACGCTATATTGCGGACGTTCCACTACATGGAAAAGCATGCCGCTATTTCCTCCTGTCTGAAGTTTCCAATCCCAGGAAAGTTCAAAATTTTCATACTGTTTTGTAGTGACAATATAACCGCTGGCATCGTTACCATCTCCTGTAGCCTGAATACATTCATCTACCACATGCCAGGGTTGTGTTAGCGTAGCTCCGTTGTAGTCTTTCCATCCGTTAAGTGATTTTCCGTCGAAAAGCAGTTTCCATCCGTCAGCGATTTCTTTGGGAGTCAATGTGTTTTGCCTTGTTTCGTTGCATGAAGTCAATAGTTCCCATTGAATCCTCAGTTTTTTATTCATTCCAACATGACAATTTGTAACAGTCAGCATGTTAGCTTCGGGCTTTTCCATCTGCACTGTTTTACCCGCAGGAAAAATATAAAGATTTCCATCGTCTCCGGTCATCCGAAATGAAATGTCTGACTTGTTGGTCACTTCAAACAATTGTTTAGTAACCTGGCGTGTTTTCAGACAAGCTAATACCAGTGGTTGTAAATAAGCAGAATCTCCGGCCAGTTCTCCGTAGAAAAAAGCCGCTGTTCGTTTGGCGAATAATGCGTCCCGAATTCCTTTCTCACTTTTTTCCGTAGCGAATACCAGCGTCATGGGACGGATATTGGCACCATAGTCACCTGTGATCGTATTATGCATATCCGAATTGGCCATATATGCTAATCTATATTGATTGCACCAGTCGAAAGAAACAGGATAGTATTCTATGTAATTATAGACTTCGATACCATCGATTTTTTTGTCTTTAATCAGTTGTTCGTGTACCGGATAAAGTGTCGATTTGTTGTCTGGCCAACCCGGATGGTTCCACATAATAAAAGCGCCCTGTTTTTTGGCCTCATCAATGGCGGCTAACGGATCGGAAACATCCATCGGAAGCACATCGTTGACAAATAGAGCATTCAAATGTCCGACAGGTTTGTCGCGGGTGATCTCAGTTCCTTTTATTACGATAAATCCGATACTTTCACCAGCTTTCTTTGCAATTTTGTACGATTCGTTCAAATCGCCTTGTAAAATTTTTTTATTGGGACGGTATTCGATATGATCGGTAATAGCAACAGCGTCCAATCCTTGCTGCCAAGCCTCATAAACCCGGATGTCGGGCCAGACTTTTCCATCCGAAAAAATGGTATGGATATGAAAATCACATTTCAATGTCTGATAGCCATTGAATCCCGGGATCGAGATTTCGGTTCGCACTCGCGACTGGTCGATTTCTTGTACTTTATAAACATCCTGGTTGCGGAGCTGACCCCGGAGCGAGAATGCACAAACTGCCAATAAACAAAGGGCTAAAGAAAATATTTTCATAAAGAATCAGGATATTAGTTAGAAAGTTATAACGGAACGAAGTTATGAATTTTTTTGTTGATTCAAAGCATTGCAGGCAAAAATAGTATTATTAGGAGAGAAGTGGTCGGGTGCATTTTTTTATTTTTTTTATTTAAAAAAAATATGTACATTGCCTCGCTTTTATTCTTACATATTTGTATCATGGAAAACTTTTTGAATAGTTGCATAAATGCATTTTACTCTCGTTTTGATATTCGTATTGCTGCCGGAGAAGATGTTAGTCTCGATGCCTGGCCGGGAGCTATCATCCGGAATAATTTTCAAGAAAAAAAGCGATACTCAAAACATGTTGAATGCGGTTGAATGGTGTATTGAAAAGCAGTTAATTCAAGAGGGGTTTACCCTTTTGCAAGAAGGAATAATTTCATATCTGCTTAACAATGATTGTAAAGATACCGGAAAAAGGGAGTTCGTTTCCGGATATTTGCAGCATCAATTCAAAGGTAGTTTCAATTATCACAAATTTGATAAACTCAGAAGTGATGAAAAAGATGATTTAGAATCACTATTAAATGAAATTCCTCAAATAAAAAAATGGGCAGAATTGTATAAAGACACAACAGAGTACCGGAATGATATTAATCATGCGGGAGTAAAATCAAATGCTAAATCCGGTTCTGAATTCGAAAATAAATTAAAAGAATTATACACAAGAACAAATCAATTGGTAAAATTATGCTGATCAACCTATCCAACCACCATCCCTATGCCGAAAAATGGGAAGAAAAGCAGATCCAGGCGGCTTTATCTGAATTTGGAGAAATAAAAGATTTGCCTTTTCCTGCTATAGAGCCGGAACTAAATGAAGATGAATTGGAGGAAAAAGCTCGAGAATATGTGGAAAAATGCAAACAGATTCTGTCAAACCCTTCAGATGGAGCAATTTTTGTGACCGGCGAACTAAATTTTTGTTTTCTCATCATTCAATTATTGTTAAACGAAGGTTATCGTTGTGTAACTACAACATCAATCAGAAATGTAACAGAGAAAAAAGGGAAAAAAATAGTTCATTATGAATTCAGACAATTTCGGGATTACAAATTAATAAAGCGATAAAAAATGAACACTCGAAAAACAACGTTATTAGGAAGTATCTCACTCCTATCTGTTTTGGGATTAGAATTGTTGTGCGACCACTATTTGCTGAAAGGCGAAGCAATTGGGAAAAGTATTTTGTTTTATTCTTTGATTTTGTTATTGTTAGTTTCTGTTGTGTTAAATTTTGAAAGACTCCTTTTCAATAAAGGGAAATTAAAAGACGTACTCAAAACCTTAATCAAAAATACAATTTCAGGAAATGTTCTTGATTTACTTTTTGTCTTATACTTCCTACTGCATGTATCATGGATTTCAGACTCTATTTTCGAATGGGTGAAAGATGAAGCCAATTTCATGCATCCGCTAATTTTCATTTCAGGCTTAATTATAGTTGTTTTTACAAAACCAAATTCTGAAAAAAGACAGAATGGACACCCCTCTGTTTTACTCACAGGCATAAGCAATTTAGGAGAAGCCAACATAGCTCCGCTCATTAAGCCGTTTGAAGAATTTGGAAACATCGAAAAGTTGATCATTTTTATTGATAAATCTACAAAAAGTGAATTGAAAAATTCAACTGAATTACCATTGGGCAGTATTCTTTGGGAACATAAAGAAAATTTGAAAATTTATTTCAATTCAATCATTGGACAGCTTGCTAATTATCAATCTCAAAATATTGTTATAGAATGCCATTTATGTAATTATAATGATTTAAAAGGCATGTATGATGTTATTGCCTCAATCATAAATAAGCTGACAGAAGCAGGGGAAAGGGATAAAAACTTACTTTTCAACTTAACACCGGGAACAAAATATATATCCATCGCATTAGCCCTCAATTCCATAAAGGGAGAACGACAATATTGTTATATGGAGCAAGATTCTAAGAAATTGCAAGTAAAAGCATTAGATATATTTGAAATTAAAGATATTTTTTCAGAGTTAACTGATTGATTTATATTTCAATTTTTTTGGATTAGAAGTGAAATATTTCGTATTACTGATAATGGAGGTGCAGTTTAATATAAATTGTTGAAATGCCTTGAAAACAGTTGCGAAAATTTGTGATTTTGTGAATTTGCTTATTTTGAGTTAATTATTGTTGTTTGCTCATTTTTGTATTGACCTAAAATTTTCGCAAGTCTATCAAAACAGGTTTTGAGCAAAATGATTTGCGAAATTTAATTGAATTTAATAAAAAAGTTCTTTGACGTATTGTTTTGATAATTAGCGAATTATCCGTCTTGTTGAAAAGAGGATTTTCGCAAATCTATGTGATGAGTATTCTTTGTAATTGATTTGCGAAGTTTTTTTATTCTATAATTGGCTGATAATTAAACGATAAAAAAGAATAATGTTGCAATTTAGCATTCACAATGAGGAAAAAATTGCTACATTTGCGAAAATTTTGCGGAAAGAACCTAAAAGATTGAGACAGAAAGTGTATTGATTAAGAAGTGAAAGAAGCAAATTTTATATTTTATTGATATAGAAGTTGATTCTTTCCGTTGCTGCGAGAGCGGCATTGAGACTCCAATCCGGTTGCTCTTTTTACCTTTGCTATATAGATTCTTTCCGTTGCTGCGAGAGCGGCATTGAGACATATTACTGTTTTATGTACGAAAATACTAACTTTGTTGATTCTTTCCGTTGCTGCGAGAGCGGCATTGAGACAAACGATGCCTAAAGCGTATAAATCCATTGTCAGATTCTTTCCGTTGCTGCGAGAGCGGCATTGAGACGCTATAAGTTTTTGTTAAGTCGAATTCAAAACTCATGATTCTTTCCGTTGCTGCGAGAGCGGCATTGAGACATATAATATTTGATTTCATGATTGTAATTTTTATAGATTCTTTCCGTTGCTGCGAGAGCGGCATTGAGACAATTACTTTTGAATTTTATATTTGTTTTTTGTTTTGATTCTGTCCTTTTCTGCGATAGCGGCATTGAGACTTGTTTTCTTTGCCGTCCTCTTCTACTTTGGAAAGATTCTTTCCGTTGCTGCGAGAGCGGCATTGAGACCCATATCTTCAGAATTAAGCAAGCTGATAAGGGCGATTCTTTCCGTTGCTGCGAGAGCGGCATTGAGACATGTTCATTTTCATACGTTTTATAAAGTTTAATTGATTCTTTCCGTTGCTGCGAGAGCGGCATTGAGACACGAACGTTGCTTCTACAACGAAACCACGCTGAGCGGTCGATTCTTTCCGTTGCTGCGAGAGCGGCATTGAGACATAACCGTCTCCTGCAAGCAGAGAGATAGATGCTACAAATGATTCTTTCCGTTGCTGCGAGAGCGGCATTGAAGTAGAAACATTTTTTCGTTGTTGTGCAAATTAAATATCAATGTCGTTTAGTAAGAATTGTCGCATAGCAACATTGGCTTCATAACCAGTGGTTTTAACCACTGGAATGAGATCGGTTCATCCGCTTAGTTGCGTCGCAACGCAGCTTGACATCTGCTACGCTGCGATGCAGCTTGATTTTGTCCAGCGATTAAAATCGCTGGTTAATAAGGCTAAGTTACTCTGTGGCATTATTGTATTTCGATTCATCATCTTAACTAAGCGATATTGAATTAAATATTGATTCTTTCCGGATTGGCGGAAGCCATATTTTATCCTGTTGAAATTTGTTCAAAATAGCATTAATCGCTAATTATCAAATCAATACAATTCTGTATGTTGTAATTCATAATAATTAATACTTATGTCAACCTTGTTTAATACCTTATGCTCTGTTAGTTGCCTGCATACAGCTTGGAAATTGGTGAAATCCAAAAACTCCGCCGGCGGGATTGATGGCTTTTCCGTTTTCCAATTTGAAGCTGATATAAAGAATCATCTAGATAATTTATTGGGAGAATTGGAAAGCAAAACATGGAATCCGGAACCCTATTTGCGGATTGAGATTCCCAAAAATGAAACTGAAAAGCGCAAACTCGGACTGCTCAGTATTAAAGACAAAATCGTGCAACAAGCCATCAAAAATTTAATTGAACCGCGTTTTGAACGACAATTTTTGAATAACAGCTACGCTTACCGTCCGGATAAAGGACATACCAAAGCCATTCGACGGGTAATGAGCGAAATCGTTAAGAAGAAAAATTCATGGATTGTTCAGTTAGACATTGACGACTATTTTGATACCATCAACCACGATATTTTATTCAACCGGATTAAATCTATTATAAAAGAGGATGAAATCATTCGGCTGATTGAATTATCTGTAAAAATGGGCATTGTAAGTAAACAATTGAAATGGACAGCCAATTCTCAAGGTGTGCCACAAGGAGCCGTTTTATCCCCTTTATTGGCCAACTTTTACCTGCATCCGTTCGACCAGTTTGTAACAAGCAAAACCGAATCGTATATCCGGTATGCCGACGATTTCTTGATTATTTGCGAAAATAAAGGTCATGCCGAAGACCTGTTCGACAAAACTTCGGAATTCCTGAAAACGCGATTGTTACTCCGGCTCAATGAACCCATTATTTGTGAGAAAAGCCAAGGTGTGGAATTCTTGGGCGTATTTGTTAATGATAAAGGAATCCGTATTTCAGAAGAGAAAAAAGCAAAATTGCGGGAGCGCATCCAATCCATTGAATTTCATAAGGGTGCATTTACAGCTAAAAGCTTAGAAACGCTCAATGGAATCAGGCATTACTATGCCAAATTGCTACCTCAGGAATTATTGACTCCATTGGATGAAATTTTAAAAGAAAAAGTAAAAAGCCTGATTTCCAAAGAGTTTATACAATTCCCAAATAAAACAATACTGCAAAAAGCCTTATTCCCGCTTCCTCTGTTTTCGCAGGACGCAGAAATAAATCGGAAAAATCAATTGGAAGAGTGGATTGCTCATTATCTGCAACAAAAACAGAGTCACGCAGGAAAAGCCAACTCAAAATCTCCGGAAGTCAAACGATTAATCGAAAGCAAAAAACGGGAATACCGAAAACGAGAAGGGGAGGGAGCCGAATTAGTGGTAGCGACTATTGGTTGTTTCATTGGAAAAAATAACGGGGGTATTACGGTCAAAACCGGTGGAAAATTATTAAACAAAGCGCCGACATCAACATTAGAACATATTACAGTCATTTCCCGTGGAGTTAGTTTTTCAACTGATGCTGTCAGGTATTGTTGTGATAATCACATTCCCATTGATTTTTTCGATCAGTCGGGAAAATTATATGCTTCCATACTTTCCCCTGTTTTCGTAGAACAAAGTTTATGGCAAAAACAAGCTTTATTATCACCAGGGCAAAAAAGCTACCTGGCATCACGTATAATTGAAGGAAAGCTTAAAAATCAGATCAGCTTGGCCAAATACTATAACAAATACCATAAAGAAGATTTCTTGTTGCAAGCAAAATATGAATATCTTGAAACCACGATGAATCATTTGTTATTGAAAATCAAAAAAAATGATTTTAATAATGAAAATTATGCTGAGATACTAATGGGTTATGAAGCTGTCGGAGCCAATGCCTATTGGGCGTACGTCAGGCAATTACTGCAAGATGACGGAGTGAGCTTTGAATCCCGTGAACGTAAAGGTGCTACAGATTTGTTCAATTCTTTATTGAACTATGGCTATGCGTTGTTGTATGCACGAGTTTGGCAAGCCATTTTATCTGTAAAACTCAATCCTTCTATTGGCATTTTGCATGCCTGTCAAGCAGGCAAACCAACTTTAGTGTATGATTTGGTTGAACTTTTTCGGAGCCAAACAGTGGACCGGGTAGTAATCAGTTTAATTCAGAAAGGAGAACCACTTTCTATGGATAAACATTTGTTGAATGAACAGACAAAAAAATTATTGCTTCAAAATGTTTTTGAACGGATGAATCGATATGAAAAATATCGGGGGGAAGAAACGAAATTTTTACATGTCTTTCGCCTGCAAGCTAAAGAATTAGCACAATATGTGTCAGGAGAGAGTAAATCATATAAACCGTATTTAGCAAAATGGTGAAAGCAAAAAGGATATTCTGTGTGGTTGCCTATGATATTAAAAATGATCGATGCAGGGCGAAAGTTTCCAAATTATTAGAAAAATATGGAGTAAGAGTCAATTACAGTGTTTTTGAATGTTTGTTTACAGTACAGCAATTGGAAGAAACACAAGCAAAAACAGAAAAATTGATTGATAAAAAAGAAGATTCGCTTGTATATTATACAGTGTGTGTGGATTGTTATACTAAAACGATTTATCAGCCGAAGCGAAAAATAGCACATGAAATCACCAGAATTTTCTAAATTTGTTGTTTCAATTAGATGATCAAACAATATGTCTTCTTCCATTATCAAATCAATAAAGATATACACAGACACGCAACCATTTACCCGGAAAGATATAAAATATCGTCAGGTTTTTCGCACCGGTGAGTTTAGCCGGTTGTATGTGGATGTGTTGATACAGAATCCATTCTGTGGCGAGAAAAATGATCAGTTGGAATTCCTGGTCGTTTTGTTTCGTTATAAACGTGAAATAGAACGCAAAAAAATCGAAGTCTGTTTATCTAAAGATGAAAAAGAGCAACTTTCAACAGTGTTTTTTGAAAATATTACAGAAATGGAACTTTTACCTTATAAAGTGGGTGTTGTTTTCAATAATAAGCGAATAGAAGATGAGGCGTTTTTTGTGTATAAGATGCCGGAAGCATATACCGATTGTTTTCGAATACGGGATGTGATTATTTGTCCCGGAAATACCCTGGAGGAAAGAACATCACATGTAGTGATGGATATCCGGTCGCTTTCCCGCTTGGAATTTGTATTGCATGGCAAAAGCCTATTTAATGATTGGTTCTATGAATTTTTTGTCTCTTTATTTGATAGTAATGGAGAACTGATCGAAACGTGTATTGCTAATGGGTTTACAGAACTGGAGGGTGACGATTTGTTTATGGTAGCTTGTGCTTTTGGAGAAAATCGGGAAGATTATTGGCGTCCAGGAAATTACCGGATTGAACTGATATTTATGAATCAGAAAATATTAGTTATTCCTTTTACTGTGTCCGATTACAATATGACAGGTATGCGTTATTTGCAAATTTTACAACCCCATACTTATGAACAGCAGTGTCTCTTTCCTGTTAGCAGGTATGTTTTTTACTTAAAAAACTAAGTGTCTTTTTATCCTCCGACTTCTTCCAAAATCCCACATGCCCTTTCCACATTCGGCACCGCTTGAATAATGACCGAGCGCCGGTTGTTTTTCTCCTGCAACTGGCATTTTTTGTAATGTTGCTGCACATAAGCCAGCAATTTGTCAAAAGCATTACTTTGATAATAAGGAGAGTCGGTATTGTTGACCAAAAAGATCGTCATTTTGCCCTGTTTGAGAACGATCTTTTCCATTCCTAATTTTTTTGCCATCCGTTTCAGCCGGACAATACGAATTAATTCTTCGCCTTGTGGCGGTATTTTTCCAAACCGGTCTTCTAATTTTGCAGTAAATTTTAACATTTCGCTTTCTTCTTCCAGACTGTCTAATTCGCGATAGATGGCAATTCGCTCAGAGTCGTTGGGAATATACAGGGCTGGAAACAGCAACTCCAAATCGCTTTCGATTGTTGTTTCGAGTACATAATGTTCGCCGGTATCAATCTGGTTTTCATCTTTATACAATTCGGCAAATTCTTCATTTTTCAATTCCTGCACCGCTTCGTCCAGAATTTTTTGATATGTTTCGTATCCCAAATCGGCAATAAAACCGCTTTGCTCCGCTCCAAGCATATTGCCGGCGCCACGAATATCCAAATCTTGCATCGCAATGTGAATACCACTGCCTAATTCTGCAAAATTTTCAATAGCCTGTAGTCTTCTTCGGGCTTCCTGGCTTAATGTATGCAACGGAGGAGCCAACAGATAGCAGAATGCTTTCCGGTTGCTTCGTCCCACACGTCCTCTGAGCTGGTGCAGTTCGCTCAAGCCGAAATGATCGGCATTATTGATAATAATCGTATTGGCATTGGGAATGTCGATTCCGTTTTCTATGATGGTGGTGGCAATTAGTACATCGTATTCATAATTGGCAAAATCAGAAATAATTTCTTCCAGTTTGTGCGGATCCATTTGTCCATGTCCGACAGCAATTCGCGCATCGGGGACTTCCCGTTTCACTAATTTCTCCAATTCAAGAATGGTGTGTACCCGATTATTAATGACGAAAACCTGTCCGTTGCGGCTCATTTCAAACCCGATAGCTTCCCGGATAATATCGCCTCCGAAACGATGGATTTCGGTTTGTATCGGATAACGGTTGGGTGGGGGAGTCGTGATTGACGACAAGTCGCGCGCTCCCATTAAACTGAATTGTAACGTACGGGGAATTGGTGTGGCAGTAAGTGTAAGCGTATCTACATTACTTTTGAGCTGTTTCAATTTTTCTTTGATACTTACTCCGAATTTTTGCTCTTCGTCAATAATCAGTAATCCCAGATCTTTGAACTGTACGTCATTGCTGACTAATCGATGTGTTCCAATGATAATGTCTAATTTCCCTGATTTTAATTTTTCCAGCATTTCTTTAGCATCACTGGTTTTCCTGGCGCGGGAAATATAATCAATCGAACAAGGAAAGTCGGCCAATCGTTCGCGGAAAGTTTTGTAATGCTGATAGGCGAGGAGCGTGGTTGGTACCAAGACCGCCACTTGCTTCCCGTCTGTCACAGCTTTAAATGCGGCACGAATTGCCACTTCTGTTTTACCGAAACCAACATCGCCGCAAACCAGCCGATCCATCGGACGGACATTCTCCATGTCCCGTTTTACCTCGATTGTTGCTTTTTCCTGATCGGGAGTGTCTTCGTACAGAAAGGAAGCTTCCAGTTCACGTTGCAGGTAAGTATCGGGCGAAAAGGCAAAACCTTTTTCCTGTCGGCGCCTGGAATAGAGCCGGATCAAGTCTTGCGCAATATCTTTGACCTTTTTCTTGGTTTTGTTTTTCAGATTGTCCCAGGCCGGTGAACCGATTTTGTTCAGTCGTGGCGGTTCACCGTCTTTCCCTCTGTATTTGGAAATTTTATGCAATGAATGAATACTGACAAAAACAATATCGTCGTTCAGGAAAGTTAATTTGATGACTTCCTGCATTTTGTCATTCATTGGAGTGCGGATTAATCCGCCGAATTTACCGATGCCATGATCGACATGCACCACATAGTCGCCTTGTTTAAATTCTTGTAATTCTTTGAGGGATAATGCTACTTTTCCCGAGCGCGCCCGGTCTGATTTGAGATTGTATTTGTGAAAACGATCAAAAAGCTGGTGATCGGTAAAAAAGCAGGATTTCAGCGCATGGTCTGTAAATCCTTCATGTAATGTGTGCAATATAGGAGTGAACGAAATATTATCCTCCCTGTCTTCAAAAATAGACTGGATGCGTTTGATTTGTTTTTCGCTGTCGCTCAGAATGAATAACCGGTAATTTTTGGCTTGCAGCTCTTGAAATGATTGCGCAACCAAATCAAAATTCTTATGAAAAGAAGGTTGAGGCTCTGTAGAAAATTCGATCACAGCATTATTCGAATGCAGAGCAATTGCCGATGAAGGCCTGTTGAGTCCGATACGGAAATAATTGCCGGCGGCTTTCCTGATTTCATCGGCCGGAGTGAGCAGGAGCCGGATTGTTTCCAGCGATGGAAAAGTCTCTTCATTTGCGACGATCGGTTCTTCATTCCAGGTTGCGTCTATTTTTTCGTAAGCCCATTCTTCATGCTGGAACATCAACAAGGTATCTTGATCCAGATAAGAAAACAAGTTGGTTTCGGAAAGATCTTTTTGAGTGGAAATAATTTGAATTTGCTGCAATTTTTCTTTAGAAAGTTGAGTTTCCACATCAAAACTACGAATGCTTTCCACTTCATCGCCGAAAAAATCGATACGAAACGGTAATTCGCAAGAATAGGAAAAAACGTCGATAATCGATCCTCTTATAGCATATTGCCCGGGTTCATATACATAATCAACATATTCAAAACCGTATGAGTCCAATATGTCGGAAACAAAAGTGCTGTCAATTTTTTCATTAACGCTAATAGTTAATGTGTTATTTTTCAGATTTTTGCCTGAAACGACTTTTTCAGCCAGCGCTTCCGGATAAGAAACGATGAGGTATGGATTGTTGGAAGACGTATTGAGTTTGCCCAATACTTCCGTGCGCAAAATATCATTGGCAGCATCACGTTGTCCGTAACGTATATTACGCTTAAAAGCGGAAGGGAAAAATAATACATGATCGTCGCCTAAAATCTGGCAACAATCATGATAGAAATATCCCGCTTCTTCCAGATCGTTCACAATGCAAAGAATATTGCGTTTGGTCTGTTCAAATAAAGCGGTTATAACCAGGCTTTTGGAAGAACCAATTAGTCCCGACAGATAAAGTTGTTGTTTACGTTCGTTTAGAACAACGAGGCTTGCTTTGACAAAAGGGTGCTGATTATATAATAAATGTAAATCCGATGCTTGCAATGTCTTAAATTTTGTGCAAAAGTAACGAATATAAACAAATATGACGTATCTTTGAATGCTAAAAATGATTATATTTTAATGAGTGACAGTGTTGTATTAATTCCCACTTATAACGAAAAAGAGAACATCGAAAAGATGATCCGGAAAGTTTTTTCATTGCAACACTCTTTTGATCTGCTTGTTATTGACGACGGTTCTCCGGATGGTACCGGAGCCATCGTTAAATCCTTACAATCCGAATTTCCGGAGCAGCTTTATTTGATTGAGCGGGAGAAGAAGCAAGGTTTGGGTACGGCCTATATTTGTGGCTTTAAGTGGGCGATTCAGCGAAGCTATCCGTATATTTTTGAAATGGATGCCGATTTTTCTCACAATCCGGAAGATTTACTCCGTTTACATGCGGCTTGTGCAGAAGGAGGTGTGGATTTAGCTATCGGTTCGCGCTATATTTCGGGAGTAAATGTTGTGAACTGGCCGCTTTCGAGAGTATTGATGTCCTATTGCGCCTCTCAGTATGTACGCTTGATTTCACGTATGAAAATTGCGGATACAACTGCCGGTTTTGTATGTTATCGCCGGGAAGTCTTGGAAACCATAAACTTAGATAAAATTCGTTTTAAAGGATACGGATTTCAGATTGAAATGAAATTTACCGCCTATAAATGCGGTTTTACATTGAAAGAGATTCCGATTATTTTTATCAATCGTGTGGACGGTTCGTCTAAGATGAGTGGCGGAATTTTCGGAGAAGCGTTGCTGGGGGTGATTCAAATGAAATGGAGTAGTTTTTTTAAGAAATATCCGCAGAAGAAATAATCTGTTCCTAATGAAATTTGTATTATTTTTGTAAGTAAAATCAAGATAGCAATGACTACGGTACGAATAACAATAGATGATAATTTGCCTTTTTCAAAATTGAAAGAGATGCTTTCTGCTTTACCGGGAGTGAAAGCTATTGAGGTTATCAAGGACGTGAAAAACCGAAAGAAATACAAACAACAAGAAGAGGAAGAAAAAGAATTATTTTTAACCAACTCAAAAAGAGCTATGTTGACTCAAATTGAGAAATACCTTTAACAGATGATCCATCAACGAGAAATCGTGGAAGTGAATTTTTTGTTTCCCGATGGTAAAACCAAACCTCACATGGCGATTGTAATATCCAATGATGATCTTTTTGAAGAAGAACAATTTTTTTATATTGCAATGATCTCTTCAAAAAACTATAAACCTCATTATACTTTTGAGTTGAAAAATGAAATGCTATCTAAACCATTACAATGTAAAAGTTATGTAGTTTGCCAGTTGATTGGAGGTTATACAGAAAGAGATGTGGTACGAAAGTGTGGTTATGTCAAATTTGAAGCCCGATGATTTTAATACAGAATGCTCAAATAATTAATGAAGGCCAGCGATTTTGTGGTTCAGTCGCTATTGAAGGCAATACTATTTCTGCGATTTATCCCCATGAAGTACCTGAGCAGGTTTTGCAACAAGCCGAGATTATCAATGCTGAAGGACTGTGGCTGTTGCCCGGCGCCATTGACGATCAGGTTCATTTCCGGGAACCGGGATTGACTCATAAAGGCGATATTCACAGCGAATCGCGGGCGGCAGTAGCAGGCGGCGTGACTTCATTTATGGATATGCCCAATACTATGCCGCAAACGACAACGATCGACGCCCTGAATTACAAATTTGATCTCGCCTCCGAAAAATCATTAGCCAATTACAGTTTTTTTATTGGCGCAACGAATGATAATTTGGCTGAACTAAAAAAAGAGGGCGCCCGGCGTGCAACAGCAGTTAAAGTATTTATGGGTTCTTCTACCGGCAATATGCTTGTTGATAACAAAACGATGCTGGAATCGCTGTTTCGTGAAATAGACATGATTATTGCAACTCATTGCGAAAGCGAAGCGATCATCAGGCAAAATATTGCTTATTATACGGAAAAATTCGGCAATCAGTTGGATGTATCTTACCACTCTAAAATACGAAGTGAGGAAGCATGCTATGCCTCGTCTTCAGAAGCTGTTGCATTGGCTTCCAAATATAATTCCCGGTTGCATCTTTTTCATTTGTCAACAGGAAAAGAAATATCGTTATTAAGCAATGCTCCTTTAAAAGATAAACGGATTACAGGCGAAGTTTGTGTACATCATTTATGGTTTAGCGATGAAGATTATCTTCAATACGGTACGCGGATCAAATGGAATCCGGCAATCAAACAGGTCTCCGATCGGGAAGCCCTGCGAAAAGCCTTGAAAGATAATCGATTGGATATTGTTGCTACTGACCATGCACCACATACTCCGGCAGAAAAACAGGGCTCGTGTCTTGAAGCCGCTTCCGGTGGTCCTATGGTACAACATTCGTTAGTTGCCATGTTGGAATTATGCAAACAAGGAGTATTTACTCCGGAATTAGTGGTGACTAAAATGTGCCATGCCCCGGCAGATTTATTCCGGTTAAAAAATCGCGGATATATCTGTTCCGGATATTATGCGGATTTGGTGTTGGTAAATCCGAATCAATCATGGACGGTTTCTAAAGAAAATCTTTTATATAAATGCGGATGGTCGCCTTTGGAAGGACTGTCATTTTCAAGTCGGGTGGTAACAACGTTTGTGAATGGTCATAAGGTTTATGATCGGGGTGCATTTGACGAAACATATCGGGGAATGGAATTAGCCCATGATTAAAAAAGTACAATGATACAGATCGAAAATACGATAGTCAGTTTTGATATCTTAGAATCCATGTTCTTGTGTAATTTGGCTGCCTGTAAAGGTATTTGCTGTGTAGAAGGCGATGCCGGAGCGCCGGTGGAACGGGAAGAAGTCTCTTTGTTGGAAGCTGCATTGCCTTTGGTATGGGATGATTTGTCAGAAAAAGCACGACAAGTGATCGATCGGCAAGGCGTCGTTTATTTAGACGAAGATGGAGAATATGTCACCTCCATTGTCAACGGAAAAGATTGCGTATTTACCTGCTATGATGAAAACGGCGTGTGTAAATGTGCTTTGGAAAAAGCGTACCGGATGGGGAAAAATGATTTTTACAAACCCGTGTCCTGTCATTTATATCCGATTCGTGTTGCTAAATATAAAAATTTTCTCGCGGTCAACTATCATAAATGGTCGGTCTGCCGGTCTGCTGTTGAATGTGGAAATGCAGCACAACTTCCTGTATATCAATTTCTGAAAGAACCGTTGATCCGTAAATTCGGAGCCGGTTGGTATGGTCAGTTGGAGGCTGTAGCCAACGAATACAAGCGCAAACTATAAATTTTCGTTGGGCGGAGTCCGTTTGATCATCTGGCGAATTCTGTCCAGGATGCGTTGGGTTGGTCTTTCCTGGATGAATGATTCGATGTGACGCAGTTTCTTTTCTTCGAAAATTTCTTCGAAGTCGATTAAAATGCCGGTTTCTTCCACATCGCCAAAAGTGTCGTTAATAGCCGTTCCGAATACTTTCATACTCGGCGACAAACTCATGTAAGCGCTTACCAAAGGTGGAATATTGATGCCGAATTTGCGAACTTCGGTGTTCAGAATTTTATAATCTTCTTTGTAATTCCTTCCGCTAAAAATCTCATTCATGTGATTGTAATCCGTATGGGTTTCCAGCGAAAGAATGGGATACACCAAGTCGTTGTGATCGGCAAAATATTTATTCAGGAAAAACAGGATCATGTTGCGAGCTTCGGCATTGTAAGTATTGTACATCGTTACTTTTCCGAAATAATATTGCAGTGACGGATCAACGACGGAAAGAGCGCCTAAACCGTCCCACAGATTATCGAGGGCAAACAGTCCTTTGGCTCCGGCTTTAGAAGATTGATAATCCAGCGAGACATACGACCGCCCCAATTCGACAGTGCGGGGAAGGTATTCCCTGATAAATTGTTTGGAGAAATAAAACAATTCGCTTGTCGCCAGGTTGGAGGGTTGTCCCTCTTCGTTCACAATGACTTCATTTCCGCATAAAAATCGGTATCCTCCCAGAATTTCCTCTTCTTCCGGATCCCAAACGATCAATTGCCGGTATGGATTTTCCATTGTATCGAAATGATCGATATCGCACGGTAATCCTGTACCGCCTCCATAATAGCGGAATGCTACTTCGCGCTGCCGACCTACTTCTTGCATCAGGTTAGGAGCATTGTGCGCAGTGAAAATATAAATTTCGTTTCCCGACTTATTCGTTTTCCGCAGTAATTTATCTTTCGTTAATTCCGCTTTAATACGATTCCTGTCCACTTTGGGAATAATCTCTTCCATACATCAACATTTAAAATTTGTTTCCATTTGGTAAACAATTTTTTTTACCTCGTCTGCCCACTCTTGTGGCGATTTTGAAGAATCGAAAGTTTGCCAGCGAATTGGTTTGCCAAACCGGATTGTGAACGTCGAACCTTTGGCTTTGAACATTTCACGGGGCAAAAATAACATTTCTAAATTAAATTTTATATTGAAAAATTTTCTAAAATTAGCTAACCGGTAAAAGAAATTGGAATTGCGCGCTTTGAAATAAACCGGAATAATATCGCGTTTATACTCTATTGATTTGATAATGAACATTTTTTTCCATTCCGGATCGCCAATTTTTCCGTTTTGTCTGCGAGAGCACAATCCGGCCGGAAAGGTAATAATTTGGTTGTCGGAAATAAAAGCGTCATTAATGGCTTGCACGCCTGCTTTTGCCTGGCCTCCATGTTTGTTGATCGGAACGAAGATTGGTTGCAGGGGTTGAATGAAATACAATAAATCATTTACCAGGTATTTGATATTCCCATTGTATTTTTCTCCAAGAATGGCGGAAAGACAGATTCCATCGAGTCCTCCGAGCGGATGATTGGATGCAAAAATAAATTTTTGATCATTCTCAGGAATATTTTCATCACCTTCCAATTGCAACTTGATGTCAAAATAAGCGACCGCATTTTGCATCGTTTTTACACCGGTTTCCAGACCGTTACCCCGCAGGAAAATATTGAGCTGATCCTGGCAAATCAACTTGGATAATCCGTTGATTAACCATTGAGGAACCTTTCGCCCCAATGCTTTCGTTTTAATAATTTGATCCAGATCAATTTGAAAAACCGCAGAATAAGCCATGTTTTTGTATAAGCGCAAAATTCAATTTTAATTACCTTTAGCCATGTGTATCGTCATTTGAGGAAATGGAATTTCGATATTCTCTTCCGCAAAAATTTTGTACACTTTTTCATTCAGATCAAAATACACATTCCAGTAGTCTTCTTTTGCAGTCCATATACGAATCACAATATCAACAGAACTTTGGTTCAATTTATGCAACGCAACAAAAGGCTCCGGTTCCTGCAATATCCGCCGGTCTTCATGGATAATCCGCTCAACGTGCCTTTTAGCGCGGTCATAATCTTGCCCGTACGCAATTCCGATAATCAGTTCCACACGGCGGTTGGTCTGATGAGAGTAGTTCATGATTACCCCGGTCGAAAGACCTCCATTGGGAATAATGATCGTTTTATTGTCTGGAGTTGTCAAAATAGTATTAAAAATTTGAATTTCCTTCACAGTGCCTGACTGGTTGAGCGCTTCTATAAAATCGCCAACCCGGTAAGGTTTGAAAAGGAGAATCATCACTCCTCCCGCGAAATTTTGCAAAGTACCGCTCAATGCCATACCGATTGCCACTCCGGCTGAGGCCAACAACGCGACAAAAGAGCTGTTATTGATTCCCAATATATTGATGATCACAATAATGAGAGTCGCCATGAGACTGATTTTAATCAAGCTCATCAGAAAACTTTCTACCGAAGGTTCAAACTCTTTTTTATCAAAGAACTTCTTTATAATCCGGTTGACTATATTTATTAATTTTTTTCCTACCCAATAGACAACGATAGCTACTACTAATTTTCCTCCAAAACTGATTCCTGCGTCAATCAATTTTTGCAATAAACCGTCCAACGATACAAAAGAGAAATCCATATTATGAAATTTGATACAAAGATATAGCTTTTTGAAAAAACTTTTTTAAGAATCGGTAATATTTCAAATATCTTGTTACCTTTGGATTTGAAATTTTAATGAACGAAAGAATGAAACGTTTGATAGGTTTACTGTTGTTTTTGGTCTGTTGCCTTGAGGCATCGACACAAACACCCGTTGAAGCCAAAAAACTTTATGATGCCGGAAAATATGCTCAGGTAAAGCCGTACTATGAGCAACAAGTAAAGAAAACACCTAACAATGCGGAATATAATCTGTATTATGGAATATGCCTGAAAGAAACCGGCGATTTGAAAAATTCGGAGAAATACCTGCGCATGGCTTATACTAAAAAGAAAGTGGAAGCGTATCCCGAATTGGCTGAATTATATTATATGCAGTATAATTTTGCAGAGGCAGTATCGGTGTATGAAGCTTATTTGAACTTATTGAAACCCAATCAGGGAGTCGAGAAATTGCGGGTGGAAAAATGCATGAATCAGACGAAAAACGCCGACCGGATGTTGAAATTTTGCGAAGATATTCAGATTATCGATAGCGTGATCGTTGATAAAGCCGATTTTTTAGATGCTTATCACTTGAGCAATACATCCGGTAGTTTAGGTTACCGGGAGGACGGTTCGGTATTCTATGAAAATCAGTTGCGCGATAAACGTTACTATTCTTTGTATTCCGGAAAAGGTCAACCGGCGCAGTTATACTCGCAACAGAAATATTCGGATGAATGGACAGAGCAAAATTTGTTGCAGATTCCCGGCGCAGATAGTGGCGATCAAAAATATCCCTTTGTAATGCCGGATGGAGTAACGCTGTACTTTGCTTCTACGGGAGAACAATCGATCGGAGGATACGATTTGTTTGTAACACGCTACAATTCGTCCAACAATACCTACTATATTCCGGAACATCTTGGGATGCCTTTTAATTCGATTTACAACGATTATATGCTGGCGATTGATGAGTTTAACGGAATTGGTTATTTTGCTACCGATAGAAGAATGAAACAGGGTGCTGTGGTCATTTATACATTTATACCCAATGAAGAAAAAGCCATTCTCAGTAATAAACCGGGAGAGGAGTTGAAACGAAGAGCGCAGATCGTATCGATTCGAGAATCATGGAAGCCGGGGCAGAATTATTATGGATTATTAAACGATGTCAAAAAAACATTGCAACAAGAAGCCAGACAGGAACAACGTGACTTTGTGTTTGTTATTAATGATAATCTTGTCTATTACAGTTTAGATGATTTTCGGGATATAATGGCTCGGGAAACTTATGCTCAGGCTTTAGCGTTAAAGAATAAAGAATCTTTGCTGGCCAGGCAACTGGACGAAGACCGGCTGACTTATGCAAAGGGAAGTAATGCGAAAAAGAAAATGGTATCGGCTTCCATATTGTCGAATGAAGCAAAATTAGAAGCCATGGCTACAGATTATGAGCAATTAATAACGAAAGCCAGGAATGCAGAGATCAAATCTTTGAAAAACAATAAAAAATAATTTGTTAATTTTGTGAACTATGGGTTTTGAAATTGCTATCGTTGCTATATTGCTGTTTATTGGTATTGTACTGATTCTGGTTGAAATATTTTTTCTGCCGGGGATTACCCTTGCTGCTATTGGCGGAGTATTATTTACAGCAGCCGGATTGTGGTTTGCGTATGCCCGCATCAGCGCAACGGCAGGTCATATCTCATTAATAGCTGGTCTTGTGCTGTTTGGAGTCGGCTTTCTGTATTTAGTAAAATCCAAAGCATTGGATAAAATTGCACTCAATACCAATGTCGAATCCACTATCGCAGATAAAGAAATACTTAAAATACATCAGGGCGACCATGGCGTTACGCTGTCGCGATTAAATCCGATAGGAAAAGTAAAAGTAAACGATATAGTAGTGGAGGCAAAAACATTAGATACATTTATAGACGAAGGAGTTACTATAACCGTCTTGAAAGTGTTTCCTACACAAGTAATCGTAAAGGAACTTGCGTTGTAATGTCTTAATTCTAACATCTTAATACTTGTGATTTGATACTTAATTCTAAATAAATATACAATTATGGGTTCTTCATTTATTTTAGTAGCTATAATCGTTGCGGCGATTATCCTGCTGTCTATTTTTTTCTATTATGTGCCTTTCAACTTATGGATTTCGGCAAAGGCATCGGGAGTACACATCTCCCTTCTCCAGTTATTTCTGATGCGGATACGGAAAGTGCCGCCTCCCGTTATTGTCAATGCGATGATCGAAGCGCATAAAGCCGGTTTGAAAGAAATGCGGCGCGACGATCTGGAATCTCTTTATTTGTCGGGCGGACATGTGGAGAAAGTGGTTCATGCTTTAGTTTCGGCTTCCAAAGCGAACATCGATTTGTCGTATCAGATGGCGACAGCAATCGACCTGGCGGGGAGGGATGTATTGCAAGCGGTACAGATGTCGGTTAATCCTAAAGTAATTGATACTCCTCCGGTGGCCGCTGTATCTAAAGATGGTATTCAGTTGATTGCAAAAGCTCGTGTAACTGTTCGTACCAACATCAAGCAATTGGTAGGAGGTGCCGGTGAGGAAACTGTATTAGCCCGGGTAGGAGAAGGTATTGTGTCTTCTATCGGTTCGTCCGAAAACCATAAGACCGTATTGGAAAATCCTGATTCCATCTCCAAATTAGTACTAAAAAAAGGGTTGGATGCCGGAACTGCATTTGAAATCTTATCCATTGATATTGCGGATATTGATATAGGTAAAAATATCGGAGCGGTGTTGCAAATGGATCAGGCGCAAGCAGATAAGAATATTGCTCAAGCCAAAGCTGAAGAGCGGAGGGCGATGGCTGTTGCCACCGAGCAGGAAATGAAAGCCAAAGCACAGGAAGCGAGAGCGAAAGTAATTGAAGCAGAAGCAGAAGTGCCAAAAGCAATGGCCGAAGCTTTTCGGAATGGAAATTTGGGAATAATGGATTATTACCGGATGAAAAACATCCAGGCGGATACCGAAATGCGGGAGACTATCGCTAAACCGACCTCTTCTTCATCGCAAGGTAAACCGACTAAAAGCTAAAATAAGTAACAAATAGCATAGTCGATAAGTGTCATACAAATGAAGCTAATTAAAAATGTGTCTTCATCAGAGTTTCCATGCTGTTTTTCAGAAGCATAAAAAAATACAAAAGTCAAAAGCATGAAGAGCAAGTTGATTAATAATAATACAATTAATAGAGAGGTTGATACAACTTCCGCTCCGATGTCTTTTACTCTGACAACACTTGGTAGAACAAATGGAGATACAAGTGTTGCTATGATATAGATAATACGATAAAATATTAGCATTAGCAGACTTCGTAGTATTAAATAGATGCGCAAATGTAATATATTTTAGTAAATTAGCAAAAAAAAATGAAAAGAATTATTCCGCCCGATCAATTTCCTGTCAATAATGATAATTCGGTATTTCATTTACACATAACACCTGATCAGTTGGCTGATCGGGTGTTATTGGTAGGAGACCCTTCCCGAACAGCGGCGATAGCAGCTTATTTTGATACCATTGAATTGGATCAGCAAAACAGGGAATTCCGGGTTATAACAGGAATGTATAAAGGAAAACGAATTACTGCATTATCGCACGGTATCGGTTGTGATAATATTGATATTGTAGTTACGGAATTGGACGCCTTGGTTAATGTCGATTTGAAAACAAGGACGGTGAATGATTCTTTACGTCAATTGACTTTGGTGCGTATCGGAACATCCGGAGGTTTGCAAGCATTTTGTCCGATTGGTTCGTATGTTGTATCGGAACTCTCTATGGGTATGGATGGTTTGATGTATTTTTACGAACAAGGAGAATCTGTTTGTAATTCGGAGTTGTCTTCCCGCTTTGTGGAACATACGCAATGGAATTCCCGGTTGGCGAAGCCTTACTTTGTTCAGGCCAATTCAGAATTGGTGGATCGTATCGGATTTGATATGATCAAAGGCATAACTTGTTCGGCCAGCGGATTTTATGGGCCGCAAGGTCGTTATGTCCGTTTGCCTTTGGCTGATTCTCGTCAAAACGCTTTTTTGGAATCCTTTGAATACCAGGGACGGAAGATTTGTAATTACGAAATGGAAAGCGCAGCCTTGTCCGGATTATCTGCTATGATGGGACATAAAGCCATGACTGTTTGCCTGATTATTGCCGGACGGTATTCCGGCAATATGAATACAAATTATCAATCTTCATTGGATGATTTAATTGTCAAAGTATTAGATAGAATTTAATTAGAAATGTTCCTTTCAGGCAATTTGGAATCATACTGTTGGCTTCCGCTTATCCACTTTTTCGCTTCACCGACTAACCAAAGATAGAAATCACTGTCTAATTCATTTTCGATACCAACAAATCGCATATTTCCGTTGAGAGGAAGTTCATTTTCTGTTGCGCATTTGAAGATGGCTGTACCTTCGTCAATTTCATCAAACATAGCTACGTACAACATTTCAGCTCCTGCTGCTTTAGCGCCGGCGACTTGTTTCCATAGGAATTCTCCTTTGAGCCGGGGAATTTGATCGATAATTGCTTTGTTTTGCCTCATATTTCCCCAACTGAAACCGGGAAATACCAATGGAACATAGTCGATCTGATGTTGTTTGCACCATTGAAAATCCTTTTTCAAAGTTTGTGAGGCAACTTTCTTGTATGTTTTCGAATCGTATCGACCCACGGCCCACGGCATGATAATATCCGCTTTTTGAATTAATGCATGTAATTGAGGATCGTTTTCGGTATCATTTCCCCAAGATCTCCAATAATACGGAATCCCTAACATCAGAGCACAATTCCCGGCTTTGGAGATTTGATCCACTAAATAATCGGTATTTTGAATCGAATAGTGGCGTTTGTCATTAAATCCAATACCCCAAATGGCGAGTAATGGTTTCCCATTATGATGTAAATAAGTTGGATTTTCATTGGAGTCAAACAATGCAAAAAGCGATTGTAATTCCAGCCAATCCTGTACCACCAAATCCATGTCTTCCGGTTTGGATCCGCTCAGGTCGTACATGATGCAAATAGCCCGGTTGTATTTTTTTGCCGCTTTCAAGGCATTTTGCAATACCTGGTTGAAATGCCGTTTTCCGGCCGGCCGTTTGACTTCTCCTATAAATCGTTGCATAAATACACCATCCAATCCGTATTCTTTCATCCATTTGAAATGAAGATCCACAGTTTCTTCATCGTAAGGGCTGAATAACGGAGCATTGCGGCCATCGGCGAAAAAGAAAGGCGAAGGGTACGTTTTTGTATATTCGGTCATGTCTGGCCATAAATCTATGGTGCAATTTTCCGGACCAAAACCATTTTTCCCCTGGTAATGATACCAACCCCGGTGAGAATTATCACCTTCGGCGGCAAACCAACCTTGATAACCAGCCATTACTAATCCTTTGTAAGAGGAATATTGTTGCGCTCCTGCCATTAAGAATGTAATTGAAACTACCAAAAATAAAAAATATTTTTTCATGATTTTTATGATAAAAAATAAAATTAGATGTAAATATAGGATTACAGAATTAAGAAAAGCTTAATGTGGAATTAATATCGGTGTTAATGTGTGTTAAATTAAATTTTGATAAGTGAAAATAGCGTATATTCGCGTATAACATTCTACCCAATATATTTTAATTATGGATACAAATACGATCTGTGCAGTGTCCACTCCGGCAGGCCAGGGAGGAATTGCCGTGATACGGATTTCCGGGGAAAAATCTTTCGAGTATTGCGACCGGATTTTTGTTCCCGGTAAATCAGGCAGTAAGGTTGTCGATCAACCGGCCTATACTCTTCAATTCGGCACGATACAAAAAGATCAGGAAATAATCGATGAAGTATTGGTGGCGGCATTCCGCGCTCCCCACTCATTTACCGGTGAAAATACGGTAGAAATCACATGTCATGGCTCTACATATATTCAGCAGGAAATCCAGAGATTACTTATCGCCAATGGTTGCCGGTTGGCAGCAGCGGGAGAATTTACCCAGCGCGCCTTTTTGAATGGGAAAATGGATTTGTCGCAGGCAGAAGCGGTTGCTGATCTGATCACAGCAGCTTCGTCGGCCTCTCACCGGTTGGCTATAAACCAAATGCGGGGAGGTTTTAGCAGCGAATTGTTGAAATTACGCAGTCAGTTACTCGATTTTGTTTCCCTGATAGAATTAGAACTTGACTTTAGCGAAGAAGACGTAGAATTTGCCGATCGTCATAAATTGATAGTGTTGGCCGAAAATATTCAATCGATTATTCGACGATTGGCCAATTCGTTCAGTACAGGCAATGCAATTAAAAATGGGATTCCGGTAGCTATAGTCGGAGAGACCAATGCCGGAAAATCGACATTGTTGAATCATTTGTTGAATGAAGAACGTGCGATTGTTTCGGAAATACATGGAACGACCCGTGATGTCATCGAAGATGTAGTGAATATCCATGGAATTTTGTTTCGGTTTATTGATACGGCCGGTATTCGCGAGACCGGAGATGAAATCGAAACGATGGGTATTGAGCGAACATTTCGGAAGATAGAACAGGCTTCCATTGTCGTTTGGATGATTGATTCCACACAGTTCAGTGAAAAAATCGATAAGATTGCCGATCAGATTGTGCCGCGTGTACAAGGTAAAAAATTAATTATTGTATTCAATAAAGTGGACAAGATTGATGCAGAAGAACAATTTATATTGGAAGAAGAATTTCTACCGGATGTAGAGGCTGTTCGCATTTATTTATCTGCGAAATTTAAGAAAAATACGGAAGAGCTTGAAAAAGCCTTACTTGCAGCCGCCAATCTGCCTGAATTGGGAGAGAATGATTTGGTTGTTACCAATTTGCACCATTTTGAAGCATTAACCCGGGCGCTGAGCGCCATCGACCGGGTAGTATCAGGTATTAATGATGGCATTTCCGGAGATTTTCTTAGTCAGGACATCCGTGAATGCATGCATTATCTGGGAGAAATTACAGGAGGAGAAATCACTACAGATGAAGTGTTGGGGAATATTTTCAGTAAATTTTGTGTGGGAAAGTGAAATTTGTTTATGAATCAGGAGATTAGTATTCAAAATTATAACGAGATATTTCGTCAAATCGTAGCCGAAATTAAATCGACACGGGTTGTTATTGCCAATCGCATCAATAATTCAATGATACAGATGTATTGGAATATTGGAAAGCGATTATCAATTGAAGGATTAGAAAAAGGTTATGGGAGCAATGTAGTAAATAGATTATCAGCTGACCTTCAATGTGAGTTTCCGGGAATGAGCGGATTTTCTCCTCGGAACTTATGGGATATGAAACGTTTTTATGAGCTTTATAATCAAGAAGATAAAAAACTGCGGCAGACTGCCGCAGTTTTAGAACCGGACGAAAAACTGCGACATGTTGCCGCAGTTTTGGGCGAAAATGAGCAACTGCCACAATATGTGGCACTTTTACCATGGGGACATCAACTTAAAATTTTAGAAAAAATAAAGAATCGAGATGAAGCATTATATTATGTTGAATCATCTGTTAAAATGGGTTGGACACGTAATGTGCTTCTAAATTTCATCAAAGCAGATGCTTACAAAAACAGTAGAGTATTACCTAAACAACATAATTTCAATATCGCTTTACCCGAACATTTACAGGAACAAGCCGATGAAATTCTAAAAAGTACATATAATCTTGATTTTATTAACGCTACTCATGCAATCAAAGAGCGTGAATTAGAAAGACGTTTGGTTGAGAAAATCAAACTATTTTTATTGGAGCTTGGACATGGTTTTACTTTTATCGGAAATCAACATCGTCTTACTCTTGGCAAAAAGGAATACTTTGTAGATTTGCTATTCTTTCACCGAAAATTAAAATCATTGGTTGCAATTGATCTTAAAATCGGAGAATTCGAACCTGAATATATTGGGAAAATGAATCATTATCTTGGGTTATTGGATGAACAGGTGCGAATGCCGGAAGAAAATCCGTCCATAGGTATTATCTTATGTGCCGATAGAGACCATGTAGAAGTAGAAATGGCATTGCGAGATTTCAGAAAACCGATTGGAGTTGCTGAATATCAACTTCAATTCCCAGAAAAACAACTGAAGGAAATGATTAGCAGAGAGATATTAGAAAGTGAAAACTTAGATGATGATATTATATGATTTATCATTGTTGTCCGGCAAACCGGTATGTTTCAGGTGCAATCACTAACGAATAGACAATGAGTGTGTTGAGGAATTTGATACTGTCACTTTTTCTGAATAAACGATTTTTTATCCAAAACTCAGGCTAATAACTTAAGAAATAGAAACAGTATTTATTCCGATTTACCGGACAACAATGGTTTTAAACCTCAAAAGGTGTCATCAAACATGAGGGTTTCACTAAAGCTGGGAAGTGGGTAATATTATAGGATGTGATCCAGTCGGTTGAATTATTTATTCGGGCTTGTGTACCACCCTGTCGAAAAATGGATTTTTAGTTGAAGCGCTTACCGGAATCGCAAATACGCATTTGCACCCGTTGAGCCAGTTTAATTCTTGCGCAGCCAATCCAACAGAAAACATCACCCTTGTGTCTAAACGTAAATCGGCGGCTGTGGCGCATGCAGAACCAATGGCAATTCCAACATCAATTGTATTAATGGCGCAGGGTACTTCTTCCGGTTTTGCGCTGCAAAGAGGAAAACCACAATGTCCACAGTTCAGACTTTGGGTTTTGCAATGAGTTCCGATTAATACTATAGCCTCTGCCGATTGAATACACAACGCATCCCGTAAGAAGAATTTCATTCCATTTCGTTCTCCCATTTCGTATGTTTTTTCTGATAAAATGCGGACATCATCCCCTTCCACCATAGCAATTTCGATGATATCGATTCCTTTGCCTTTGGGAGCGGTTCTGGCTGCAGTCATCATTTGCCTGACCGCATGTAAGATGTATTCGTGACGCGATGTTCTTTCGTTTACGACCATAAGTTTATAGCTATCTGTACAAAAGTAACATTTTCACTTCATTTCCCAAAATATAACGATTAATGGTCTTTCAATATATTGCACGTCGATAGTTTAGATGACTCCCCGTATCCGGTCTTCAAACGCAGAAAGTGCCGCTTTGGCGCCTTCTCCCATTGCAATAACAATTTGTTTATAGGGTACTGTGGTAACATCTCCGGCAGCATAAATTCCGGGAATATTGGTGCGGCCATGTGCATCGACCTCAATTTCACCCAAATGATTGATTGTAACAATGTCTTTGAATACCGAGCTATTGGCGGTTAGGCCGATTTGAACAAAGATGCCATCCAATTCAACCGTGCGTTCTTCATTGGTCACTCGGTTTTTTACTTTCATTCCGGTTACTTTTTCTCCATTGCCAAGTACTTCAGCCGTTTGGGAAGATAAAAAGATTTCTACATTCGATAATGTTTTAACTTTGTCTTGCAATACCAAATCGGCTTTCAGGTTATCTAAAAATTCAAATACTGTTACTTTCAAACAAATTCCGGCCAGGTCGATGGCCGCTTCGATTCCTGAATTTCCTCCTCCAATCACAGCAACATGTTTTCCCTGATAAAACGGTCCGTCGCAATGCGGGCAAAAAGCAACACCCCGACCGATATACTCCGATTCTCCGGGAATATTTAGTTTGCGCCAACTGGCTCCGGTTGCAATAATCAGCGCAGGAGCTGCAAAAATTTCATTGCCGGTTGCAAACACATATTTATCTTTTCCTTGTATTTCAATTTTTTCTACTTGCCGGTGTTCCAACAAATCGATAGCATAGTGTTGAATGTGCGTTTTCAGTCCCGCAGCTAACTCTTCGCCTGTTGTTTTTGGAATTGAAATCATATTTTCTATGCCTACGGTTTCTTTTACCTGTCCACCTAATCGTTCGGCTAATATGGCCACATTCAGACCTTTTCTTGCAGAATAAATCGCAGCAGCAACTCCGGCGGGACCACCTCCGATCACAATCACATCATAATGTTTGATGGACGTTTCCTGTTGATGAGTGTCTGTCCCGTAAAAAGTTTCCAATTTAGCCAGCAATTCACCAAAATCAGTTTTGCCCGAATGAAGCAATTTTCCATCAGCAAAAACAGCCGGAACACCTTGTATTTTCAAGGCTTCCACTTCGGCCTGATTGATAGCTCCATCTACCATTTCATGCGAAATCCGGGGATTTAAAATCGCCATCAAATTCAATGCTTGTATCACATCCGGACAATTGGTGCAAGTGAGCGAAACATACGTAGTAAGATGTATGACTCCCTGCAATGCTTTGACGCGATTACAGATCGTTTCGTCCGGAATATTTTTTCCTTTACCATCGCTGTTTAATATGGCCAGGAGCAAAGAGGTAAATTCGTGTCCGGTAGGCACTCCTCTAAATTTGATACCTGTATCGACGCCTCCTTTTAATAAAGAAAATTCCAATCCATCGCCCTCTTTTATTTGACAATGGATTTTGTCTGAACACGTTGCCAGATCGTTCAATAATGACAACAATTCTTCCCGTTGTTCGTGTTGCGATACCACTGCAATGTCAAGAGTATATTCTGCATTTAGTGTTGCAAAAATATTTTTCACCTGTTCTTTTAATGCCGAATCTAACATGATTTTAAGCGTATTATATTGTAAATTAGTTGAGAATGGAGAATTGAGAGTGGAGCATGTTGCAACTCATTCATTCTCAATTCTCCATTCTCCACTTTATTAAATTTTTCCGACTAAATCGATGCTCGGTTTCAAGGTTTGATCGCCTTTTTGCCATTTAGCAGGACATACTTCACCCGGATGCGATGCTACAAATTGTGAAGCTTCTACTTTTCTCAGCAATTCGTCTGCATTACGTCCGATGCCATTGTCGTGTATTTCTGCAATTTTAATTTTTCCCTCCGGATTCACCACGAAAGTGCCCCGGTAGGCCATGCCTTCTTCTTCAATCATCACCCCAAATGCACGGCTCAACACTCCGGTAGGATCGGCCAGCATCGGATATTTGATTTTGCGGATGCTTTCGGAAGCGTCATGCCAGGCTTTATGCACAAAATGAGAGTCTGTACTGACTGAATATACTTCTACGCCCATTTCTTGTAATTTAGCGTATTTTTCTGCGACATCGACCAATTCTGTAGGACAGACAAAGGTGAAGTCTGCCGGATAGAAAAAGAAAATAGCCCATTTACCTTTAACGTCATTGCTGCTTACCGTTTTAAACTTTCCATTGTGATAAGCTTGAACTTTGAATTCAGGAAGTTGCGAATTGATAATTGATTCCATACATTTAGTTTTTTTGAGATGAATATTTCGTTTGTCCTGCAAATTTATTGGCTTTATTGATATAAATCAAACTGATATTTTTTATCTTTGTATAAATAATATCTATATTCATGACAATACAACAATTAGAATATGTAGTGGCGGTTGATAATCATCGTCATTTTGCAAAAGCGGCAGAGACATGTTGCGTTACGCAGCCAACGTTGAGTATGATGATCCAAAAATTGGAAGAGGAACTGGGAGTGAAGATTTTCGATCGGTCGGAACATCCCGTGCAACCGACTGTTGTCGGCAGACGATTGATAGAGCAGGCTCGTATTTCCTTGCGACATTTTAAGCAAATTGCAGCGATGGCTGAAGATGAGCGACAAACGGTAAAAGGAAGTTTTAGATTGGGCGTTATTCCCACTATCGCCCCTTATTTAGTTCCCGAATTACTGAGTAAACAAGGCGAAAGCCATAATGAGATTGAGTTGACATTGCACGAAAAGACCACCAGCCAAATCATCGAACATTTACTGAATGGCACGCTCGATGGCGGATTGATGGCCGGACCATTAAATCATGCTCAATTGATCGAATATCCTGTTTATTATGAAAAATTCTATGCCTACATTTCTCCTGAAGAAGCGGCGTATAATGAAAAAGAAATTGATTTGGACCAGGTAGATATTAATACCATTTGGCTTTTGGAGAATGTACATTGTCTGCGCGGACAGATCGAACGGTTGTGCAGAATGAAGCAAGCTGCCAAAAAGAATGTTGCCGTAAAATATGAAGCCGGAAGTATTGATACGTTGATCAATGTGGTCGATCATAATTCAGGAATGACCATTATCCCGGAAATGTCGGCTATGGGATTGAGCGAAGAACGTCAGGATCACCTTCGTACTTTTAAAAATATGGAGGCTTACAGAGAAGTATCGCTCGTCGTTAGCCAGGAATACGTACGACAGGCAATGCTTAATATGATTTTGGAAATCATCAAACAGTCTGTCCCTAAGTCTATGCAGGATAGTGAATTAAAGAAGTATGTAATTGATTTGGGATGATCGGATTCACTGTTGATTTTAAGTTTTTTTTGAAAGTTTAAATAAGGTTAATACAACAAATAAGTAGATTTGGGTATTTTCTAAATAAATCTGTAAATAGAAAAAGGCCAATGAAACTTATCATTGTATCTAACCGCCTGCCATTGAAAATTATTGAGGAAAATAATGAATACAAGATGGTTTCGAGTCCTGGAGGGTTATCAACCGGACTATGTTCATTAGAAATGGATATGCCTCAGTGTTGGGTCGGATGGCCGGGTTTACATCTTGAAGAAGGTGAAGAAAAAGAAAAATTCTATCGTTTATTAGCCGAAAAACAATATTGTCCGGTCGATTTATCTCCTGAACAAATTGAAAACTACTACGAAGGCTATTCTAATGATGTGCTGTGGCCGCTTTGTCATTATTTTTTATCCTGGATGCACGATGAATATCGCTATTGGAAAGCATACAAAGAAGTAAATAGCCTGTTTTGTGATGCTGTAATGGAAATCATCGAACCCGATGATATTGTTTGGATACACGATTATCATTTGATGCTGCTGCCTCAACTGATTCGCGAAAAAATGCCGGAAATCAGTATAGGTTATTTTTTACACATTCCTTTTCCTTCCTATGAATTGTTCCGTATTTTACCCGAGAGAGCCGCTCTTTTGAATGGCCTGTTAGGAGCCGATTTACTTGGATTCCATATTTACGGATATGCACGGCATTTTATCAGCGCCGCTTTTAATGTCTTGAAATTAGATACGGTATTAGATGAAATCTATCTCGACGACCGGGTGGTTTATGCCAACGCTTTTCCTATGGGGATTCATTATGAAAAATATTATCAGGCAATGCAAAAGCCGTCGATGAAGAAAAAGGCGCAAGATTTGAAGAAAAATTTCGGGAAAGGAAAATTGATATTATCGGTTGACCGGTTGGATTACAGCAAAGGGATTTTGATCAGGCTGAAAGGTTTTGAAACGTTTTTAGAAAGTAATCCGCAATATAAAGAAACGATCTCGCTGGTCATGATCGTTTCGCCGTCGCGTGACCATGTGAGCACCTATATTGACCTCAAAAATGAAATAGATAAAACGGTAGGAAATATTAACGGGAAATATTCCACAGCGGGATGGAGGCCGGTATATTATTTTTATAGAACATTTGATTTTGAAGAATTAATTCCATTATTTTATATTTCGGATATTGCATTGGTGACGCCATTGAGAGATGGTATGAACTTAGTTGCCAAAGAATATGTAGCTGTTAAAAGAAATAAACCGGGAATACTGATCTTAAGTGAAATGGCCGGCGCAGCAGTTGAATTGTCTGATGCTATAGTTGTCAATCCGAATGCCAAAGAAATAGCAAATGCAATTGTTCAGGCGTTGAAAATGCCGGAGAAAGAACAGTTGGCGGCGCTGCATTCCATGCAACAAATCATAGCTTCTCAAACCGTTCAGCAATGGGCGGAAGACTTTATTGCCGAGTTGTCGAATGCCAAAGCGCGGAATGATGCATTGCGGAAGAAAATAGTAGGGGCGGCCAATACCGCGCTGATTGCAAAACAGTATCATTGTGCCCAAAAACGATTGATCATTCTTGACTACGATGGGACATTAATGCCTTTTTTTAAAGACCCGAAAAGTGCATGTCCAACATCTAAATTACTGCATTTGCTGGCAACATTGAGTAAGGATGCCCGCAATTATATCGTGGTCAGCAGTGGTCGCGACCAGCATACATTAGAATTGTGGCTTGGATATTTACCCATAGGATTGTCGGCCGAGCACGGCGCCTTTTATAAAGAAAACGGCAAATGGCATCAGAAAGTGGAAAAAACCGAATGGGATGCGGAAATCCTGAATATCATGCAACGAACGGTAAAGAGAACGCCTCATTCTAAATTGGAAATAAAAGAGACAGCATTGGTTTGGCATTACAGAAATGTGGATACCTGGTTGGCCGAACTGAGAGTTGCCCAGTTGGTCGATGCCTTGATTAATCCTTGCGCCCGGAATAATCTTCAGATTATGAAAGGGAATAAAATTGTGGAAATCAAACCCATCGGTGTCAGTAAAGGAGATGAAATCAATCGGTTGATGAGTAATGATCATTATGATTTTGTAATGGCAATGGGAGATGATGTAACCGATGAAGAAATGTTTTGCGCATTACCCGGAGATGCAATTACGATTAAAGTCGGTAAAAATTCCAATGCGGCAAAATATAATATTCCGGCCCAGCGACAAACGATTGCATTTTTAAAAGAATTGATTAAAAGAAAGTAATATGGATAGTTTGGATTATGGCATTATAGGTAATTGCAAAACAGCCGCTTTAGTTTCTAAAACAGGCAGTATTGATTGGCTGTGTTTTCCGGTATTTGATTCACCATCAGTATTTTCTAAGATTTTGGATGAAGAAAAAGGCGGAAATTTTGCTATAATTGCATCAGCAGATTATACAATATCTCAACGATATTTCAGAGGAACCAACATTTTGTGTACCACATTCATGTCGGAAGAAGGCTCTTTCGAAGTCCTAGATTTTATGCCGCGTTATCGCACTACTGATAATGAGCATTATATGCCTGCCGAAATATACCGTTTCATACGGCCGTTGAAAGGCAAACCGCATTTCAAAGTCCTGTACAATCCGGTGATGAATTATGCCAGGGAAGCGGTGCTGAATCGCAAGTTCCCGGAGTTTATCCGCACATTTTCACTTGTCAATGGCAATGATAATATGTATTTGTATTCCAGCCTGGATTTTGATGCCATACTGAACAGTGAAGAAATTTTGCTTGAAAAAGAAGAATTCCTGTTACTTTCATATAGCCAAAAGTTGATTCCGGTCGATACCGAAAGAGTGTATCTCGAATACCAACGGACAAAAGTGTATTGGTTGAATTGGAATAACCGTTCCCGTAAATTCCGGCAATATAATGAAAATATATCGCGAAGTTTGCTGGTGCTTAAACTGATGTCGTATGAACAATCGGGAGCGGTACTTGCTGCTCTCACCACCAGTATTCCCGAAACCATCGGCGAATCCCGCAATTGGGATTACCGTTTTTGCTGGATACGCGACGCTTCCATGTCGATCGAAACATTGATCAGCCTTGGACACCGCTCTACAGCAAGGCATTTCATGGGATTTATCAAATCCATCTTAAAATCGAAATTAGACACATTCCAAATTATGTATGGAATTGACGGCTCGCGTGTCTTGACCGAAGAAATTTTGTTGCATTTATCGGGTTATGAAAAATCCCAACCGGTTAGGGTTGGAAATGCCGCTTATAATCAAAAGCAAAATGATTCCTGGGGATATTTGATGGATGTTATTCATAGTTATTATTTCCATTTTCCGGGCACGTTGGATGAAATGGAAGAAATGTGGGAAATTGTGCGGGTCATTGTCAGGCATGTTTACACCGAATGGCGCAATGCCGATCAAAGCATTTGGGAATTCAGGAATCGAGAAAAACATTTTGTATTTTCTAAAATTATGTGCTGGGTTGCATTGGATCGGGCAATCAAAATAGCAACATTTCTAGACCAGAAAGATTATGAAACAGCATGGAAAAAGGAAGCGGATCTGATTAAAAAAGAGATTTTCCTGCATGGATGGAACGAGCAACAACAAAGCTTTACCCAGGCTTATGATTCTGAAGATCTGGATGCATCTCTACTGCTGATGGAACAATACGGATTTATAGAACCGACAGATGAAAAATTTATCAAAACCGTAAAAAATATCAAAAAAGAATTATTCCACGACGGATTGATGTATAGATATAAGAATAATGATGATTTTGGTGCTCCATCTTCTGCATTTACCATTTGTACTTTTTGGCTTGTCAGGGCTTTGTTTGTAATTGGAGAAAAAGAAGAAGCGCTGCAGATTTTCAACCAATTGTTAAGCTATACCAATCATTTGGGATTATTTAGCGAAGACCTTGATTTTGAGACAAAACGTCAGTTGGGAAATTTTCCACAAGCATACTCCCATTTAGCATTAATCGATACCGCTCTGCTGCTGACCGAAGAAAAGAACATTCCTAAATTTATAAAACCCTGACGATTGAACATGATTATCCGGGTGAATTTGTATCCAAACTGGATACGAAAGTGTATAAATTGGATGTGAGAATAGAAAATCTTTAAATATATAATCTGTAAATTTGTAGCCAATTAATAAAAAAAAATTAATTTTGTACACTTTTGTTATATTATACATAAATTACGATGGATAAACTTGCCCCGTTAATTATTCATGGGCAAGGGTTAAGAGAGAACGACGAAGATGCTTTCCGCTACGGAGCGATAGATGATAATGCCGCATTTTATGTGGTATGTGATGGAGTAGGGGGTGCGCAAAAAGGAGAAGTAGCTTCAGAGCTTGCATGCAGTACAATTGCAGAATATTTACAACAACATCCGTTTTCTTCTTGCCCGGAACATGAGACATACATAAAGAAAATGTTAGAAAGTGTAGATCTGGCATTCGACCGGTATTTTGTTGATCACCCGAAAGCCAAAGGCATGGGTACAACACTTACCTTACTTTTATTATTCCCGAATCAGGCAATTATTGCTCATGTTGGAGATAGTAGGATATACTATGTCCGCAAAAATCAAGTGCTTTATCAGACCCGGGATCATTCTTTGGTCAATGAATTGATGGAAAATGGGATCATTTCGGAAGAAGAAACCGAATCTCATCCGATGAAAAATGTAATCCTTCGGGCCATTCAGGGAGCGTCTGTCAAATCTTCAAAAGCGGATATTCATACAATCAACCAAATTATTCCGGGCGATTATTTTTTCCTGTGTACCGATGGTATCCTGGAAGGTATATCTTCAAACGAACTGGTATTAATATTGAATTCGTCCGTTCCCGATGCAGATAAGGCGGAAGAAATAAAGAAACGATGTGAAAATTTATCTCGAGACAATTATACGGCAATTTTAGTTCCAACCAATTAATTCTCAAATTTGACACGTATGAAAATACGGAAATATACAATCGGACGTAGTCACGATAATGACGAGGTAATCAATGAACCCGATGTTAGCGCGCATCACGCTGTGATTTATGTAATTGGCGGTGTGGTCTCCATTGATGATTTGAATTCATCCAATGGAACTTTCCACAATGGGTATCGCATCAAGACCACAGTATTGAGTATTAATTCCTGTGTCAAAATAGCGAATAAATATCCCATTAACCTGGCTCCGTTTTTTGAACAATACAATTCTGATTTTCAGATGGATGCCGATAAAAATTATATCAGGCAGTTTGATGAGTTGGAATTTGTATGGGAAGACAATGAAAAACAAAAGCAAAAAATGGAAAACAAAGTGAAACGCAACAATTTCCTTACGCGTACACTGATGTTTGTCATACCCTGTATTGTTGTATCGTTTGTGGTGGACAAAACGTATTATATGCCGTTTTCATTGATATTGGGGACGTTGACCAACTCGCTGTCATTGGGAGATAAAAAATTAAAAAGAGAACGAAAAGGATTAGAAGTAGCATTCAAAAGTAAATATAAATGCCCTTGTTGCAGCGTTCAACTGCATGACGACTGGCAAGTGTTGAAAAATCAGAAAGAATGCATGCAGTGCAAAGCTATTTGGAGTTTGTAATGTATGGAAAATCAATGGTAGATATGGAAGAGAAAAGGAAAGAAGATTGTCACCCCGGTTCTTATGGAAAATTGTGGTTGGCCGACGGAACGGAATATTCGTTGAAATTAGGACCTAACATGATTGGTCGTGTGTCCGGAATTTTTAAGAATGATGTTGGAATTTCCACAGAAGATTTATACTTAGGCCGGCAGCATTTTATCGTTGAAGTGACGCTCAATAAGTTTGGTTTTTGCGATTATATTATTTCCGATAATAAATCAAAAAATGGGACTACCATCATTTTTGCTGCCAATAACATGAAAAAAATGTTGAAACCGACCGATAAAGTGTATTTGAAAAATGGAGATCTGATTTCGGCCGGCAAAACTATTTTTAAATTGAAAGCGCTCAATCAGCAAGTGACAGAAGTGATGGAATCAGCAGGAGATTTGGGTGGTAAAACTCAGATAGGTAACCGATAACAGCATGGCGGAAAAGACGGAATTAAAAGCAGGAACTCAACTGCAAAATGGCAAATATACGCTTGAAAAGAAAATCGGTTCGGGCGGATTTGGAATTACATACAAAGGAGTGTGGAAAATAGAAGTGCCCACGCCTTTAGGCGCCACTACTGTCGATTACCATGTCGCAGTAAAAGAATTCTTTTTTGAAGAATATTGTTCGCGTGATATTGAAACCGGCCGCGTACTCGTAAACTCTGAAAAAGGCCAGGAGCTATTTGACAAATTCAAAGAAAAATTAAAGAAAGAAGCAGCGATCCTGCTGAAACTGGAACATCCAAATATTGTCAATGTTTCCGAAGTATTTGAGGAAAACAACACCGCCTATATGGTGATGGAATATATCGACGGAAGGAACCTCAAAGACCTGATTGGAAAAGAAAGCCAATATAAATTGGATGATGCTTTGAAAATCATCAAACAGGTCGGAAACGCACTGCACTATATTCATTCTCACAATATTATCCATTTGGACGTAAAACCTGCCAATATCTTGATTGATGAGGCCGGAAATGCAAAATTGATCGATTTTGGAATCGCCAAGCAATATACCGATGGAAATCCTGAAACACAAGCGGCCACCGTCGCTACTTTTTCAAAAGGATATTCTCCGATCGAACAATATGCGGTAAACCGCAAAGAAAAATATGGCGCCCATACAGATGTATATGCCTTGGGTGCAACCTGTTACCATTGTCTTACAGGCGAGGTGCCCATCGAATCGGCTACCCGTTTGGAAGAAGAATTGGTTCCTCCCAGCCGTTTGAATCCTCAGATTCCGATTCATGTAGAATGGGCGATTCAAAAAGCCATGGAACTGAAATATAAAGATCGCTTTGCTTCTGTCGCCGAATTTATCGAAGCGTTGGATTCGCAGCAGATCGATTGGTCGGGAACAACTCAAGTGACCAGGGAGGGAAAAACCATACTGCAAAATGGTCTGGAAGAATTGGATACACTCTATGTTGTCGCTCCCAAAGCAACCTCCGTTTCCACCTCCGAAAAAAAGACTGTTATCTCGAAAGTCAATCAAAAGAAAAATAAAGGCGAAAAGTCTGAAATATTGAATGCCGATAGTCAAGAATGCAGGCAGGAGGAGCAAAAACAGGAAAAACGGAAATTAAAACCCGTTTTAGTGTGGAGCGTATCCATTGCAGTCGTTGCTATATTAGCGATATGGGCGGCGCTTTATTTGATTCCGGTTCATTTACCTGCCGCATCAAACAATCCGGTTCAACCGGTTGTTACACCTGCCCAACCAGACAAAGAGGCTGCTCCGGTTGTTACTCAACCGAAGGAGGATCAAACTCCCATAACGCCGGAGCCGGAACCATCTGTCACTCAACCGGCAGTCGAAAACAAACCATCTCAGCAGATGCCGGTGGCAGAACAGCCGAAAACTCAAGAGAAAACGAATACTCAGCCGGTGGCTCCCTCCAATACGGTTTCTCCTTCCGCTGGCGCTACAACGGCAGTCAGCACAAAGACAATATCCATTCAGGGACATACTTATACCGGTGGAGTGAAAAATGGAAAACCTGAAGGAAAGGGAAAAATCATATATTCCGGTAACGATCGTGTTTCTCCCGATGATGTGAAAAAAAATATGGCCGCACCCGGTGATTATCTGGAAGGATATTGGCACGACGGTTTATTGGAAAAAGGTATCTTATACGACCGGAGTGGTACCAAAAAAGCGACGATTATCATAGGGAGATATTGATCATAAAAATACAGATGTATGTTTAAAACAGGATTAATCATTATTACGCTATTATTTTCGATACCATTGTCGGCATTGGATTTCGGCACACAATATGTTCAGGAAAATTATGAACGATTGCCCGATTTACTTCGGATTGCCATTGGCGAACAGCCCAAAGAAGGGGTTACGCGCTACACTTCCAATGAGTTGGCGGCCGGCAGCATGGTCAAAGTTTCCACCGTTCGCGGCAACCGGATGATGCATATCGGCTTTGATTTGTTTAAAGATACGGAAATAGCATCGGATGCTCGCGAAGTGTATTCTTTTTTGGAAAATTCATTATTGTATTTGGCGCTTCAACCTTCATCTGAAATACTGAAGGCTGCGGAGAAAAGATCTATTGTTTTGCTGTTGGATAAAAACAAAATTACTTCAACCAAAAATTTGTCCATCCCTTTTGCTCCTGTCATTAAATCAAGCCGGTTTTCCATTCACTGTGAAAACGGACGGTATCTCTGTACCTGGGAATTGCCTGCCAATAAAAGTTTTTCCATTGCTTTTCCTTCCGATATTAATATCATTACCGGCATGGACAAAGGCGAATTGGAATTAGACCTGATGAACCGGTTGAAATCTTTTGCCGCTCCAAATGCTTCTGTATTCGAATATAAAGGAGATGTGCAGTTGCCTAATGGATTGCATATTCAAACCGGAACGGCCTGGCAGGATGATAATTTTCGTTCGGATATTTATTTGACGAAGAAAAACGATACCGAGTATTTACCCGTATTTTCGACCAAATTTCCGGTGGAATCATTTTCCAATCTGTTTTTATGCAACATGCCGATTACAGGCGTCCGGTTGGCTATTACCCAGCCTTTGTATGGCAATCGCTCTGAAGTATATACAGTAACATTACCTCAATTGAAAGCATTTTTGTCTCAACATGCGCAAACCTATTTCGGGATGCAGGAAGAAAATGCAACATCAATGAAAGCCACTGTTATTTATTATAATCCCGTATTTCAATATGTTCACATGGTGGTGGTCGAAACAGAGAAAGCTACCTTATTCAGTACCGGTGAAAAAATATTGCAGGCTACTTTATATGCGTATATTCCGCAACACAATTATATACATACAATAACCAAATAAATAATGCAAATATGAATCTGAAAGCATTTTTATCCGCCCTGTTATTATTGATCTTCATGATGCCTTTGGCCTATGGGATGAAAGATGTTCCCTCCGAAGTGAAAGTGACACTGACCAGCGGATATCCAACTTCCTCCTTTAAACGGACTGTAGAACGAAATTGTTCGGAACTATTGACCATGCTTAGCTCGGCTTATATTCAACAAGATCAGTTGTTAGCGCTTCATTCCGGTATTATGACGGAAAAAGGAATCGAAAGTCTCAATTTTACCTGGAGCGCTACGCCTTTTTATTGTACGGAGCCTGCCATCTGCGACGTTCTGATAAAGACAACATCCGGCTACCAATTACGTAATATCCCGGTTTTTGCCAATGAGGAAGAAAATGAAATCGGAATCGATCTGGATAGCCGGGGTAATATTTCCGAGGTGTTTTTTTCTGTACCGATGCATCAATATAAAAACCTGATGGCCGGAAGCAATGAAGTTGTGGACCAAACTCGTAGAGAAATCCTGCTGAACTTTCTGGAAGGCGTGAGGACAGCTTATATGCGAAAAGATATCAATTACATTGAAAATATATACAGCGATAAAGCATTGATTATTGTGGGGCGCCAGGTGCAGAAAACCGATCACAATACAATACAATTGAGAGATAATTCGGGAAAAGAAGTCTTTTACAAACCGGCGCCTGTCGGAACCGAATATAAGCGGATGACCAAACAGGAATATATTCGGGGATTGCGGGATGTATTTCGTCGGAATAAGAGTATTCGGCTGAAATTCAACGAGATTCAGATTGCGCAAAATAAAAAAACAGGATATGAAAGCTATTATGGCGTATCCATGATACAAGATTGGAATTCGGATACCTACAGCGATTCGGGCTTGTTATTTTTCCTCATTGAATTCAGGGATAATCAACCGCCTCTCATTTGGGTGCGCTCGTGGCAGGATGCCAGTACAACATCTCACGCAGAAGCCATCAATATGGGTGATTTTAAAATTCCCAGACCTGATTCGATTAAACAAAATTATTAAACCATATAAACTAAGAATTTATGAAAACAAGAAAAGTGCTATTCGCTCTGTTAGGGTTGTTTTTTGCATGCTGCATGACAGCTCAAAATCAGGAAGAGCTTTTTGTTGAACGGCTGTCTGACGGCGAAGGATATGCCATCGGAACCAAAGATTGTAGCGTTGGAGACATTGTGCTTACCATCAAAAGCGACATTCCATCCTTGATTTTTGAATCAAATATGGCCGATTTTCCTCCTATCAAATACGATATGCAACTTCATCAATATGTATTTTGCCATCCTAAGCAAAATTTTATTTTGACAGTCAGTTCGCCAAGCCATTTGTCCAAAGATATTCTTATTGATGGCAAATCATTAGTATATGCTTATAAAATAACATCTAAAGCCGCTACAGGTAAAGTGTATTTCAAAACCAATCCGGATAATGCTTTGGTCGATTTCGGATTGTCGGGACTAAGTCCGCAATTGACAGCCAATCCGATTCAAATGAATGCAGGAGAATATAAAGTGCGGATTAGTAAAGTCGGCTACCTTTCAATCGATACTACCGTAATTGTACCCAGCGACGGCAGCACCAAAATGTTGAATGTTAATTTAACTCCTACTTTTGCTACCGTCCAATTGGATGTCAAGACAGCCGATATGACACCGTTTCAGATGTATCCGGTGATCGACATCGATTCTGCGCACATTTACATGTCTGATATGCTTGATCCAAGTAAAATCAGATCATTTGATGATGCCGGCAACCTGGAATATTACAAAATCTATAAAGGCGGATTCATTCCTGTTCCTCCCGGAGTGTACAATGTACGGATCAATACACCGGGATTTAAAACATATTCTGCAGTGCTTCAGGCTCCTAAAGGAACTGCAACTCCTTTGACGGCGAAATTGGAACCGATTACCGGTTATCTTACCATTGTAGATAAAGGCGGAACCATGGGCGCCACTGTGTTTTTAGATAATGAAGTGATAGGTACAGCGCCTTTATTCAGGCATAAAGTAAGAATTGGAACCCATAAACTGCGTTTTGAAAAAGAAGGTTTTTTGACTTCGGAAAAAGAATATAAAGCGATCATAGCGGAAGATGTGGAAGAAACCGTTGAAGTATTGATGACTGTATTTAAACAATTTCGCATTGTGAGCGCGCCTCCGGCCGCCGAAATTTTTGTGAATGGTGAACGGGAAGGTTTTACTCCCGCAGATATTTTCCTGAATGAAGGTAAGCACGAAGTTACGGTGAAAAAATCAGGATTCCTGGAATTCAAAAAAACATTAGTGATCAGTCCTACCGGTAACAATTTGACCGATACTATTATATGTACCCTTTCTCCCAATTACCCGATTACGGTGAAAAGTGAAGAAGATCATTTGAAAATTGTAGTCAAAAAAGGAAATGAAGTAATCAGCACCGGTAGTTACGAAACACCGGCAGAATTGCAGTTGCCGTATGGCAATTATCAGTTGCAGCTGCTGGATGCCAATCATAAGACACGCTTCAAAGGAAAGTTCCGTCATGATGGATCAACAAAAGTAGATGCTCCTTGTTATTCCATGGGAACGTTTACCGCTTTAGTCGGCGATTATTTTGTTACCTCTCCCGAAGCAAAAACATCTGATAGCTATAGTACCGATGCCAGTTTTTATAATTTGATGGCTACAGCCCATTTTGGACGGTTTACTTTATTCCCCGGTTTATCTACCTCCCTGATCAAAGGCGCTGCCTTTAAGTTGAATGATCAGTGGAAAGGAAAACCGTTAGGAGTGCAAGTAGAAGGTACAAATAATATTCCATTGTATGACGATTACCTGTTTGGACTCAGCGGATTATTTATCAATGGAGAATTCAGACTTGGAGGATCCATCGTGAAAAACCTGGATATGGATTTTGTCGGAACTTATGCCTGGTATCCTGAACTGAAGGCCTTTTTACCTATGAGCCATATTGATGGAGCAGAAATGTTTTTCGGACTTGAATTCTCTACCCGGATTTCCTATTTTAATGTCAATTTCAAATTAGGACAGGAAATGTTCAAAGGTAATTATAACTTTTATGCCAATAAAGATGGAGAATCCATGACTCTTCCCAATCAAAATGAGACAGACGAAAAATTCTGGTCCCGTCCATTCGATCTAAGCAATTTTGTATTTACCGTCGGATTCACTTTGGGAGAAAAAGTATCCAGAGGAAACAACATGTTGAGATTGTGGCAAAAACCATTAGTGTCCAGTTATTAATGAGTTGAGAATGGAGAGTTGAGAGTGGAGAATTATTCACTCTCAACTCTCAATTCTCCATTCCTCAGCGACTATGTTTTTTCGTTTTACATACCAAATTATATGCTGTATCTGGATTGTCAGCCTGATCTGTGGCTGTAAAGATACAGAGCCGGAGTCTTTCCGGTATGTTCCTCCGGTACCGGTCAATGGAAAATTGAAAGGGGTTGTGGAATTAGGTTCGTATGGATTCAATTCTTTTATTATTAATGTAGATGAGCAACGTAATTGGGAATTGAAAAATGCGGAATTCGGCATGAATACCATATACAATACAGACGATGTCAAAAATATTGTAAGTGTATTGAAAGAATACATCAGCCACATGGAATCCTTTGGCATACTAAATCAGGAAATTCATTTTATAGTCAGCTCCGGAGCCATCAAAGAACCCAAAGTCCAAAATCTGATTCGTATAATCAAAGATACCGGATACATTGTTAATATTGCTACCCCTGAACAGGAAGCGCAATACGCTTTCCGGAGTATTCTCCCTAATGCATTCAGGCGGCACGCATTTGTAGTAGATATCGGTTCGGGAAATACCAAAATAGCCTGGGAAACAGGAAAAGAAATTTACACGCTGGAAACTGTCGGCGCGCGTTACCTGCAACGCGGCATCACGGATGAAAAAGCAGAGCAGGATGTGGTATTACAGGCATCGCAAGTACCGGAAGAATATCGGGAAGTTTGCTTCATTATCGGAGGCGTACCCTATGAAATGGCTAAACCGCATCGTAAAAACAAAGAACGTTATACCGTATTGCGCCGTCCGTCGGATTATTATTTTGGTGACGAACGGAAAGATTCGGGCGTGAATATTTATAAAGCTATTCGGGAAACTACCGGTTGCGAACGTTTTGTATTCGATTGGAGCGGAAATTTTGCCATCGGATTTTTGTTATCATTGAATTATTAAATTGGAAACGATTTGAAGCAATGGAGAGTGAGGAAGAATGGAGAATGGAAATAAAGCAAAATAAGTTTATGATAAAAAATATGCTGTTTTTGTTGTTCTGTTTTTGTTGTTGGATCAATATTCCGGCCCAGATTTCTCATGCATCGCAGCCCAGAGACATCAGTCGTCAGGCATCTTCCAGGGCTTCCAAAGCCAGAATCGCATCGAATGTAACTTTTGGAGCCAATTCGCAAACCGGCAATACGGAAAAAAGCGGCATTTTCGCTACAGCTTCATTTGCCTCTGTAGATAGCATTAAAGAATTTTCGGCCAATCTTCGTTATGCTTTCGGAGCCAACAACGAAGTCGTCAATCAACGCGAGTATCTTGTTGGCGGTCAATGCGATTATCATCCGCTTTCCCGGTTGTCGCCGTTTGTACGCTTTGAATTTTACAATAATGAATTCAGAAAAATTGCACAGCGATATTCAGGATTACTCGGCCTGAAATACCGGTATTTTGTTTACAAACGCACCAGCGATTATTCGATTAGCGCAGCATTATTATATAATTTCGAAAAATACACATCAGATACAGACTTACCCCATGCAGAAAAAATGCGCATTTCCATCCGTCCTAAATTCAAACAAACCTTGATGGAAAATATTCATCTGTTGGCCGAAGTCTATTATAAACCCAATCTGGCCGATTTTACAGATTATATGGTGTATTCCATCGCAACGCTCAATTTCAGAGTCAACCGCCATATCTTTTTACGTACTTCGTATGAATATGAATACAACAGTCGTCCCGCGACCGCAACCGTAAAAAAGACCGATACTTTATTATTGGGCAGTTTTGGAGTGGACTTCTGAATGCATTGAAAACTGGAAACAAAATATTAATTTTGTAGTCTAAAATCAGTAATTCTTAATTTAATTTATAATTGAAGTAGTATGGCAACTCCTCCTTTTAAGTATCAGGATCCCTTCCCATTGGGAAAAGATGAAACCGAGTATTATTTATTGACCGAAGAAGGCGTATCGGTTTCCCGGTTTGAAGGAAACGAAATATTGAAAGTAACGCCCGAAGCGTTGACTCGTTTGGCGAATGCTTGTTTTCACGATTGTTCATTTTTCCTGCGTCCCGAACATCAGAAGCAGGTCGCAGCTGTTTTAGCTGATCCCGAAGCATCTGAAAACGACAAGTATGTGGCGTTAACCATGCTTCGTAATGCAGAAATTGCGGCAAAAGGCATTTTGCCGTTCTGCCAGGATACCGGAACCGCTACGATCATTGCCAAAAAAGGTCAGCAGGTCTGGACGGGTGGGGGAGATGAAGAAGCCTTGTCGTTGGGAGTTTACAAAACATATACAGAAGAAAATTTGCGTTATTCCCAAACCATTCCGTTGGATATGTACACCGAAAAAAATTCGGGAACTAACCTTCCTGCTCAGATTGATATACAAGCGGTTAGCGGAATGGAATACAAATTCCTTTGCATTGCCAAAGGTGGCGGATCGGCCAACAAAACCTATTTGTTTCAGGAAACAAAAGCATTGTTGAATCCCGAAACATTGGAAAAATTCATGATCGAAAAAATGAAATCATTGGGTACTGCCGCCTGTCCTCCATATCATATTGCTTTTGTCATTGGCGGAACTTCGGCTGATGCTTGTTTGAAAACCGTGAAATTAACTTCTGCCAAATATTATGATTCATTGCCCACTACCGGCAATGAAGGTGGCCAGGCTTTCCGGGATATTGAGCTGGAAAAGAAAATGCTGGAAGCCGCTCAAAAAATCGGATTGGGTGCACAATTCGGCGGAAAATATTTAGCGTACGACATTCGTATTGTTCGTTTACCACGCCACGGAGCTTCCTGTCCGGTGGGAATGGCAGTATCTTGTTCTTCCGACCGCAACATCAAAGCTAAAATCAATACAACAGGCGTTTGTATTGAAAAATTGGAAGACAATCCAGGAAAATATATTCCTGAATCCTTGAGAAATACAGGAGAAGGTGATGCCGTAAAAATCAATCTCAATCGCCCGATGAAGGAAATTTTGGCAGAGTTGACGAAATATCCCGTAGCGACCCGTTTATCATTGAACGGAACCATTATCGTAGGACGTGATATTGCCCATGCCAAATTGAAAGAACGTTTGGATAGAGGGGAGGATTTGCCGCAATATATCAAAGATCATCCTATTTATTATGCAGGTCCTGCTAAAACGCCTCAAGGTATGGCTTGCGGATCAATGGGACCGACTACAGCCGGACGAATGGATTCGTATGTCGATCTCTTCCAAAGCCATGGCGGAAGCATGGTAATGTTGGCCAAAGGAAACCGCAGTCAACAAGTGACTGATGCCTGCAAAACATACGGAGGATTCTATTTAGGTTCCATTGGAGGACCGGCGGCTATCCTGGCGCAAAACAACATCAAGAGCATTGAATGTGTAGAATATCCGGAGCTTGGAATGGAAGCCATTTGGAAAATAGAAGTAGTAGATTTCCCTGCATTTATCTTAGTGGATGACAAAGGGAATGATTTCTTTAAAAAGATTTAGATTTTTTGAACTGTTTTATTATTTATTACGACAACAAAAAAGCGGTAAAATACGTTTTCATTCAATAAAAGATAAAATTTTGGAATATTGAATCAGAAAAGTTATCATCATGAAAACGAAAGTATTATTAAGTGCAACCGCTTTTTTGTTGTCTTTGTTTTTAATTTTAGTTTCCTGTGGACGTAAAGATCCTGCCATCCAAAAAGATGTAATCCTGAAATTATCTGAAATTTCTATTCCTGCAACAGCTACCGTGCAAGAAGGAGTCGTTATCCTGGAGGGTGTCGTGGAAACGGATGATCAAAAGATGCAGGCTGAGGTTGAGATTATACCGCTTCAAGGAGTGAAATCGGTTGTAAATAATATTCAAGTAGTTCCGCCTGCTCCTAAAATTAATCCGGATGAAGAATTAGCGAAAAAAATCATGCAAAGTTTGTACGACGCCGGATATTCTTTGGTAAAGGTAAATGTTACCGATAGCATAGCTACGCTTTCGGGAGAGGCAAAGAAAAAAGAAATGAAAAGAATCACAGACGTGGTGAGCCAAACCGGAGCTAAAAAGATCATCAGCACAATGACCGTAAAATAGGGGAAATTTATTCGTCAGGTACTTATAAGGAGAAAAAGAGTCTCAATTGTAGAGGCTCTTTTTTTATTTCTTCCAATTTGACAATTACTCTGTTGAATTGTGGCAATGTATTTGCAGAATTGAACAAGAAAAATACTACAAGGTGGACAGGTAAAATTAGGCAACCTGTTCATAATAAATCAATAGAAATATAAACGACAAAGATATGAAATCAAAAAAAATGGATTTGGAACCGGAATTCCAACAGGAAGGCGCTGACAATTTGGCGGAAGAAGCGACAAATGAGCAGAAAGAAACAACGGATGTTGCAACTGAAAATGCCGATGCTGACAACTTGTCGGAAGAATTGGCGAAAATGAAAGATTCTTACTTGCGTTTAATGGCGGAATATGATAATTACCGGAAACGAACATTAAAAGAAAAAGCTGATTTGATTAAAAATGGAGGCGAAAACGTATTAATCGGCTTCCTGCCTGTATTGGACGACCTGGAGAGAGCGTTGGAAAATATGGAAAAATCAACGGATATGGTAGCGGTAACCGAAGGTATTCGTTTGATTTATAGTAAATTGATTGCTTTTATGAATAAAAGCGGAGTGCAAACTATTGAATTGAAAAATAAACCTTTTGATGACGAAACGGCCGAAGCGGTAGCTATTATTCCTGCTCCGTCTGAAGACTTAAAAGGCAAAATAGTAGAATGTGTCCAAACCGGGTATAAGTTGCATGACAAAGTAATACGCCATGCAAAAGTAGTGGTAGCGGAGTAATATTTACAAGAAGAAAAAACAATGGCGAAGAGAGATTATTATGAAATTTTGGAGGTGTCAAAAAATGCTTCGGTAGAAGAAATCAAAAAAGCATACCGGAAAAAAGCCATCCAATACCACCCGGACAAAAATCCGGATGATACAACTGCTGAAGAAAAATTCAAAGAAGCGGCAGAAGCGTATGAAGTATTGAGCAACGAAGAAAAACGCAGACGCTATGATCAATTCGGACATGCCGGAGTAGGAGGCGCTTCCGGAAGTGGAGGATTTGGCGGAGGAGGTATGTCTATGGATGATATTTTCTCTCAATTCGGCGATATATTCGGCGGCCATTTTGGTGGTGGTTTTGGCGGATTCGGCGGCTTTGGCGGAGGACGTCAGGGAAAACGGGTTAATCGAGGATCTGATTTACGGGTCAAAGTGAAATTAAACCTGAAAGAAATAGCTGCAGGAGTCGAGAAAAAAATTAAAGTAAAAAAATTTGTCGGTTGTTCCCATTGCAACGGAACAGGCGCAGAAGGTTCCGATGGCTATACCACTTGTAATACCTGTCATGGCAGTGGCTATATAACTCGTGTAACCAATACGATTTTAGGCCAGATGCAGACCTCTTCCCCTTGTTCGGCCTGTAGCGGCGAAGGCAAAATCATTACCCATAAATGCAAGCATTGCAGTGGAGAAGGCATTGTGAAAGAAGACGAAGTCATCTCCATCAAAATCCCCGCCGGTGTTGCCGAAGGCATGCAGTTGGCCATGAGCGGGAAAGGCAATGCAGCCCGGCATGGCGGCATCAATGGCGATTTGTTGGTAGTGATCGAAGAAGAACCGCATCCTGAATTGTTGCGCGATGAAAACGATTTGATATACAATCTGTTGCTTAGCTTCCCCATGGCAACCCTCGGCGGAGAAGTGGAAGTTCCTACAGTAGAAGGTAAAGCCAAAGTGAAGATCGAACCAGGTACTCAACCGGGAAAAATGCTGAGACTCAGGAATAAAGGACTTCCCAGTGTAAACCATTATGGAACAGGCGATTTATTGGTCAATATTAGTGTATATGTTCCCGAAAAAATCAGTTCGGAAGAAAAAAAACTCTTGGGAGAATTGGAGGAATCACCTAATTTCAAACCGGAAAAATCTGCGAAAGAAAGAGTATTCAGCAGATTCCGAAAAATGTTTGAATGAAATATAGTTTTCTCTTAATTCTTCTTAATGTTGCCCGGTACGGGTTAAAAGTGTTAAAAAATACATTACAAAATAGTTTTTTGTACGTTAATTTGTATAGTGAATAATGATATTTAACTAATTAATCAGATTTTAGGTATGAAGAATTCATGGAAATTATTTATGGTTATTGTGCTTACAGCCGTGGTAAGCGCATTGGTTTCCGTAGGAGTGTACGGATATTTAAACAAAAACGGTATTGTACAAACAGCTTCCAGTGGTTTTCTGCAACCTTTGGTGCATACCTCTTATGCAGATACTGCGGAAAATACAGATTTTACAGTAGCCGCAGAAAAAAGTGTCCATGCTGTTGTACACATCAAATCGGTGGTCAATCAGAAATCCGCTGCCTATGGGGGACAGCAATATTTTGACCCATTTGAATTTTTCTTTGGACAAGGTCCTCGCCAACGTCAATATCAGCAGCAACCGCAAATTGGTTTTGGATCAGGTGTAATTATCTCTACAGATGGGTATATTGTCACCAATAGCCATGTGGTGAATGGAGCAGACGAAATAGAGGTGACGACAAACGATAATAAAACCTATGTTGCAAAATTGATCGGCACCGATGAAGTGACCGATATTGCATTGTTAAAAATTGATCAAACCGGATTGGAAGTAATTCCTTTTGGTGATTCGGATAAACTGAAAGTCGGCGAATGGGTATTGGCCGTCGGCAATCCTTTCAATCTTACTTCTACTGTTACTGCGGGTATTGTCAGTGCAAAAAACCGGGGAGGAGCTTCGTTTGCAATGCGGGGAGAAACAGGAATGAAAATTTCTTCCTATATCCAAACCGATGCTGCCGTGAATCCGGGGAATAGCGGGGGCGCTTTGGTCAATACAAAAGGCGAATTAGTAGGGATTAATACCATGATATTGTCAGAAACGGGTAATTATGCCGGATATTCTTTTGCCGTACCCGTAAGTATCGTGTCTAAAGTAGCTGCCGATTTAAAAACCTATGGTACAGTACAACGTGCGGTACTCGGGGTTACAATCGATGATATTTCCAATTTGAAACAACGAAATCCGGATGAAGCCGCTAAATTGAAAGTAACAGAAGGAGCGTATGTGAATGGTTTTGCTACCACCAGCGCTGCACGCGACGCGGGAATTGAAGCAGGCGATGTTATTACTTCGGTTAATGATGTGAAAGTTCGCAGCGTAAGTGAATTGCAGGAACAAGTCAATCGTTATAGCCCTGGAACGAAAGTAAAGATTAAAGTACAACGAGGCAGTACCGAAAAAACTTTTAATGTAGAACTGAAAAACAGGCAAGGTGGCACAGATATTGTTAAGAATGTATCAGGACAAGAGCTGCTTGGCGGAGCATTCCAGCAACTTTCAGATGAGAAGAAAAAGAAATACGGTGTTGACTTTGGCGTAGAAGTAACCGGTATTGCTTCCGGAAAATTGAAAGAAGCGGGAGTCACAAAAGGGTTCATTATCCTGACAGTGAATGAGCGTCGGATAGATAATGTTGAAACCTTGGAGAAGATGGTTGATCAGACCATGCAACAAAGTCCGGATGACAGAGGATTATTTATCAAGGGATTTTATCCGAACGGGAAAGTGAAATATTATGCAATTGATTTAAATGAATAATGTTTCCAATTCGAAAAAAAATCACTACTTTTGTGCCCCTATAACAGCTCATAGTGGAGAATATATAAATGAGACAGTTAAAAATTACAAAATCAATCACTAATCGCGAAAGCGCTTCACTGGATAAATATCTGCAGGAAATAGGTCGTGAAGACTTAATTACCGTAGAAGAAGAAGTGGAGTTGGCGCAAGCCATTCGGAGAGGTGATCGGGCTGCATTGGAGAAATTAACGCGTGCAAATCTTCGGTTTGTGGTATCGGTTGCAAAACAATACCAAAATCAAGGCTTAAGTTTACCTGATTTAATTAATGAAGGAAACTTAGGATTGATTAAAGCTGCTGAAAAATTTGATGAAACACGTGGATTTAAGTTCATCTCTTATGCCGTTTGGTGGATCCGTCAATCGATTTTACAGGCATTGGCCGAGCAGTCGAGGATCGTTCGTCTTCCATTGAACCAGGTAGGTTCATTGAATAAGATTACAAAAGCTTTTTCAAAATTTGAACAAGAACACGAACGTCGTCCTTCGCCTGAAGAATTAGCCAGTGAATTGGATATTCCGGTTGACAAAATTTCAGACACGCTAAAAGTCTCCGGTCGTCACATTTCTGTGGACGCGCCCTTTGTGGAAGGAGAAGACAACAGTTTGTTGGATGTTCTGATCAATGAAGATGCACCTGTAGCGGACCGTTTGTTGATGAGCGAATCGCTCTCCAAGGAAATCGATCGGGCTCTTTCTACCCTGAGTGACCGGGAACGGGACATTATTAAGATGTTTTTCGGTATCGGTTATCAGGAAATGACGCTGGAAGAAATTGGTGATAAATTTGGCTTGACTCGTGAGCGCGTAAGGCAGATCAAGGAGAAAGCGATTAGAAGGTTGCGTACAAGCAACAAAAATGATTTACTGAAGAGTTATTTAGGCTAAGTGCCTTTTTAGTGCGAAGCAAACAGTGCACGATTGAAAATAATGGTTTGCAACAAAAAAATTGCCGGTTGATGTCAACCGGCAATTTTTTTGTTTAGACTAAAGCTTAAGCCGAGAGCGACTCGTCTTTCATGTCTAATTCGTTTTTGTCCGCGTCGTAAAAACGCGCTTCCAGAAAACCAAGGCTTTGATTTGGAATAATTCGGATCCCTAACGAGTATTTGAATTTCCATTGCCATTTGACAGGCCAAAAACCTTGATTGATAAAAGCTGCAACGTAAGGGTGTACATGCAGACTGAATTTCTTCACTTTAAGCCGGGTGACCACATCCCTGACTTTTTTCTCTAAATTGTCGGTAAACAAAATCGCCGGCTGGATTTCTCCCTTTCCAAAACAAGTAGGGCAGGTTTCGTCGGTTTGAAAATCCAAAATCGGGCGTACTCGCTGACGGGTAATTTGCATGAGTCCAAACTTGCTTAAAGGCAGGATATTGTGCCGGGCTCTATCATTAGCCATCACTTCACGAACATGATCGTATAGTTTTTGGCGATTTTCACCCTCATGCATATCGATAAAATCGATAACAATAATTCCTCCCATGTCCCGGAGCCGTAGTTGGCGTACAATTTCATCGGCTGCCGCCAGATTGACGTCAATGGCTGTATTTTCCTGTCCGGTACTCGATTTGGATCGATTTCCGCTGTTGACATCGATTACGTGCATTGCTTCGGTATGTTCAATAATAAGGTATGCACCGCTTTTAAATGTCACCGTTCGTCCTAATCCGGATTTGATTTGTTTGGTAACGTTGAAATGATCGAAAACGGGAATTTCTCCTTCGTAAAGTTGCACTACATCTTTACGTTCGGGAGCAATAACATCCACATAGTCTTTTACTTCATTATAAACGTGTTGGTCATTCACGTAAATATGTTCGAACGAAGGATTGAAAATGTCGCGCAACAGCGCTACTGTCCGGCCGGTTTCTTCAAAAATGAGAGAAGGTAATTTGGCCTTCGACAATTTAGACATATTGTCGTCCCATCGTTTTACTAATGATTTTAATTCAGCATCCAGCTCCGCCACTCTTTTCCCTTCGGCGGAAGTTCTCACAATTACACCAACATTTTTCGGTTTGATGCTTTGGATCAATTGCTTTAACCGTGCCCGTTCTTCATTCGATTTAATCTTTTGGGAAACGGAAACCTTATCTCCGAAAGGAATGGCAACCAAATACCTTCCTGCAAATGAAATTTCGGAAGTGAGCCGTGGGCCTTTAGTCGAAATAGGTTCTTTGGCAACCTGCACCAATACCTGATCTCCTTGAGCAACCAAATCGGTAATAGACCCGTCTTTGTTGATTTCGGGCAGAGTTCCGATTTTTGAAATAGCAGGCAGTTTCTTTTTTTCGGTTAAAGTTGTTTTTAAGAACTTTTGGAGTGAATTAAAATTTGGACCTAAGTCCTGATAGTGAAGAAATGCGTCTTTTTTATACCCCACATCCACGAAGGCAGCATTCAGGCCGGGCATCAGTTTTTTTACCTTGCCTAAGTAAATGTTCCCCACCGCGAAATTTGTTTCACGGGCTTCTTTTTGGATTTCGACAAGTTTCTTGTCTTCCAATACCGCGATGGAAATTTCATTGGGTTGAACATCGATTACTAATTCGCTTACCATACTTGATTTATGAGTTGTTAAATAATGACGCATCATCCTGTATTTATTGCAGGATAATGAAAAGGCGCATGAATATGCGCCTTTCTTTTACTTTTTCTTTTTGTGCCTATTTTTTCTAAGCCTTTTTTTCCGCTTGTGCGTGGACATTTTATGTCTTTTTCTTTTTTTTCCGCTTGGCATTTGTTTAGAATTTATATTCGTTAATAATCAAAAGACGCCTGAATTTTGTCTTACTTTTTGTTTTTTAATTTGTCAGCGAAATACTGAGAAGGTTTGAACGTAGGAACAAAACGTTCGGGGATAATAATCGTGGTATTGTGTTGGATATCGCGAGCCGCTTTGGCTGCCCTTTTCCGTACTACAAACGAACCGAATCCGCGAAGATAAACATTTTCTCCATTGGTCATAGAAGTCATTACGGTATCCATAAATGCTTCTACGCTTTTCAATACAGTACTTTTATCGATACCAGTACTTTTTGAAATCTCACTAACAATGTCTGCTTTAGTCATGACTATAAATAAATTAAATATGTTTATGTAAAAATTTTCGGACTGCAAATATACATCATTTATTCCTGATTAAAAAAAGTTTTCCACAGGTTTTTTGTAAATATTTCTTGTACTACAGATTATTCACGTAATTTTGCATAATCATTTTGTTGGATTGAAAAACAAGATATTAGTGAATTCGGAGAAACGAAAAAAACAGGGAAGAGTAGGGGAGTGGGATGATCTTTCTACGTGGAAATTTGTCTGCTGGGAATTAATGACGTGGTATTCGTTGAATAAACGTCAGTTGCCGTGGCGTGAGGAGAACGATCCATATAAAATCTGGATATCTGAGATTATATTACAGCAAACCCGGGTGAATCAGGGTTTGGAATATTACTTGCGGTTTGTTGACCGATTTCCGGATGTGGCTGCTTTGGCGAATGCCGAAGAATCGGAGGTGCTGAAATGTTGGCAGGGATTGGGATATTATTCGCGAGCAAGGAATCTTCATGCTTCGGCCAACATGATCAGCGATCGTTTTCAAGGTGTTTTTCCTTCCCGGTATGAAGATGTTTTGAGTTTGAAAGGGATTGGAGAATACACGGCGGCGGCCATTGTGTCATTTGTATGGAATCAACCATATCCTGTAGTGGACGGCAATGTGTTCCGTTTTTTATCCCGGTTATTAATGATTGACGAACCGATCGATACGGGTCAGGGAAAAAAGCTTTTCACCGGTATTGCGGGGCGATTAATGGATCCGTCTTATGCCGGTTTGTTTAATCAGGCGATGATGGAATTTGGCGCTTTGCAGTGTGTGCCGGTCTCCCCTGCATGTGATGTTTGCCCGTTTATGTCAAAATGCCTTGCATTTGCAGCGTCTAAGGTTTCCGATTATCCGGTGAAACAGGGGAAAACACAGACACAGGATCGCTATTTGTATTATTTCCATATTCGTCATCAGGGTTGTACTTATCTGAATAAAAGGCAGGGAAAAGGGATTTGGCAGAATTTGTATGAGTTTCCTTTGATAGAATCGACCCGGCCGCTTTCTTACGACACGCTGATTCATGCTTCATTATTTAAAGAATGGTTTGGACAGTTTTCCGGTTTGGATTTGCAATTAAAGATAAAAGGTAAAAAGCATGTATTGTCGCATCGTGTGTTATATGCTGACTTTTATGAAATAAACATAATCGATGAAAAATTACAGCCTGAATTACCATTTGTAAAAATGAAGGAAGAAGAGCTGGAGGCTTATCCGGTGCATCGATTGATGCAGTTTTATTTAGAGGAAGAAAGGTAGCACACGGAGCATACGGATTTTTACGAAATTTTGATAAAACAGTGATAATCTGTGTGTCCCGCGTTATCCGTGTTCTATCTCTGTGCCGGCGATATTCGAACGCCAATATCTGTAATGCCCTTTAATTTTTCTTCCCGCATTCCCTGACGAATGGTGTAGCTGTAGGTTCCCGAACGTGGAAATACGACTGATTTTTCATACGGGACACTCAAGGTGTATTGGCTGAATCCTTTGCCGAACCATTGTCCGTAAGGATCAGCTAAGCGGCAATCTAATGTGTCTTTTCTCCGGTTGTTCCATGGCGTTTCGAAAGAAACAAACAGCCATAAGTTTTCGTAGGGATAAGAGTCGTTGTTCCGGATTTCTATAAAAACATCGTACACCGACAGGGTGTCGGATACTTCTACATCAAACAGGTAAGCCTCATGTTCATTCCATGCGGAAGATTTGATGGATTCATAATGGTGATACATGTTATGATCCGTACAAGAGAATAACATGGCCAATAGAATGAGAATGCTTCCCGCATAGTTGTATTTATTTAGCCTGGTCACTATTATTGGGTTTGTTTTTTTCGGAATTATGCTGGTTATGTCGGTTTTGCGGATGAGGCGGACGATTGGGTCGCTGATTGTTGTTTCTTTCTTTATTCCGGTTATTATTGTTATTATTATTGTTATTGTTGTTATGATTTTTTTTCTTTTTCTTCAGGTGATCGAAACGGGTTACACTTTCTTCCAAAATATCCTGGTATTCTTTTGGTGGCGCTTCTTCTGTTTTTTCGACATTTAATTTCAGCGGTTTCTGTCCTTTTTTATTCATGTTGATGACTTCAAAAGCCCGTTCTGCCGTAATGGTTACCAAATTAGCCACAAAATTTTTGTCGGTGGAATAAGATATTTGGTTTTTGAAAACATCCGTTTTGAAATGATAATAAATATTGTCTTTGGTTTCTAACTGAATTTCTTTGGAAGGGAATTTTTTCTGGGCTTCCACATAAGCATCCACTTCGTAGTTCAGGCAGCATTTGAGTTTGGCGCACTGACCCGCTAATTTTTGAGGATTAAGGGAAATATCCTGAAATCGTGCAGAACCGGTAGATACGGATACGAAATTGGTAACCCAGCTGGAGCAACACAATTCTCTTCCGCAAGGGCCAATACCGCCGATACGGCCGGCTTCTTGCCTGGCTCCGATTTGTTTCATTTCGATTCTCACTTTGAAAGCTTCGGCGAGGTCTTTAATCAATTGCCTGAAATCCACACGTTCGTCGGCGATGTAATAGAAGATCGCTTTGCTACCGTCTCCTTGATATTCTACATCTCCGATTTTCATTTGCAGTCCCAGTCCTTCGGCAATCTGGCGGGAACGAATCATTGTGTTGTGCTCTTTGCCTTTTGCTTCGGCAAATTTTTCCAGATCGGTAGGTTTAGCTTTCCGGTAAATACGCTTGACTTCCTGATCGTTGCGTACCCGGTATTTTTTCATCTGGAGCAATACTAATTTTCCGGTCATGGTAACAGTTCCGATGTCATGTCCGGGGCTCGATTCAACAGCTACGACATCTCCTTTTTCGAGTGGAATTTTTGTATTGTTTAAATAATACCCTTTCCGGGTGTTTTTAAACTGGACTTCCACATAATCCGTGGCATTTTCTGCTTCCGGAATATCGCAGAGCCAGTTGTAGGTATTGAGTTTATTATCTTGCTTTTTGCTGCAACCTTTGCTGTTCATGCGGCAACAGGATGCACCCATATATTTGAATTCCATGAAATGTATTTTTCAGTTATTTTGCAAAGATACAGTTTAATTGAGAATTGAGAATTGAGAATTGAGAATTTATTGCAGAAAACGTTTCGTAAGGTCACCAAAAGCGTCGATTCTGCGATCGCGGAAAAAAGGCCACCAACGGCGAACGTTTTCCGAGCGTTGCATATCGATTTTCACCACGCTGTTTTGTTCTTCCGAGTCGGGCAATTCGGCAATGATCTCACCTTGGGGGCCGGCTATGAAACTATGTCCCCAGAATTGGATGCCATTGGTTGTTCCGGAAGGATCCGGCTCATGACCGGTCCGGTTGACGGCGATGACAGGCAGGCCATTGGCGACGGCATGCGCCCGTTGGGAAATAATCCAGGCATCTTGTTGTCGTTTTTTCTCTTCCGGAGTATCCGTTGATTCCCAGCCGATGGCCGTAGGATAAATTAATAGTTGTGCTCCGGCCAATGCCATGAGCCGGGCCGCTTCGGGATACCATTGATCCCAACAGACCAGTATGCCTAATTTACCCAAAGAGGTTTGAATAGGGGTAAAGCCCAAATCGCCCGGCGTAAAATAAAATTTTTCGTAGTAAGCCGGATCGTCAGGGATATGCATTTTCCGGTATTTTCCGGCGATACTGCCGTCTTTTTCAATAACCACTGCTGTGTTGTGATAAATGCCGGGCGCCCGCTTTTCGAATAAAGATAACACTAAGACGATTCCCAATTCGCAAGCTAATTGCCCGAATTTTTCCGTAGATGGTCCTGGGATAGATTCTGCCAGATCAAATAGCCGGGTATCTTCTGTTTGACAAAAATACAAACTGTTGTGCAACTCTTGCAAAACTACCAGTTCGGCGCCTTGCGATGCACAATGCCGGATATTAATCTCTAATTTATCTGTATTGACCTGTACATTATTTGTACAGGATTGTTGAATAATTCCGATTTTCATAAGCAAAATTTTTATTTAAACACAAAAACACAGAGGCACAAAATTGACAGTGGCCTTTGCAACTTTGAGTCTTAGCTCTTTTTGGTTTCGAATAATATAACCCAAATATTATCACGTTCAGACTGAACAATGTTGCAGGCTATAAAATTCCTGCCGGATATTGCATGGTAACACAATGCAAGGAACCATGTTGTTTGATCAACGGCAAACAGTTGATGCCGATGACTTCCCGGTCGGGAAAAGCTTCTTGCAACAGTTGTTTTGCCCATTCATCTTTAGACGAATTATTGTAAAACGGAACTAATACAGCTCCGTTGATTATCAGAAAATTAGCATAAGTAGCAGGTAAACGTTCTCCCTCAAACCAAACGGCGTCGGCCATTGGTAGTGCAATGAGGCGGTAAGGTTTTCCTTCCAATGTTTTAAAAGATTTCAGCTCTTTTTCCATGAGAGCTAAGGCTTCGAAATGCTCATCATTTTTGTCGGAACATTGCACGTAAGCAATAGTGTTTTGATCGCAAAAACGGGCTAATGTATCGACATGACTGTCGGTATCATCTCCGCATAAAAATCCATGTTTCAACCATAAAATCCGTTCTGCTCCGAAAATCATCTGCAGGTAATCTGCAATTTCCTCTTTGCCTTTATAATCGTTCCGGTTGGGAGAGAGCAAACAAGTTTCTGTTGTCAACAGCGTGCCGCAGCCATCCGATTCTATACTGCCGCCTTCGAGTACACAATGTTTCATGGATTGATAACCGGTTTCCGGAGAAAAAGCGCCGCTCTGGTACAATTTTTTTGTAATTAGATTGTCATGGTTGGCGGCAAATTTTAATCCCCAGCCATTGAAAGTAAAATCACAAATAAAAGAGTTTTCGTTGACAAGCACGCTAATGCCTCCGTGGTCGCGCGCCCAGGTGTCGTTGGTCTCCATTTCCCTGAAAATAATATTGGAAAAATCGACAGCTCCCAATGCATTTTTTACTGCTTCCTGATTGCGGCAAACGATCAGGAGTTTTTCTCTTTGGATCACTTCCCTGGCAATAGCGACAAAACATTCGGTGACTTCATCGAGCATATCCGCCCAATCGGTTTCTTCGTGCGGCCAGGTAAGCTGGATTCCACTTTGAGGATACCATTCGGCAGGAAAAATAATGTTTATATTATTTTGCATATATTTCAAACTTAGATTGACAAAAGTACTTGAAATGTCTGATTTGAGCAAGATCACATGCAATTTCTGTTTCCAATGTGAAGAACACGCGCTACGTTACGTAAGGTGACGCCATTACTTTACGTAAGGCAGTAATGCTGCCTTACGCAAAGCATCGATGTTGCTTTACGTAAGGTGCAGTGCCCTGAAAAGGTTGATTGGCGCTACGTTAATAAAGATTTAACGTAAATTTAACGTTCGTTAATTGCGAATCTGCTTTTTTCTTTCTTCATTTGTACCGAAAATCATCTATAACCCTAAAATAGTATCCGGTATGAAAAAACAAATGTTCCTCTTTCCGTTATTCATGGTAAGCAGTTCCTTATTCGCCCAACATAGCCTTGAAAGCCGGTTGAACATGTACCGTGCGGATGATGAAATCATCAAGCAACAGGTAGAATACAAAGATCCCGGGCGAGGGGGTGAAAACGTATTGTGGGATTTCAGCCGGTTGACTTCGGTGAATGACGAATACCGGCTTTCTTTTTTCGAAGCCTATAACGGCAAATTAGCCGGGATGGAGCATCAGACGATGTATTATTATACTTTGTCCAATGACTCCCTGCTGTTGTGGGGTTTTGAGAATGCGACTACCAAACTGAAAAACGACCAGCCCGAATTACTCTTAAAATATCCGGTCAAATACCAAGACCACACAAGCTGTTATTACCACGGTCACGGTTTGTACTGCGACCGGTTGGAAATGGATGCGATGGGGACGGTGGAAACACAGGCCGATGCTTACGGAATGATGATCCTCCCGAGCAGGGACACGTTGAAAAATGTGATCCGCACCCGTACGGTGAAGTACATCGCCGAAGAACTGAAGCCGATTTCGGACGATTATTATTTTACGCTGGATTCTGTCAAGCCGATGATCACGCAGGATAGTATTGATTACCGTTTAGCCGCTGATTCCACATTAATTGCAGTAGAAACTTTCCGCTGGTATTCCAAAGGCTACCGTTACCCGGTTTTTGAGACGGTACGGAGCTGGACGGAAAACACAGACGGCACGGAAGCCCCTTATTTTGGCACTGCTTTTTTCTTTCCTCCCCAGGCACATTATTATCTGGAGGAAGATGCGGAAAATCTGGCGGTATTGGAAGAGGAAGGGGATGAAAAAAATGAAAAAAATGAAGGGAATGTAAACCTGTGGGAGGGGTTAACGTACAATTTTTATCCCAATCCGGTGATAACTAATTTGGACATTGAGGTATTTATGCCCCGGACAGGCCATGTCAAGATGCAGTTGGTGAGCCGTATGGGCTTAACGGTTTGGTCTGAAGATTTCGGGGTCTGGCCTGCCGGGGTACATGCAGCGCCGGTATTTATGTCCGCTTTCCCAGTCGGGGATTATGTATTGAATATGTGGTTTGATGATTATCTGGTGGGGGAAAAGATTGTAAAACGGTAACAAAACAAAGAAAAAACCATGGAAAATAACTTCATTTCAATCGCAACCGCAGTTGCATTTCTGTTGCAAGTGAACCCATTTAATGGACTTCTTGCCCAATCATCGGATCAGAACTACATCCGTACCCGCACCATGCTCACGAATGATGGTTCCGCTTATTTGGAAACCATCCAGTATTTCGACGGATTGGGTCGCCCGAGTGAAATGGTGCAGAAGGGGATCACTCCCGGTAAGGCGGATTTGGTTACTTTGCAGGAATATGATGCTTACGGGAGGGAAAGCCATACATGGTTGCCTACCCCGGTGACGGGCAATAATGGGGCTTACAAAGATCCGACGGCTTTAAAAACCCTGTCCAAAGCGACTGCCGCCTACAATGATACCAAACCCTATTCCCTGCCTGTATATGAATCCTCACCATTGAATCGCATACAAGAGCAATATGGCCCGGGGGCCGACTGGCAGGACAAAGGGAAAGCGGTAAAAACAGAATACCTGACCAATACGGCTACATCCCCCTTTGCATTGCGTCCTTTTCTATATGGATGGGGATAATGTACGAAGGAAAGGACTGTATGACTCTAATCAATTGTATGTGACCAAAACGAGCGATGAGGATGGGTGTGTCTCTTATGTCTTTACCGATAAATTGGGGCGGCAGGTGCTCCTTCGTCACATGAAAGGATCTACCTGTAATGATACCTATTATGTGTACGACGACTTTGGGTTGTTGCGCTATGTATTGCCCAATTGTACAGTCGGGTTGACTTCCACCACGGTCGCTTATAACATTTCTACCCTGGCGATTGCCAATTATGGATACTATTACAAATACGATCATCGCAATCGCTGTATAGAGAAAAAATTGCCGGGAGCTGGAGCCATTTATTACGAATATGATTCGGCCGACCGGTTGATCCTGACCCAGGACAGGGAACATGGGGGCAATTGGATGTTTTCCATTCCGGATGTATTTGGAAGGACGGTACTGACCGGAATTGTTTCCGGAAAACCTGTCATTACCGGAGTGGTTAAAGGAGAATATACCGGCGCTACAAATCCATTTTATGGTTACACCTTGTCGGGAATCACTTTTACCGCCAACCAGCAACAAAGCTATACGGCCTTTACCGTGAATTACTATGATAATTATAAATTTAAATCCTTACCGGGTTTCAGTGGTGATTCCAATTTTGCCTATGGCATGCCGGCAGACTTTGCCAATACCCGGTATGGAGATGATCAGGATCTGGTCAAGGCTAAGGGTCAGCTTACCGGAAGCCAGGTATTTGCAGTCGGAGGTGGTTTTGCATCCGGCAAGCCGATTTATTCGGTTTTTTATTATGACGACCGGAACCGGATTATTCAGACCGTATCTTCTAACCAATTAGTGGGCTATGACAAGGAATATTTTGACTATTCTACCTGGCTTGCAGATACTCCGCAAAAGAAACGGGTGATTCATAGTGTGGTAGGTTCTGCTGCTGTGACAGAGAATTACTCATATATTTACGATGATGCCGGCCGGTTAAAGGACACCGAATATACATTAGACAATAATACGGCTTCCAAGACTTATTTATCAAGACTGACCTATGATGAAATGTGTCGGTTGAAGACCAAACAATTAGGGAATGCCTATGAAACCATCTCTTATAAGTACAATGTCCGGAATTGGGTGAAAGAGATTAATTCCAACCGTTTTCAGGAAAACCTGTATTACAATGAATCGGTGTCAGGGAATACTCCTGTTTATAACGGGAATATTTCGGCATTGACTTGGAAAACCGCTTCCAGTACCACATTACGAGGATACAATTTTACATACGATCAATTAAACCAGTTGACATCGGCCATTTACCGGAAGAATGGGGCGGCGGATGGGAGTTATGACGCTACCTATGGCTATTCAGGCAGGCAACTTACCACCTTAGGACGTTATTATAACTTCGGGACCACATCGGCTACCCGGACAACGATTGATGCCTTGTTGCTTTCGTATAATGGCAACCGGTTGAGTAAAGTGGAAGAGTCGCAATCTGCCTCGGATTGGCGCTATGGCTTCTACAAACCAGATTCTTACAGCGGGGAAGAATACGGATATAACAATAATGGAGCGATGATTCATGATTATAATTCAGGGATTTCCCGGATTTATTACAATTCATTGCACTTACCATCCCAGGTAATGTTTGCATACGGACATAGTATCATTTATACTTATGATGGATTGGGTAATAAACATAAAGCAGTTTATAAGACGGTGAAATCGAACCTGAATGTGCCGATGGGAGCAAGTGACATACCTAACCAGTCTGCCAATTTACAGAGTACGTTGGAAGTGAATTATTGCGGCCGTTTTATCCATGAAAACCGGGGAGCGGTGAAACGGATTCTGTTGCCGGACGGATATGTTGACCGTTCCTCTACGGGGGCTTATACTTTTTATTATTACCTGAAAGACCATTTGGGCAATAACCGGGTAGTTATTAATACGTCCGGAACAGCTACGGTACAGGAGATGAACTATTATCCTTTCGGGATGGCTTATCTTGACCGGTTATCGACCGATTCGAAGAATCCGGGATTGCAGCCTTACAAGTATGGAGGCAAGGAATATGATACGATGTATGGGTTGAACTGGTATGATTTTCATGCCCGTCAGAAGATGGGGCAATTGCCTGGGTTTACAACCATGGATCCGTTGTGCGAGAAATATCCGTGGATAAGTCCGTATGCTTATTGTGCCAATAATCCGGTGAATGCAATTGATTTAAGGGGGGACAGTGTGACTGTTCTCAATCTTGGTACAGGAACAGACCAACATATGGCTATCCTAATCCAGAATGATGCTGGCAAATGGCAATATTTTTCCGTGAATGGAGATAATGTTTATATACCAGGAACAGATATTCACTTTGGAGGACGGAAGTTTGATGATTTGGCCGTTGGAGAATTTGATAGCCCGCAGCAATTTATGGATAGCTATTATAACCAGGCTGGAGATAAAGATGATAAATCAATAAACTCCTATGGTTTCACTGAGGGTTATGTGCTCCCCACTACTTCAGAGCAAGATAACACTATCCGAAGCACCTTTACGGATATTAGCCAGAATGAAAGTTATAATATTTTCACCAATAATTGTGCAACGGTTGTACAAAAGTCGTTAAATGCAGCCGGAGTAGAAACGAAAGTTAATGGAGGTTATATAGCAGGGAAACAACGAGGTTTTAATACATTTATCCCATCAGATGCTTTTGGAACTATAAAAACAAATAATCCGAATGGGATTTACATCCGTTCTAACAAAAAGCAATAATCTTCTTATGTCAAAGGATAAGATATGTGTTGAGATTGCTCAAGCCTATTGGATGATACATGCGATTGTTATTTTTAGGATGGGTTTTTATGGAATGTTACTTCCAATAATATCTGTTTGTATTGTAATTAATTATATCCTTAAATGGATTGTTCTTAATCACAAATATGTTAAAACATACTCAATTTTGATGATTGTGTATTCTGTGATTTATGCGATATTAAATGGAGTTTTGCTTGTTTTTTTCAAACAATCAACAACAATGTATTTAGGAATGCTATTAATTGTAGTTTTAAATTTTATAATTTCGGTAACGACATTTATGAAATATCGCAAATGGTATAGTTTTAACAGGAAAGAATAATCAGCAAGTTTGTGTTTCGGTCTGCCCGAAACGGATTGAATAGTAAAATCCCCGATGAGCGGAGATTAGATCTCCGTTCAAAAAGATAGGAGCTTTCAACTCCCATTCAAAAATTGATTAAGAAGTAAAGTGAAAAGGGTAATGATTATAAAAGAATTGAAATATGGAGTCTGGAATGTCAAGCGATTACCAATTGCCCAAAAGAAGACTGCGGAATTACAAATTTCACTGAACATGGGAGCAAGTGCTATGCCTAACCAGTCGGCCAATTTACAGAGTACGTTGAATTACCTGAAAGACCATTTGGGCAATA
>JAVBKX010000007.1:0-162271 GCA_031553835.1 Bacteroidales bacterium
TACTGCATACCGTCAGGGTGATGATTGCTGACAGGTTGCTCCCCAGCAGAGCCTGTTTCCTCTTAACACCCTGATACAAAGATAAAATATAAAAGTTAATAAAAATAATTATCCAAATTTGTTTGGATTTTAAATGGAAATGACCATCATGATTAAAATCAAGTCTTTCAGGTTTTTGATGAATTTATCAAAAAACCGAATGGAGGAAAAATGATATAAACAGTTTATTATCAGACAATTCGTACAGCTTACGACAAATTTGCTATTGAGAACGAAGACTGGGTAGGGTTCGACATGATGTCGTACGTTTTTGTATCGAGTTACCGATGTCAGCAAAATGATCAAATGGAAACCCAAAAAAGCGAACGCTTTTTCAGAAACCCAAAATAACAATTAAGCCAAATTTTCATCAAAAACGAATTATTCGTCCCACCATTCGTCCCACACAACAAAAACGCCCGATTTTCATCACTAAAAATCAGGCGTTTACTTTCTTTTGTTGTTGTCCCACCAGGATTCGAACCTAGGCAAGCTGAACCAAAATCAGATGTGCTACCATTACACCATGGGACAATCCTATGCTTTTCTAAAAAAGCGAGGCAAAGGTACGACTTTTTGCCAAAGTAACAAAAATTTTCAATGAAATTTTTACTTCGCTATCAGCAGGAAATAATTTTTCTTCCCTTTTTGGGCCAATAAATACTTGTCATTCAACAAAAAAGACAAATCAATCTGTTGATCAAATGTTTCTAATTTTTCTTTATTAACAGATACTCCGCCCGCTTGAACGGTTTTCCTCATTTCTCCTTTTGAGGGAAAAACAGCTGTTGTTTCCGACAGTAAATCAACTGCTTTGATCCCTTCAGTTAAGATAGTTTTAGAAAATTCAAACTGCGGAACTCCTTCAAAAACAGCCAACAACGTATCTTCATCCAATTTTTTCAATGCATCGGATGTTGCATTCCCAAAAAGGATATTGGAAGCCTCAACAGCTGCATTATAATCTTCCTCCGAATGAACCATAATCGTCACCTCTTTCGCCAATTTTTTTTGTAATGGCCGCAAATGAGGGGCCGCATTTTGTTCTGCCACCAATGCTTCAATCTCTGATTTAGGCAATGCGGTAAAAATTTTAATATATTTTTCCGCATCCTCATCGCTTACATTCAGCCAAAACTGATAAAACTTGTATGGAGAAGTATATCTTCGATCCAGCCAAACATTACCGGATTCCGTTTTTCCGAATTTACCGCCATCCGCTTTGGTAATCAACGGACAAGTTAATGCAAAAGCCTCACCGCCCGTTTTACGACGAATCAATTCGGTTCCTGTGGTAATATTGCCCCACTGATCTGAACCACCCATCTGCAGTTTACAATTGCAATTATTGTAAAGATGCAGATAATCGTATCCTTGAACTAATTGGTAGGTAAATTCCGTAAACGACATTCCATCTGTGGCCTCGCCGGTCAGGCGTTTCTTCACAGAATCTTTCGCCATCATATAATTCACAGTAATATGCTTACCCACATCGCGAATAAAGTCGAGGAAAGAAAACTCCTTCATCCAGTCATAATTATTGACCAACAAAGCTGCATTGGGTTTATCCGAATCAAAATCAAGAAATTTGGACAATTGTTTTTTAATAGCTTCCTGATTGTGACGAAGCGTTTTTTCATCCAACAAATTACGTTCCAATGACTTTCCCGAAGGATCGCCAATCATTCCGGTTGCACCTCCCACCAAGGCAATCGGACGGTGTCCTGCCCGTTGAAAATGTTTCAACATCATTACACTGACCAAGTGTCCTATATGCAGAGAATCAGCTGTAGGATCAATCCCCACATAGGCCGATGTCATTTCTTTTTGAAGTTGTTCTTCAGTTCCGGGCATCATCGTATGAATCATGCCGCGCCATTTGAGTTCTTCTACAAAGTTCATATTTAATTATACTGAAAATTATCCATTATTAAACTGCAAAGGTAGCTAATTCTCAATAGAAAATGACATCAAATTACAATTGAGATTTGATCATATCAAGATCAACTTCTTTGATGTATTGGGGAATATTGACAAATATGGAATGATAACCAAATCCTCCGTTAACCAATTCATCAAGTGCTTCTTCCTTTGTCCAATTTTGAAAAATGATCCTATACATGGCACAAATGACCCCGGTGCGGTCGGCTCCATGTTTACAATGGATCAAAATGTTTCCCTGTCGATTCTTAATGATCTTTAGCGCTTGTATCACATCTTCATCATCAATATCATGTGCATTCATTTTGACCCTGTGCAATATAATTTCGACATTTTGGGCTTCATCATCATCACCATGCCAGCTTCGGAGATTTAAAACTTCTTGAATGCCAAGGGCTTTGAGAATAGCAAAATCTTCTACATCAGGCTGATCCGAGCGATACACTCCTTCGTCTATTTTGTGCAAATTTTTTAATGATAAAGCATTCGTGTGTACTGACAGTGAATCCTGCGAAAACAAATATGCCGGAAAGAAAATCGTTAATAGAATTAACGTATATTTACAAAAATTCATTTAAATTTTTCAGGATAAGACATAAATACTGTTGCAAATGTAGCTTTTGTTTGTATAATTAACAAATTATGGTATTTTTGTCTTGTGCAAAGAAACAATTATTGACATTTTTTTCGATGCCGAGAAGTAGGTCTTCCAAAGTTATCCCAAGAATTTTGACGGCATTTAGGTAAATGGCTTCAATAGTTAGGTCTTTCGAATCGTCTGTCTCAAAAAATAAATGGTCCAATGGTGTTTTCAATAAAGATGCCGGATTCAATTTCTTTCCGAAAGAGAGATAAAATCCCTGCCTGATCAGTTGTTCTGCCTGTTGAGGTTTTCCTCTGAATCCGTGAATAATCCAGGGTTGTACCGGTTGAATAATTTTTTTCAAAGCAATGATCTCATCCAATGCTTTTACACAATGGATTATCACCGGTTTATTAAATTTTTCAGCGATCAATACCTGAGCCAAAAGTACTTTATTCTGTAATGCCCGGGGAGTATCGCAAAGTGTATCCAATCCGCATTCGCCGATTGCTTTCACCTGCTGAAATACGGCATTTTTTTCGATAAAATCAATGTGCTTCGACCAATTTTCTTCCCGGATTTTCCAGGGATGTAAACCCAACGAATAATAAGTATGCTGAAGATCCAATCCGCAACAAGAGGCATAATCTCCCACATTGCGATTGAATATGGTGACAACATCTTTTTCTACGTAATTCCTATGAGTATGAATATCGTAATACATGATCCGGAAAAATTAAGGAACAGGATCATAACCATGCCCTCCCCAGGGATGGCAACGAGCGATTCTCTTGATTGCCAACCAGGAACCTTTCACGGGCCCATATTTTTTTACGGCAAGAATAGCATATTCCGAACAGGTAGGTGTAAACCGACAAGTCGCCGGTTTCAACGGAGAAATGCAATAGCGATAAAAATAAACCGGCAACAGAAATATCGAGGAAAGAATTTTTTTCATGACTATGTGTGTCCTAATTGGCATAAAGCCTTTTTCATTGCATCTTCTATTTTCTGATAAGGCAATATTGTGTCAGACAGGTAAAGAAATGCAACTAACAAACGTTCATCTCCACTTTTTTGTTGCAGCCCCTGCTTGTTAGTCCGGTAAGCCTCCCTAATCAAACGTTTAATGCGATTACGGTGAACAGCTCTTTTGAATTTTCGTTTAGGAACGCTCACCAAGATTGAAACCGGCACAGCAGTATCTAATGGTTTTGGTATGGAAAGGAGTACAATCCGCAAAGGATAAACAAGGAAAGACGTTCCCTGTTCGAATAATAAATCAATTTCTTTTTGGGAAGAAATACGTTCACTTTTGCTGAAAGTAGTCATAAAAACCAACATGCATTAACACACCAAAGTCGATGAAAATGAATTCGAACAAATTAACAAAAGACTATATTTCGTCGTGTCTTTGTGTTTAAAATTAATCAAGGATGAAAAACAGTGACGAATTATTAACGTATAATTCTCCTTGTTTTTACTTGCTGCTTTTAGACAATTCTTTGAGATAATTTTCCAATGCAGCCGTCATGGAAGGCGCTTCTTTAGTAGGAGCTTCGACATCTAATCGCAATCCGGCATCCCGTACAGCTTTAGCTGTTGAAGGACCAAAACATCCTATTTTAATATTGTTCTGTTCGAAATTAGGAAAATTTTTCAATAACGAGGAAATTCCCGAAGGCGAAAAAAAGACCAACATATCATAATCAAACGTTTCATCCGGAGCAAAATCATTGCTCACTGTTCTGTACATGACAGCCTTGTTGTATTTAATCTTTTTTTCATCCAGCAAATGCATCAAATCATCTTTATGCACATCCGAAACCGGAATCAGGAACGTTTCTTTGTTATGTTTATTGACCGGAGTTATCAAATCTTCCATTTTTCCCGAAGCTGGAAAAAAGATTTTCCGTTTGCGATAAATAATATATTTTTGTAAATATACTGCGATCGACTCCGAAACACAAAAATATTTCATGGCTTCCGGAATCTGAACTCTTAATTCTTCGCAAAGACGAAAAAAATGATCAATAGCAGTCTTAGAAGTAAAAATGATAGCAGAATAATCCAGTATATTGATACGTTGAGTACGAAATTCCTTAACATTTATCCCATCCACTTTAATGAAGGGCCTGAAATCAATTTGTACACCATACTTCTCCGCGATATCGTAATAGGGAGATTTCTCAGTTTCGGGCTTAGGTTGGGATACTAGAACTTTCTTTATACTCAAAGCCATAAAGCAGTCGTTTTACAGAAAAAATTAAACAAAAATACCACCATTTTATAGAAAAAAAACAAGGGTATAATTTCTTGGGCGCAAAGGTACAAAAATAAATAAAGTAACGTATCTCTTTGAGGAAAAAATAATTCATACGTCTTATAAACAACTACCAATCCGAAGAAAGCTAAATACAGCAATATGAAATAATAACTAAATAATCCCAACCCTTCCACAAATACAAACAGCAACATTGGAATAAACAAAATAATTCCGGAAATACAAACCATGGAAAAAAGAGACGTCCTCCATTGCGAAAGCTTGTCAACAGGAAAAAAGACAACTCCTACAAACGCATAGCACAGCCATTTAACACAATAAAACAAAAAAAGAAGCAACGCCAGTCCTATAATCACCACCAGCGTGAGAAGCGTAGATGGCATCTCCGGAATCCATTGAATCAGATAAGATTTATAAATAAAAATCGATAATAAAATCAAACTTTGTAAAAATAAAACATATTTGCTCCGTTGTTCATTTCCCGTCGCCACATAAAAAATACTTTGCCTGCCTTTGGAATGCCACAAACTATCCAACATCGCCAGCAACGTTTTCCATTGACCGCCAATAATTTGAGCTGTAAACAAAAACAACAAAGAAAATATAACGAACAAAACTCCCAGTGTATCATGAACATCAGAAACCGGTATTCGCTCTAATTCCACAGGAGTTGAAGTGTGTGGAATCGCCAACGAATCGGCCAATACCGGAAATTCATAAATCGGATATGGAATGGAATCAAACATACTCCGGATTAAAATGCAGCAATAGAACGGGGGTTATGATGCCAGGATTGTGGCGCCAGGATTTGTGTAATCGCTTCTTCCGGAGTATTGGCAACCTCCCACATACCTGCATGAGTTTCTCTCATAAATTTTTCGCGAACCGCTTTATCCAACATCGCCAGCAACTCATTATAATAGCCGTTGGCATTCAATACCACAACCGGCTTATCATATAGCCCCAATTGTTTCCAGGTAATAATTTCCAACAATTCTTCCAAAGTACCGATTCCTCCGGGCAAAGCAATACACGCATCTGATTTTTGCGCCATCAACTGTTTACGCACATGCATACTCTCGGTAGCAATCACTTCGCTCAAATGAGGATGAATCCAACCTTCATCGATCATAAATTGGGGGATAATACCTGTAACCGTCCCCCCGGCCTGAAGCATTCCATCCGTTACCGCAGCCATTAATCCTTTATTGCCGCCACCATTAACACATGCTATACTATAAGAAGCCATTAAAGAACCCAACTGCCAGGCCGTTTCCACATAAAATGAATCGACTTGAGAGCTGGAGGCTGCATATACAGTAATCGTTTTTACAGGCATAATAATTAAGTTTATTACAGGAAACTGCAAAATTAAGAACAAATAAAACACGAAAGCACAAAGCGCAAAAGTTTTTCATTCTTTTCTGCTGTTTTTATTCAAAAAAAGCTAACTTTGTATAGATTAAGTCTATACACGCAATGTATAATGCAGCATACCATGGTAACAGATCTTCAAATAAAAAAAAAGCTCCTTTTCATCGGCTTTTTTCTGGGCGTGATTGCTTCGGCTTATGCGCATGATTCTTTTTTTACCATAAGCGGGGAAGTAAAAGACCAGTCTAACAAAAAAAAATTGCAATATGTCGCCATTGCTGTGACTGGCACCAACATCAGTACCGTCACGAATGAAGATGGCGAATTTTCTTTAAAAATTCCCGATTCCATCGATGTTTCCGAAATTATATTTTCCTGTATGGGGTATTTTAGTTTGCGGCTGCCCATATCCCGGCAGGATGAACTGAATAAAACATTTTTGCTTGTGCCTAACCCGCGCATTTTAAAAGAAATCATTATTCAATCGTGGTCAAATCCTTCCCAATTAATAAAAGAAGCGTTGAGCCGGGTGGAAACAAATTATAGTGAACAACCTTCCTTATCTACCTGTTTTTATAGAGAAACGATTAAAAAAGGACGAAATTATATCGATATTGCCGAAGCAATTATCAATGTTTATAAAACCGAATATTCCCAAAACATAGTTTACGACCGGGTACAACTTTTCAAAGGGCGCAGGTTGTTAAGTCCTAAAAAAAGTGACACTTTATCAGTAAAATTGCTGGGAGGTCCCACACTGGCCGTACATTTGGATTTCGTAAAAGATGCGGACATTTTGTTTGATCCTGGATTATTATTTCATTACAAATTTGAGATGCAGCCATTCGCAGTACTTGACAATCGGGTACAATACGTTGTAAAATTCGAACCGCAAGTCATAGTCTCTTATCCGCTATTTTATGGAATTGTGTACATTGACCAAGCCACATTGACATTTACCCGCGCCGAATTTTCGTTGGATATGCACAACAGGGACAAAGTAACCAATCTTATTTTACACAAAAAACCGAGAGGATTACGGTTCCGTCCCGAAGAAGTTTCTTTCTTAGTCACCTATACACAGAAGGGAGATAAATCCTGCCTCCATTATATCCGGAACAAACTCAAATTCAAATGCGACTGGAAACGACGGTTATTTGCAACTAATTATGAAGTGGTAAGCGAAATGGTGGCTACAGATATACAAGATGAAAATATCGAAAACATTCCCGGAAAAGAAGCTTTTAAAATGAAAGATGCATTGAGCGACAAACTCAAAGACTTTGGTGATGTTGATTTTTGGGGGGCTTACAATATTATTGAACCAACAGAGTCATTAGAATCAGCAGTCGGCAAATTAATGAAACAGCAGGAAAAGAAATAAGCCCGACAGATTTAGTATCTCAGAATTATCATGTACCTTTGTACCCTTAAAAAATCATTAATAAAATTCTAATAATATGTCAGAAAAAAGTACTCTTGATATGCCCTATAAAGTAGCGGATATCAACTTAGCCGATTTCGGAAGAAAAGAAATTGAAATTGCCGAACATGAAATGCCGGGATTGATGGCATTGCGCAAAAAATATGGAAAAGAAAAACCGTTGAAAGGAGCACGGATTACTGGTTCGCTTCACATGACGATACAAACCGCCGTATTAATCGAGACTTTAGCCGAATTAGGTGCGGATGTCCGTTGGGCAAGTTGCAATATTTTCTCAACTCAGGACCATGCGGCCGCAGCGATTGCAAAAGCCGGAATTCCCGTTTTTGCATGGAAAGGAGAAACGTTGGAAGAATATTGGTGGTGTACCGACATGGCGCTCCGTTTTCCGGGAGGCAAAGGCCCTAACCTGATCGTAGATGACGGAGGCGATGCTTCGCTGTTGGTTCACTGGGGTTATAAAGCTGAAAACAATCCCAAATTTATCGATAGAAAGGGAGGAAATCATGAAGAGCAAGTGATTTTAGACACTTTGAATGCAATCCTGAAAGAAGATAACCAACGGTGGCACCGCACTATCGGTGAATTAAAAGGAATTTCAGAAGAAACTACGACCGGGGTTCACAGGCTGTATCAAATGATGGAAGCCGGAGAATTGCTTGTTCCCGCCATCAACGTAAATGACTCTGTGACCAAGTCCAAATTCGACAATTTATATGGTTGCCGCGAATCATTGGCCGACGGAATCAAACGCGCTACCGATGTAATGATTGCCGGAAAAGTAGTCGTTGTTCTGGGCTATGGAGATGTCGGAAAAGGTTGCGCCCGTTCCATGCGTTCGTATGGCGCACGGGTGCTTGTAACCGAAATTGATCCGATTTGCGCGCTCCAGGCTGCCATGGAAGGTTTTGAAGTAACCACAATGGAAAAAGCAGTCAGGGAAGGAAATATTTTTGTCACCACAACTGGAAATAAGGATGTAATCAGGATCGACCATTTGGCCCAAATGAGAGATCAGGCCATTGTATGTAATATCGGCCATTTCGACAACGAAATTCAAGTAGATAAATTAATCAATTATCCCGGCATTAAACATACCAACATTAAACCTCAAGTAGATAAATATACGTTTCCATCGGGAAATTCCATCTTTTTATTAGCCGAAGGACGTTTGGTCAACTTAGGTTGTGCAACCGGTCACCCCTCATTCGTAATGAGCAACTCTTTTACCAATCAAACATTGGCTCAATTAGATCTGTGGCAAAATAAGTACGAAACAGGAGTGTATCGTTTACCTAAACAGTTGGACGAAGAAGTCGCCCGCCTGCATTTGGAAAGAATCGGAGTAGAATTAACCGAATTGACTTCCGAACAAGCTGCTTATATCGGAGTAGATGTAAAAGGGCCGTATAAACCGGAACATTATCGATATTAATTTTTTCAACACGAAGACACAATGGAAATTAGAAGAAGTTATAGGAAGTTAGAAGAATAACTCGTAACTTGTAACCTGTGTCTTCGTGTTAAAAAACTCACTTATAAAAATTTTTCTCAAACGCTGCAAATTCTCCTTTTCCGCAAATAATGCGATTCCATACTCCGGAAAGAAAACCGAAGCCGTAACCGGTCAATTGAATAATTGACGCAACGACAGACAGCAGGCCAACTTTCAGGCTCTTGTTTTGAACTGTCGCATCAACGCCGATCAATAGACAATATAACAAACAAAGCCCAAAACCATAACGGCACCAGGGCAACGCCAATACAGATAAGATCAGAAACAATGTAAACAACGAAGGAAAAGCATGTACCAATTTCAACGAATCAGGATATTTCTTATACAAATTTATCCGGGCAATACCTGAATTGTACACTTGCCTGAAAAATTTCCGGAAATCAGTTCGCCGTTTATGATACACAAATGCCTCCGGAATCAATGCCACTTTATATCCGGCGTTATAGAGACGAATACTAAAATCAATGTCTTCACCAAATCTCATTTTGGAAAAACCGCCCAATTCATCGAAGATTTTCTTTTCTAATCCCATGTTAAAACTTCGGGGATAGAATTTATCCATTTTCTTTTTCCCTCCACGAATGCCTCCGGTAGTAAAAAAAGAAGTCATCGCATAATTGATCGCTTTCTGTATCGGAGTAAAAGAATCCAGCGCCCGGTCGGGGCCTCCAAACACTTCAGCATTATGGGCAGCAATACCGGCCCTCACACCGGCAATATAATGATCCGGAAGAATACAATCAGAATCCAGAATCAGTAAATAGGCGCCATTGCTTTTCCCGGCTCCGACATTTCGGGCAGAACCAGGCCCTGAGTTTTGAATAAAATAGTAAAAAACACCGATGGATTCGGCATATTTTTCAACTATTTTTTCACAAGTCCGCTCCGAACCATCCTCTATGATGATCACTTCAAAATCCCGATCTGTTTGTTTTTCCAAACTTTCGAGCAATTCGTCCACTTCTTCCGGACGATTATAAACAGGGATAATGACAGAAAATGTCGGCATGTGCTTATTTCAATAACATTCCTGCAGCCACTTCCTCTGCTTTAGATTTTCCCTGCAATTCCCTGACCAGTTGCAAACCAAAAACCGCAGCAAACCCCGGGCCTTTTCCCGTTATGATATTTCCGTCCACGACTACCGGATCCGGTTGCAAAACAGCTCCGATAAGTTGAGGTTCTATTCCGGGATAACAAGTCGCTTTTTTGCCTTGCAGCAATCCCATTCCTCCAAATACCAAAGGAGCAGCGCAAATGGCAGCAATCCATTTTCCATGGCTATGATAACTGGAAATAACGGCTTTCAGTCCTTCATGCTTGTTTAAATTATTCGAACCCGGACCACCTCCCGGCAACACCAGCATATCGGCATCAAAAAGATCCGCATCGTCAAACAAGCCATCGGCTTCCACACCAATTCCATGCGCTCCTTTCACCACATATTGCCCGGTTATCGAAACGGTATCTACTTTCACACCTCCCCGACGCAATACATCGATCACGGAAATTGCTTCGATTTCCTCAAAGCCTTCTGCTAAAAATACAAATGCCTTTTTCATAGACCCATCTATTTAAGAATTTATACTTATGTTCTTTCGCAAATATACAGGATTTTTTTCAGGGAAACAACCCGCACTCAACCGGTGTGTTGGAGAAAATGTACTTCTAAGAGGATGAATATGAAACATTTTTGTAATCATTTGCAACATTTTTTATCGACAATGCGATGAAGAAACAGTTTCTTTGTAGATTATTTTTAAATTAAGCGCCATGAAAAATTTAATATTATTTACATTAGTTTTACTGTCATTTGCTTCAACCGGTTGGGCCAAAGCAGGCGAAAACGGGATAGCAACCATGCCTAAAGCAGATTATCTGCAAATCATTCTGTATGGACAATCGCTGGGACAGGGATGGGAAGCTGCAAGAGCGATCACTACGACTCCGGTCGCAGGCAATTACATGCTTGGAGATTGTGTGCTTATGAAGTATAATAATGATAAAAAAGAACTTAATCCTTTAATTGCAACGACTTGGCCTAATGGAGGCGAGCAACCCCTTGTTTCTTGTGTTAATGTATTTTCCGAAATGTACCGGAACAAGATCGACGAAAATCAAAAATTCATCGCTATGACTGCCGGAGAAGGAGGACAAACGATTGAGCAATTATCAAAAGATTGCACTAATCCGGCCGCCAATTTATACCAGACTACTTTTTTGCGTATTTTAGACAATACCCTGCAGGCATTAGTCTCTTCTCAAAGCACTGTTGCCTGTCCTGCCATCCTTTTTATGCAAGGAGAATGGAACTGTGCTGAACCATCCTGGTATGAAGGGCGTGGTTTGACTCCGGGCACCAATGCCACTACCAAAAAAGCGGAATATAAAACCTTGTTATTAAAGCTGAAAAACGACATGCAGGCAGATATTATGCAAAAATACGGACAAGATGAAAAGCCTGTGTTTTTCATTTATCAAACCAGCGGAATGTATATCAAAAATAAAGAAATGGATGTTCCGATGGCGCAGGTAGAATTTGCAGAAGAAAATGATGATGTCGTATTGTTGAATCCTCATTATGGACTGCCCGATTATGGAGGAGGACACCTTTCTACCAATGGATACCGATGGTTTGGCGAACTCGCAGCCTTGTCTTTGGCGAATACTTTTATAGAAAAAAACGACACTAAGCCGGTCTGTCCCGAACAATATGAAATAAAAGGATCCACCCTTACGATCTCCTATCAGGTTCCATATCCCCCATTGGTATTCGATACATACACAACCATCAAAATGCCCAATTATGGTTTTACGGTTTATACAAACAAATCGTTGAATACGATAGAAAATATCCAGGTGGTTGACGGCACCAAAGTGGAAATTACCTGCAGGAATCCCCTTGCAGGCAATGTCGAAATTGTGTACGCCGGGCAACGGACGGTCGGAACCGGAAATTTAAGAGACAGCAATCCTGCGTCGTCTTATTATTCTTACTACAACGATTCCGGAGATTCGAGGAAAGAATCTTATACTCCGAAAGATGAAGACGGACTGTTACTCTACGGGCAGCCCTACCCTCTGCAAAACTGGGCGATCGCTTTTTACAAAAAAATTGAAGTACTCAACTCCGGTATTGACCTTGCCGAAACAAATAATATGCAACCTTATCCAAATCCGGCGCAGACATGGGTCAACTTACCCTATTACAATTGTAACGACAGAAGCTCATTATCTGTTTATAATACTGCCGGCGTTCTCATTTTTGAAACTAAGATCACATCTTCGGAAGGTCATTACCCTTTCGATACGGCTCATTTGGCACCAGGTATTTATACTTGCAATATTGTTAATAACAACGAAACTCTTACCTCATATAAATTTATCATCCGGTAAAAAAGGGTGCAAAAAATAATGTTTATTGGAAAATGCCATGTGCTTTTACGTAATTTACGTATATTTGTGAAAATTACGGAAAAACACATGGTTTTATGAAAAATTTTCTCAAATTTTGTTTGACATTAAATGTCGTATTATCTGCTTTTTTGCCGGTTTTGGCACAGGAAATACCAGAGGAGTTAACCGTTTTCATCCACCAGGCTCAATATCAGAAAGCGCTTGACATAATGGATAGTTTGCCTGAAAACAAAGAATTATTGGTTCAAAAAGCGACCTGCTATAAAGCCTTAAACAATTACTTGCAAGCGACACACATACTGGAAAAATTATCCGAAGAAAATCCTTCAGACATTCCATTGAAATTGGATTTGGCATTTTGCTATAAAGAAATGTCGCGATACCCACAAAGTATAGCATGCTACGATTCCTTAATCCAATTAGATTCAACCAATATGTATTTCCAAATCCAAAAAGCGGATTTGCTTTGCCTGTTACAAAAATATTCTCCTGCAATCCAGATTTTGCGAAATATTAACCTGCAACATCCATCCACCTATTTATATAAAAAACTGGGGATGTGTTTTGAGAAAACCTATCAGACCGACAGTGCCTTAGTATATTATTCAAAAGCATTGGAAATGGAACCGGATGATTATCCGGCGGCGATCAGTCAAATCAAAATGTATCTGAAAAAAGAAGATTATGCTTCTGCATTGGAACAGACAGAAAGATACATCGCCAAAGATACCGCCAATACTCAATTGCATTTCCTGAATGCTTTTTCGTACTACAATTTGGACCGGTACGAAGAGGCGGTTCAACGATTTGAAAAATGTTTGGCCAAAGGAGATAGTTCTTTAATGGTACTACAAGGATTAGGAATTTCTTATTATTTCCTGGAAAATAATAAGAAAGCGCAACCTTATCTAAGTCAAGCCTACGTTCTGGATACGACCAATCAAAAAGTACTGTATCCTCTTGCCATTACAAGTTACGAAACCGGACGTTATAAAGAAGCGATACAATATTATACATCCTTGCTGCGCATTCACCTGCCAAATGTCAAAGCCTTATTCAACTTGTATGCCGGATTGGCCAGATCATGTGAAAAAGAAGGCCGGTACCAAGACGCCGCCAACTGTTACTCCAAATCGTTGCAACATGCCGCCGAAGGAGAAGAAATGGAAATACTCTATGCCCGTTCCAATCTTTTCGAACATCAACTCCACGATTACATGTCTGCTCATTATTCTTTTAAAGAATACCGGCTGAGCTTGTTCAACTATCAGATGAATTTAAAAGATTCGGTAGAAGCGGATGAAATAGAAGAAAAACTAAAAGCCCTGGATGAGCACATCAAGGAATTGAAAACCAAAGGTGACAACAGATAGAAAAAGAACAGATAATTTTTTCGGACAAATCCTTATCCAATCCTTACTAAAATATTGTATCTTTATAGCTTAGAAAACCACATCACTTAGAGCCTTGAAATCAAGCGGGTTCAATATCGAAGGTACACTCTGGCAGATATTGGACGATATGCAACCAACACCTCAGTAATTGTTTTTACGACTTTACTACAAAACTATGGTTATGAAAAAGAATGATGTGTCCGATAATTTATTTTGGAAAGTATCATTAAATGACGACAAAGAGGCATTTAATGAGCTTTTTTTTGAGTTTTATCCCTCATTATGTATCTATGCCAGGCGTTTTATAACATCTCAAGAAACATGTGAAGATATTGTTCAGGATACTTTTTTCGACATTTGGAAAAATCGAAAAAGAATAAATATCCACTCGTCTTTCAGGAGTTTACTCATTGCAAGCATAAAAAACAATTGTTTGGATTATTTACGCAAACAAACAACACGTCAGAAATATGAAGAAAATATTTCTATGGAATCAACATTTAATTCATATAGTCCTGACGACATTTATACCATTTCAGAGATTGAAGAGATGCTTGATTCGGCATTGAAAAAATTACCTGAAAATGTCAAAAAAGCTTTTGAATTAAGCCGGATTGAAAATATGACTTATCAACAAATTGCGGTTGAGTTGTCAATATCAACTAAGACAGTTGAAGCATATATAAGTAAAGCTCTACTATTTCTAAGAACCGAGTTAAAAGACCATCTCCCCCTCATCATTCTTATTTTTCCGAATCTCCTTCAATAATTAACATTTTTTAGATAGGGTATCCTACGCATATATACGTCTTGTAATCAGAGGCAATACTATTTTAGCATATATGAAATTTGACGAAGCATATATATTAGCATATTTGCGAGGAGAAATCTCTGAGGACCAAATATTTGAAATGGAAACTTTAATGAAATCGTCCCCTGAATTTCTACAGAAAGTAAAGCAAATTGCCATTATCAATTCTTTATTAATAAACCTGAATGATCAGAAAAAAATCGATACTCCAAAAGCATGGAATAAAGTATCAAAGAAAATTTCAAAAATTCAGTTAAGCCAAAAAATATGGAATATAAGCAGAACTGCAGCAGCAATTTTGCTCCCATTATTTTTACTTTATCAATATGCTATAAATCCTCTTTTAAAACACAGTAAGACAGGGATGATTACTGTCACTTCTGCACCCGGCATTATATCCAAGACAATACTTCCTGATGGTAGTGAAGTCTGGCTGAATTCTCAAAGCACCCTGTCTTATCCTCATAATTTTTCAGGAAAAGAAAGAACGGTTTACTTGTCGGGAGAAGCTTATTTTAAAGTTATTTCGGATAAAAAAAATCGTTTCAACGTTGTTACAAAAGATAATATAACAGTAAGCGCTTATGGTACCGAATTCAATGTCAACGCCTATAATGAAGAAAAAAAATACACTATAACTTTAGTAAAAGGTAAAGTCGATATTTCATATGACAAATCATCAAAAAAAGAAAACCTTCCCGAAAGCTATAAAGCAGTTTTGAATCTGCAAAAAGGACAATTGACAATGCAACCGGTTGATCCTTACGTTGAAACCGCATGGAAAAACGGGAAAATGGTTTTCCGCCGTGAAAAATTAGAAAATATTGCAAAAAAACTTTCAAAAAAATTCGGTATTGAAATCAAACTGGAAGGAGATACACTGAAAAATTATGAATATACAGCCACTTTCACGAATGAGACAATAGAAGAAATACTTTCTCTGTTACAAAAATCAGCACCCATAAAATATTCGATCTCAAATCACAAGCAAATTAATAATGACGAATATCAACAACGTGTTGTTATTATCGAAGAAAAACAATAATCAAAAGAAAGGAGGGAAAATATATGGATAAATAAAAATATTAAACAAAAAATAACACCAATTGACCTGCAAAAGAATCTGAATTCCGGAAAACTTGACTGACCTGCGCATAAATATCAAACGTAAAATAAGCTAATACAATGTAAAAACATGAATAACTTATTAAATAATCAAATAAAAATCATTTGCTTTAATTTGTTAAGCCCAATACCTAATAGTATAAGGATAGCACTGCTTATGCTATGCGTTTCTGCCTTTCAAATACAAGCCGAAAAAACGTATTCTATAGAAACAAAAATATCTATAAACTTTAAGGATGTCCCTATTGAAAAAGTTCTTTTGTCTATTGAAGAAATATCCGATTGCTATTTTCTTTATAATAACAAGTTAATCGATGTTGACAGAAAAGTAAATATTGAAGTAAAAAACGAACCGGTTTATCATGTTTTAGATCTTTTATTTCAACAGGAAGATGTATCGTATGAAACAAAAGGTTCACAAATTATTTTACACCCTGAAAACACCAATAATACAAAATCGGATGCAGAAATTCGAAATTATATCAAACAACAAGATACGACAAAAAAAAATATCACAGGGAATGTTATCGATGAACAAGGAAATCCTGTAATTGGAGCCAATATCATAGAAAAAGGAACTGTAAATGGCACCATTTCGGATGAAAACGGATCTTTTTCATTCAATATTGAAGACAATGCCTCAATAATTATTTCATCTATAGGATTTGTTACACAAGAAATATCGACAACAGGAAAAACATTCATTAATGCTGTCTTACGCGAAGATACAAAATTATTGGATGAATTAGTGGTTATAGGGTATGGAAGCCAAAGAAGAAGCGATATTACAAGTTCTATTGAGATCGTAGATATTGATAATCTACAAAAGCCGGTTTCCAGTTCAGCCCTGCAAGCTCTTCAGGGATTGGCTTCAGGTGTTAATGTAATCTCTTCAGGAGCACCCGGTTTGGGTAGCAAAATATTGATTCGTGGTGTCACATCTTTTGGAGATGCAAGTCCGCTCATCATAGTCGATGGTATTGAACAAGACCTGAATAATATCAATGCCAATGAAATTGAATCCCTTCAGGTATTAAAAGATGCAGGGGCGGCCTCTATATACGGAGTCAGGGGCTCAAATGGAGTAATTATTGTTACTACGAAAAAAGGAAAAGTCAGCGCTCCTACAGTCAGCTATGATGGTTATTACGGAATGACATATCCATTGCCCGGAAACCCTTTTAACTTACTTAACTCTCAAGATTTCATGAATGTATATAATACGGCCATGCCTGATAATGAACTGTTTGCCAAAGGCATGCCTGATTACACTTACAGAGGGCCGAATGGTGCAGGCATCGGCTTTGAAGGTGACCCTGAAGTCGATCCCGCAAATTATTTTTATGAAGCACCCAATAGGGGGAGAAACTATATTATCCAAAAAATAAATAAAGAAGGAGAAGATTGGTTCCACAATTTTTTCAAAAGAGCACCTCGTCAGAATCATAATATTACGATCAGTGGCGGAACAGAACAAGCCAAATATTTATTCGCGATAGGCTATATGAAACAGGAAGGCACAGCGGTTGAGACAAGCCTGCAAAGAGTATCCGTACGAATCAACACAGAGTATTCAATAAGAAAATGGCTTAAAATTGGTGAAAATGCAAATTTGATTTATAGGAGTACCCCTGGTTTTTATAATCAGGACCAATTCTCTACGCTTTCTCAAATATATAGATTATTTCCGGTCACGCCCTTAAAAGATATTATGGGAAACTGGGCCGGATCATTTGGAGGACCAGGTTTGGGCTCTGCGGGATCTAATCCGGTTGGAGCACAATATCGTGGTATAGAAAAGGATGTGGACAGACAATTTTTCACGGTAGGCAACATTTTTGCAGAAATTGACATACCTAAAGGAATTACAGCCAAAACCAGTATCGGGTATAATATACAGAATCTATATACTCAGGATTACAACTCCAGTATCCCTGAAAATATTGAAGGAAGCACTAATCCGAATTATCTGGCTATCAACTCAGGCTTTGCTACAACCATGACATTTACAAACACTTTGAGCTATGAACAAAAAATTGGAAAACATGACATCAAGGCTCTCATCGGCTCGGAAGCGATTGAATATGTTGAACGAAGTCATTACGGCAGTTCGGCAAATTTTTTCTCGGATGATTTCAATTATTTAATTTTAGATAATGGTACGAGCAGCAAGACAAACAGTAGCTGGGCAAACGAAAATAGTCTGTTTTCTCTGTTTGCTCATTTGGATTATTCATTCGATAACAAATACCTTCTGGGAGCGACAATACGTCGCGATGGATCATCCTATTTCGGTTCGTACAGGAGGTATGGAACTTTTCCTTCTGTGTCGATGGGCTGGCGGATATCCGAAGAAGCATTTGCAAAAAACTTAACCTGGTTGGATGATCTGAAGATCAGGGGTAGCTATGGTATTTTAGGATCTCAAAATAATGTTTCAAGCAGTAATGCATTTTCTTTATATTATAGTGATATAGGAAGAACGTATTACGACATTAACGGAACGGGTAATAGTGTGGAATTGGGATTTGCTCAATCTCAAATCGGAAACGCATATACAGGCTGGGAAAAGGATAAAGTGTTTAACATAGGTTTTGATGCTACAATTTTAGACCAATCCTTGTTCCTTTCTGCAGAATACTATCGGAAAAACATCGAGGGTTTATTATTTAATGAACCTTTACCGGCAGTAGTCGCCGGTAGTGCATCTACTCCTGTTGTCAATATCGGAGATGTTCGAAATACCGGCTTTGATATTTCTTTCAAATATCAGGGTACAATCGCAAACGTTTTCAATTATTCAGCCGGGATAAATTTTACCACCTATAAAAATACGATTGTTAATATTCCGGATCCCGGATATTTTTATGCAGGAGGGTTGAATGACACATGGGATTACTTCTGTAAAAATGAAGAAGGATATCCTATGAGTTCGTTCTACGGATATAAAATAACAGGTATTTTTAGCAGCGATGATGAAGTGGCCTCCGCCCCCACACAAGATGGTGCACAACCCGGACGTTTCAGGTATCAGGATACAGATGAAGATGGCGAGATTACTGATCTGGACCGTGTTTTTACAGGAGACCCCAATCCTGATTTTACTTATGGGATACCTCTTTATTTCAATTACAGGAACATTGATCTTTCAGCATTCTTTTACGGATCTTATGGAAACGACATTTTTAATGCAACACGTTACTTCCTTGATTTTTTTCAATATTATCCCGGCAACAAAAGCAATCGATTATTAGATGCCTGGACACCGGAAAATCCGAATTCTGCAATACCCAAAATTGAGAATACCAAAAGTTTCAGCAACTGTACGGTATCAAACTCATATTTCATAGAAGACGGATCATATTTTAAACTTAAATCCCTGATATTAGGATACAATTTTTCATCGTCCTTGTTGCAGAAAATTAAAATGTCAAAACTTCGTGTGTATGTAGAAGGCACTAACTTATTTACTATCACAAACTATTCAGGATTAGATCCTGAACTGGGAGGACCGAATTCAAACTTCGGAATAGATATCGGGAATTATCCAAACAATGAACGTAGTATCGTATTTGGAGTTAATCTTACATTTTAGACCAACAGATATGACAATAAATAGTAAATCAACTATAAAATAATATGCCATGAAAATTAATAATAATCATCTGTTTATTTTAGTGTCAACGTGTATCCTTGCACTTTTAATAGCATTTGCCTGCAAAGACGATTTTTTAGAAAAAAGACCTTTTGGCACTACAACCGAAAGCACCCTGGCTAATAAAGAAGGTCTTAATGCACTGTTAATGGGGGCGTATTCCTATGTAAAAGGAGGAACCGGAGGAGGATTTTCTTCGAGTTGGATGATGTTGGCCTCTCAGGATGACGCCCGTTTAGGATGCGAAGACGGGGCAACTATAGAAAATTGTTTTTTATACGATGCTACTGATATGTATGTGAATGAAAGGTGGGTTTTCTTATATTCCGCCGTTCAGAGTTGTAATGATGTATTGAGATTACTGCCGGAAGCAAATGATTTAACGGAGGAAGAAAGAACACAAATAAATGCTGAGGCAAAATTCTTACGTGGAATATATTACTTATATTTAGCAATATTGTGGAAAAATGTACCCTGGATTGATGAAACAATTACTTATTCGGAAAAGAATTATCTTGTTTCCAACACCACCCCCATCTATCCTAAAATCGAGGAAGATCTTGAATATGCAGCGCAATATTTAACAGAAACGAAAACCCAGGTCGGGAGAGGGAACAAATGGGCGGCAAAATGTTTTCTGGTAAAAGCATATATGTTTCAAAAAAAATTTTCCGAAGCAAAAACATTGCTTGATGATATTATAGCCAATGGAAAAACTTCAAACGGTCTGAAATATGGTTTATTAGACAAATACAATGACAATTTCAAAACAGAGACAAAACATGGCAAAGAGGGCGTATTTGTTGCACAGATGTCGGTTAATGACGGAGCAAACGGGGCAAACGGAAATCCTATGGATTACTATAATGGGCCGTATGGCAGCCCTGCCACTTGTTGCTATGGTTGCTATGCTCCCTATTTTGACCTGGTTGATGCTTATCAAACGGATCATTTAACAGGCTTGCCTTTGATCGATACTTATCAGCTCACCCCTGTTAAAAACGACCAGGGATTATCTTCTTCCGATCCTTTCACTCCGTACGAAGGCACATTAGATCCGCGCTTGGATTGGTGCGTAGGCAGAAGAGGTATTCCATTTCTGGATTGGGGTGTACATCCCGGAAGATCGTGGATAAGAAGCCAATATACTGACGGCCCATACAGTGCAATCAAAAATATATGTTGGCAGGCAAGGGTTGAAACGGATAGAGAAGCAGAAGGTAGCGCCACCAATACTCCTTTAAACCTGATACGATTTGCAGATGTGCTATTGTGGGCAGCAGAATGTGAGATAGAGGTTGGGAGTTTATCTAAGGCGGAGGATTATGTCAATATGGTACGAGCACGTGCATCTAACCCACAAGGATTCGTATATAAATACATGGATGATAATGATCCGTTGAAAGGATTTTCAAGTATTCCGGCAGCCAATTATAAAGTGGGGCTTTATACAGGTCAATTTGCCTCACAAGGTAAAACGTATGCCCGCAAGGCTGTGCGTTTTGAAAGAAGATTAGAATTGGCTTGTGAACATCATAGATACTTTGACTTGCTACGATATGACGGACTTGACTTTGATGTAGCCGCCTGGCATAATTGGGTGATGCAGCGCGAAGGATCACAACCGGGCTTCAATCCGTCCAATAATTACAAACAAGCCGCATTTGTTAAGGGTAAAAACGAATTATTCCCAATCCCGCAAGAACAAATAGACATGAGTGCAGCCGAAAAAGGGACCAGTGTATTAATACAGAATCCAGGCTGGTGATAAATGTATTGATTTTAACTTTGTTATAAATTTAGCCGATATGAACAACGATTATTCTATTTTGAAATTAAAAACAGGTAAGATAATCCTATTTTTTGCAGTCTTATTTATGTTTGTTTTTTGTTCAAGAACAACTGATAAGGATGAAATTTTATTTGAAAATACAGCAACACCTGTTCCGGATACAACCGTACTATCCGATGTTCCTGTTTGGTCAAATTATTCAAAAATGTTTATATATGCTCCTGTTTTTGATTTTGATGCTACGGAAAAGGCTGAAAAATATAAGTATAAACTATTGGCATCGAATGGCAAAATATTTTCTTTTGAAGCGCAAAATCCTAACCTGCCTCTGAGTCCCGTTTGGGAAAAAATACCTGAGGGTACGGTTTTCTTAAACATTATTGCATTAAACAAAGCCGGAGACTCTATCGACTTGGCCGGAAGCAGGCAATTCTACCGTTCCATTCCATTTCAGGGAATAACAAATGCTCCTAAACAAGCTTATAAGGATGCTGCATACGATGCGCTGAAATACATATTTAATCTTCCGTACATTCAAAGTTGGCTAACAAGTACAAAGCCCGATTTAACTTATATTTATTATGCTTATCCTGCAAAAACCATTTCAGCAACAATAAATGTGATGTTACAATATTCGGAAAACAAATTAACAAGTAAGGAAGACTCATTAAAAGCAATGACCATTGCATTCAATATGGCTGACTATTTAGAATACTTAGCTTCGTCAAAACATTCGTTGTTAAAAGCATTTCCGGTTACATATAATGTTGAATTTATTAATGAACGATTAAAAGACACAGTTAAATATCCCGTTTCTTACGTTCATGATGTTGTAAATGCAAACGCTAATAAAATGATGATGTTGTATGGTTATGAGTATGCAAACAGGTTACTAAAATTGTATGACTTTACAAATGATAAAAAATGGCTGGATATTGTAAAATCAATAGCAGAATCATATAAGGATCTCCAATTAGACGATGGTTCGTGGTATTTGAATATTGATTACAATACAGCGGAACCATTAAACAATACCAAAATGATTCCAGGCATTCTCTTATTATTTTACAAAAAATTAGAATTGGAATATGGTATTTCCGGATATCAAGAGGTAATAGATAAAGCGGAGAAATGGATACGAGAAAACCCTTTAAAAACTTATTTTTGGGAAGGCCAATTTGAAGATGTTCCTTCATTTGAAGAAACTTACAGAAACTTATCAAAATATCCGGCAACAGAATATGCTCTTTACTTGTTGCGCTATGTCCCTACAGAAAATAACATTACTATAGCAAAAGAACTAATCCGTTTTGCAGAAGATCAGTTTGTAATATGGGGAAAACCGCCTTGCGATACGACAATTTTTGAATCTTCGGAATTCCATACACCTGGTGTGATGGAACAGTATAATTTTTTTGTCCCTGTTGATGCAAGCGCCGCCCAAATGATTAAAACATACATCGAAGCTTATAGAGTAACAAAAGAAAAAGTGTATCTCCATAAGGCAGAAACTTTAGCCAATAGTATAACAGAACAACAAACAAATGATGGTGAAATATATACTATCTGGTACAATGAAAGCCCAATGCAGCAAGACTGGTTGGATTGCATGCTTGAATCAATTGATGCTTTAATCCTTTTTGAACACACAAAAAATGAACTAAACTCCAATTAACGCACATAACATACCGGGCCGTGTATCAGCGGAGAAATTTTGCAGTATAACTTCCGTCGCATTTCGCCACTTCCTCGGGAGTACCTGTACACAATACTTGTCCTCCGCCTTTGCCACCTTCGGGCCCCATATCAATCAGGTAATCGGCGCATCTGATCACATCCAGATTGTGTTCGATCACAATCATTGTATTTCCTTTATCCACCAACCGGTTGATAACGCCCAGTAAGACTTTAATATCTTCAAAATGCAATCCGGTAGTCGGTTCGTCCAAAATATATAATGTACGCCCCGTATCTCGTTTGGAAAGTTCGGTCGCTAATTTCACCCGCTGACTTTCCCCGCCCGATAAAGTAGTGGAAGATTGCCCCAGTTTAATATACCCCAGTCCTACGTCCTGTATTACTTTTATTTTATGAAGAATATTAGGCACATTTTCAAAAAATTCCACGGCCATATTAATGGTCATATCCAGCACATCAGCAATCGATTTTCCCCGGTACTTCACTTCAAGAGTTTCGCGATTGTACCGTTTGCCATGACATTCTTCGCAAGGCACATACACATCAGGCAGAAAGTTCATCTCTACCGTTTTGTATCCGTTTCCTCCGCAGGTTTCACATCGTCCGCCGGAGACATTGAATGAAAAACGCCCGGGTTTGTATCCTCTGACTTTCGATTCGGGAAGTTCGACAAACAAATTACGAATATCCGAAAATACGCCGGTATAAGTCGCCGGATTAGACCGTGGAGTCTTACCGATAGGCGACTGATCGACATTCACGATTTTATCAATATATTCCATTCCGGAAATGGATGTAAACGGTAACGGATCTTTCAACGAATTATACAATTTGGCGCTGATGACCGGCTGCAAAGTTTCATTAATCAAGGAAGATTTTCCGCTACCAGACACACCGGTTACACAAATAAATTTTCCTAAGGGAAATTGCACATCCACCGATTTCAGGTTGTGCCCCGAAGCTCCTTTTATTTCAATGCTGTACCCATTGCCCTTTCTTCTTTCTTTGGGGACAGGAATAACTAATTTTCCATTCAAATAATTGGATGTCAAGGTATCAGCCTTCAACATTTCCTGAGGAGTGCCGGCAAATACCACTTCTCCGCCCAATCGTCCGGCGCGGGGACCAAGATCAATCACATAGTCGGCATTCATCATCATTTCTTCATCATGCTCTACTACGATCACCGAATTTCCGGTATCCCGCAATTTTTTCAGCGAATCGATCAAACGCATGTTATCCCGTTGATGCAATCCGATACTGGGTTCATCTAAAATATACAACACATTTACCAACTGCGACCCGATTTGCGTAGCCAGTCTGATGCGTTGACTCTCTCCTCCCGAAAGCGATACCGAAGAGCGGTTAAGCGCCAGATAATCCAAACCGACATCCAGCAGGAAATGGATACGCGAACGAATTTCTTTCAAAATTTCGACAGCAATTTGTTTTTGCTTTTCATCTAAAAATTCTTCGATATCCGACAGCCAGGCATTCAATTCAAGAATATCCATTTCCGATATTTCGGCGATATTTTTTCCATGAATCAGATAATGCAACGATTCTTTATTCAAACGTTGTCCGTGACATTCGGGGCAAGCCACCGTACGGATAAATTGTCCCGCCCATTTCTGGCTTTGAGCGGAAGCTTCCGATTCCTGTTGCAAAGCAATATATTTTGTAACTCCCTCATAAGAGAGAAAATAATTGGAATTTCCCAACGATTCGTTTTTGACCTGCAACCGATCTTCTGTTCCATTCATAATTTCATCCAGCGCTTCTTCCGGAAGATCTTTAATTGGAGTTTTCACAGTCACATCATACTTTTCGCAAATAGCTTCAATTTGCCAAAAAATCATGACACTGCGGTATTTTCCCAAAGGAACAATGCCTCCCTGATAAATACTCAAAGTACTATCCGGCACAATTTTCTGAAAATCAAACTCATCGATTGTACCCAATCCTTTACAACGCGGACAGGCTCCTTGCGGAGAATTGAACGAAAAATTGTGAGGCGCCGGATCGCGGTAGGCCAATCCGGTGGACGGACACATCAAGCGGCGACTGTAATGTCTTACTTCGCCCGTATCCGCATCCAACACCAACAAGAGACCATCGCCATGCTTCATGGCCGTGGCAACACTCTGTTTGATGCGTTTCGTATCTTTCGCCGCCACCACCAATTTATCAATCACCACTTCAATCACATGATTTTTATAGCGATCTAATTTCAATCCGGGAATAATTTCCCGCAATTCTTCGTCCACACGGACATTCAAAAATCCTTTCAAACGCAATTGTTCAAAAAGTTCTTTATAATGTCCTTTCCGGTTGCGGACTACAGGAGCGAGAATATATACTTTTTTACCGGCATAACGATCCATGATCAAATCCAAAATTTGTTCTTCGGTATATTTGACCATTTTCTCCCCGGTATTATAGGAATACGCTTCTCCCGCCCGGGCGTACAACAAGCGGAAAAAATCATATATTTCAGTCGTAGTACCCACAGTCGATCGAGGACTACGGTTCGTAGTTTTCTGTTCAATAGAAATAACAGGACTCAATCCTGATATTTTATCGACATCCGGACGTTCCATATTGCCAAGAAAAGAGCGGGCGTAGGCAGAAAAAGTTTCGATATAACGCCGTTGACCTTCGGCAAAAATCGTATCAAAAGCCAGGGAAGATTTTCCACTTCCACTCAAACCTGTAATAACCGTAAACCGGTGCCGGGGAATGGCAACATCGATATTTTTTAAATTATGGACGCGAGCGCCTTCTACAACAACAAATCCTGTTGCATCCTCCATGAAATCATTCATAAATATTGTTAAGAATGGATATTTACCATCTGTAATTAAATCCGAAACTCAGTATTTCATTCATTTGAAGGTAACCTAAAGCCGGATCTTTAGGGATTCCTTCCGTATCGTCAAACCGGGCATATACATAAATCCGGGTAGAAAAATATCGATTCAATGCCATATTCAATTCATTTTCCGATTCAATTTCCATTCGTTCATAATTAGTAAAATATTTGAAGCGGGATCGCAACCAAACATTTTTATTAAAATTAAACACCAACGTGCTATTGACCAGCGAACCAAAATCGGTTTTATGTTCATCTCCTGCAGGAATGCCGTAACGAGTAGGATCTACCCGCCGATCTCCGACATAGGTAATCCGCAGCGATAAAGGAGAAATATCCGCATCGACAGTAAGCCTTTTGTATTTATTTGCTTTATATCCTTTATTCAAACGATACTTCATCCCCAAAATACCCATATTGACAAATAACGGTGCATTGAAAGCGGAAACGACCACATTGGTATTTTCAGCATAATTATTGAACAACTGGGTTTTCAATTCTAAGTTTGTAGAATAAAACCACCGTTCATTAAATGCCCTGATACCAAAATCGCTATACGTACGCAACAAGTCGGTTCCTATTTTGGTTTTTCGAATCGTATCAACCGGATTGGTGTAGAGACTCAGATTCCATTCGATAAAATTGTTGAACTGAACCCTGTTTTTCTTGTAATTAATCGTTACATTCTGATTGCTCAGTATATTCAGGTTACCAAGACCGCCTTTGTACCAGTTTTTGGAAATATAATTTTGAGAGAATTGAATAAAACTACCTCCGTTGATAAACCAGAATTTCCATCCCGGATCAAATTTTTCGGGACCTGTGATTCCGCCGAAATTCGGATTATTATCCACTGCAAATAATTCCTGGAAAATATTGGTTTTCAAAGGTTCCGGCTCTAATTTTTCCGGTTGGTTCCAATAAAAATATTGCAGCCAGTCGGGATAATGATCTACAAAATAATAATATGCATTCCGATCCAATTGTTCCTCAAGCTCTGCTATCGCATCTGTTTTGGGTGTTGGGAAAGAAGGAGGCGCATATTTGTAAACATTAAACAGTGAATCCCTTAATGTAGCACGAAACAATTTCCCCTTAGGCAGGATTTTCCCATCAAAATAGAAAGGCAAAAAGGCATCATCCCGTTCAAGCGGCCTCCGCCACGGAGCAAAATGCAACTCTTCCGTTAGCACGGTATCGATTGTCAACGAGTCATTAAAATTAAATGAAGAAAATTCAGGCATTAACCCGTCAACAACGCGATCTTGCGCCTGACACAAAACAGGAGAAGCCCCGCCTGCCAAAAACGTCAAACACACAATAAGACAAGATTTTCCCAAAGTAAAGTTATTCATAATTCACATTATCAGGTTGGAGACGCGAAATTACAGAATCTGATCCTATTATTCAAAAATAACATGTATTTTTGCATCCAAAAGCAATAAAATTAAATTTTATTATGCCTAAAATATCAAATCGCGGCGTTGAAATGCCCTCTTCCCCAATCCGGAAGTTAGTTCCACTCTCCGATTCCGCTAAAATCAGAGGACTAAAAGTGTATCATTTAAATATCGGCCAACCCGATATATTAACTCCGGAAGTGGCGTTGGATGCATTGAAAAATATAGACCGGAAAATATTGGAATATAGTCCAAGCGAAGGAAACAAAAGTTTTCGTGAAAAATTGGTAAATTATTATAGCCGGTACAATATTAATGTGGCGGCAGACGAGATTATTATCACCTCAGGCGGTTCAGAAGCCGTGTTATTTGCATTTTTGGCGTGCCTGAATCCCGGCGACGAAATCATTATTCCCGAACCATCGTATGCCAATTACATGGCGTTTGCCATTTCCACGGGAGCAGTTGTCCGCACCGTTTCTTCGTCCATCGAAGACGGTTTCTCACTTCCGCCGATCGACAAGATCGAAGCATTGATTAATGAACGTACCAAAGGAATCCTGATTTGTAATCCCAACAATCCGACAGGCTACTTATACACGCGGGAAGAAATGAACCAAATCCGTCATTTGGTGCAGAAACACGATTTATATTTGTTTTCCGACGAAGTTTACCGGGAATTCATTTACACCAGTTCGCCATATATTTCTGCTTTCCATTTAGTTGGGATTGAAGAAAACGTAGTTTTAATAGATTCTGTTTCAAAACGGTACAGCGAATGCGGCATCCGCATAGGCGCTCTCATCACCAAAAATAAAAAATTGCGTCAGGCAGTGATGAAATTGTGTCAGGCACGGTTAAGCCCTCCCCTTTTAGGACAAATTGTAGCCGAAGCCTCGCTCGATGCTCCGGCAGAGTACTTAAGGGATGTTTATGACGAATATGTGGAGCGGCGGAATTTTTTAGTCGGACGGCTCAATCAGATTCCCGGCGTTTATTCTCCGATTCCCATGGGCGCTTTTTACACGATTGCCCGCCTGCCGGTAGATGATGCCGACGCTTTCTGCGAATGGTGTTTGTCTGATTTTGAATACGAAGGACAAACTATTTTCATGGCTCCCGCTTCCGGATTTTATTCCACGCCCGGCTTAGGGAAAAATGAAGTGCGGATTGCGTATGTGCTCAACAAAAATGAGCTGCAAAAAGCGCTGAACATATTGGAAAAAGCGTTGGAAAGATACAATCAATTACGAATGTAGCACGGCTCATGGTTGAATTATTCGTTGCCCGACGTATATTCAGGAGTCGCAAGGAAGGCAAACAGGTATCTCCTCCTGCCGTCCGCGTGGCTGTAGCCAGCATTGCGATTGGATTGGCGGTAATGTTATTGGCCATTGCAATCATTGTCGGCTTCAAACAAGAAGTTAGAAACAAAGTAATTGGTTTCGGATCGCACATTCAAGTTACAGCCTTTGACAACAACGCTTCTTACGAAACCCAGCCCATTGCCGTTTCCGACAGCCTCATCGATTTAATCCAATCGGTTCCCGGAGTCAGACACGTTGAAGCCTTTTCTACCAAACCAGGTATCATCAAAACAAAAAATGATTTTTTAGGAGTAGTACTCAAAGGCGTAGATGAGCATTACGACTGGAATTTTTTCAAACAAAACATCGTAGAAGGCTCCATCATCGACATACAGCCGGATGAAACGACAACCGACGTCATCATCTCCAAATATATTGCAGATAAACTCCATCTCAAATTAGATTCCAGCATTATTGCTTATTTTGTACAGCAAGACGTCAGGGTACGTAAATTCAGGATCAAAGGCATTTATCAAACGAATTACGCAGAATACGATAAAATCTTCCTCATTGCCGACATCAAACAGGTCAGGCGGCTCAATGCCTGGGAAAAAGACCAGGTAAGCGGATTAGAAATTCTGGTTAATGATTACAACCAGGTAGATCAAATCAGCGACGAAATCTATTTTGCCGTCAGCACACATCAAGACCGGTTTGGCAATCGTTTCTATACACGTTCCGTCAAACAACTGAATCCCATGATTTTTTCATGGCTAAGCGTATTAGACATGAATGTGGTGGTGATTATTCTGCTGATGTTGGCTGTCAGCGGCTTCACCATGATTTCCGGATTGTTGATTATTATTTTGGAACGGGCCAATATGATCGGCATACTGAAAGCGTTGGGAGAAAACAACCGGAGCATCCGGAAAATCTTTTTATACATTTCATTTTTCCTGATCAGCAAAGGATTATTATGGGGTAATCTCATCGGACTGAGCATTTATTTTTTACAAAAACATACCGGAATCTTCAAATTAGATCCCAATGTGTATTATACTTCCATTGTTCCGGTCGAATTGTCCGTCACCCATTTTTTATTGCTGAATATTGGCACATTAATCGTTGCAATGCTCATGCTCATTGGTCCTTCTTATATGATTGCCCGTATCAGTCCGGCAAAAACTATCCGGTTTGAATGATTGCAGCAGTGCTTGTAAGGAAAGGGGAGTTAGAAGGAATTAGAGGAATAATTACGATATATGAAAACTGAAAAAATAGAAGGGTTGAGCCATTTGGGCCAGCAAACCGAATACAAGCAGGATTATGCACCCGAAGTACTGGAAGCTTTTACCAACAAACATCCTGAAAATGATTACTGGGTAAAGTTCAATTGCCCTGAATTTACCAGTTTATGCCCGATAACCGGACAGCCGGATTTTGCAACCATTGAAATCAATTATCTTCCCGATCAAAAAATGGTTGAAAGTAAAAGCCTGAAACTATATTTGTTCAGCTTTCGCAACCACGGCGCTTTCCACGAAGACTGCGTCAATATTATCATGAAAGATTTGATTCGATTAATGGATCCCAAATACATGGAAGTAACCGGTATTTTTACCCCTCGGGGAGGAATCAGCATTTATCCTTATTGTAACTATGGAAAGCCGGGAACAAAATACGAAGCTTTCGCTCTAAAACGATTGGAGTTGAAAAATCTCTAACACGTAAAAATGATTGGGAACATTTCCCTGGAAGCAACATGAATAGGCGATTTCAGTTATACAAATTGAAACTGTTTTGATTATATTTCCATTTGAATTTCAATAATTGGAAGATATTATTCCTGAATTCCCTGAATATAATTTACAAATGCTCCCAATGTCAGAATCCTGTCTCTGAATTCCGGTGGAAAACTGGAAATATAAGGTTTGGGAACAACCAGACAAACATTATAATTATACATTTCTTCCAGCTGATTTTTGGAAATTCCCTGTTGAAGAGTAAAAAGATGTTTGGTTTTGACCCTGTCCGCTTCATTAAGAATTTGTCGCCATCGGTCTTTGCAGGTAGTTTTAGATGCCAGTACCACTAATTTCTTTTCGTCGAATTGTGGGTTATGGTAAGCATTTATTCCCGGAAATAAAAAATCAGGCTTTTTGTTTCCTTCGGTAATCACCTGAGTTTCGTATCCAAGTTGAAAAGTAGAAAAAACTTCCGAAAGATGATGTTCCAGTGATTTTCCGGCCCGACTTTTCCTGCGGTTAAGAATTGTATTGGCCGTTTCAACCAATTCTTCAACAGAATTGAATGGAGATTTTATTCGTGTTGAATACCGATTGTTTTCAATAGCCTTAAATAATTGAAATTCAGCATCAATCCATCCTAATATTTCTTTATCCGGATTTCCTTTGATATCATTAGGTTTTATTCCATAAGCATTGTTGTAACACAATCGTGCTCTTGCTGCCAAATCCGTAGTTGGAGGAAAATCCACCATCAACGATTCAATAAAAGCGTAAAAACATTGTAATAATTTATCTTCGGCTGTTTGTTGGAATTGCCTGAGTATAATACCGTTTGTTTCCGTGGATGAAATATTCAGAGCAGCGAAGAAGTCATCAATATCATCATCCGATTGCAGAACAAAGGCTTCATAGTAATTATCTGATTTCTTAGTAATGACAAGCAGATCTCCAATATTTTCATCCTGCAGGAATGGAAAACCTTTTCCAAAACGTGTTAATCTATATTCATTTCGTGTACCTGCACCATAATATATGAACCGACTGTCAGTTTCAAAATCATCCTGCCATTTAATGGTAATGAACTTATCTTTATTTTCTCCCTTTTCTCCAGCTTCATTAAAAAACAGAGGCCAGGCATTCTTATGAATATGAAATCCAGCCTGATGTCCTCCTGTGGCACCGGTATCGTTGGCAGTAATGTATTTTGAAAAAGCAATCTCGGATTCCTGAACAGAGCGAATAGCTTTACTTAGTATCTCGTGCATTTCTTAATAACTCTTTTACAAGATTTTTTCCTACGGCTTCCATAAGAGGGGTAACCACGGAATTACCAAATTGGCGATAAGCCTGATTATCGGAAACGGGAATAATGAATGTATCAGGATAACCCTGCAATCTGGCACATTCTCTGGGAGTTAATCTTCTGGGATTAATACCTTCCTGAGGAATAAGAATTTCCGAACCATCTTTGTAATATCTTGCAGAAATTGTTCTTGAAATTCCTTCCACATCAGTAAGGCCAAAACCAAAACCATTCCCTTTTTCCTTGTGTTTTATCGCGTAATTTTGTAAATAATTCCAGAGTTTATCACTCAGGGTATATTTTGAATTCACATTTTTTTCTAGAATATTTTTTATGGCTTTATCCGCAGTCGGCATTTCAGGGAACGTAAACTGTTCTTTCCCGTCAAATACTCTCAGATCAAATCCAACCATTACAATTCTTTCCCTGTGTTGAGGCACAAAATGTTTACCGTCTAATATCTTAAAATGGAAGGAATATCCCAGTTCTTTCAAAGCTCCTTTTATAACCTTGAATGTATTTCCTTTGTCATGAGACGCCAGATTTTTTACATTTTCCAGAAGAAATGTTTTCGGACGTTTTGCCTCAAGTATACGAACGATGTCGAAAAACAAAGTCCCCTGTGTTTCATCCTTAAATCCGTGTTCCCGTCCAAGTGCATTTTTCTTGCTTACTCCGGCAATGGAAAATGGCTGACAGGGAAAACCGGCAATTAATATGTCGTGATCCGGAATGTTATTTTCATTGATTTTTGTAATATCCCCAAACGGAACTTCTCCAAAATTAGCTTCGTAGGTTTTCTTTGCAAAAGTATTCCATTCACTTGAGAAAACGCAATGTCCCCCCAGATTCTGAAAAGCCAGACGAAATCCGCCTATTCCGGCGAACAAGTCAATGAATTTGAATTTGGGTTTTGACGGAGGAGGGAAAGGTACATCAAACTTTAACGGAATGTAAAGTTGCTGCGGCTTTCGCCGGACAGATAAAACTTTTTCCTGTAAATAATCCATAGCATAAGGTTTGTAATAATGTGAAACACCATTTTTGTGGTTTTGCCAAAAATGGGTAAGAAAAGCATAGCCATCATTCAGATGATTGTCAACATTGATATTTAAATTTTCTTTTACTTCACTATACGTTGTCATGTTCTGATTGAAGCTCCCGCTCTATTTTTAATATACAATTTTCTAATTTTTTTCTTATTTCTCCACTCCAAAAACGCAGAACCCGCCATCCGTCACTTACTAATTTTTCATTGACGATTTGGTCCCGTTTTATATTGCCTTCTATTTTAGGCCACCAAAAATTCCGGTTGGACTTAATCCGATATTTTTCTGATTCCCAGTCTTTACCGTGGAAATATTCGCTATCAACAAAGATTGCAACTTTATATTTCTTAAACGTCAAATCAGGTTTCCCATAAACGGTCTTATCGTTTTTTCGGTATCTGTACCCTTTTGACCATAAAGCCCTTGCCAAAAGAATTTCGTCTTTTGTTCCCTGGCTTTTTATAGCCTGCATGTTTTTCCTTCTTTGTTCTTTAGTCAAAACATCCATGATGCAAAGTTAGCAAAATAAGTCTGAGAACACTTGATAACGTTTCTGAAATTTGTGTTCAGATAAATTCCTCATGCTGCTTTAGGTTTCCCTTTCAATAAATTTTTATTCGATTAATATTCTGGTTGATTGAATTTGCTTATTTATCAGCACTTCTATTCAACCTCCTCCTTCACTTTGTAATAACTATCTCCAATTGCCTGTTTTTGTAATCAAGGACAATAATATATAAGAATATCAGAAATATTATCTGGAGTTTTTAGACCAATTCATTTGGGATGAAATGTAATATACTAAGGGAACACTCTTAACAGAAGAGGCTGTCTCAAAAGACCGTTTGGAATTTTGAAGACAGCTTCTTTTTTAGAAAGAAAAACCAGAAATTCTAACAAAGAGTAAAAAATTCAGTTTCTCCGGCTTTAATTTTAAATAGTCTTTGAGTTTAATATCATCTACAATTGCTCTGTAATAAGTATTATAGCAATTATTGTTTTCAAATCCACACCCCACAGACAACCTGGTTACATGTTTTTCATTGATAAAATCGTAAAATAAACTTGGCTGAATATTATAACCTGGATTAAAACGAGTAAATACAGCTTTTGTTATATTTTTCTCTGATGGAATGAAACAGTTAGAGTCAAATGTTTTCTTATCTACAGAAATGGCATTAAATGGTATAGGTTCAAACTGAAAATGCAAAAATAAAAGTTACAATAATTTTATGCATAGTGTACTCTTGTCGTTTATCCCATTTCAGTCAACAGGTTACTCTTCTTTCTCTTTTACAAACACAGTATATAACTGCAAAATAGCAGAGATTGTAAGACAAACAAACCATTCATTTTTTCCTTTAAACATAAAATAGGAAGAAACCGGCAATAATAATCCGGCGGCAATTTTCATAAAATGCAATCGTTTCAATCGAAGATTGTTACCCTCATAAGGTGTTGTAAGATACACAATAGCAATACCGGCGCCGGCCACCGCATAAATATACGGGATAAACGGCCAATGAGTCAGGTATAAAGCGGCAGAAAGTAATAATAATATGGCAGAAATATAAAACAGGTAATTTTTGAAGGCAGGGCTCATACTTAAGGTTTGATTATAAAAAGTTCTTCACCCGGACGAGTCATAAAAAATTGTTCGCGGGCAAAACGTTCTAAGCTTTCATTATCGCTATGCAACGCTTTTAGTTTTTCGGCATTCTCTTCTTTTTGTTTTTGGACTTTTTCGATTTCCCGTTCCAATTCATTTATCTTTTTATTATAAGCATAATGTTTAAGAATGGTGCTATCGCCTCCAAAAAACAACAAAAACACAAAGACCCCCACTACCAACGCATATTTGTTGATATGGCTTAAAAATGATTTGACCGAATAAAAGAACGACATGAAAATATAAATTGAATTAGAAATAAAAATTACGAATTACGTTTTACCGTAATCCGTAATTTTAATTCGTAACAAAAATTAGTTTGCAGCAAAATAAATATGGGTGGCAGCTTGTTTGAATGCCAATACCCCAGCCTGATCCAATGTAACAGGCATTGATTTACCATCCGGTAAAAACATAACTACTTCTTTTTCTCCTGTAAATTGAAACAATGGAATCGTTTCTCCGTTTGTTTCCAAACTCCATGTTTTATTTTCCTGATTGTAACGGAAATCCACTACCTCATCGGTTCCTTCTTTTTCAACGCGGTATCCGTCTTTTTCGGCAGTAATAGTAAAAGTGCCATTATCATCCGATACTTTTTTTACTGTACCTTCTGCCACAGGATTATTTCCTGTCCAGAATTCAATGGAGTTCAACACTACCACATCGGCCAACCAGGCGATTTCATAAACAGGGACAATGCAAAATGCAATAAATACCAATTCATTGATAAATTTGTCACCAACTGTATTATTCCAGCTCAACAGTTTATTAAACAAGCTGAAAGATCCAATACAAGAAGAAAATAGAATAGTGCCGCTTAATAAAGCAGACATTGCCATTACACTAAATCTTTTTTTCATAACGGGTAAAATTAAAAATTAATACTAAGAATTTGATTATTTGTGAGTTAATCTCAAACTGCAACCATACCGTTTACTAATGCAAATGTATAATAATTATTTATAATTGAAAATGGTTTCGGTAAATTAATGTAATTTTGTCGTACAATTTTTCATACAAATTTCAAAATAAGCTATGGAAACAATGATTGACTTCAATGCTGTGAAGACGGCTGCCCAAAAACTTCATCTTATTGAAGACTCCCAAATTAACAGCGTTTTGCATCAGATTGCAGACGAAGCGATCAGGCAAACGTCTTTGATTTTATCGGAAAATCAAAAAGATTTGAAACGGATGGATGAAAATGATCCGAAGTACGACAGGTTAAAGCTTACGCCTCAACGCATCGAAGCAATCGCTGCGGAGATGAAAAATGTAAGCCGGTTGCCTTCGCCGCTCAACCGGATCTTGAAAGAAGAAGTACGTCCCAATGGCATGAAAATAAAAAAAATCAGTGTTCCGTTTGGCATAATCGGAATTATTTACGAAGCTCGCCCCAATGTAAGTTTTGATGTATTTTCCCTCTGCTTCAAATCTGGGAATGCCTGCATACTCAAAGGAGGATCGGATGCAGCATTTTCCAATCAGGCAATTGTTGGAATTATTCACCACGTATTGCAGGAAAATGGTATGGATGTCAATTGTTGCATGTTGCTTCCTGCCGGACGCGAATCGACTGCCGCATTACTCAATGCTACTGAAATAGTAGATCTGATCATACCCCGCGGAAGTCAGGAATTGATACGTTTTGTACGTGAGCATGCCAAAGTTCCCGTCATTGAAACCGGGGCCGGAATCTGTCATACTTATTTCGACGAATCGGGAGATAAACTAAAAGCAGGTGAAATTGTCAATAATGCCAAAACACGCCGCGTAAGTGTTTGTAATGCACTGGATTGCCTGATTATACACCGGAAAAGGATCAATGATCTGCCGTTTATTTGCCGAAAACTGTTAGACAGTAATGTTGTCATTTATGCCGACCAGGCGGCATTTGAATCTTTAGTGGATAATTATCCTCCCTCCTTATTGCTTCCTGCAACACCCGACAGTTACGGCACCGAGTTTTTGGATTACAAAATGAGTATCAAAACAGTCGATACCATCCGGGAAGCAATGGATCACATTGGCCGGTACAGTTCCAAACACAGCGAATGTATTATCAGCGAAGACAATGAAGCCATTACTCTTTTTTACAATTTAGTTGATGCTGCCTGTGTATATTCTAATGTTTCCACGGCATTTACCGATGGCGCTCAATTCGGATTAGGAGCGGAAATCGGCATCAGCACACAAAAATTGCACGCTCGAGGCCCAATGGCGCTGGAAGAACTGACGAGTTACAAATGGATTATCAGCGGAGAAGGACAAATTAGGAATTAGTTGAGAATGGAGAGTTGATTTTCAATTCTCAACTTTAAAAAGTAAAATATGAAACAATTTATTGGAGTAAAAGATCTTGGAGATTTAAATTCTGCGGTACAAGAAGCATTTGAAGTCAAAAAAAACCGGTATGCTTATAAGCAGTTAGGGGAAAATAAAACGCTTTTAATGGTGTTTTTCAATTCCAGTTTACGCACTCGCCTCAGTACACAAAAAGCAGGAATGAATTTGGGTATGAATACTATAGTACTCGACATCAACCAAGGCGCCTGGAAATTAGAAACTGAACGGGGAGTGGTGATGGACGGAGACAAGGCCGAACATATTTTAGAAGCCATCCCTGTCATGGGATCTTATTGCGACCTGATCGGCGTACGTTCATTCGCTCATTTCGAAAATAAAGAAGATGATTACAGCGAAAAAATCATTAATCAATTTGTACGATATTCAGGCAAACCGGTATTCAGCATGGAAGGTTCGGCAGGACACCCGTTGCAAGCGTTTGCAGATTTGATTACTATTGAAGAATATAAAAAAACACAACGCCCCAAGGTAGTACTCACCTGGGCGCCGCACCCGAAAATATTGCCACAGGCTGTTCCCAATTCTTTTGCAGAATTTATGAACGCTGCCGGTGTTGATTTTGTCATCACACATCCCAAAGGCTATGAGTTGGCTCCACAATTTGCTCAAAACGCCAAAATTGAATACGATCAGGAAAAAGCGTTTGCAGGAGCCGAATTCATCTATGCAAAAAACTGGTCGGCTTATGCAGATCCATATTATGGACATATCCTTAGCAAAGACATGAATTGGACTGTGACAGCGCGGAAAATGGCATTGACTAATCACGCTTATTTCATGCACTGTTTGCCGGTAAGACGAAACATGATTGTTACCGACGAAGTGATTGAAAGTCCTCAATCCATCGTCATTCAGGAAGCGGCCAACCGGGAAATTTCGGCGCAAGTAGTGATAAAACGGATGCTGGAAGCGCTCAAATAACCAAGTCGGATGTTTTTTCACCGGCAATTGCTTATTTTCTACAAACTTTTCAATAACTTTGCCGCCAAATATAATTAATTGATTCAATATGGCTTTACAAGAAGAATTTGAACAGCAGGGAAATTGGCTGTTCAAGTACAGAGGAATTCTTCCTATCATTATTTTATTTGTAGGTGTAGCCGTTTTTGTGTACACTGAGCTGCATCCGGAAATATTTTTCCTAAAAGGGACACCTTATGAAATCTTTTACGAAATGTTTTGTTTACTTGTCAGTTTGACAGGATTGTATGTCAGGGCTTACACCGTAGGGCATACTCCGGCCAATACCTCCGGCAGGAATACTTCCGGACAACTTGCTGACACATTGAACACTACAGGCATTTATTCCATAGTAAGACATCCTCTTTATCTGGGCAATTTTCTGATGTGGTTGGGCATTTGTCTTTTGACCGGAAACTTGTGGTTTGTTATTACTTTTTGCTTAATTTATTGGATTTATTACGAACGGATTATGTTTGCGGAAGAACAATTCCTGAGACGAAAATTCGGCACTATTTATACTCAATGGGCAGAAAAAACTCCTGCTTTCATGCCAAATTTCAAATCTTTTGTCAAACCTTCTTTACCCTTTAGCTGGAAAAAAGTGTTGAAAAAAGAAAAAAACGGACTTCTTGCTTTGTTTTTGATATTTGCACTCTTTGATGTTATAGGCGAATGGATTAACAAACAACATCACTACAACTGGTTTTTATTGATTGCCTGTGCTGTTTGTATTGTTGCGTATTGCGTTTTGAAATATCTCAAAAAGAAAACGCAAGTATTAAATGAAGATAATCGGTAAGTATATTGATTAACGCGGTTTATCTATTGTTTGTTATTGCTTAAGTAATCGCACAGCCGTCCAATTATTCTTTTTAATTGTCTGCTGTACGACCAATTGATTCGCAACACAGACCGGCAGGAGGACAGGAATATCTTCTTCATAAAAGCCACTAATGCACAAGATGGTTCCCCGATTCATGCAAGTTGCATATACCGGAATGTCTCGCATTAGAATATTTCTGTTGATGTTGGCAAAAACAATATCAAATTGCTCGTCTTTTGTAATCTGTTCTGCACCACCCAAACGGACTGTGATATCATCCGTTTGATTGAGGCGGATATTTTCCAGCGCATTATTATAAGCCCACTCATCAATATCGATGGCAACAACAGGATTGGCGCCTTTCATACGGGCTAAAATAGCTAATACGGCAGTACCACATCCCATATCCAAAAATGACTTTCCGTTCACTTCTTCTTGCAACAAAAGGGAAAGCATCAAACTGGTAGTTTCATGATGACCGGTTCCAAAGGCCATTTTCGGATCAATAACAATATCATACTTTACCGAAGGAATATCCTTATGGAAAGAACTATGCACAATACATTGATCGTCGATCAGGATCGGTTGAAAAAAATGTTTTTCCCATTCTTCATTCCAGTCTTGTGATTTTACAAAATCAGCGGTACAATCAATAATAATACCTTCAATCGGAAACAACCGGATGGTTTCTTCCACCACATCCTTATTGTACAAATTTTCAGGAACATAAGCGTTTAATCCGCTTTCAGTTTCTTCAAAACTTTCAAAACCGATATCGGCTAACATTGAGGCCAGCACATCCCGGCAAATTTCATTATTTGGTGAAATTGTAATGTTTAATGAGTAATAGTTCATAATTGAATAGTTTTTAAAACACAAAGACACGAAGATACAAAGAAGATAAAAATAAATACTTTGTGTCTTCGTGTCTTTGTGTTGAAAATATTAAAATTCTGCGTTTTTCGGAGTTCTTGGAAAAGGAATTACATCGCGGATATTCGCCATTCCGGTAATGAACAGGATCAACCGTTCGAAACCGAGCCCAAATCCGGCATGAGGCGCTGTACCGAATTTTCTGGTATCAAGATACCAATCCAGCATTTCGCGCGACATATTCAATTCTTCCATCCGTTTCACTAATTTGTCGTAATCAGCTTCCCGTTCAGAACCGCCGATAATTTCACCGATTTTAGGGAATAAGACATCCATACCGCGTACGGTTTTTCCATCCTCGTTTTGTTTCATGTAAAACGATTTGATTTCTTTTGGATAATCGGTCATAATCACCGGACATTTGAAATGTTTTTCCACCAAATAACGTTCGTGTTCGGATTGCAAATCCGCGCCCCAAAAAACGGGGAATTCAAATTTTTCTTTTGATTCTTCTAAAATCTTGACCCCTTCGGTATAGGTAAGACGTATAAAATTATTGTTGACCACAAAATTCAAGCGGTCAATCAATTCATTATCATACATTTTACAAAGGAAATCCAAATCATCTTTGCAATGTTGCAAGGCATAAGACACCAAATACTTGATAAAGTCTTCGGCTAAATCCATATTTTCCTTGATTTCATTGAAAGCCACTTCCGGTTCAATCATCCAAAATTCGGCCAAATGGCGGGGAGTATTGGAGTTTTCGGCGCGGAAAGTCGGTCCAAAAGTATAAATTGCACCTAATGACATGGCGCCTAATTCACCTTCCAATTGTCCGGAAACCGTCATATTTGTCGAACGTCCGAAAAAATCCTGCGAATAATCTACTTTACCCTCTTCGGTACGTGGCACATTGTTCAAATCCAATGTGGTTACCTGAAACATAGAACCGGCTCCTTCAGCATCGGATGCTGTAATAATCGGCGTATGCAGGTAGAAAAAACCATGATCGTTGAAATACTTATGGATAGCAAAAGCCATGTGATGACGAATTCTAAAAATTGCCCCGAAAGTATTGGTACGAGGTCTCAAATGGGCTATTTCCCGAAGGAATTCCAATGAGTGTCCTTTTTTTTGCAACGGATAAGTGGCAGCATCAGCCGCTCCATAAATTTCAATTTCAGTTGCCTGAATTTCATTCGCCTGTCCCTGGCCTTGTGATTCGACCAACAATCCGGTTACATTGATACAAGAACCGGTAGTGATGGGTTTTAAAAACTCATCACCAAACCGGTCAATGTCAATCACTATTTGAACATTATTGATTGTAGAACCGTCATTTAAAGCCACGAAGCCGACTTGTTTATTTCCACGGCGGGTACGCACCCAGCCTTTTACATTCACGACAGTACCTATTGCTTTACTTTGAAGCAGATCTACAATTTTTGTCCTCTCCATTTTTTAATTACGAATTACAAATAAAAAATTACGAATCAACTAAAGGCTCCCATTCTCAAAAAACTGACTTCTTTGTCTGACAAATAACGCCATTGACCTCTTTTCAGGTTTTTCTTGGTCAACCCCGCAAAATAAACACGGTCTAATTTTACGACGTGGTAACCCAGCGCTTCAAACATCCGACGCACTACCCTGTTTTTCCCGGAATGGATTTCAATTCCTACCTGACTTTTATCTTCGTCGGTAATATAGCTGATGGCATCTGCATGAATTTCTCCATCTTCCAGTTCAATACCTTCTGCTATTTTTTGCATATCGGCAATCGTCACATTTTTATCAAGCCAAACGTGATAAATTTTCTTTTTCAGAAATTTCGGATGAGTCAATTTAGAAGCCAAATCTCCGTCGTTGGTGAGTAATAATACTCCGGTTGTATTTCTATCGAGACGACCTACAGGAAAAATCCGTTCATGGCAGGCATTTTTCACCAAATCCATAACAGTCAAGCGTTCTTGCGGATCATCAGCAGTAGTAACACAATTTTTCGGTTTATTTAGCAACACATATATTTTATGTTCCAATTTTATCGGTTGGTCATGAAACATCACCTGATCCACGCGTTTTACCTTGGTTCCCAATTCAGTAACGACTACCCCGTTGACTTTCACCACGCCTGCCTGGATAAAATCATCCGCTTCACGGCGAGAGCAAACGCCCGCATTAGCCAAATATTTGTTCAACCGCAATGGTTCATTCGGGTCAAAATTTTCTTCCCTGTATTTATTTTGCTTTTGCACGCTGTATTTTGCATTCGGGTTGTATTTTCCCTGTCCTTGTCCTGGGCCCTGAGGTCTCCGTTGTTGCATCCGGTTGCCACCGCCACGGTTATTTCCACCTTGGAAACCGCGATTGTCTCGATTACCAAAAGAAGGTCTTCCTCCTCCCTGGTTCGGACGATTTTGTCCATATCCGCCACCACCTTGCGGAGCAACGGTTTCTCCAACGCGAGGCCTTCTTTTTTTCAAAGGAGCTCCACCATCGTCCATCGATCTGGAACCGGAGCCATAATTGTCTCCCGAGTTATAGGAAGAATATTGTGGACGGTTATCATATCCGCCTCTTTGCGGTGGACGGTTGTAGTTACCGCCTCCTCCGGAAGATCTTCCATAACTGTTTCCACCCTGGCGATTGTATCCGCCTCCTGCATTGCGATCGTATCCTCCGGATCTTTCATTAGAGAAAGGTCGATTGTAATTTCCTTGTTGCGGACGATTGTAGGATGATCGGTTGTCGTAGTTTTCGTAATTACTTCTGCCGGTTGTGTTGTACCGGCCTTGTCTGTCATCATGGTTTCCGTTTCTTTCGGATCTCCATTCATCTCTGTCATTCATAGTTTTGAAATTGAATTGTTTTTATTGTGCAACCTCCCGGTTGCGTTTCTTATTCGCTAAAAATTTATAATCCGGTGTAAGTAAAGGGGGTTATGGCATGTAATTCTGCTTTAATAGCGTCATTCACGTTTAAAGAATCAACAAACATACGGATAGATTGTTCAGTGATTGCTTCATTTGTTCGTGTTAATGCCTTCAGCGCCTCATAAGGTTGAGGATACCCTTCTCTTCTTAAAATAGTTTGTATGCCTTCGGCAACTACGGCCCAGGCATTATCCAAATCTCTCCGTATAGCTTCTTCATTGAGCAACAATTTGTCTAATCCTTTGAGGATGCTTGATAAAGCTATGCTAATATGAGCAAACGGAACGCCAATGTTCCGAATGACCGTAGAATCTGTAAGGTCTCGCTGCAACCGGGATATGGGTAATTTTGCAGCCAGGTGTTCCAACATTGCATTAGCAATTCCTAAGTTGCCTTCTGCATTTTCAAAATCAATTGGATTCACTTTGTGAGGCATGGCGGAAGAACCGACTTCACCGGCTTTTATTTTTTGTTTAAAATATTCCATGGAAATATACTGCCACATATCCCTGACCATATCAATCAAAACAGTATTTATCCGTTTCAGCGCATCAAACAAAGCCGCCAAATGATCGTAATTAGAAATTTGAGTTGTCCATTCTTCCCGTTGCAGTCCCAATTTTTCACTAACAAACCGGTTTCCGAATTGTTTCCAGTCAATACCGGGATAAGCCACTTTATGAGCATTGAAGTTTCCTGTTGCCCCACCAAATTTAGCAGTTTGAGGAACTATTTTCAGCAATTGCAACTGCTCATCCAACCGGGAAACAAATACCATCATTTCTTTACCCAACCGTGTTGGAGAAGCCGGTTGTCCATGCGTTTTGGCCAGCAATGGGATCGTGGTCCATTCTGTTGCCCGTTGTTTCAACTGATTTATCAACGATTGTAACGAAGGCAAATACTCATTGTTTATCGCATCCTTTACAGATAACGGAACAGCCGTATTATTAATATCCTGTGAAGTCAATCCGAAATGGATAAACTCTTTATAATCTTGCAAACCAAGCGTATCAAATTTTTCTTTGATAAAATATTCAACCGCTTTTACGTCGTGATTGGTTATTTTTTCTATATTTTTAATTTGCAGAGCATCTTCTTCAGAAAAAGAAATATAAATAGAACGCAATGCGTTGAATATTTCTTCCTTATTGATTGGATGTAATTGGGGCAAAGGCAATTGGGCAAGCGAAATCAAATATTCTATTTCGACCAACACTCTATACCTAATAAGAGCATATTCAGAGAAATAGGCTGCCAAAGATTCTGTTTTGTTGCGGTACCTTCCATCAACGGGAGATATAGCCGTGAGCGAACTAAAATTCATATGCTAAAGACGATGTCTATAAAACGTGTTGCAAAGATAGCTAAAAATAATGGATTGCCACTCATGAACGTTTGAAATTTTAGTCAATATTTTGAAAACAGAAAAAATCATCTTACCTTTGCGGCTCTTTTGCAAGGAAAGTCTATCCCGGACTTCCATTTCGGGCGTTTAGCTCAGCTGGTTCAGAGCATCTGCCTTACAAGCAGAGGGTCGGCGGTTCGAATCCGTCAACGCCCACGAAAATTTTGCAAATTCACATCCCCAATACGAGTTCAATCTGCTCCAGTTCTTCCTCGCTAAACGATATATTCTCCAGTGTCCGCAAATTATCTTTCAGTTGTGCGACCGAACTTGCACCAATAATCGTCGATGTTACCGCGTCGGGATGTAATGTCCATGCTAAAGCCATCTCGGCCAAAGTCTGCCCCCGCTGCTGAGCTAACTCATTCAAACGAATCGCTTTAGAGACAGCTTCCGGCGTTACCTGCTCTCGTTGCAAATGTCCATGCGATTTGGCTGCACGAGAGCTTTCCGGAATACCTTTCAGATATTTATTTGTCAACAATCCCTGCGCTAAAGGAGAAAAAGCGATGAAACCGACTCCATGTTTTTTACAAATATCAAAATGTTCTTTTTCCGGTTCACGAACAAACAGGCTGTATTTTCCTTGATAAATGAGACAATGCACATGTTGAGCGTCCATCATTTCAAATGCACGGACTGCTTGTTCAGGCGGATAATTGGACAATCCGGCATACAATGCTTTTCCGCTTCGAACCACATCGATCAGAGTTTGTATGGTTTCTTCTAAAGGTGTATAAGGATCGTAGCGATGGCTGTAAAAAATATCCACATATTCCAGCCTCATCCGTTTCAAACTTTGATCAAGGCTGGATATAAGATATTTACGTGAACCTCCAATCCCATAGGGGCCATCCCACATCAGATAGCCAGCTTTGGTTGAAATGATCATTTCGTCACGATGATTTTTCAGATCGGAAGCCAATATTTTTCCAAAATTACTTTCCGCGCTACCGGGAGAAGGTCCATAATTATTAGCCAAATCGAAATGAGTAATCCCCTGATCAAAGGCATGACAAAGCATTGCTTTTGCTTCCGAAAAATCATCGACATCTCCAAAATTATGCCACAATCCTAAGGATATTTTCGGCAATTGCAATCCGCTTTTTCCGCAATAATTGTATTCCATGATTTTTTAATCGCAAGATTTATTTCAAAATAAATTCACACATAATCCGGATATCTTCCGAAGAAGCTCCTATCATAAACATATATTTACCCTTCGGCGTAACAAAGTTTCCTTTAGTATCGTCCCAATAGCGTAAATCATTTTTCGGGATTACAATTTCCACTTTTTCTGTTTTTCCTTTGGCAACAGCTACCCGTTTAAATCCTTTCAATTGTTTAAGCGGCAAAGATATATCTGCATTCGGCAATTTTACATATACCTGCACTACTTCCTGTCCGGCTCTTTTTCCTGTATTTTTCAAATCAAGCTGCAACTGAATATTATCTTCCGATTCTTTAATTTTAAACGAGTTATATTGAAAAGTAGTATAACTCAATCCATATCCGAAAGGATAAAGCGGTTTTCCTGTAAAATACTGATAAGTACGCCCTTTCGTAATATCATAATCATCAAATGCAGGCAATTCATCCAGGCTGTTGTAATAAGTCAACGGCAAACGTCCGGCAGGATTGTATTCGCCAAACAAGACTTCGGCAACGGCGGTTCCTCCTTGTTCTCCGGGATACCAGGCATTCACAATCGCCGGTATATTATCGTTGATCCAATTGATAGCCAAAGAGCTTCCTGCAACTAACACCACAACTGTATTGGGATTAATTTTGTATATTTCTTCAATAAATTCCTGCTGGTCTTTGGGCAATTGAATGGTATGTCGATCCTGTCCTTCACGTTCGATGGTTTTATTGACACCTAAGACAGCTACTGTCATATCGCAACTACGAACAGCTTTTCCGGCTTCTCCATATAAGTCAATTCGTTCTTGTTTTCCAATCGCGGGAATCCGCCATGATAAACGGGCGATAGCAGCATCCCGGTCATCGAAATATTCAGCCCTGACCTGGTAATCTTTTCCGGCTTCTAATTCTACTCTGATCGTATCGGTAGTTTGTGCGCGGTTGTGCCAGGAATCAATTACTTTTTTACCGTCGATAAATAACCGGCATCCATCATCCGAAGTAAATCCAATAGAATAAACTCCTGAAACCGGAGGACGCAATTTTCCTGTCCAACGGATCGAGACAGGCGATTTAGGCAAAAAAGGATCCGGGGCCTGATTGGCCGGTTCGTAATTGATCCATTCATCAGTACGCACTTTAGATGCTCCTTCAAGATTTTTATTGGAAAAATATTCTGCTTTCAAGCCATCCGGAAAATATGCGCTCGAAATGAGTTCAAAGCCATCTTCAGCAGAAACCCAAGGCGCATATACTATCTTCACTTGATCGCCGACCCTGTCGCGGATACCTTGCAAGACAGAAACAGGTTGATTGACCGGAGCTCCGCTATAGTCACCAAATTCACAATTACCGGCATTAATACCGACAACGGCGATTGATTTTACTTTTTTAGGATCAACAGGTAATAGATTGCGGCTGTTTTTTAACAACACAATACTTTGGCGTGCGGCTTCCAACGCTAATTCTTTGTGTTTTGGAGAACCCACTACCGATGGAGAAATATGGTTATACGGCACATGATCGGGGTTATCAAACAAGCCTAACTGCATCCGGGCTCTGAGTACATGGTATGCAGCCGAATCAATATCAGCATCGGAAACCATTTTTTGTTTATATGCATTTAATAAGGGTTGGATATAAACATCATCTCCACATTCCAAATCCAATCCGGCTTTGAGAGATAAGGTGGCTGCCGCTTCTTTGGTTTTGACATATTTGTGGTGGCTGACCAACAGACTTGGTCCGCCGCAATCGGAAACCACATAGCCTTGAAAACCCCAATCCCCCCGAAGCACTTTTTGAATCAGCCAGGCATTGAGAGTACACGGTACATCGTTGATCGCATTATAAGCCGTCATAATAGAAGCGGCCTTACCATTCACAATACATTTTTCGAAAGCGGGAAAATAATATTCGCGCAACTGCCGTTCCGAAATTTGCGGATTGCATTCAAAACGATTGTGTTCTTCATTATTCGCAGCAAAATGTTTTGGAGTCGCGACCACTTTTAAATACCGCGCATCCTGGCCTTGCAACCCTTTGACGAATTGTGCGCCCAGTTCACCACTCAAAAACGGATCCTCTCCATACGTTTCCGGAGTTCTTCCCCAACGCGGATCGCGCGCCATATTAACAGTGGGTGACCAGAATGTAAGCAAATCGCTAAATTGTGCGTTTTGCTTTTTGCCTTGTTCCAATTCATTCCAGCGGGCGCGGGCTTCATCGGAAATAGCGGAGGCAATTTGATAATGCAAATCGGGATTCCACATGGCAGCCATTCCGATAGCTTGCGGAAATACGGTAAAATTGCCCGGGCGAACCACCCCATGCAAGGCTTCGTTGCCATGATAATAACGATTTATGTCTAACCGGGGAATACCGGGCGAAGTAGCTCTCAACAGACTAATCTTTTCTTCTACAGTCATCCGGGATAATAAATCCATGATACGGTCATGCATAGGAGCCGATTCATTTTGGTAAGGTTCAAGGGCTTGTACAGGAGTACTCCGGATTAGTAAAAACAGGAAGCAAATAACAGATGTAATGATTTTTTTCACGAATAAATAAGTTTAAAAAACAAAGACACGAAGACACAATGGATAATTAGAGGGAGTTAAAAGAATAACTCGTACTTGTAACTTGTAACTCGTAACTAAAATTGTGTCTTCGTATCTTTGAATTGATTTTAAGACAAAGCAGCAATAGCAGATCCAATCAGGTTAGGATCAGTCATTTCATTGATAATGGCAATAGATGTACCTTGAGGCAATAATATTTGCAATTCTTTCTCAACCAACTCTTTGTAATAGGGTTTATTGTTTTTGTCTTTCCCCCAGAATACACTTCCGTCAGCTGCTAAGCAGAATTTTTTCATGGAAGCATCCTGGGCAATCAATACTTGCACCAATCCGACTAAAGAGGCAGCAACTAATTGAGCAGAACGTTCGTAAATCCAGTTGGCAACAGCTACCTGTTCGGCCGGAGATCCTTCCGGTTTATTAATCATATTAGCCAGGTCTTCTCCGTTGAAATTATATTTAATTTTTTGATCAGAGAAAACAGTTTTAAAGAGCTCTCCCAGATATCCGCCGGAAATAGCTTTCTCAAATTTTTGTTGTCCTTTATTATTAGACACAGCATCTACGAAACCATCAATAACAGTCAAATGAGGAGGTTGAAAATTGCCGGATTCAAGGTTGACCGGAATCAGGCCGGTGTCTTTGTTATTTAATTTTTCTATTTTATCAAGATGCATTAAACTGGCCATATTGGTACCGGTTCCAACAATCAAGCCCATGTAAGAATCGTATCCGGTTTCACTCAGTCCGGCAAACAAACAAGCGACAGTATCGTTGATCACCTTAATTTCTTCGAAACGGGTATCGATCGCTTTGTGTGTATTCAAATATTTCACCAACGATTCTCCAACCGATTTTTCAATCATATCGGGAATATCAATTCCTTTGGTCCAACGCAACAAGATAGCGTCGCCATTGAGTCGCGAAGCCGCAGGATAAGAGAAACAATATCCAATCCGGGTAACGGTTTTATCCAAATTTTTCAGCTCACCGATGGTCGTAGCCATTGCTTCATGCAAATCGTCTTGTTTGAAACCGGCCGTTACTTCAGCCGACAGAAGTTTCTTTTTCGTTTCGAGGATGGAAGGTTTCCCGTTCTTAAATTCGACAATGGCAGCTCTGAAATTCGTTCCACCCCAATCGAGTACAAGTACTTTTCCGTCTTTGATTTCATTTTTAGGATGAATATGAGTAGGAATGTCAGAAATTTCCATTCCGTCTTTTTTCAATCCTTCTTCGATTTTTACCTGAAGATTATTGGCGATTGCTTTTAATTCTTCGGTTGTTAATGCAAAAATGTTTTCTTTCATGATTATTATTGTTGATGGTTTAATTGTTGACTTGAAAGTTTGAACGACAAATATAAAAAAACTTTTTTACTAATCTATTCAATGTTCATTTGAAAAAATAATATAATTCGAATTCGCTTTGTCATTTTATTTTGAACCGAAATAAAAGCATTTCGTCAGGATGTCAGCTTACCGTCCACTACAATTATATTTTTTTGAGGAATAAGCCGGAACACCGCCGGAGCATCATGAGCCGCTTTTTCAACAAAACCTTTTTTGCAACGGATAGTATATTCAAAATGACTTGACAGGGCTTTGATTTGTTTTTTCTCAAAAGATTGAAATGGAAGAGCTGCATTAGCGGCGGCGGTCAATTCCAATGCCCATGAAAAATCCGGTGCACTATTTTTACAAGTAATTTCAAACCGGTTTTCGTGGAAAATAATCCGGAACATTTCTCCGGTTTGAGCAAGACATTCCACTTGCAAGATTTGATCGGAAAGCTCTGTCACATGCTGATCCTGCATTAGAATCTCCCGACCGTTTCCATTCGCATCCAGTCTAATAAAACGCAATCCAGCCCGTTCCTCAGCCGTACTCCATAAAAATCCGTCCACCACAGGAAGAGTCATATAAACACATTGGTTTGAGGTTCCCGCTTTTTTCAGGTAATCCGATTCTAAGTTTTCATTAAATAAATGAATGTCTCTGAAACGGAAAGAATTTCCTTCCCACAATAAATTGACGCGATAATAGCGGCTGTTGTACCAAACAGTCTTGCGACCTTCGTTGCGGACATCATTCATTACAGTGACCGCTGTAGGAGGAGTGACTGAAAATTTCTTTTTGAACCATTCGCCTGATTCTCTCAATGTTTCGATGGTGATTTTATCGGCCTTTTGCAGCGAGTCAAGAATCGGCATTTGCATCGTCAACCCTTTACCCATTCCTGCCCATGTAAAAGAATTTTCTTGTCCGGCTTGCGCATAATTAAAAGCGAGGCAAGGCCCATCGACAATTGCATTTAAAAACCATTCGACCCAGGTCCGGTCTCCTCCCGAATCGCCATAAACTGGTTCCAAAGAAATAACGCCTTGTATCCTGCCTCCCAATCCTGTATCGTATTGGTAAATCGGATCGCTCCCCAACATCCGGAAAACAGGTACCGGAATCTGAGCCGATGCATTTTGCGCCGGCATATACGCATTCTTACGACTCGGATAATAAGCCTGATTCCAGTAGCCGCCCCAAAGGGTATAACCATCCGTTCCAAGCTGATCTTTGCAGTTGCAGGAAGCAATGATATGATATTTATCATACATATATCCCAATGTATGCGCATCAATAAACCAGGAACCTACCGACACCGGATAAGCTCCGAAAATGGATTTAAACTTTTCCATATAGACATCGACTAACTTTTCTCTCTCTTCGGGAGTATAACCGGTCGCAAAGCCGACATCCGCATGCCAATCCCATGAATAACGTCCGCGCCATTTCAACCCGGCAGCTTCCACATGAGGCTGTGTAATTTCCCACCAGGCGCCGACTTCCGACCCCCGGGTCGATTCTTTCCTGAGCAATATTTGATAATCCGGATTAAGTAAAGCGTCATACTGTAACAAAAAAGTTCCCCTGAAATTATATTTCGACATAAGATCAATCTGTTGCACGACAGTTTCATACAAAACCGTTTCGGTAATAGCTTTGTCACGAGGTTCCGATTGTCTGATAAAATTGATAATATTAATGATTCGAGGACTTTTTTTGTTTATATGTTTTGAACTCGTATCAGAAGCTTGCAAGCCGACAAAAAAACAGGCAAGTAACAATGTAACAGTGGTTTTTTTCATGTTGATAATAATATTTTTTGCAAAAATATGCAATATTTTTCCGAATATTCAATCTTGTTGGGCTTTTTTGAAATGGTTTGAACAATATTGAATTATTTTTCGTTTTTATAAAAAAAAACAGGATTCAGGAGAATGGCTTACATCGATTATTACAACATTTTGGGTGTTTCCAGGAATGCCTCAATCGACGACATCAGGAAAGCATACCGTAAACTGGCGCGCAAATATCATCCGGACGTGAATCCGAATGATCAGGAAGCTCATAAAAAATTTCAGGAAATCAATGAAGCAAACGAAGTATTGAGCGATCCGGAAAAACGGAAAAAGTACGATGAATACGGAGCAAACTGGAAAAATGCCGAACAGTTTCAACAAAGCCGCAGCCAACAAAGATCATCGCCGGAAGAATGGAGCAGCTATGGAAATTTTTCCGATGAAAGCGGCAGTTTTTTTGAAAACGAGGCGGCCGGACAATTTTCCGATTTCTTTGAACATCTTTTTGGCAGGGGATCCGGAAATGCCGGTAAAAAACGCAGCAGAGGTTTCCGGGGACAGGATTATAATGCCGAACTGCATTTATCGCTGCGTAGTGCCGCTCAAACTCACAAACAAACATTAAACATTAACGGAAAAAATATTCGCATTACAGTTCCGGCCGGAGTAGCCAACGGACAAACGATCAAGATTGCCGAACAAGGCGCTCCGGGCGTGAGCGGAGGCTCGGCAGGCGATTTGTATTTGACTTTTGTAATCGAGAACGATCCTGATTTTCAACGAGAGGACAACGATCTTTATGCTGTTGCTGCAATTGATTTATATACTGCCGTGTTAGGAGGCGAATTAACCGTCAATACTTTAGACGGACAAGTAAAAGTGAAGGTAAAACCCGAAACACAAAACGGGACTAAAGTCCGGTTAAAAGGAAAAGGATTCCCAATATATAAAAAAGACGGTGAATACGGCGATTTATTCATCACTTTAACGGTGACCATCCCCGTGAATTTAACTGACAGACAAAAACAATTGTTCCGTGAGCTGGCCAATTCCTGAACAATAAAGAGATCAAAAAACGAATAAATTTTACGCCGGGCGGTTGCTTTTTTCTCGCTCTTCGGCTTCCACCTGTTCCCTCGACTTACTGATAGTTACTAAATAAACTCCCGAAAAAATCAGCAAAACAGATATTCCTTTTTGCCAGTTGAGATGATCAGAACCTGTAGTGGCTGCAACAATAGCCGCTACCGTAGGTTGCACATAATTATACATGCTGACGGTCGTAGGCCGGATACGTTTCAAAGCCATGGGAATCATCAGGAAAGTAAGGTAAGTTCCGCAAACCAGGATAAATGCAATCATCCACAACACGCGCGGATGAAACGGTTGAATAAATGCCGGCGCATTGATTAAAGCAGTCCAATCTAACGGAACAAGCACGGGAAGGGCAAACAAAAACATCCATTTCATAATGGTAACCGAACTATATTTTAAGGTCAATGGTTTCACCAACACTAAATAAATCGCATACGACAAACTACTCAAAATAATCAATAAATTACCTGCCAAATTACTCCCCTGCGAATTGATGTCTGCTCCCGACGACACGAGCAAAACAGCTCCCGATGCACCGACTAACACACCCGACGCTTTTTTCCAGGTAATGGGTTCTTTCAGGAAAATCAATGCAAGCACAATGACAAACATTGGCGTGCAAGTCGCTAAAATAGAAGCCTCCACAGATGAAGTAAGGCTCAACCCTTTTAGAAAAAAACCTTGGTTAAGTGCAATGCCCGTGATGCCGCACAATACCAACAAACCCTTTTCTTTTTTGGCGACCTTTTCTTTTTTGACAAATAAAGATGTAATCCAGAAAGCGATGCAAGCAAATAAAGCCCGGGCCAATGTCAGACCCTCAGGAGAAATAGAATTAGGAAAAACAGCCTTTGTAATTACCAAATTTAAACCGAAAAGTATATTGACCAACAAAATGATCAAATGTCCTTGAAGTTTTACTTTATTCATAGACGCATCACCTTATTTATTGGCTGCAAAGTTAACGTTAAAAAACATTCGTTCTCTTTATTTGTTATTTATTTGATTGATTTTATGAATAATTACTATTGTCATGAAACTAAAAATATTGTGCACATTACTCATAGGAATAGTTCTTTCAGAAACTGTTGTCGTAGCTCAAGAGAATCACGAAAAAATCAAACTCAGTTTCAGAGATTCGCTCGACCATCAATTAGACTTGAGCGACTGGATAATAAACGCTCATGGTTTTGTACCGGTACCTGTTATTATCACAGAACCGGCAGTCGGTGGATTTGGAGGTGGTTTGGCGCCGGTCTTCATACAACCGAACAAACCGGTAATAAAGAATGGAAAAGCATATCCTCAACCGCCGGATGTTACAGTCGGATTTGGCGGTTATACATTAAACAATTCCTGGGCGGCAGGAGGCGGACGAGTTGGCACCATTGAAAAATGGGGGTTACGCTACATGATGATAGTAGGATACGGTAATATCAATATGGATTACTATTTTGACCTGGAACGGATCAATCAAAATGCAGAATTTGGATTCAATATCCGAACCATCCCGGTAACTGCTTCTCTGACTAAACGGTTGAATGATCCGCGTTTTTCTGTAGGCCTGCAATATTTATTCACACACAATGAGTTGGATGTAAAAACCGATCAATCCGGTCCAATCATTGACCAATTAAACCAAAAAATTACCGATTATATGAGTGGAAATGTCGGTTGGCTGGGGATTAAGCTGGCGTATGACACCCGTGATAATACTTTCACTCCGGATCAAGGCATCAGAACTTACATTACAGCCAATTGGAGTAATCCGGTTGTAGGCAGCGATTATAAATATGGACAATTTGAAGGCGCTTTTTACTATTTTTTGCCCTTACAATATAATCTGATTAACGGATTCCGTTTTGACATGCAACAATCGGTCGGCAACCAGCCTTTTTACATTAAGCCATTTATTGATATGAGAGGCGTTCCTATGGCTCGTTATCAAGGCAAGACAACGATGCTGGCAGAATTGGAAGAACGTTGGGATGTAAGCCGTCGTTGGAGTATCGTAGGTTTTGGAGGTGCAGGAAAAGGCTTTGACTCATTCGACCAATTTGGAGAAAAAGAATGGGCCTGGGGATATGGCGCAGGATTCCGTTACCTGATGGCACGAAAATTAAAACTCCGGATGGGAGTCGATTTTGCGATGGGACCGGAAGGATTTACGTATTATCTGGTATTCGGAAGCAGTTGGTTAAGACAGTAACTATTCAAATGCCAAGGGCAACAATTCTTTCACACTATCAATTTTATACACTTTACTTGTCCCGTAAAGTAATAGTTGAATTGGTTTCCCAAACCTGTTTTCCGTTTCCAACAATACCTGCCGGCAAGAACCACAGGGTGCAATCGGCATATCTGCAAATTTTCCATTGGAAAATACAGCAATAGCCAATACTTTCACCGGTTGACCGGGATATTGCGCATTAGCATAAAAAACAGCCGTTCGTTCGGCACATATTCCCGATGGATACGCCACATTTTCCTGATTATTCCCGGCGATGATTTCATTATTTTCCAACAAAACAGCAGTTCCCACCTGAAAATGAGAGTAAGGAGCATACGCTTTTTGAGTAGCATCTTTTGCCGCAGCAATCAGTTTTTTTTCTTCCTCATTCAATTCTTCATAAGAACAAACGCTTATCTTTGCATCAATTTTGAGATATTCCATATCAAACCTGTTTTTGATTGTGGACAAATGTAATCGATTCATCCGTATTATGAAAGTAAAAGTTTGCATTCTTTTCGTCGCTGCCGTTTTATTCATTTTTCCATCTTCTTCTGTTGGACAAAAGAAAAATCCGAATTACGAAAAATACATTAGTCAATACAGTAATCTGGCCATGCAGCATCAAAAAAAGTATGGAATTCCGGCAAGTATTACGCTGGCTCAGGGAATATTGGAATCGGGCGCCGGATTGAGCAGTTTTGTGAAAGAATCCAATAACCACTTTGGGATTAAATGCCATAGCGATTGGAGCGGGAAGAAAATTTATCGTGATGACGACCGGCCGCATGAATGCTTCAGAAAGTACAGCAAAGCAGAAGATTCCTTTGAAGATCATTCGGAATTTTTACAACGATCGCGTTATGCCCGCCTGTACGATTTGAAAATCACCGACTACAAAGGATGGGCCAAAGGCTTGCAACAATGTGGTTATGCTACGGACAAGGCGTATGCCAACAAATTGATCAAATTGATCGAAACGTATGAATTATATCGATACGACACCAATAAAAAAGTCGGGAAAGGCAAATTTACCCGGCCGCAAGCATATCGCGACATTTATAAAACGCATGGGTTGATTTATGTTCTGGCCAAAGAAAACGATAGTTTTGAAGACATTGCATACGACTTGGATTTCAAAGTAAAAAATCTCATCAAATACAACGAAGTGCCGGAAGATTTCCCATTAGACAAAGGCGATATCGTTTACCTTGAAAAAAAGAAGAAAAAAGCCGACAAGCCCTATTATGAGCACACAGTACAAATCGGAGAATCGATGCACAGCATTTCTCAAATGTATGGCCTGCAACTGTCCCGCCTTTACAAGATGAATAAAAAAGATGGCGAATATGTTCCTGAAGAAGGCGACATCTTACGTTTGAGATAAAAATTCCGATGAAAAGGGCGGTTTTCATCTTACTAAAAATAATCGAAAGCATTTTTGCACTTATCCTGCTTTGGGGATGTGCAGCTTTTTTGCTTCCTGAAATTCCTGTAAACAAAAATTTCCGTGCTTGTTCGGATCAGGATTGCCTGACCATTTATTTGCGAAGTAACGGCATGCACACGGATATTGTTTTTCCGGTGGAAACGGAGATTTTTACATGGAATAGCATCTTTCCTTACACCACATTTCACGGTGTGGATACCACTTTTCAATATGTTGCCGTTGGTTGGGGCAGCAAAGAATTTTACCTGAATACACCCACTTGGGATGATGTAAAAATTTCTTCGGCACTGAAAGCTGCCAGCGGAATGGATGGCACGGCAATCCATGTTTCTTATTTGAAGCGACCACCTTCAATTACCGATGGATACGGCCAATCTATTCAAATTTCCGGAGAACAATATCAAATCATGTTGAATTATATTGATGCAGCATTACAAAAAGATCAACAAGATCAACCCATTCTTATAACCAATCCGGGTTACGATGAATACGACAATTATTATGAAGCAAAAGGCCGTTATTCCGTTTTCAAAACATGTAATGTCTGGACAAGTGATTGCCTGAAAAAAGCCGGAATCCGGAATGGATTTTGGACACCGTTGGCAGCCTCTGTGATCGAAAGCAGTCAATAAGCAGATTAATAGAACACGGATGGATAACACAGAAAAGCGCGGATTTATTTTTTTTATTTTCAACTGAATATGAGTATATTATAAAAACATATAACCAGTGAGTTTCCGTGTTATCCGTGTCATCCGTGTTCTATTAATCTGCTTTTGAGGCATCCTCTTAGATTCACATCGCGTTTTAAGGTACAACTACTTTTGCACTTGTATTATTCGCTCTTACAATATAAATGCCTTTGTCTAACTGTATCTCTGTATTTCCGGCAATAATGGATTCATATATTTTCTGACCGGAAAGATTGTAAATGGATACAGGCAGTTGTTCTTTCGTTTCAATTGTAATACCATTTACCAAGGATTGAATGGTGATATTATCCGCTTTGATTGGGATGATTGCTGATGTTATAGAAAAGAATTTTTTCCATTCGGCGGCTGCTTTGTATTTGGTTTCAGCGCCTCCCGGAACATATAATTTGCAAGTATTGTACACATCATAAAAACAGTTAGAGCCTGCTGTTGGCGGAGTTGGATTTTTACTGTGGACTGCTGTTAATCCTGTACAATTATAAAAACTATTCGCATTGACGGTAGTCACATCACCTCCAATAGTTAGGGTTTTCAAGTCTGAATTATTTGCAAAAGGATAGCCATTAGTGTTGTATGCATTTGTTTGTAAATTTCTACCCAAATACAATGTTTCTATGGGACTATTTTTGAAATGCCCGGAACTATTGTCGCCTGAAAATCTCAAAGTAATAGTTCCATTTGATATGTTAACTGTTTTCAGGCTAAGGCAATTATTAAAGGCTGTGCTTCCAATCTCAGTAATTGAATTTGGAATAATGGCTGACGGTAAAGTACGGCAACCCTGAAAAGCCCCACTACCAATAGTTTTGACTCCTTCCGGTATAGTAAGCGTCCCCGACAAACTACTGCAACCGTAGAAAACATTGGAGCCTATGGAAATAAGTGCGTTCCCCATCGTTAATGATTGCAAACCTGTACAATTATAAAAACTATTATCATTAATGGTGGTAACATCATTTCCAATAGTCAGGGTTTTCAAGGCTGAATTTTCTGCAAAAGGGTAACCATTAGTGTTGTATGCATTTGCTTGCAAATTTCTACCCAAATACAATATTTCTATTGGACAGTTATTAAAATGCCCGGCACTATTATCACCTGAAAATCTCAAAGTAACAGTTCCATTTTGGAGAGTAACTGTATTTAACTTGTTGCAACCATTAAAAGCCTGACTTCCAATCAAAGTAACTTTATTCCCTATAGTTAAAGTTTGCAGATTAGTCATTCCTTTGAATGGTGTTGAAGAACAATTCCGACCTAAATGCAACATGTGAATTTGAGAATCTTTAAACCAATCATAAAGATAGCCAATCGTGTAGTTGCCACCAGAAAAATCCAGAGTATTGTCTCCGTCTGCAATTGTGAGTGTTCCGCTGCAATTGCGAAATGCTTCGCCTTCTACCTCGATTACAGAATTGGGTATATTTATCTGCAAATTTGTATTTGTACAATTATAAAACGCTTGTCTTCCGATTTTGGTAACTGAATTTGGAATTGTTATTGCTTGCAAGTTTTTTAAATCGTGAAAGGCGCGGTCTCCAATGTTTGTTACGCCATCTTGTATTACAACATTTGTAATGGAAGAACTATTGCTATAGTATTGATAGCTCCAGGGCGCTTCACCTTCGGTAGAAGACCAGAAATCAGCCATATTTCCACTGCCCTCTATGTGCAACGTTGAACCTGACACATACGCGCGAACGCCATTGCCGCCTCCATCTTTAATTGGCCAAGGGTCGGCAGATGTTCCGTTGCCTTGCGCCATTACATTATTAGTAAAAGCACAAAAGGCCAATAGCAATACACTGAATATTGCCACATTCAATTTCTCGTTTCGTTTCATAATAAAAATTGTATTTATGTACTCAAAATCCCTATGAGCAAGTTATTTAAAATGAAAAAGCGTGGGACTTTAACTATATTCGCTTTAGAGGTCTTCGACTACCTTGTAACACAAATAAGTAAGCCCACGCCGTTTTACGACGTGAGCGCTGGCAACTTACTCTTGTGTTACTTTTGAAATTGTCGAAGTTTCTAAAGCAAGAATAAAAGCTAACGCTTTTTCTAATATGTTAAATCAAAAATAGTTTCTGTTCGTTTTATTTTTTTATTTAGTTGTATGACTTGCAAATATAAACATTATGGTTCGTTTTGCAAAACACATTTTTTGTGTCTCGTGTCTTTGTGTTTAATATTGTCATCGGCTTTGACTTGTCATTACCAATTTTTTAGGCACAGGAATTATTCTTATTATTTTCGGTACGCTATGGTCCCTGTCGCCTGATTGGTCGGCATAACCAACACTTCGGCAATTTGTATATGTTCGGGCACTGATGCCGCAAAATAAACCGTTTCTGCCACATCTTCTCCTGTCAATGGTCTTAATCCTTTATAAACTGCATCGGCTTGCGATTTATCTCCCCGGAAGCGAGTAATACTGAAATGAGTCTCCACATAGCCCGGCTTAATGTTGGTAACCCGCAACGGAGTATCTACCAAATCAATCCGAAGTCCATCACTCAATGCTTTTACGGCTGCTTTGGTTGCACAATAAACACTTCCTCCCGGATAAGCCGCCTCACCGGCAATGGAACCGATATTAATGACATGTCCGCGATTTTGTTTTAACATGAATGGCACAACCAATCGCGTCATCATCAATAATCCTTTAATGTTGGTATCGATCACAATATCCCATTCATCGAGATTTCCTTCAAATTCTTTTTCAACTCCAATAACCAAGCCTGCATTATTGATCAGAATGTCGATGGCTTTCCACGATTCGGGAAGAGACGAAATACAGGATTCTGCTTCCTGGCGATCGCGAACATCAAATTGCAAAATCTTCGTTTCCACCGAATATTTTCCCTCAATTTGTTGTTTTAATGCATTTAATTTTTCTTCATTTCTACCATTTAAAATCAGATTGGCGCCTTGTGAAGCAAATTTCCAGGCGCAAGCTTCTCCTATTCCGCTGGTAGCACCGGTAATAAAAACTATTTTCCCTTTCATATATTTATTTATGAATTTTCGTCCTCATGCGCGCGAGCATCCGCCCCCCACATCAATTTATCTCGCAACGTTTTATAAAAAGTATGATTGTATCGTTTAATGACTTTAATTGTAAAATCAGCTTTCCGGATTTGAAATACCGTTCCTGAAGAAAATGTTTGTGAACGGCCATCCAACGCCACCAAAAAATTCCGGCTCCGGGTTTTCACGGTTAAACTTAATTTATAATCGTCGGGGATAACCAGAGGCCGCACGCTCAACGAATGAGGAGCAATAGGACTTAATACAATATTTTTGGCTTGCGGAATAATGATCGGACCGTCCACACTCATCGAATACGCCGTGGAACCGGTGGGAGTGGCAATAATTAACCCGTCGGCCGAATAGGTCGTCAGGTAATCATCATTGATATACGTTTCAATAGTAATCATGGAGGCCGTATCCCGTTTTTGCACCACTATTTCATTCAAAGCAAAAAATGATTCGTCTGTTTTTTCGTCAATCTCCAACCGGAGAAGGCCGCGCTCTTCGACCCGGTAATAATTTTTGAAGACTTCATCCAAAGCATCCTCAATTTCTGAAGTACCCACATCGGCCAAAAAACCCAGCCGGCCTGTATTAATTCCCATGATCGGAATGCCTTTTTTTCCGATGAAAGCGGCGGTTTTCAAGAAAGTTCCATCACCGCCAATACTCAATGCCACCTCCAATTCAAACTGAGCATCCCGAATAATACCGGTTTTAAGCGGATGATAATCCAATTCTTCCGATAAATACGAATAAAATTCGTTTTCCACCCAAATATCTGCCCCTAATTTAGATAAATGGTCGAAAATTCTCCGGATACGATTCAATTGATTGGCCTGATAGTTGCTGCCAAAAATTCCGACTTTCATAATCAATTACATTTCAATATAATACATTAATTCATCCAGCCGGTTTTTCATAATATCGTCAATCAACCCTTTTTTCTGGGAATAGTATAAAACGTTGAAATTGAACCTCTCCAGACTACGCAATACCGGAGATGCATCCTCCAGGTCGATTTTTATCAGAACAATCAATTTTGCCGTTGCTTCTACCGGATAAGTAAGCAAACTGAGAATTTTAGCGCTGTTGGCTTCTGCTAATCGTACAATTTCCGATAATAAATAATCCGCAGAATTAAGTTCCAAAGCAATTAAAGCTCCATTCAACCCGGCATTCGTCAGTTCAGACATTTTTTCGATCAATACCGGCAAAGTAACCGCCCCTTTATATATTCCTTCCCGGTCAACAACCGGCAGCACGGTCAACTGATCGTTGCTCATCACCCGCAGAACTTCCAACACAGGCCCTTCTTCATTGACATAAGGCGCATATATACTAAGTCCTTCAATGATATTTTCCAGATTTGCCATGGAAAACACATCTCGCTCGGTCAATAAAAACGTATATCTTCCGTCAGTTACCACCGGCAAATGTTTCAGTTTGTATTCTTCCATCAGCGACAAAGCGAAATTGCCTGTATCGGATGGTTTTAACAACGGGATTTGCTTTATTAGGAATTCTTTAGCCAACATATTACTGTTATTCACACATTTTCTGTACTTTTGCAATCGAAAAACGAATCTGAATTCGTACTTTTTTTGCCAAAATTAATTATTAATTTGTCAGAAAAACGAATTTTAATGTGAATAATCTAAAATAGTATCTATTGAAATCCATTATGAGCTTATTATTATCTATTCAACAGGGCGCAGGACAGATGGTTGAAACCATGCCCGATCTTACTCAAACCGGAGAGTCTCATGAAGCCACCATTAATGCATTTGACCTGGCATTAAAAGGCGGATGGATTATGATCCCGATAGCGCTTTTGCTTTTCATCGCTATTGTCGTTTTTATCGAACGGGTATTGATTATCAGAAAAGCAGGCAAAGAAGATACCTCATTCATGGATAGAATCAAAGATTATATTCATGAAGATAAAATTGAATCCGCTTTAAATTTATGCCGGAAATCGGATACTCCTTATGCCCGGATGGTGGAAAAAGGCATTTCCCGGTTGAGCCGGCCGATGAACGACATACAAATTGCTGTTGAAAACGTTGGCAATCTCGAAGTCGCCAAATTAGAAAAAGGGTTCACCTGGGTGGCAACTGCTGCGGCAACCGCTCCCATGCTTGGTTTCCTTGGAACGGTAACCGGAATGGTACGCGCTTTTTTCGACATGGCCAATGCAGGAAGTAATGTAGATATTACTTTACTTTCTTCGGGGATTTATGAAGCGTTGGTAACCACCGTAGCCGGATTAATTGTGGGAATCATTGCCTTGTTTGCATACAATTATTTAGTTGCAGAAGTAAATGGCGTGATCAACAAGATGGAAAACCGTTCGATGGAATTCATGGATGTATTGAACGATGAATTACGGAAGAATTAAGAACGAAAATTGAATGGCACTGAAAAGAAAAAAAAGAATGGCGGCTGAATTCAGCATGGCGTCAATGACTGATATGATTTTTCTGTTGCTGATATTTTTCATGGTAACTTCTACCGTGGTGGTACCCAATGCCATCAAAGTAATTTTGCCTCAAAGTCAGAAACAAACTTCAGCCAAACCGTTGACCCGGGTTACTATCGACTCGAAACTGAATTATTATGTCGCTTTCGGAAAACAAAAAGAGCATTCGGTTTCTTTCGATGAAATCGCACCGTTTTTACAAGAATGCTATAATCAGGAACCGGAAATGTACGTGGCGCTTTATGCCGACGAATCTATCCCGTACAGCGAAGTCATAAAAGTGTTGGATATCGCCAACCAAAACAAGTTCAAAATGGTATTGGTTACCCGGCCCAAATGACAAGAGAACGATTATATGGAATTGTAGGCGCTGTCGTCTTTTGCTTAGCGATTTTGTTCATCCTGATTTTTTCTGTATTAAAAACAGTAATTCCTCAGGAAGAAGAAGGTGTATTGGTCAATTTTGGCAACGTCAATACTGCAGCCGGAACATTTGAACCGATGAATACAGGTGCGGCAAAGCCTGTTGTCGAAACGCCCCCTCCTCCCCCTGTGGCTAAAGTTCCCGATCAACCCGCTATCACTCAGGATATAGAAGAATCAGTATCGGTAGCAGATGCTAAAAAGAAAAAAGAAGAAGAAAAGAAGCGGGAAGAACAACGTCAGATACAGGAAATACAAAAGAAAGCCGCCGAAGCGGAAGCGCTTCGCAAAGCGGAAGAAGCCAAACGTCAACAAGCGATACAAGATCAAATGGCAGGCGCATTTGGTTCGGGAAATGCAGTCGGTTCGCAAGGAACTGAGACCGGCGAAGGCAATCAAGGCAGCGTACAAGGCAATTCAAGCCAGGGTGCCAATAGCGGAGTCGGAGGATATGGAGAATTTTCACTTGCCGGAAGATCGTTAGGCCCCGGAGGATTACCTCGTCCGGCTTATACCATTCAGGAAGAAGGCCGTATTGTAGTTGACATCACAGTCAATACCAACGGAGAAGTCATTCTCGTCGCCATCGGAAAAGGAACCAATATCGATAACGCCCGCATGCGTCAATCGGCGCTGGAAGCTGCCAAAAAAGCTAAATTTAATGCGATCAGCGGAACGGCTAACCAGTCGGGAACGATTACCTATAAATATTCTTTGAAATAAAATTAGTATCGACTATTTTCGGACAAAAGCGAAGGGCACAAGATGTCACTCCGCTTTTTCCTTGAGTAATGCAATATCCAACACTTCGCGGATATCGCTTACATAATGGAACGTCAACCCTTTCAGATACAACTCGTTGATTTCATTAATATCTTTCTGATTCTCTTTACAAAGGATAATCTCCTTGATGCCTGCCCGTTTAGCTGCCAATATTTTTTCCTTGATTCCACCTACAGGCAATACCTTTCCACGCAACGTGATTTCACCGGTCATGGCCAAATTTCGTTTCACTTTTCGTTTGGTAAATGCCGAAGCCAGCGAAGTGGCCATCGTAATACCCGCCGAAGGGCCATCTTTTGGAATAGCGCCTTCAGGCACATGGATATGCACATTCCAATTTTCAAATCGATCCTCTTCAATGCCAAAATCAGAAGCATGAGATTTAATATATTCCAAGGCCAACGTCGCCGATTCTTTCATTACATCGCCCAAATTACCGGTCAACGTTAATTTCGATCCTTTACCTTTGCTCAAACTCGTTTCAACAAACAAGATTTCTCCGCCGACAGCCGTCCAGGCCAAACCGGTTACAACACCTGCGTAACCATTTCCATCGTATTTATCTTTGGAATATTCTTTTACTCCCAAATATCGCACCAAATCTTCGACATCCAAAGCATGGGGATAGTCTGTTCCTTCGGCAATCCTCAAGGCAACCCGGCGCATAATTTTCGCTAATTTTTTATCCAGTTCCCGAACTCCCGATTCTCTTGTATAAGATTCGATTATTACTTCCAATGTCTTTTTGGGAATATCAAAAGCATCTTTAGGAATTCCATGATTTTCCAATTGTTTCGGGACTAAATGTTTTTTAGCAATCTCCACCTTTTCTTCCAGAATATATCCGCTTACATTGATAATTTCCATCCGGTCCAGCAACGGTTGCGACACCGGGTTCAAGGTATTTGCCGTGGCAATAAACAACACATGCGACAAATCATAATCAATATCTAAGTAATTATCGTGAAATGCAACATTCTGCTCCGGATCAAGCACTTCCAACAACGCAGCAGCCGGATCTCCCTTATAATCCTGCCCTACCTTATCGATTTCATCCAAAATAATCACCGGGTTAGACGAACCGGCTTTTTGCATACTACTGATAATGCGTCCCGGCATCGCGCCAATGTAAGTCCGCCGGTGTCCCCGGATTTCCGCTTCATCATGCAATCCGCCCAACGACAACCGGACATATTTCCGGTCCAATGCCTCAGCCACCGATTTCCCCAGGGAAGTTTTCCCTACTCCCGGAGGCCCGTACAAGCATAAAATCGGAGATTTCATATCACCCTTTAACTTCAATACCGCTAAATGTTCAAGAATACGCTCCTTGACTTTTTCCATTCCAAAATGATCTTTGTCCAAAATCTTCTTGGCCCGTTTCAGATTGAAATTATCTTTAGTACAATTGTTCCAAGGCAAGGATAGAATCGTTTGGATATAGCTCATTTGTGTCGAAAAATCGGGCGAATGAGGATGCAGACGTTCCAGTTTCTTCAACTCTTTTTCAAAAGTCGCTTTGACCTCTTGTGGAAATTTAATTTTGTCTGCTTTTTCTTTAATTTCTTTTATTTCAATATCCTGAATACTTCCACCCAACGCTTCCTGGATATTTTTCATTTCCTGCTGAAGAAAATAATCCCGCTGTTGCTTATCAATATCTACTTTCGTTTTATTACGGATCGATTCTTTGATCTCCAACAATTGAATATCATGATTCAACAACATCAACAACTTATTGAGCCGTTCTTTCATATCATCGCAGGCCATTACCTCCTGTTTCTGTTCCAGACTTGTCTCAATGGCAGAAAAAGCCAAATTGATGATGTAATTATAATCTTTCGACTTATTCAATGATTCTAAAATAAAATCAGGCGGATTCACCCGTTCTGACAGCATTTTCAATGTCAATTCTTTGACCGAATTCAGTTGGGTTTTGTATTCCTTATCCGACTTTGGAGGTATCACATCTTCGAGCAATTCAAATTTACCTTTCAGGTACGGTTCTGTTGCCGAAATTTCCGATAAATGCACCCGTTTATATCCCTGTACAAGCACAGTCATACTGGATTCATGTTCTTCCAATACATTGATCACCTCTCCCACCACACCTACAGGAAACAGGTCATTGATCCCCGGATCGGCTTCTTCCGCATCTTTCTGGCAAAAAACGCCGATCAGCAATTTCTTCTTTTGTACATCCTGAACCAATTTCAGGGACTTAGACCGCCCCACATTCACCGGAGTCGGAATACCCGGAAAAAAGAACATGTTTTTCAAAGGCAAAATAGGCATCTCTTCCCCTACACGACTCAAATCCACTTTCCGGTCTCCCAGTATAATCTCAAATTGAGATGAAAAATTGTCAGACATATTTGATTTTATTTTTATTGGCATGACAAAACGGCTTCTTTCAAACAAGAAAGCAACCTCCATTGTAATAATTATTTTGGAACATATAAAAAGCAATTGGTGTGCCAAAGAAATTTCTTACAACTTTTGCACCCAATTTATTGTTTATAGTATATAAAAACATTAAAAAACAAATCATTATGAGCCACGATTTTGTAGATATTGCATCATTCACTTTTCCAAACGACTCTGCCATTTTGGAAAGTCTTTTTCAAAAAGAAGGTATTGAATACACCTTACAAAACAGTAGCAGTAATTCCATGATTCCGGGAGTTGTGGATATCCGTTTATTAGTCAAAAAACGGAATGCAAAAAAAGCAATCCAGATTATTAAAGAAGCAGGATTTGAAGAGTACCTGACTCCACAAATGGAGGCATAATCATTGAAGTGGTTATAAAATTTTTCCAAAAAATCTTTAACTTCAAAATAAACTTGTATATTTGCACCTATTGTGAATAAGATTTTTGGAAAATAACCATTCAATTAAATTGTGTATCTTATGAAAAAGTGTTTTTTATTAGCCCTTGTAGCTGCAATGATCGTTGCATTACCTGCCAACGCAGGTATTAAATTTGGACTGAAAGGAGGGGTAAATCTTTCCAGTGTTTCTTTTAGCGAAGCGGATATTGATCCCAGCAATTATACCGGATTTCAGGTAGGCCCTATCGCCGAATTTACTTTGCCTATTATTGGTATCGGTTTTGATGCTGCCTTGCTGTATTCTCAGGATGGTTTCAAAGTTGATGTTCCAACTGACATTAATTTGATCACTGGAGAGTTTTCAATGAAAGAAGAATCCATGAAAACTGGATCCCTCTTAATTCCGTTAAATTTAAAATACAAATTAAATTTACTGAACTTAGTAGGAGCTTATGCTACTGCTGGTCCTTATGCCAGTTTCAAAGTGTACGACAATATGGATGACTATAAAGAGTTATTGAAAACAAAATCTTTTGGAGCCGGATTGAATTTTGGGTTAGGAGTAGAACTATTGGGAAAATTGCAAGTAGGAGCTAATTATCAATTAGGTTTAACTGACGATTTTAGTGCCTACAATTATGACGATGTTACAGACGTTGCTTCTTCAATCAACGGAAGCACCCGTGTTTGGTCCATCACTGCCGCATTATTCTTCTAAATACCATAAATTACAAAGTTAAGCGTTAAAAGTTAAGGGTTGGGATTATTCCCACTCTTAACTTTTATTATTTCATTCTCTTTATGTACATAGAAGTCATACTTCCGGTACCTTTATCCGACACATACACCTATTTTGTTCCCGAATCATTACAAAATCAAATTACTCCCGGAGTATTAGTATTGGTCGAATTCGGGAAAAACAAACATTATTCCGGACTCGTTTCTTACATCCATCAGGTGGACCGCACCTCCTCTTTCGAAATCAAATCCATCATTGCCGTTGAAAGTCAGCAGTCTATTCTCAGACGACCACAATTGCGTTTCTGGGAATGGATCGCCCATTATTACCTCTGTACATTAGGTGAAGTTTACAAAGCTGTTCTTCCTTCCGGATTCCGCTTTGAAAGCGCCAACAATTATAAAGAGAAATCCGAATCATTTGTCCGGTTAGCCCCATTATACATCCAAGAGCAGGAACGCTTGAGCGAAGTATTTGAGACGCTCAAAAAAGCGCCTAAACAAGAACACCTGCTATTAGCATACATTGAATGCTCCCAATTATTTGTTCCCGGAGAAAAAAAAGAAATTTCCCGGCACGAATTACTCAATAAAAGTCAATCTTCGGACGCGGCGCTCAACGGTTTAGTACAAAAAGGCATTTTAGAAATTTATGAGAAAAATATAAGCCGCCTTCATGTTTTCGAAAACGAAGTTGTGGAACCAAATGTATTGAACGAAAAACAACATACCGCCTATACCGACCTGTTGTTCCAATTCAGAGAAAAAAATGTATGTTTGTTGCATGGCATCACTTCTTCGGGAAAAACGGAAATTTACATCCATTTAATCAACGAAACCTTGAAATTAGGGAAACAAGCGTTGTTTCTATTGCCCGAAATTGCATTGACCACGCAAATTACCCAACGTTTAAAAGCAGTATTCGGTAATAAATTAGGCATTTATCATTCAAAAATAAATGATAATGAACGGGTCGAAATCTGGAACAATCTATTGGATGATGAGGGATACCAGGTAATACTGGGAGTACGATCATCCGTATTTTTGCCTTTCCGGGAACTGGGGTTGATTATTGTGGACGAAGAGCACGAAACCAGCTATAAGCAACAAGACCCGGCGCCCCGCTATCATGCCCGCAATGCCGCCATCGTGCTGGCTTCCATGCATGGAGCCAAAGTTGTATTGGGAAGCGCCACGCCATCCATTGAATCCTTTTATAACGCGCAAACAGGCAAGTATGGTTATGTATCATTAGACCAACGGTATGAAGCTCCGGCATTACCTGAAATCACCCTGGTTGATGTCAAAGAATTACGGAGAAAAAAACGCATGAAAGGATTATTCTCTCCGAAACTTACCGCTGCCATCAACCAAAAATTAGAAACCGGCGAACAAGTCATTTTGTTTCAAAACCGCCGGGGATTTGCTCCGATGATTCAATGTAAAACATGCGATTGGATACCCAGATGCTCTTGTTGCGATGTAAGCCTCACGTTGCATAAACGCACCAACCGGATGGTTTGCCACTACTGCGGCAATACTTATCCCATTCCTCCGGCATGTCCCGATTGCAGCAACGATGACTTGACCCCTAAAGGTTTTGGCACCGAAAAGGTAGAAGATGAGTTAGCCGTTATTTTCCCTGATATTGCCATCGGCAGATTAGACACAGATACAACTCGCAACCAAACCGGATATCAGAAGATAATCCATGATTTTGAAACAGGCCGTACACAAGTTTTAGTCGGAACCCAAATGGTTTCAAAAGGATTGGACTTCGAAAAAGTCGGATTAGTAGGCATTTTGAATGCCGATTCGATGATGAATTTTCCTGATTTCAGGTCACACGAACGGGCCTTTCAACTCATGTCGCAAGTGGCCGGACGGGCAGGCCGGCGGAAAACGCGTGGAACGGTTATCATACAAACATCGCATCCCGAACATCCGTTAATACAAGCAGTACAGCGAAATGATTATTTGGGAATGTACAATTCTCAAATGGAAGAGCGCCAACTATTCAAATATCCGCCTTTCTACCGACTCATTGAGGTCACCATAAAACACAAACAGGAACCGGTAGCAAATAAAATGGCGCAGACATTGGCCACGCTTTTAAGGGCGTCATTAGGTTCGCGGGTATTGGGTCCGGACAAACCTACAATCGGCAGGATACAAAATTATTTTCTTAAAAAAATATTACTCAAAATTGAAGTTTCCGCTTCACTGGAGCATTTGCATTCCATCCTGAGTACAGCGCAGCAGGAAATTCTGTCCCTCTCCGATTATAAATACGGAATTATTCAGTACAATGTAGATCCGGTTTAATTGGGATAATTTCAGCTTTCTATTAAATCTATTGGTTAATAATTTACCGAATATAACTGTACTTATGTGATCTGTATTGTTACAAAATTGACAGAATACTTTCTTTTATTTGTTTGCAGTTCCAGAAAAAAGCTATATTTTCCTTGCTGTAATGGTCGTTTTTCAATTTGAATGATTATATCCATTGGGATATACATATTTTGATATGATGTTAATCTTAAAATATCACCCTCAAACAACAGATATTGATTATTTTTCATTTGAAGAAATCGACCTGTAACACTAAAAAACGCATTGAGCTCATTCCCCGGTTGGATCGAATTATACTCCCGATCTGAATATATTTTTATACTTTCAATTTTTTCATTTACAAAATATACTGTAGGATCTTCAATAATAGCATAGTGGCTATATAAATAATCAGTCACATCCTTGCTAATATCATCCTCATTTGTTAAAAAAATGCGCTTAGCATTGGCGGAACCGCAAAATGAAACCTTATTGTAGGCATACACCTGATCTGCATGGAGGGAATCAACCATGACATTGTATTCCTTGTCCTTATAACGAAAGCCAAATCCTATGGAATCAGTAAATTCGAAAGACATGACCGTAATATCGGGGAACTCTGTTCGACTATGTGTTTCTTCTTCTTTACAAGAAGAAATAAAGGCCAATGATGTCAATATACAAATAAATATTTTTTTCATGATTCAATAAGGAGAAACGTTATTCCCGGTCAATTTATACCCATGCTGCAAACACAAAAAAGGTTTCCCAAAAACTGAGAAACCTTGTTATAAAAAACCGCACCGGATAGATGTGATAAAACTCCGTATGACAGGATTTGAGTGCTTTACCGTCTTTGTAATCCGCCGTGCTAAGCATACCCCGAAAGGCGCGGCCCGCCATTGACGATAAGAGCTGGTCTCGGAATTTGTTTTTTAATTGATGAGTTTCCCAATCAGCCGATGCGGCAAACTCTTTTTTATCTCTCTCGATGTAGCAAATGTAGCACAAATAAACGAAACAACCAAATTTTTAAGCTATTTTTGAGTTATTTTACTTTCGTGACAATAGCTTTAAATGCTTCCGGGTGGTTCATGGCCAAATCGGCCAATACTTTGCGGTTGATTTCCACTCCGTTTTTATGCAACGCACCCATCAAACGAGAATATGACATTCCTTCCAAACGAGCTGCTGCATTGATCCGTTGAATCCACAACGCTCTGAAGTTACGTTTTTTATTACGACGGTCGCGAAAAGCATAAGTTAACCCTTTTTCCCATGTATTTTTAGCTACTGTCCAAACATTTTTACGAGCACCGTAATAACCTCTCGTTAATTTAAGAATTCTTTTTCTTTTGGCTCTCGAAGCCACATGATTTACCGATCTAGGCATAATAAATAAAATGATTGTGAATGTTAGCGCCGCCTTATAGCGAACTTAGTCTGCTAAAACATCCGGTTAATAAATCTGTAAAAAAATCGCTTTTAAAAATTAGATCCCAAGCAATGCTTTAACCGCTTTTTCATTCGATTTGTCGAGCACAGCAACATGAGTTAATCTTCTTTTTTGCTTTGTTGTCTTTTTAGTCAGAATATGACTTTTAAAAGCATGTTTTCTCTTGATTTTCCCTGTCCCGGTAAGAGCGAATCTTTTTTTGGCACCGGAATTAGTCTTCATTTTAGGCATTTCTCTTAAAATATTTATTGTTTATAATTAAGAAATAAGAAGTAAGAAGTAAGAAGTCGCATGAGCTCATTCTCAATTCTCAATTCTCAATTCAATTTGCATTTTCTTCGCTTTTCTCTGTCGGCGCACTCCCTTTATCTTTCGCAGGAGCTGCAGTTTCCGGTTTTTTCGAAGCTGGAAGTTTTTTCGGAGCCAACATAATGATCATTTTCTTTCCTTCCAACAGAGGCAATTGTTCTACTTTACCATAATCTTCCAAATCATTGGCAAATCGAAGCAACAGCACTTCCCCTTGTTCTTTGAATAAAATGGAACGCCCTTTGAAAAAAACATAAGCTTTTACTTTAGCGCCTTCTTCCAAAAAACTCTTCGCATGTTTCAATTTAAAATTGTAATCATGATCATCTGTTTGCGGCCCAAACCGGATCTCTTTCACTACAATTTTTACGGATTTGGCTTTTTGCTCTTTTTGCCGTTTCTTTTGTTGATATAGAAACTTCTGATAATCAGCAATCCGGCAAACAGGAGGAACTGCGCTGGGGGATATTTCTATCAGGTCTAAATCCTGATTCCGGGCAATCTGCAGAGCTTCCGCTATCGGATATACCCCTTGCTCCACATTGTCTCCCACTAAACGAACTTCACGGACACGGATCTTTTCATTTACTCTGTATTGATCCTTCAGTTTGTCATTCTTCATTCAAACTCGGTTATACTTTTAAGTTTTAAGTCATTAATGTAATTATCGTTTCTTACGCCCATTGATTCATCTGTTTCTCCACTTCCTCATTTAAAAGAGCGGCAAAGTTAGTAATTTTCATCGAACCAACATCACCTTCACCATGTTTTCTTACAGAAACTTCTTGATTTTCGGCTTCTTTCTCTCCAACAACAAGTAAATACGGTATTTTTTTCAATTCGTTATCCCTGATTTTACGGCCGATTTTTTCATTCCGGTCATCAACGGAAACGCGAATATCCTGCATCGACAATTCATCTGCCACATGATGAGCATATTCGTTGAATTTTTCACTGATCGGCATAATCACTACCTGATCGGGAGTCAGCCAAAGCGGGAAATTTCCTGCTGTATGTTCGATTAACACAGCCACAAAACGCTCCATCGAGCCAAAAGGAGCACGGTGGATCATCACCGGACGATGTTTTTGATTATCTGCCCCGACATATTCCAATTCAAAACGGTCGGGTAAGTTATAATCAACCTGAATGGTTCCCAATTGCCAGCGACGACCTAAGGCATCTTTGACCATAAAGTCTAATTTCGGCCCGTAGAATGCGGCTTCACCTAATTCCACTTTAGCAGCAATTCCTTTTTCCTGACAAACTTCTATGATAGCATTTTCAGCCTTATTCCAGTTTTCTTCAGAGCCAATATATTTTTCCTGATTATTAGGATCACGCAGCGAAATTTGAGCTTCATAATCTTTGAAATCCAACGCTTTGAAAATAATATGGATAATATCCATTACTTTCATAAATTCATTTTTCACCTGGTCGGGCGTACAGAAAATATGAGCATCATCTTGTGTAAAGCCTCTTACGCGGGTAAGCCCATGTAATTCACCACTTTGTTCGTAACGGTAAACGGTTCCGAACTCCGCCAGCCGGAGCGGCAAATCTTTGTACGAACGGGGAAATGCTCTAAAAATCTCACAATGGTGAGGACAATTCATCGGTTTCAATAAAAATTCTTCGCCTTCTTCAGGTGTATGGATCGGTTGAAATGAATCTTTACCATATTTGGCATAGTGCCCGGAAGTAATATATAGTTTTTTATTTCCGATATGCGGAGTTATAACCTGCTGATAGCCGAACCGTTTTTGGATTCGTTTCAGGAAATCTTCCAATTGCAGGCGCAACTGTGTACCTTTTGGCAACCACAACGGTAACCCTTGTCCCACATTTTGAGAAAATGTGAACAATTCCATTTCTTTGCCTAATTTCCGGTGATCGCGTTTTTTCGCTTCTTCCAACAGAAGAAGGTAATCGTCCAGCATTTTCTTTTTCGGGAAGGTGATTCCGTAAATCCGGGTCAATTGTCGTCTCGTTTCGTCGCCTCTCCAGTAAGCGCCGGCGACAGTCATCAGTTTCAATGCTTTAATATACGAAGTATTCGGCAAATGAGGGCCACGGCACAAGTCTGTAAACGAACCCTGAGTATAGGTCGTAATAGTACCGTCTTCAAGTTCACTGATCAATTCCGTTTTATATGATTCGCCTCGATTTTCAAACATTTTCAAGGCTTCTGTTTTAGAGATGCTTTGGCGAACAATGTTTTCTTTTTTTGCTGCCAGTTCAGCCATTTTAGCTTCGATGGCAGGAAAATCACTTTCTTTAATCGCAACGCCTTCACCCGGATCCACATCGTAGTAAAAGCCATTTTCAATGGCCGGCCCGATTCCGAATTTAATGCCGGGATATAATTCCTGCAAAGCTTCTGCCATCAAGTGAGCGGAAGAATGCCAGAAAGCATGTTTGCCTTCTTCATCTTCCCATTTATACAGTTTAATGGAAGCATCTGTGTCAATCGGCCGGGTTAAATCCCAGGTTTCTCCATTTACTGCAGCGGCCACCACATCTTGCGCCAGACGGGGGCTTATACTTTCTGCAATTTCCAACGAAGTAATGCCTTCAGGATATTCCCGCAGGGAATTATCAGGAAAAGTTATCTTTATCATAATCTGTCTCTTTATCAATCAAAAAAATTAGGGTACAAAAGTAATACACTTTTTTTAAATAGGCAATTGCGGCTTACTCTGTCATTCGTTTGATAATCCCGTAGGCATCAATAATTCCAAGTTCTCCGGCCTTGCTCAAATCTTCAATTCCTTTATCGGTATCACCTAAAGAAAGACGAGTGAGTCCGCGATTGAAATACGCTTCGGCGAAATCAGGATTCCGTTTAATCGCTTCATTATATTCCAATACTGCCGAACGATAATCTTTCTGCAAACAGCGAATATTTCCTTTATTAAAATAAGCGTACACAAAATCAGGGTTTAAACGAATGCAAGTATCATAATCCCGGATAATCAATTCCAGTTCAAAATTTCGCTTCTGTTCTTTATTATCGTCAACAACAGGAGCCTGCGGTTTCACCACAGCAGCGGTTTTCCCTATTTGAATGTTGAGAGCATGACTGGTCTGAGAATCCGTATTTTCCGAATTATATTGATTGATTTCCATCAACTTATATCTTACAACCGCTCGGTTAAAATAAGCCATGGTAAAGCCCGGAGCATATTGTACGGCGCTGCTGAAATCATTCAATGCTTCATTCAAATCCTGGACAATCATAAAATCCATAGCCCGGCCAAAATAAGCGTTAGCATCGGAAGGATTTTGAGTAATTTTCAAAGAGAAATGATCAATGGATCTAAAATGCTCATTAGCCTGTTCGTCCGAAACAGCCGCTTCTTTATTTGTAATGATCAACTGAGAAGACAAATAACCGGATTTATTATAATCATCCAGTATTTTATCTTTTTGTATCGCGCCTTTCAGCACTTCTATTTTCTCATAATAAGTAATAACAAACGGAGGTTCCAAATCTATTTTCACCTGGCGGTCCTGTACTTTTCCCCGCAATTCATTGTTATAACGGGAAGCTTGTTCTTCCTCTTTATCATAAACCACCAACCGGTTGAATTTTTCAATATTTTTATCCGATTTTTCGCGTGTTTTATCCGACAAATCGGCCGTTTCTGTAGCGTCATCCGCGTCATACACTCCTTTTCCGGTAACCTTTTTGCCGGCAGCACGCTCTTTGTTCAATTTTTCTTCCAAATCATAAGCGTACCAATAATCTTTGTCGGCTCCCGCTACATCACGCAATGCGCGTTTTGCCTGCGAACGGGCATAATAGCCGGGTAAAAAATTCGGATATTCGGCCAACACCCGGTTATAATCGGCAATAGCCCCGCTATACTCTCCTACTTCTTCGCGCAACAAAGCCCGATTAAAAATCGCCATATAATTATCGGGTTCCTGCTGAATTACAATACCGAAATCTTCGATCGCCCGGTTATTATCTCCTACCTGAGCACGCAACAATCCACGGTTAAACCGGGCAATAATATTGTTTGATTCTTTATTAATAACGACATCATAATCAGACATCGCACCCCGCAAATCATTCAAATGATAGCGGATCAATCCCCGATTAATGTAATATCCGTCCTGAATCGGATCGAGGTGTATGGCCATATTCAAATCCGACAATGCTAAATTTAAACTGTCCAGTTTAAAATACAACAAGCCGCGCTGGCCATACGACGGGGCAAAATATTTATCGATACGGATGGCTGTATCAAAATCGGCCATCGCTTTCAGCGTATCTTCTTTTTCTGTATAAGCAGCGCCCCGCACCAAATAAGCCTGGGTAAACTTCGGATGAAAAGCAATCAGAGTATCCAATACTCCGATCCCCTGGTTATAATCTTTTAATTGAAGATAAGCAATTCCCTTATTAATCAACATTTGACGATCTTCAGGCCGGAATTCCAATCCTTTGTTATAATCTTGGATGGCGCCTTTATAATCCTGCAAATTCTGACGGGCTCCTCCCCTGCATTGATATGCCTGAACAAGAAAAGGATTGCGCTCCAGGCATAATGAAATATCACTCTCGGCGCCTTTGTAATCATCGAGGTTAAATTTGGCAATGGCTCTATACAAGTAAGGCTCAGCCAAATATGGCTTAGCCTTAATTACTTGATTAAAATACTGAATGGAAAGGACATAATCCTCAAAGTATAGTGCATTCCGGCCAATAGCAATCATACGATCCGTATTTACCTGGGCATAGCCGAAGGTAAAGAACCCGGAAAGAAGAAAAATGAATGCCGCAATTACTTTTTTAGCTTCTCCGTGACCTTGATTTTGATTTTTTTTCACCCGTCTCTTCATCTCGGTAATAGGAGTCATGTTTCACATAATAAGATGTACGACCATAATAACGCCTGTTACCATAATAATATCCACCCCGTAAATTCACATCATTGTAAACAATTACAATGCTATTTCGTGCATCTTCTTTAAATTCAGTAATCGTATATTTAAAGAAGTGACGATTTGTCTTTTCATTCCGCACCACATAAAGAGTAGTATCGACAAGTTTAGCCAAATAGTGGGCGTCAGATACCAATCCAACGGGACTACAGTCGATAATGATGTAATCGTAACGTGATTTTAATTCATTCATCAGGATCAACGTTTTATCTGAACGCAGCAATTCGCTCGGATTGGGAGGCACCGTTCCGGCAGGCATTACATCAAATCCATACTCAGGATGAGGAATGATAATATCGTCAATTTCCACCTGGCCGATCAGATAATTGGAAATACCTTTGTGATGTCCCATATTTAATGCTTTAGACAATGCCGGACGACGTAAGTCAAAGTCCACAAGCACGGTTTTTTTGCCTGTAAGCTGATAAATGGAAGCTAAATTACCTGCCACAAATGTCTTTCCATCTTTTGGTTCGGTAGAAGTAACCAACATAGTGATGTTTATTTCCTTTTTCACAATATATTCCATGCGTGACCGTAATCCCCTGAACGATTCGGCAAAACTGGATTTCGGATAATATTTAACAACAATCTGCTCTTTTTTGTTGGAGCGTTCAACCGTTCCTAAAATCGGCAGTTGAGCGATCGATTCTACTTCATCCCGCGATTGAATGGAAACTTTGAAAAGAATTTCTTTACATATTACAATAAACAAAGGGATTAACACGCCAATAAAAACATACATAAGATACACCGTACTCTTCTCTTTGCCGTTTACCACATATACCATACGTGGTTTGTCTATGACCAGGTTGTCAGGAGAGTTAGATGCCAATTGAATATGGCTTTCGATTCTTCGCTGCAACAAATAACCATGATATGTTTCGTTGATCTTGAAATTTCGTTCGTGAGTCAACAATTTCCGTTCTTTTTCAGGCAAACTGGCAGCATCGTTTTGTAATTTTGCATATCGATTATTCAGGTTAGCTTCATCTATACGAACCGATGCTTTCATAGTCACAATCGACTCATTCAAGCTTTTCTTGATATCTTCCAATTGAGATTTATATCGTTTATAAATCGGACTTTCCGGGCCTAAATTTTTAATTTCTCCTGAAATAAGGTTATAATTGGCCACTAAGGAAGCCAGGCTCTGATCCTGAATTCCCATGGTATTGGGGGAAACCAGTAATTCGTTATCGCTTTTCAGATAATTTTCCAGAAACTTGACATAGTCTTTCTTCATCCTTACTTCCAGCATTTTCTTGTCCAATTCTTCTATTTCAGAAGTAGCATATAAAGACTGGGTTGGGGTGTACAAACGAGACTGCTGTTGAAAAGAGTGAAGTTTGGCTTCAGATGCAGTTATAGAGTCTTTAATAATCGCTAATTGATTATTGATAAAATCAATTGTTTTCTCTGCCGAAATATTTTTACGAGATAAATTATCATCAAAAAACATTTCATTCAGAGTATTCATAAAATCCACATCCCGTTCTGCCACTTTACCCGTCAGGGATATTTCCATTACAGACGCGCCTTCCATTAAAAAGCGATATTGCAACCGGGATGTATAATCAGCTACCTGTGCGTCTTTGGAGAGGAATTTAAAATACAAATCATAATTAGGATCCATTCCGGTGTAATTTGGGATCCGATCGACTGTCACAAAAAACATATTATGTTGAATGGACCGTCCATATATTCCTTGTATAGCAAAAGCAGGAATAAAATCATCCCCTTTAAAAGAAACCTGATAAATACTATCGGACACATGCTTGATATTAAATTCAAGACCATACGCTCCCGGGGAAACATACGTGCCGCGTACAATAACAGGCGAATGTCCATACATATTCATGATTTTAAAACGCGATTTCATATAAACATCCGTACTGATATTCATTTTACTGACAGCTCGACTGATCAGGTCATAAGAGCCGTACATCAGCATTTGATTGTTAATATTTCTTCCTCCGCTTTTATTCATGCCGAGACTTCCCATCATCATATCGCTGAAGCCTTGTTTTTCTTCAATCAGGATGGTGGAAACAGTTTTATATTGGGGTTCCCAAGATTTGTTTTTTAAGTAGGCCAATCCTACTGCGATAACAAAAGCAAGTACATACCATGGCCAGTATTTTAGCACTCGCAAAACTAAAAAGATCACATCAAACGGAGACGACGACGATGCATTAGGCGTCTGATTTCCTCCCATAAAATATCCGGTAGCGTCTGAAGTATAGTTGCTATTAAAAGCTTGTTGTTGCTGATTAAAATTTGTATCCACGATTTAATAATAAGTTAGAATAAAGATAAAACTAAGACTAATAAAGAGATAGGAGCAATAAACATAGAGATGAAAGATGATACCGAATCTACCATAAAGAATGAGTTGGCATTAGTAGGTATATAAATCACATCATTGGGTTTGATATAATAATACTGAGACTCAATAATCGACTCTTTTCTTAAATCAAAAGTATATATTTCATCCATTCCATCAATGCCCTTTCTGATGATCTTCACATGCGATTTGTCTCCGGCAGAACTAATATCTCCGGCCATCGCTAAAGCTTGATAAATATTCAGGTTTTCTTTATAAACAAAAAATTGTCCTTTTCCCCCATCGCCTTGTACATAAAAATAATTGTTGGTCAAGGTTACACGCACTTCAGCATCCAGGACGCTGGCTTTAAAAACATTCGTGATGACACGTTCGGCTTCCCTGATCGTCAAACCGGCAATTTTTATCCGGCCAACTGTAGGAAGGGCCACGCAGCCATCTTCGTAAATACGATACGGGATGTAACTACCTCCGCCGCTTCCGCCTGCTTGACCAAAATTATAAAATTGCTCAGCTGTCGCATCGGCCGTCATAAGGTAATAATTAATTTCATCATTTACACATAAGCGGTATTCTTCAAAAGGAGCCATCGAATAAATGGGAGTTTCCCGTTGTAAATATGTTTTTTGCTTATTAGTGATGCAAGCACTAAACAAGCAAACTGTAATCAACAATACGCTATATATCTGGAGTTTATTTTTCATACCTTTCTTCATTATTTTACAAAACTATAAATGGTTAACCCAACTGATATAAATGTAGAAAGCATGGCAAAAACAGCACCAAAAGAATTTAGGCCCCAAAACTGTCTTCCAAGTGGTTGGATATAAATAACATCATTGGGTTGGACATAATAAAATTCCGAATTCACAATATCCTGGCTTCTAAGGTCAAATGTTTTAACGATTGTTCCATTGATCGTTTGGCGAATAATCTTCACTTTCGACCGGTCTCCATACTGTCTGATATCTCCACTCATTGATAAAGCCTGAAATATTGTAGTTTGTTCTTTTGCAATTGAATAAGTACCCGTTTTGGATTCTCCGATAACAGAAAAAGAGCGATTACCCAATGTAACCACGGCAGTACTTTGAGGGGATATTTCATTATGTAATTTGGAGGTTAAGAGTTCTTGCACCTCAAACGTAGTTTTATCTTTCACATAAATATCACCTAAATACGGAAAATAAATATTTCCCTGGGAACTGACAGAAAACAACCGGATGCCTGTTGATGATCCAAAGCCGTTATTCATCGAGTATAAAGAATACAACCGGCTTGTGGCAGCATCAAATGCAGAAATTTGAATACTTAATTCATCGCCCGGTTTAATCCGGTATTCTGCAACTCCTTGCACTTTGGGATAAGCAGGAACGCTTCCGCCTGGTTCTCTCAACAAGTTCGTTTGTTGCGTGGTAAGACACGAACTGAAAAGACAACCCTGAAGCAATAAAAAAAAGTATAGTACTTTATTCTTCATATCTGTTTTTACTGTTAATGCACATTTAAAACAACAATCATGCCAAATTTAATGTTTTTTAACGACTTTGACCGGATAAGAGCAATTCGTTTTTCCATTCATCAAAGCATTCAATTTGGATTTAATCAGTTGTTTGCGAATACCCGAAATATGATCAACAAACATGATTCCATCGATGTGATCATATTCATGCTGGATCACTCGGGCCAGATATCCTTCTATGACCTCGTCATGAGCGATCCAATTTTCATCCATATATTGAATTCGTATCCGTCCTTTTCGCAATACATTTTCATGAATACCGGGAAGAGACAGACAACCTTCTTCCATTACCGCATCCTCGCCGTCTCGTTCCACAATATGAGCATTAATAAAAACTTTTTTCCCTGGGTTTACGTCAGGAGGCAAATTATCCAACACACTCAAATCAATGACAAAAAGACGAATGGGCAAGCCCACTTGTGGAGCGGCCAAACCGACCCCATCGGCATTATACATTGTCTCAAACATATTATTGATCAATTGTTTGAGATTTTTATAGTCGGGTCCGATATCTTCAGCAACTTTCCGCAACACCGGTTGCCCATATAAATAGATAGGTAAAATCATTTTTTCGTACTCTCAATATATGACTGCAACATAATAACAGCACTCAATTCATCTGCTAATGCTTTATTTTGCCTGTCATGTTTCTTTAATCCGGCATCCAACATGGTCCGGTGTGCTAATACAGACGTAAAACGCTCATCAATCATCCGTATCGGAATATGGGGAATCTCTGTTTCCAACTTTTTTCTAAACAAATCCACCCATTTCATATTTTCCGAAGGTTGGTAATTCATCTGGCGAGGCTCCCCCAGCAAAATCAATTCCACATTTTCCCGTTTGATATATTCTTTCAAGTAGGGAATAACTTCATCTCCTGATAGAGTCAATAATCCTCCGGCTATTATTTGCATCGGATCGGAAACGGCTAAACCAGTACGTTTCCGGCCATAATCAATAGCAATAATTCTTCCCACGCCCGCAAAGGTAATAATTATATACGAATCATGCACGATATGCCGGAAAAAAAGATGAAGAAGATTTACTCCGGCTCAATTGTTCATAATACGGTTCATCTACAATCCACTTCCATACTTGAAATGGGTAAGAAGATGTGGACATTCGGGACTTAAAAGTAAACAGACTGTCATCTTTACCTCCGTGCCCTCCCCCTAAATGAAACACAGAACATTTTTTTTCAACGGCAATCCGGCGAGCTTCGTCTAATAATAACTTTAAAGGGGAAAATGACATGCTTCCATTAGCAACAGCGCCTAAATGGTATTGCATGATAGCTCCACACACAACGAACAAGGCGCCTCCCGTAATTTCCCCATGCCGTTCGGCCAACAAAACAAAACTCTCAAAATCAGGGGAGTTAAGTAAAGCCTGAAAATATGATTCCGGAAAAAAATAATGCGGAGCGGCTTTCAAACGAGTCATTGCATCGGCATAAATTTTCAAAAAATGTTGTACCCCGACTTCGCTTTCAGCCCTAATCACTCGTTCTCCACTTCGCTTGTTCCTCAAAATAGAACCCCGGACAGAGCGGCTATAAGCTTTCCATTGCATTTGTTCGGGCAACGAAAGATCCATTCCCAATGTAACACTAAGATCCGACACTTCTCCCAATTTAAAAAACGCAGAACCGGGAATCAACGGATGCAAGCGGGAAAAAGCGCTTACAATTTTTTCTTCATTAAAATAATCCTGCAACATGGGAAATACTGCCTCCGGATAAAAACCGGCAGTCCTCACCCATCCGGCGTATCCATAAACCGAACTGACATCCCTTCTGTCGATATGAGGGATTTGTCGAAAAATCAACGGTATAGCAGCACATTCGGCTCCTTCTTCGAATACCAATAAACGAGCCGTTCCGGCACAGTCCAATCGTTGATATGAAGAGGTATGATAAAAATCATACGCTTCCACTTTGGATAAGACGGCATTCCAGGCAACCGAATCGTTGACATCAATTATTTTAAATACCACTTTGTCAGTATGCGTTTTTATCTCCTTTGATCATATTGATCATTGTCACAAAAATAATTTTCAAGTCCAGAAAGAATGACCAATTTTCAATATACCAAACATCTTTCTTTACTCGTTCCTCCATTTTATCGACAGTATCGGTTTCACCCCGGCAACCATTAATCTGCGCCCATCCGGTTATGCCGGGTTTGACCAAATGTCGCACCATATATTTATCGATAATGAATGAATACATCTCTGTATGTTTCAACATGTGAGGACGCGGCCCCACTACACTCATATCACCTTTCAGCACATTAAAAAACTGTGGAATTTCATCTAAGCTCGATCTTCGCAGAAAATCTCCAAAAGGCGTATTCCTGTCATCTCCTTTCACCGCCTGCTTTTGATCCGACTCATCATTCATCTTCATAGAACGAAATTTATAACAATAAAATTCCTTTCCATACCATCCGGTTCTCAATTGCTTGAAAAGTATCGGCCCCGGAGATGAGAATTTAATCAAGGCTCCTAATATCACATAAAAAAAAGGATATAGGGTAATTAAAAATACAAAAGAGAACAACAAGTCAAACATCCGCTTCAGTACCCTGTTGTGGGTATGTTGCAAAGGTTCGGAGCGGATATCCATGATAGGCAATGACTCAATACTGGTGAGGACAAAACTCTTTTTCAGATAGCGGGAAAATTCGGGGACAATATGAAACCGAATCATGTTTCTCTCCGCCAAAGTCATAATATGTTTGATTTTTTCGTCCTGCGAACTGGGTAGAGTACAATAAATATCATCCACCTGGTGATTTTCAACAAACGCATCTAATTCCCAAATTCCACCGACATAATGTGGTATGGAATTTCTCAACAAAACATTGTCATCAAAAAAACCGAGTATTTTATAGCCATACGCCACGCTATTGTCCATCTCCGAATAAAGAGCCAGACCATTTTTTCCAGCACCTACAATGACTACCGATTTATAATTCTTTCCCGAACTTCTGTACCATTTCAGCATCTGCCTCGCAAAAATCCGCCACAAAGCAAAAATAATCAATAGGCCGAAATAGTAATAAACAAGGAATTGAACCATCACATCTCCTAAACTAAGAAAAAACAGAGCCGCGCTGAAAAGGATGCCATGAGCAAGCACCAACAGCAGGGAACGCTGAACAATCTTATCGATGTGGACTACCGGTTGGTCAATTTTGAGCGGAACAAAATACAAAACAATAAAGTAAGAAAAATTAAGCAGCAGCAAGACGATATCAAATCTTGAGGCAATGTCTGTAATTTCAGAAAAATGAAATATCCAGTAAGTGCACAAAAACACACCATTCAAGATCAACAAATCGCCAATTCCTACCAGCCATTTGATAAAGAACCCAAAGCCTTTATCTTTTCTCACCACTTATTATTCTATTTATTCAAAATAATTTAAAATCCGATACCCGCCTTCTTTCAGGTAAGCCTCTTTTTTCATTACTTTCAGGTCGTTTTCCATCATATCTTCGATAAGCAACGGCAAATCATATTTAGGTTGCCATCCTAATTTTGATTTCGATTTAGTCGGATCTCCAATCAATAAATCAACTTCAGTCGGACGGAAATATTTCGGATCAACTTTGACTACAGCCGATCCCAAACGGGCATTCAATGCATCATAGTATTCTGCTCCCGCTTTTTGGCTAAAGACAGCTTTGTCAATCGAAACAATAAAACCGGTTTCCTGCACTCCTTCTCCTTTGAATTCAATTTTCACTCCGGTTTCCGCAAATGCCATGGTAATAAAGTCGCGAATAGTAGTTGTTATTCCGGTAGCAATTACATAATCATCCGGTTGATCTTGTTGAAGAATCAGATACATCGCCTTAATATAATCTTTGGCATGCCCCCAGTCTCTCTTACTGGACAGATTCCCCATATATACATCATTCTGCATTCCCAAAACAATGCGTGAAACAGCCCGGGTTACTTTCCGGGTTACAAAAGTTTCACCTCTTAAAGGAGATTCGTGATTAAATAAAATACCATTGCTGGCATGCATATTATAAGCTTCTCTATAATTAACCGTAATCCAATAAGCATACATTTTGGCTACGGCATACGGACTTCTCGGATAAAACGGAGTAGTTTCTTTCTGGGGCACTTCTTGCACCAACCCGTATAATTCGGAGGTAGAAGCCTGATAAATCCTCGTTCTTTCAGTCAATCCGAGCAAACGGACAGCTTCCAGGATTCTCAACGTTCCCAAACCATCCACGTTAGCAGTATATTCAGGAGTATCGAAACTTACTTTTACATGGCTCATAGCGCCAAGGTTGTAAATTTCATCGGGTTGTACTTCGCTGATAATCCGGGTCAAATTCATCGAATCGGACAAATCGCCATAATGCAACACCAAATTCCGGTTTTCGATATGAGGATCCTGATATAAATGGTCGATACGTTCTGTATTAAACAACGATGAACGACGTTTAATACCATGTACTTCGTATCCTTTTTTAATCAGATATTCCGATAAATACGCTCCGTCCTGGCCGGTAACACCGGTAATTAATGCTCTTTTTCCCATTTTATAATTATTTAGTTAGTTTGTTTTCAAAGATTGCAAATACCAATCGCACATTTTCCGTACACCTTCTTCTATATCGATTTTATGTTGCCACCCCAATCGGTGCAATTTATCAACATTCGTAAGTTTTCGCATCGTTCCGTCCGGTTTGTCTTCATTAAAATACACAATTCCCTTAAAATTAATAGTACGAGCCAGCAGTTGAGCCAACTCTTTGATCGAAATTTCTTTTCCTGTACCTATATTAATATGAGTATTCCGGACTTCCTTTCCTGCACCTTTCAAATCGGAGAAATTAACATTTTCCATTACAAACACGCAGGCATCTGCCATTTCTTCACTCCAAAGAAATTCCCTCAACGGCTGCCCTGTACCCCAAATCTCAACCTGATTGGGTTCTACTCCGAATTTCTTCAGGATTTCCAATATCGATTCTCTGGAAGCAGATCCATCCACGCCACAGACCGGCCGTTTATTTAAATCGGCACAAACAGCATCCCAATCATTTTCCGAAATCCATTTTGCCAAATAAATCTTTCGAAGTAATGCCGGCAATACATGCGATTTTTCCAAATCAAAATTATCATTCGGACCATACAAATTTGTCGGCATGACGGAAATAAAGTTGCAACCGTACTGCAAATTGTAGCTTTCACACAATTTTATTCCGGCAATTTTTGCAATAGCATACGGTTCATTAGTATATTCCAGCGGGCCGGTAAGTAAGCAATCTTCCGCCATAGGCTGGGGAGCTTCACGCGGATAAATACAGGTCGAACCTAAAAACAATAATTTCTTTACACCATACTTATAAGATGCTTCTACCACATTATTCTGAATCATTAAATTCTCATAAATAAACTGAGCGCGATAAGTATTATTGGCGACAATCCCACCCACTTTAGCTGCTGCTAAAAACACATATTCCGGTCTTTCTTTTTCAAAAAACGAGAAAACTGCCTGCGTATCAATCAGGTTCAACTCTTTCGAAGTCTTCAGCACAAACTGGGAATACCCCTTTTGCTGAAGATTTTTCAAAATAGCAGAACCAACCAAACCAGCATGCCCTGCAACAAATATTTTACTTTTCTTCTCCATTTACAATCAACATTTTATCATTATAACGATGAAAAATCAAACACGCTTTTATATTAAAAAATGTTTGCAAAGTTAACATTTTTGATTTTTAGAAAAAAATATCTCCCAGTTTTTCTCATATCAAGAATTTTATGTAATTTTGCAGCGATTTCTTAAAAGAACAACAAGAAGTCAGCAAAGTTTTACCGTTTTAATTAATTAAAAATGAAAAAATTAATTTTATTCGTTGCTGTAGTTACAGCTATTTCATTTGCATCATGCTCTAACAAAGCCAAAGAAACAGCTCCTGAAGCTGAAGCTCCTGAAGTTGTAGAAGAACAAGCTCCTATCGTAGAAGAAGCCGTTACTGACTCTGCTACTTTGGCCGCTCCAACTGAAACTCCTGCTGCTGAATAATTTACAGGACAAAAAAATCAAACCTGAAACGGCTTGTTTCCAAGTAGTTTCAGGTTTTTTTATGTTAGCCTATCCCGGCAAATACCCCTGTTTGCGGAAACCATACGGAAAATTTTAAAGAGAGAACGCTTGCCGATTTAAACAAAAATTGTAACTTTGCAGGCCGATTATTATCCAAAGATTGTAAGTGTTTGATTTTGAACTTTTTATTTTTCGTGTCCGACATAAAAGGCCCCTCAATTATCAAACAAAAAAAATTATTAACAAATTAAACATTTAAAGCGTGGATACTTTAAGTTATAAGACCATCTCTGCTAACAAAGCTACTGTTAACAAAGAATGGGTGGTTGTAGATGCAGCCGGACAGAACTTGGGTCGTCTTGCCTCTAAAGTAGCAAAATTGCTGCGGGGCAAATACAAACCCAACTTCACTCCACATGTAGATTGTGGCGACAATGTAATTATTATCAACGGTTCGAAAGTAGAACTAACCGGAAACAAATGGACTGACCGTATTTATCTAAGCCACACCGGATATCCCGGAGGACAAAGAGAAAATACTCCTGCCACTTTGATGAAAAAAGGAAGTGACCGATTACTCAGAAAAGTAGTAAAAGGCATGTTGCCTAAAAACAGATTAGGAGACAAACTCCTTGGCAATTTATACGTCTTTGATGGAGCTGAACATGATAAAGCAGCCCAACAACCCAAAAACATTGATATTAATTCTCTTAAATAAAAACGATGGAAGTAGTAAATGCATTAGGAAGACGTAAGGCGGCTATTGCCCGAGTGTACGTCAACGAAGGTTCTGGAAAAATTACCATCAACAAACGCGACATTGAACATTATTTTCCTTCTCCATTACTTCAATATGTTGTAAAACAACCTCTAAACAAATTAGGTGTTGCTGAAAAATACGACATAAAGATCAATTTAAATGGAGGCGGTTTTACCGGTCAATCAGAAGCAGCCCGCCTGGGTATCGCTCGCGCTTTGGTAAAAATCAATCCGGAAGACAAATCTGCTTTACGTTCAGAAGGTTTTATGACACGCGACCCGCGCGAAGTGGAACGCAAAAAACCAGGACGTCCAAAAGCAAGGAAGAGATTCCAATTCTCCAAACGTTAATATTTCAGTTGAAAATAGGAAATGGGAAGTTGAAAATTATATCCCTGATTTTCAATTCTCAATTTTCAATTCTCAATTAAATATGTTTAGTATCTAAATCAGTTAGGACTTATTCTGCATGTTGAGTTGTCGAATAACTACCTGAGGATTGACTTATTCAGAATGTAAACAATTTAAAACAATAAAAATGTCAAGAGTTAATTTTGATCAATTATTAGAAGCCGGCGTACATTTCGGACACTTAAAAAGAAAATGGAATCCGGCAATGGCTCCCTACATTTTCATGGAGCGCAACGGTATCCACATTATTGATTTGTATAAAACAGTTGCAAAAGTAGATGAAGCTGCTGCCGCACTAAAACAAATCGCTAAATCAGGCCGCAAAGTTCTATTTGTAGCAACAAAAAAACAGGCCAAACAAATTATTGCCGAAAAAGCTACTGCTATCGGAATGCCATACGTTATTGAACGCTGGCCGGGCGGAATGTTAACCAACTTCCCAACCATCCGAAAAGCTGTCAAAAAAATGACAACTATAGACAAAATGACAAAAGACGGAACATTTGATAACCTTTCCAAAAGGGAAAAACTTCAAATCACCCGTCAACGTGCTAAGCTGGAAAAAAACCTTGGTTCGATTGCCGACTTAAATCGGCTTCCTTCAGCTTTGTTTGTAGTTGACGTAATGAAAGAACACATTGCTGTTGCCGAAGCAAACCGTTTGGGCATCCCTGTGTTTGCCATGGTTGATACAAATTCTGATCCCAACAATATTGATTTTATAATCCCTGCAAATGACGATGCTACCAAATCCATCGAAATAATTATGGAAGCACTTTGTACTGCCATCACCGAAGGATTGGAAGAACGCAAAGTGGAAAAAATCGATACTGAAAAAGAAGAAGAAGCTGCTCCCCGCAGAGAAAGAAAAGCTAAAAACGCTAAAAAACCCATCATCGCCAAAGAAGATGAAGAAGCGTTGAACGCCCAAGTGTTAAGTAAAGTAGTAAAAGAAGACGAAGACTAAATTAAATAAATATAAGAAAATGAAAGGAATGAAAATAATGAAAGAATAATTTTCATTGATTCATTTCTTTCATTTTTTCATTAAAATAAATAAGATTATGGCAGTTACAATGGCAGATATTACGCATTTGCGTAAAATGACAGGCGCAGGCATGATGGATTGTAAAAATGCACTGAACGAAGCAAACGGAGATTACGATAAAGCAGTTGAAATTATACGGAAAAAAGGACAGGCTGTAGCCGCTAAACGCGAAGACCGGGAAGCATCTGAAGGATGTTGTATCGCTGCAACGAAAGGCGACTTCGCGGTAATCGTCGCACTGAAATGCGAAACAGACTTTGTAGCAAAAGGCGCTGACTTTATTGCGCTTACCCGCTCTATTCTGGATGCAGCTTTAGACAAAAGACCAGCTACTATCGACGAGTTAAACAATGTAGTTATAAATGGCAGTACCATTGCCAACCTCATCACCGACCGCATTGGTATCACCGGCGAAAAAATGGAAATCGGCGCTTATGAATACCTTACTGCTCAAAGCACGGTTGCCTACATTCACCCGGGAAATAAATTATCCACAATCGTGGGATTCAACCAAGCCAATGTGGATACCCAAGTTACCAAAGACATTGCCATGCAGGTTGCCGCAATGAATCCTGTTGCCATCAACAAAGAAGGCGTATCCCAGGATATCGTTGAGCGGGAATTGAAAATCGCTCGCGAAAAAGCCCTGGAAGCCGGAAAACCGGAAGCCATTCTTGATAAAATAGCTGCTGGCGCTTTAGAAAAATATTTCAAAGAAAGCACCCTGTTGGCTCAAGATTTTGTGAAAGATGCCAAAATGACCATCGAACAATATCTGAAACAACAAAACAAAGAGTTGACAGTTACCGGATTCAAACGCGTCACATTGAACGTTGATTAAGGTAAATCCAAATGATTATAATTACAAACGGCGAATGCAGAAACATTCGCCGTTTGTTTTTTCTACACCTGATCAAGAAAACGCTGTTTTTTAAGTGTTTCCATCAATATTTTTGAAAAATGCTCATTGTCTGACTTCTTGTAACGGACTTCTGTAAACACATGAGCCAGCGTTTCTTTATTATTTTCACGAACAAATTGTTGATTTTCAGGAAGAGATTCCTTATACCCATAGAATTTTCCTATTGCTTCGGCAGTATAATTTGCATAAGTTTCTTTATGGACAAATGATTCGAAGGGCAAACGATCGGGCTGTGCAGGAATTTGCTCCGGATATCCCAATGAAATGGTAGTCAACGGAAATACATACTCCGGCAAATGCAATACATCAATAATCTGATCCGGATTATAAGTAGTCGTTCCCAAATAGCAAGTACCCAAACCTTCGCTCTCTGCCAGCAAACAAAAAGTCTGCGCAAAAAACAAAGCATCCTGAGCAGCATTCATAAAAGAAGCAAAATTTCCATACCCGGGTATCGCTCCCCGTTCAATACACCAACGATTAAAACGATTAAAATCGGCACAAACCGTCAAAAGTACCGGAGCCGACGTTACCATTGGCTGATTAAAATGCGCCGGAGCCAGCATTTTTTTCATTTTGTCATCCCGGGTAACAATCACACTATACAATTGCATATTTCCCGTAGTGGGAGTCCGGGCCGCCTTTTCCAACAAACGATCAAGTAATGTTTCCGGAACATCCTTAGCTGAATAACGCCGGATCGTACGTCTATTTTTTAAAAACTCCATCATATTTTTACTTTAAAATTCACAACAAAATTAATCTTTTCGCGAATATCTTGTTGTATTTTTATTTTTTTTGCTATTCAAACTTATTATCTCTACAAACCAAATCAAAAACAAGCTGTTTTACAGGTTTTTTCTTTTAGTATTTTTTTTATCAATCCAAATTTTGCAACAAACTAATTGTCAATAATATAATTTTCAAAATAGAAAACTATACGTTAAAAATTAAAATAAGTAAAACACCATTTGGAGAATGAAATATTTTTTTGTAATATTGCAGCTTGATTCGAAAAGAAAAAAATTTTGGGATGATTTTCTAGTGTTGTTAATTTGAAAAAGAAGGGACATTGTTGTGAAAAAAACTATTTACACATTCGAAGAAGCGTATGATGCCTCACTTGAATATTTCTCAGGAGATGAATTAGCCGCCAAAGTATTCGTCAATAAGTATGCATTGAAAGACGCGTATGGCAACATCTATGAAAAAACGCCGGCTGATATGCATGACCGGTTGGCCAACGAAATAGCCCGGATAGAGGCAAAGTATAAAAATCCATTATCGAGGCAAGAGCTATTCGACCTTTTTGACCGCTTCAAATACATCGTACCTCAAGGAAGTCCGATGACAGGGATCGGAAACGAATATCAAATTGCGTCACTCTCCAACTGTTTCGTTATCGGCATGGACGGACAAGCCGATTCGTATGGCGCAATCATCCGAATCGATGAAGAACAAGTCCAACTCATGAAACGTCGCGGCGGTGTGGGGCACGATCTGTCTCATATTCGCCCCAAAGGATCGCCGGTCAAAAACTCGGCGCTTACTTCCACCGGATTAGTTCCGTTTATGGAACGTTACTCCAACTCTACACGCGAAGTTGCTCAAGACGGACGGAGAGGAGCCCTCATGTTGAGTGTTTCTATCAAGCATCCGGATTCAGAGTCTTTCATTGATGCAAAAATGACCGAAGGTAAAGTTACCGGAGCCAATGTATCCGTCAAAATCGACGATGATTTTATGAAAGCCGCCATTGCAGGCGCTCCTTACTATCAACAATATCCGACCGATTCGGAAGATCCATGGCATGTAAAAGAAACCGATGCTCAGGCTTTATGGAAAAAAATCGTACACAACGCCTGGAAATCGGCTGAGCCAGGAGTTTTATTCTGGGACACCATCATTCGCGAATCGATTCCCGATTGCTATGCCGACTTAGGCTTCCGTACTGTATCAACAAATCCTTGCGGAGAAATTCCGCTTTGTCCGTACGACAGTTGCCGGTTATTGGCCGTCAACTTATATTCATACGTCAAAAATCCGTTTACGAAACAGGCGGAATTCGACTTTGAGTTGTTCAAACAACATGCTGGTTTAGCCCAACGTATCATGGATGATATTATCGATTTGGAAATGGAAAAAATTGATAATATTCTCTCAAAAATTGATTCCGATCCTGAAATGGAAGAAGTAAAGCATTCGGAACGCTGGTTGTGGCAAAAAATCCGTCACAAAACCTTGCAAGGACGTCGTACGGGAGTCGGAATCACTGCCGAAGGTGATATGCTGGCCGCTTTGGGATTAATTTACGGAACCGACAAAGCAACGGAATTTGCCGAATTAATTCAAAAAACATTAGCATTAGCAGCTTACCGTTCTTCCGTTGAATTGGCCAGGGAAAGAGGAGCTTTTGAAATATATGATGCAAAACGAGAAGAAAATAATCCATTTATCAATCGCCTGAAAGCAGAAGACGCCAGGCTATACAAAGACATGGTCAAGTATGGCCGTAGAAATATTGCCTGCCTAACGATTGCTCCTACCGGAACCACGAGCCTGATGACACAAACCACGTCGGGTATAGAGCCTGTGTTTCTCCCCGTATATAAACGCAGGAGAAAAGTAAATCCGAATGACGCTTCCGTAAAAGTGGATTTTGTGGACGAAACCGGCGACAACTGGGAAGAATACATCGTGTTTCACCATAAGTTTGTAGCCTGGATGGAAGCCAATGGTTATCCTACAGCCAAACGTTACAGTACGGAAGAAGTGGACAACCTGATTGCCAAATCTCCTTATTTCAAAGCCACTTCGAATGATGTTGACTGGTTACAAAAAGTCAAAATGCAGGGGCGCATTCAAAAATGGGTCGATCACTCGATCAGCGTAACCATCAACCTGCCGGCGGATGTCGATGAAGAACTGGTAAATCGATTATACATAGAAGCATGGAAAGCCGGATGCAAAGGATGCACCGTTTACCGCGACGGATCACGAAGCGGCGTTTTATTATCCGCAGAAGAAAAGAAAAAGAAAGATTGCAATTGCATTGAAGCGCCGGTCATCGTCGATAAAAGACCTCGCGAATTAGAAGCCGACATTGTAAAATTTCAAAACAACAAGGATAAATGGATTGCATTTGTGGGTCTTAACAACGGCCGGCCTTATGAAATTTTCACGGGGATCAATGATGAAGAAGAAGGCATTTTCCTTCCTAAAAACATCACGCACGGGGCTATTCTCAAAAATACAGACGAACACGGCAATAAACGATACGACTTCCAATATACCAATAAAAGAGGATATAAAACCACAATTGAAGGATTGTCGGATAAATTCAATCCTGAATATTGGAATTATGCAAAATTAATTTCCGGCGTACTACGTTATGGCATGCCAATTGAGCAGGTTATCAAATTAGTTCAGGGATTGGAGCTCAACAATGAGTCGATCAATACCTGGAAAAACGGAGTGGAGCGTGCGCTTAAAAAGTACATTGCTGATGGAGTGGAAGTGAAAGGCCAACGTTGCCCCAATTGCAACGGGGAAACATTGGTCTATCAGGAGGGATGTTTAAGGTGTACTTCGTGCGGGAACTCCAGATGTGGCTAAAGAACAGAGCAATCTGTTACCTTTTCGCTAGGCCCAACACACCTAACAGAGAGCGGACAAGCGTATTGGATGCAGTCCGGGCCAATTGCTTAGCAACCGGGCTGCTCAATACCTGTTCGAGTGTTGATTTCTCCTGCTTTGGCCGGCCAACCGGTCTTGCAGGAGAAGCGGCCTTGGTCTTTTGAACCGCCTGCGCCTGTATTTTCTCCGATAATATTTCAAAAGCGCTTTGAGCATCATACGATTGGAAATATTTTGAAACCAGCCTGCTCTTTGACACCAACATATCAATTTCCGTTTTCGACAAAATATCCATCCTGGACCGAGGTGAAGCCAACATTGTATAAGCCAATGCCGTAGGTATTCCTTTTTCATTCAGCAAAGTAACCATAGCCTCTCCCATCCCCATTTGCGTCAGCAATTCATCTGTTTTATAAAATGCCGAATCCGGAAAGTTTTCAGCCATACTTTTAATATCTTTCCTGTCTTTTGCAGTAAAAGCACGTAAAGCATGCTGGATTTTGCATCCTAATTGTCCAAGAACAGCAGCCGGCACATCAGTCGGATTTTGTGTACAGAAAAATATTCCTACGCCTTTAGAACGAATTAATTTAATAATCGTTTCTATTTGCTGTAAAAGCACTTTGCTTGCTTCCTGGAAGATTAAATGCGCTTCATCGATAAACATCACCAATTTAGGTTGATCGAGATCGCCTGCTTCCGGAAAAGTCGCATATACTTCTGCCAATAATTGCAGCAAGAATGTAGAAAACATTTTCGGACGGTCCTGCATATCGGTTACCCGGATAATGTTGATATATCCCCTACCCCGGTCATCGATACGCATTAAATCCTGTACATCGAATGAAGGTTCTCCAAAAAATGCATCGCCGCCTTGTTGCTGCAAACCGATAATTTTTCGCATGATGATACCTGTGGAAGTAGTTGAAACAGTTCCGTATTCCTTCACAAGCTCTTCCTTTCCTTCATTGGTAATGTATTGCAACACTTTCAAAAAATCTTTCAAGTCAACCAATGGCAATTGACGATCATCGCAATATTTGAAAATCATTGAAACTAAGTCTTCCTGTGTATCATTCAGCTCCAATATCTTGGAAAATAAAACAGGCCCGAATTCAGTAACAGTAGCACGCAGCCTGACTCCTTTTTCCTGGCTTATAGTCATCAATTCTACAGGAAAAGCAGACGGAGCGTAATCCAATTGCATTTTTTCATACCGCTCTTTGATAATTTTATTCTCAACGCCTTCTGCCGCCAAACCACTCAGATCGCCTTTGATATCAAGCATGACGACCGGAACACTGACATCGCTGAGAGCTTCGGCAATAACCTGCAACGTTTTCGTCTTACCAGTACCCGTTGCTCCGGCTATCAAACCATGCCGGTTCAATGTTTTCAACGGAACCCGGATATACGATCCGGAAATCACTTCGTCGCCCAACTTGGGAGCGCCCAAAATAAATGACTGACCTTTAAAGGTATAATCTCTATTGATAATGGTTTTAAATTGACTGGTTTCCATAATTATTATAAGTTACGAATGGCAAAGTTAACAGAATCCCGTGATTTTTCACTACCTTTGCGCAACAAAAATGCACCTGTTAATTCGTTTAATTTTAACATAATAAAGATGAAAAAAGTAGTATTACTCCGCCACGGAGAAAGTGTGTGGAACAAAGAAAACCGGTTTACCGGATGGACAGATGTAGATTTGTCGGAAGTTGGTGTACAAGAAGCCAAAGAAGCCGGTAAAATATTGAAAGAAAACGGATTTATTTTCGAAAAAGCATTTACCTCTTACCTGAAAAGAGCTGTAAAAACATTAAACCAAGTATTGGATGTAATGGATTTGGACTGGATTCCGGTCGAAAAATCCTGGAGATTGAATGAAAAACATTATGGCATGTTGCAAGGATTGAATAAAGCCGAAACAGCAGCCAAATATGGCGACGAGCAAGTATTGATCTGGAGAAGAAGCTATGACATCGCTCCCACCCCGCTGGAAATGAATGACCCGAGAAGTCCTCGCCAGGATATTCGCTACAATGAATTGAGCGACGCTCAGATTCCTTTGACAGAGTCTCTTTTAGATACAGTAGAAAGAATTGTTCCTTATTGGAAAGATGTTATCGCTGCTTCATTGAAAGATCACGATCAAGTAATTGTGGCTGCTCACGGAAACAGTTTGCGCGGTATTATCAAATATTTGAAAAATATATCCAATGAAGAAATCATCAAATTGAACTTGCCGACAGCCGTTCCTTATGTATTTGAATTTGATGATAATATGAATTTGGTGAAAGATTATTTCCTTGGAGATCCTGAAGAAATTGCAAAGAAAATGAATGCAGTGGCTAATCAGGGAAAGAAATAAAATGAGAGTTAAAGATTAAATGCGAAGGGGGAAAGCAAGATTTGCTTTTCCCCTTGTTTTTTGTACTAATTGAATATAGTTTCGATTTAATCTGAACCGGCATTGGTGGTAACTCAAGTAGCCCAAAACGATAAAGATAGCACACGTAAGCAGTCCCTGAATTTGGAGCAATGGGAGTTCCTGATGCTTCCAACATCAGAAGTAAACTGCCATTTCCCGGGTTACAAAACCATTGCGTTAGGGGTCTATGGAAACTGACAGACAGTGTTGGTTACAAAAAGCTCCGGGAAACCATTTTGCAAAAGGCGGTCATCCATTTCATACAGGAAAAAAAGTGAAGAAGTTGAAGTAGTGTTAGGGGTTGAGTTTTATTATTGTTGACAGGGCGGGTGAAAAATATTCGCCCTTGTTTTACCTCGGACGGCGTAAGTGTTGTTATGTTAAATATTTTAACATAGTGTAATCGTGTTTACACACTCTAACAGTACCTTTTTGCCATTTATGAATATTTAACGAAGAAAACAAGAAAATATTTGGGACCCATCAAAATTGGGATAGAGATAATTCTGGATCAGCGGATTTTCCCGTTGATCCAAGAGTTCTTCGTGTTCAGATTAAGTAAATTGTATGCATAATATTATAATCCCTCAACTTTCTACGGTGATCCGCTTTGCCAGTAATATGCCAGTAGAAAAAGAAAAATGACTTATAAAAACTTGACAATCAAGCAAATATAAGTCATTCTGCGTACCCAGAACCGAAACTGTACCCTGCAAAATCATGCAATTTTATGCACTCCAAAAAATTGAACAATAAACTAATTATCAATATATTACAATCAATTGAAAATTTTTGAATTTCGTCCATTTTCATGACCTTTTTTAAAATGCGGACAAAATGCGGACAAAAAATTTTGTCGGAATAAGTTAATTATCATACCTTTGTAGAGGATAAAATTAAACCTATGTCAAAATTCAGCTATAATATCTCATCTTTGACCGACCAAAACGGTGAATCTCAGATAATGATTCGTGTATATGTATCACGGGAATTACGTTACCGTGTTAAGTCGGGTATTCGCGTTGATAACAAACGCTGGGGAAAGAAAAATGAAATCAATATTCCGTTGGTTGACTGTCCGGAACGTGAGGAACTCTTAGAAAAAAGAGCCAGACTAAAAGCGCTTACCGAATATTTGGAGAATGAAATTCTCAATATGACCAACCGGGAATTGATAACAAGGGAATGGGTTGAAAAACGGGTAGACTTGTTTCATAAACCCGTCCGTAAGAAGAGAGAGAAAGAAACGGCTCCGCCTGAAACATTCTTCACCATATTTGACGAGTATTTGAATACGCACAAATTATCGGACGTTAGGCGTAAGAATTTACGTGTACTTTACCGGACACTTCAACGATACGAACTTTACAAGCGGGTGACGGGTAGCCGTAAATTTGAATTGACATACGATTATCTTATTCCTGATACGTTAACAGATATAGAGGAATTTTTGTCAAATGAACCTACCATGTTCAAAAAATATCCTGAAATCTATGAAGCTATTCCATATGCGACAAGGCAGAGTGTCAAAACTCCAAAACGAAAACCTAAAGCCAACCCGGAACCCGGCAAACGAACCCTTGCCGAACCGAGCGAACGAGGACTGAATACGATTTGCGACCTGATGACAAAATTCCGGACAGTGGTTATCTGGGCCTTTGACAGTGGTTATGCCAAAAATAATCCATTCAAACGTTATTCGGTTGGTGAGTGTGTTTACGGTACTCCGTTTTACATCACGAATGAGGAACGTAAGCGACTATACGAAGCTGACCTTTCCCACAACAAACAACTGGAAACACAACGGGATATTTTTGTTTTTCAATGTCTTATTGGTTGCCGGGTAAGTGATTTGTATAAAATGACTTATAGGAACATTATTGATGGTGCGATTGAATATATACCCCGAAAAACAAAAGAAGACAGGCCGATTACGGTACGTATACCACTAAATAAAACGGCAAAAGAAATCATTCAACGATATCAGGATAATGAGCGGGAATTGTTATTTCCTTTGATAGTGGAGCAGAAATACAACCAATATATTAAACAGGCATTAAAAGAAGCGAAAATTACCCGCATGGTTACGACTATCGACCAGAAAACACGCCTTGAAGTTCAAAAACCGATATGGGAAGTTGCATCTTCTCACATGGCACGTCGTAGTTTTATCGGTAATATCTATAAACAGGTGAAAGACCCTAATCTGGTCGGAGCATTAAGTGGTCATAAGGAAGGTAGCAGAGCATTTGCCCGGTATAGAACCATTGATGATGATATGAAGAAAGAGTTGATTGATTTACTCGGATAATCGACGTTTTTTTGCATTTCTACTAAATTAATCGATGAAATTTTGCAACAACAAGCGATGTGCATTAGATAATCGACGTTTTTTGACTTTGAAAAGGAAATGGTAAAAGGGATTTTAATCGACGTTTTTTTGCAATAATAGCATTTTAGTCGATATTTTTTTGCACCTTTGATGTAATTTAGATTTTTAATCGACGTTTTTTGCATTATGACTATAAATAAAGAGATAATTTTTGGGACATCAGATTCCGTTGAGTCGCGTCGTATCACGAGAATGGAAAAGGAGGGCAAACTTAAAAAGATTGCTCCCCGCATTTACACATCAAATCTACTTGATTCCGAGAGCAATATAATTCGACGAAATTTGTTTGAAATCATTGCATGGAGGCTTCCCAACGCTATCATCAGTCATCGGAGCGCTTTCAGCATGTCACCTACGCCATCAGGAGATTTCTTTTTAACGGCAGGGTCTTCTCGCTTAATCGATGATATTCCCGGTATTACACTCAACGTAATGAAAGGTGCTGACCCCTTACCAAGCGATATTAAACTTGGGGAAATGCCTCTATATGTTTCATCTGAATATCGCCGTACGCTTGAAATTCTCCAACCGAGTAGAAAGAAAGGGGATGAAAGCAAGTCTTTGGAACAATCTTTCGTTGAAAAACGCATGGAATCCCTGATTAATTCACAAGGAGAAGATGCTGTCAATCGTTTCCGGGATGAAGCAAGGAACATTTCAGCACAATGTGGCATGGAAAAGGAATTCTCCAAACTTGATAAGATAATTTCAGCCCTTTTGGCAACTCGCCCAGCTTCTATATTAACTACAGAGTCCGGCAAAGCTCGGGCAGCAGGTATGCCATACGACGAACAGAGAGCGCAACTTTTCTCCTTACTTTACGATACGTTGTCGAGTAAATTTTTTAAGGAAATACTGGATAAAAATACGGATGAGGATTCTTTTCGCCTATTTTCTTTTTTCGAAAGTTATTTTTCGAACTATATAGAAGGAACTAAATTTGAAGTAAATGAGGCTCTTCAGATTGTGGAAACAGGGAAATTAATCCCAAAGCGCATAAATGATTCCCATGATATACTCGGCACATTCAAGATAGTATCTAATAGAGCCGAGATGAATACTGTGCCGGCAACGGAGAATGATTTTTTGGCAATACTCAAACACCGCCATACAATACTAATGGAAGGTCGCCCCGATATGGAACCCGGCATATTCAAAACGAAAGCAAATCAGGCAGGGAACACCGATTTCGTATTACCCGATTTGGTAGAAGGAACGCTTAGGTATGGATTCCGGTTATATACAGTATTAACCGACCCATTTGCAAAAGCTATATTCATGATGTTTATTTGCAGTGAAGTACACCCATTCAACGATGGAAACGGAAGAGTTTCCAGAATCATGATGAATGCAGAATTAGTAAAAGGCGGTCGGACTCGTATCATTGTACCAACTGTTTTTCGGGAAGATTATTTGCTTTCGCTAAGACGACTTTCCCGAAATAATGACCCCTCTGTATATATTCGAGTAATGGAGAAACTGCAATTATTCAGCACTCACATTGTCGGAGATAGCTTTGCTGATGCGTTCAGATTCTTAAAAGAGAGCGATGCTTTTGAGGAACCGGAAACAGGAAGATTAAAGTTTTAACGAATTACCATGGCTACCGTAAAATCAACAGCCATATTGTTCTACTACTGAAAAAGAATTAATAGGGATGTTAGGATAAATGAGTATTTTTGTGCTAAATACAATGATATATGATTTCAAAAGACCAACTAAAAGGATTACTTGCTGATATTGAGAATGAATGTGTTGAAAGAACGATATCAACAACAAATACAGATAAATTTGCGAAAGCTGTTTGTGCTTTTGCAAATGACCTATCCAATAAGAAGCAACCCGGTTATCTTATGGTTGGCGCTCATGATGATGGCTCATTAAACGGGTTAAAGGTTACCGATGAATTATTAAGAAATTTAGCAGGACTGCGTGCTGATGGGAATATACAGCCAAAACCGGCCTTGATGGTAGAGAAAGTTTCTTTCCCTGAAGGTGATCTTGCTGTAGTTGAAGTTCAGCCGAGCAAAATTACGCCTGTCAAATATAAAGGAGTAACCTATGTCCGTATTGGGGCTAGAAAGAGTGAAGCCAACGAAGAAGAGGAACGGATTCTTCGTGAAAAAAGCGAAGTAAAATCTCCGACATTTGATACTACTCCCTGTCTACACAGCTCTATTGACGATCTGGATTTAGACTTATTCAAAAAGGAATACTTGCCCAAATTTGTTAATGCTGAGATCTTGGTAGGAGATAAACGGGATATTATACAACAGCTGGCATCGTTAAAGCTATTTGATATTGCGCAGAATTGTCCTACAGTTGCAGGTGTTCTGTTGATCGGCAAAGATCCGAAGCACGTTCTTTTTGGATCATACATCCAGTATGTAGAGTTTGCAGGAAAGAAGATAACATCCAGAGTGGTAAATGAGAGGCAATTTTCAGGCAATCTTATCACTCTGTTGAAGGAAATAGATTATTTTATCAAATACACAATTCAGAAGCAACGTCCAGTATTTGTCACGGTTTTACGGGAAGAAATGAAAATCAACTATCCGTATGAAGCAATTAGAGAGTTAGCGATGAATCTCATTATGCACCGCAATTATCAGACAAATGCACCTGCCCGATTTTATGAATATTCCGATAGAATTGAAATGGATAATCCGGGTAGCCTTTACGGTAAAGTACAACCCGAAAATTTCCCGAATGTAAATGACTATCGTAATCCGGTCATTGCTGAAGCGATGAAAGTACTTGGTTATGTGAATCGTTTCAACCGTGGAATCAGCATGGTGCAAGAAATACTGGAAGAAAACAAGAATGGTCTGGCCATTTTTGATTTTAATGATATATCCACTTTTAAGGTAACAGTTATGAATGCTGATACTGAACTTGCAAGTGGTACAGAAAAAGATACAGAAGATGGTACAGAAAATGAAGTTCAAAAAACTAATAAACAGAAAGATATAAAACAACAAGGTGGTGCAGATAGAATAAGTGATACAGAAAAAGATACAGAAAGTGATACAGAAAATATAACAGTACGAGAAAAAGAAATTATAGCTCTGATAAAGAAAGATAAGACTGTATCAAGAAACATAATTGCTGAAAAATTAGGAATAGGTACAGCTACTGTTTCCCGGGATATTGATTCTCTTAAAGAAAAAGGTATTTTAGAACGTATTGGAGGAGATAAAGGCGGGTACTGGAAAATAAAACAATAAACTATGGACCTCAACAAGATTTCGGAAGACCATATCATGTATATCGTAATAGCTATTATTGCTCTTGCGATTGCCGTATTTATACGATTCATTTGTATTAATAGCGGCTATGATACCGGAACAGCCAATCTTGTTTTTATTATTGTTTTGGGTATTGAAACAGTTCTGTATCTCATATTGATAAAAACAATTATCAAATTCATCAAGTTAGCGAGTCGTCGGAAAAATAACAAAAATATTAGTGCAGGAGAAAATGTTTCTGCTGAAGAAAGCGTTCATGACCGCATTGTTAAGGAGAAATTTGAAAAATCCATTGCTGACTTTTGCGAATATACTCAAAAGGCTTTCGGAAAATATATCACAGCCGTAGAATTGAAAAAATTATGCAATTATATTGATTTGTTTGCACGGGAGCAATCTTTTGAAAATATCGATCCGGTACAAACTCCTTCCCGCCAAATAAGCAATAATGACCTGTACCATTACGGGTGGAATTTGTGGAATCACTTCAAAAAGAATCACCAAGACCAGCGACAAGATTATGTGGTTAATTGGCTTAAAGCTGTTTTTGCCAACCTTAACGAAGTAGAATTTTCTACTATCAAAGGAAAACTAACTATCCACGATTCCAAATGTAAAATAAGCCTGCAAAAAAATATTCCTGATTACCTCCGGTTCCTTAAAGAGTAGTTTATTTTCCCCTTATAGATTGCCTCACTTCATCCCAAAGTGAGTTTTTTTATTTCGTTACCCCTGAATTTTGGAGATGAATCGGAGATTTATCCGGTTTTACTGCCTTATGCTATCCTATTCAATATCCTGAAAATAAAAGCATTAATCATTTTTGTCTTTAGAGATGAAAAAGAGATGACTTGCCATATTTTGCAATAATTCATCTCCGAAGAATCTCCTTCTTTATTCGCACTCGAATTGTGCACGAGGCACGATTGAAAATTTTTGTCAAACTAAAATTTCAAGAGTATGAAATTAGAAGAATTAATGTCGCTTGGCGGAAACTTAAGTGTATCTGTCAGTTTAAAAGAACTCCGTGCATGGCACGATGAGTTAGTTAACTCTACCGGGAATAATCGGCAACCTGATAAACCTCCCGTTCAGGAAGAATTATTAACCCGTAGGGAAGTGTTGAAAATGCTTGGTATCGATTCCTCAACTTTATGGCGTTGGGCGAAGACGGGGTATCTGGTTCCTTTCAATTTTGGAGGACAAAAAAGGTATAAAGCCTCCGATATTTTGGAACTTGTTGAGGGTAAAAAGAAAGGAAGTAACCGATGAAAGAGAAACACAGTAGATCTCGACGTTTTAGCGGAGCAAGATACTGTTTAAAAAAGCAAGTTTCAGGGGTATTTTTATTGTTTATTAACATTCTCCGCTTATAAAGTGATTTGTCATTCCGATTGAAGAGAAATAAGCAGAATACTCCAGCTCCGGAATATTAGTTTATCGGAGTAGCGAAGATATTAAAATATTATCTTTGTAGTCACCAAGAAACCGATGTTGTTTATTTCATCAGTACCGGTTATCTACAGTAGCCCTGCAGACGTGGGGCTACATTTTTTCTGTAGGTATTGTTCATCAAAAATAGTATTGTTTTTATACAAAGCATAAATCCATACCAGGAGTTTTCTTTCCAATAATGTAAAACCTGCCGCTTAACTTTTTGTCCGGAAAAAGGTAGGATATTCACCTCTTTCACAATGGAACAGAGGACGTTTCTTATTAGAGATTACGTAGTCTCACACTTCGGTAAAACATCCCGTAATGTTTTCACGTAATATATGAATTGATGCGTGTTTAGATGAATGTTTTCACCATCGGAATACAAAAGATGAATCAGGTTATCTATGTATTCAAATAAAAACTCATCTAAAATTTCGGCAAATTCCGTAGGAGAAAGTTCTTCTGTGAAAAAATTGTTGAGCGGTTCTAAATTTATTGACTTTGGTTTTTCATTCACGTAACGTTCCCTTAAATGCTGTATAAATTCCTCTTCAGAAATCGGTTCGGAATTTGTTGATTGAGGTTTATTCTGCCCGAAACGGTTCTTCAAAAATTCTAAAAATTCTTTATCGGGAAGCCTGTCAATAAATGATTTATCGAGTACTTCTGAATTTGTTGTTACTTCTTGTAAATTTTCCATGATAGTCCGTATTAAGCCTGATTGATTAACCAGGCGAAGATTAATAATAAATTAAGTTTTGATTATCTGCATTCTATAAACCTTAACCGATTGTACGGACTGACAATACGGATAAAAACAGAACGTTACGACAAATATACAAATTGCTCCGGAATGTTAAATACTTTTTCCGGTTTTTTCCTAACTTTGTGTTTTTAATTTCTTAGAAATAAACGAATTCTTATGAAGAAGTCCATCGCATATTTGCCTAAGCAAAAGCAGGAAGAACTGAATTTTCTTGTCGATTTGATACGGAAACGGATTCCGCATGCCGAAATGATTATTCTTTACGGAAGTTATGCCCGGAACAAATATGTGGACTATGACGAAAAATTCGAATTCGGAAAACTTCAATTTTACGTAAGCGATTACGATATTTTGGTTGTTTCCAGTGGAGTGTCCGACAGCAGCGTAGGAAAAGTATTGGATAATATCGAAGCGATTTATTACAAGCAAGCCAAAGACCCGGATAGACAACCTCCGATACAGTTCATTAACGATGATATAAAGAAGTTGAACAAAGACCTTTCAGAAGGAAGATATTTTTATACCCAAGTGAAAGAAGAAGGAATTATACTTTATGACAGTGGAAAATTCAAGCTTGCCCGAAAAAGAAAACTTCATTATGATGAAATAAAACAACAGGCAGAAGAATATTTTAAGGAAAAGTTCAGAAGAGGAAATGAATTTCTTTTAGGAGCAGAATTATTTAATGAAAGAAATTGTTTTCAAATGGCTTCTTTTAACCTTCATCAAGCTTGTGAGAATTTTTATTATGCAATTCGCTTAGTTTTCACTCAAGAAAATAATAAACAACACAATCTCTCCAAACTTTCAGGTTCTGTCAAAAAATATTCGGAAGAATTAATGTTCGTTTTTCCCCGGGATACCAAAGAAGAAGAACGCCTTTTTGCATTGATAAAAGCTGCTTATGTCGAAGGACGGTATAATCCCGATTTTCTGGTGACGAAGGAGGATATTGATGCGTTGGTTCCGAAGGTGGAGATGTTGAGGGATATAACGAAGAGGATTTGTGAGGAGAGGATAAGGGAATATGAGGTGTCCTTAAACCAAAAAATTAAATAAATACATATTATTATAATAATTTATAAATATTTACTAATTTTGAAGACAACAATAAATGCCATTATTCTTTTTGGACATAATATATTATGTATCCTTATGCATCTATTTATGGATTGGTTACAAGTAAACGAGCTGTGAGAATCATATTTAAAAATGTATATTTTTAAACCATTATTCAAAAGAAAAGTCAAATCTTAAAAAACTACAATACCTTGTAAATTGATAAAACAAAAATAGTATAAGAAAATAAGATGACGGAAAAACCGCCACAACATATGAAACAGAATCACAACTGTTCTCTAAAAAATGTGAAAAGGAGACAACCTTGATATAAAAACAGTCAAGACCTGTAAAGACTAAAGAGCAGGAGTAAATCTTAAATTATTGCCTTATGAATACTGATAAAATTATTTTGCCTATTATAGGTTTAGGTTTCGTTGCAGTAATATCCTTGCTTGATTTCCAACAAAAATGCATACGAGATGGCAATGTGTTTTCTTCGGAAATTGAAGTAATAAGTGCATGTGACGCTTGTCAATGTTGTGTAGGTTGTATTGACACACAAGAAAATGATAAATAATGCAACAATAATAACGAATACAGAATGTAACAATTCTTGTACGTGGTGCTTAGCTAAGTCATCTTTGAAAAACACATATAGGATGTCCGATGATAATTTTGATAGAGTATTGTCTATGTTAAAACAACTAGGATGTAAGTATGTGTTTTTCATGGGTGGTGAGCCTACCCTAAATCCTATGTTGCCAACTTTCATAAAAAAAGCTATAGATAATAATATTGAACGGATTTATATTATTAGTAATGGTAGTGGTTTTACAAAGAGTTTTTTTGAAAGTATTAGAGGATATAGAGAATTTCTAATTTTAAATGTGTCTCTACATGGCTCTACGCCAAGTATTCATGACGGGATAACATGTACGGAAGGAAGTTTTGATAGTTTGATCTCTGGTGTGAAACTGGCAAAAGAAGAAAAATTCCACATCAATATACAAACAACTCTGTGTCAGCAAAATCAAAATGATATGTTCAATGTCTTGAAATTAATGGAAGCATTAAAGGTAGGTAATATATTTATCAGTTACTGTCGCAAACCTATAAATGCTTCTTTTAATAAAAATGATTTTTTATCAATCAAAATGTTTAGTGAGAAAGTTGCTAATCTCATCAATAGTTGTTCAGAGAATATTAAAATATCTGTTGGGCCATCATTGCCTATTTGTAAACTTTCAAAATCTTTTGTCGAATTGTTGAAAAAAAATAGAATTCAGTTCAATAGAGGATGTGGAATATTAGGACATGAGGTTATTATTGATGCTCAAGGAAATCTCTTATTGTGTACTCACTTGGATAACATTGTTTTAGGGAATATCAATACAATTGATGACTTTACACAATTTATTGAAGGAATTGATGCGAATGTTAAGCAGCCCATGAGAAAATATCCAATGAAAAAATGCAATAATTGTATGGATAAAAAATTGTGCATAGGTGGTGGATGTCCAATTTTATGGCTTGATAATTATGGGGAAAATTTGTAAAAAAAGTTGGAATTTTTGCAAACTAAAAACAATTCTGTTATCTTACAAAACTTTCATTGCGAAATACTTAACTAATATTAAAGTATATATCATCGGTTTTCTTGTAAAATTATTTAAATCTATATTTCAAAAAAATTGGATTGTAAAATTAACAAAAAACATAAAAAAATATTTTATGCCTTTTGTTAAGGAATTATTAAAACCTATCGTAATTGTTACTGGAGTTAGTGCTGCCATTGCTTTATATAGTTATAATAATAACAATGATCGAGAAAGAAAAACCGCGACAATAGAATATTTTAATGGATTTTATGATATATTGGATGCGACGGATAAGCAACTACTTGATACCATCAATTTTTATGGATTAAAAGGAAAAAACTATATATTAGATTCAGATACTTTAGAGAATATTCTAAGTGACAACCCCGAATATAAAAGTCAATTGTATAAGTTAATGACTTTCCTCAATTTATATGCCATAAGTTGTCAAGAAAAAATTTTTGAGGAAGAAACAGCATGGGCTGCATATTATTCTATTATTACACAGTCTACAAAAGCATTAATTCCATATTTTGAAATTTTAGAAAAGGAAAGGGGACGACCAGGAGTTTGTTGGTTCTTACGTAATATGGTGCGTAGGTGGGAAATAGACCCTTCTTTTGGGCAAAAATTCAATTCAAAAATAAGAAAAATAAATTGTGAGACGGAAAAAATTATAAAAAAGAATAATATTGAAGACGAATCGACAATTATTTCACGATAAAAATATCTTAGTTGAAAAATCCTAAACTTTATCTGACTGTCAATAAGTATTTTCCATCTGCCATACAAATTAACACCTCAATAATAAACCATCAAGACTAAACCTCCGGTTTTCGGAAATTTCTTCCTTTTCGTGCCTCAAAGAGTAAATTTTCGAAAAGTCTTGCTTTGTTTATTCTTTCGGCAGAAGAGGTGTATAACAGATGAAAAAGGAGAAGATCATGAAAATTTGTGAGATATTTCTTGTTTTCCGATTTTGTTCAGATGCCATTTTTTCCAAAAATCACAAAATTTGCATCCCAATCATATATTTTCGGAGTAAAAAATCAGCTAAATTTTCGACCATTTTTTGCAAGTCAATTCAAAATGCGGACAAAATGCGGACAAAAAATCAATTTCTTTAAAAAAGAAAAACATCTTAACTGTTTATAATCAACAAATTAAGATGTTTTTAAAAGTACCCAGAGCCGGGATCGAACCGGCATGGAAGTGAATCCACTGGTGTTTGAGACCAGCGCGTCTACCGATTCCGCCATCTGGGCTTGTCGTAAAGACGGATGCAAAAGTACGAATAGTTTTTTAATTCTCAAATTTTTCTGTGTACTTTTGTTCTGGTTTTTAAAGATAGCATGACATTTTATGAAAATAAAAATTAGTTTTTTCATTATTCTCATTTCCATGTTTAATATGGTAAGTATGCAAGCGCAAGAACATCATCATGTGCATGCTGAGAACGAAATAGGGCTAAGTGGAGGAGCCGTTTACACTTTTGAACACAATGAATGGGGGGCAGGCATTCACATGCATTATTTCCGTATGTTGAGTGCACATAGCAAATGGTCGTTAGGAGTTGAATTGGAAAGCGTTTGGGCAGATGGCAATCACTTTACTGTCGGAGCCGGCGTAAAATATGAAATCATTGACCGCTTGAGCATCGGCCTATTGCCGGGAATTTCTTTTTTTCAACATAATGATACCCATCCCGGACCCGATAATACAGACTATAAATCTCAATTTTCCCTGCATACAGAAGTTGTATATGATTTATTTCACTGGGAACACTTCCATTTGGGGCCTGCTGTCGATTATTCATGGACAGCACATGATGCACATTTTGCTATCGGCATTCATGGGGCGTATTGTTTTTAACAGAGCGAAATAAATTCCGATAATTTTTCATACATTTGTGTTTTCTAAAAAAATAAAGTCCAATTGAGAAATCGATATGAGCAAAGACGATTTGACTGAAAATGAACCATTAGAGGAATTCAACAACGCATCGGAAGAACAAGACGCAACCAGCGAAAATCAAACAGAAGAACCGCTTTCTTCCGAAGAACATTCCGAATATAAAGTTCCCGGGAGCACCAACGGCGTAGTCAGCTACCACCTTTCCGGAATGTACCAGAATTGGTTTTTGGATTATGCTTCGTATGTGATCCTCGAACGCGCGGTACCACATATCAACGATGGGTTGAAACCGGTGCAACGACGCATCCTGCACACTATGCGCCGGATGGAAGATGGCCGTTACAACAAAGTCGCCAATGTGGTCGGCGAAACAATGAAATTTCACCCGCATGGAGATGCTTCCATCGGCGACGCATTGGTTCAGTTGGGACAAAAAGATTTGCTGATCGATTGTCAGGGAAACTGGGGAAATATTCTTACCGGAGATGGCGCGGCGGCTTCCCGTTATATTGAAGCCCGCCTGACCAAATTTGCCTTGGATGTAGTATTCAACCCCAAAACTACGGAATGGAAATTGTCGTACGATGGACGGAACAAAGAGCCGGTCACACTACCTGTTAAATTTCCATTGCTGCTGATGCAAGGAGTAGAGGGAATTGCAGTCGGACTTTCGTCTAAAATATTACCTCACAATTTCAACGAATTGCTCGAGGCCTCCATCGCCCACCTGCAAGGAGATGATTTTGAATTATATCCTGATTTTCAAACCGGAGGTTATATTGATGTCGGAAAATACAACGACGGCGAACGGGGCGGTTCGGTAAAAATTCGCGCCAAAATCACCAAACTCGACAATAAAACGTTGGCAATTACGGAAATTCCTTTCGGAAAAACTACTTCCACATTAGTAGAATCCATCCTGAAAGCCAATGACCGGGGTAAAATCAAAATCCGGAAAGTCGATGACATGACAGCCAAAGACGCCGAAATCCTGATTCACCTGGCGCCAGGCGTTTCTTCCGACAAAACCATTGATGCCCTGTACGCTTTCACCGACTGTGAAGTGAGTATTTCGCCTAATTGTTGCGTGATTATGGACAACAAGCCCCATTTCATGAAAGTTTCTGATGTATTGCGTCACAGTGCCGACAATACACTGCAACTCCTCAAATCCGAATTGGAAATCCAAAAGGGCGAATTGGAAGAAAATTTGCTTTTTGCTTCTTTAGAAAAAATATTTATCGAAGAACGGATTTATAAAGATAAAGAATTTGAGAATGCTAAAAGCATGGATGAGGCGATATTACACATCGACAAACGTCTTGAACCGTTCAAACCGCAATTTATCCGTGAAATTACGCGCGATGATATTCTCCGCTTAATGGAAATCAAAATGGGACGCATTCTCAAATTCAATAAAGAAAAAGCGGATGAATTAATCGCCCAATACAAATCCCAAATTGAAGAAATTATTCATCATTTGGCCAATATCGTGCAATATACCATCGATTGGTTTACAAAATTGAAAGATAAATACGGAAAAAATTATCCCCGGAAAACCGAACTCCGCAGTTTTGACACCATCGAAGCCGCCAAAGTGGTCGAAGCCAATGAAAAACTCTACATCAACCGCGCCGAAGGTTTTATCGGTTACGGATTGAAAAAAGACGAATACATTTGCAATTGCTCCGATATCGACGATGTCATTATTTTCTTTAAAGATGGAAAATATAAAGTAGTCAAAATTTCGGAAAAAATGTTCGTCGGGAAAAATGTTCTGTACCTCAACGTTTTCAAACGAAACGACAACCGAACCATTTACAATGTAGTATATCGCGATGGAAAAATGGGCGCTCATTATGTCAAACGCTTCGCAGTAACCGGCATTACCCGCGATAAAGAATATGATGTAACTCAGGGCGGACCCGGTAGCCGCATCGTTTATTTCTCTGCCAATCCCAACGGAGAAGCAGAAACAATTAAAATCATCCTGAAACCTAAACCGCGGCAAAAGTTGCTTGTATTTGACAAAAATTTCAGCGACATCGCCATCAAAGGACGCCAATCAATGGGAAATGTCCTGACAAAAGCCGAAGTACACAAAATTTCCCTGAAACAGAAAGGCGGTTCTACTTTAGGAGGACGCAAAGTTTGGTTCGATCACGATGTATTGCGCCTCAATTACGATGGACGCGGAGAATTTTTAGGAGAATTTTTTGCCGACGATTTAATTTTGGTCATCAATCAAAACGGAGATTTTTACACCACCAATTTTGATTCCGGCAACCATTACGACAACAATATCAAAGTTATTGAAAAATTCAATCCCAACAAAATCTGGTCGGCAGCGCTTTATGATGCTGATCAACAAGGAAGTCCTTACCTGAAACGATTTGCCTTGGAAGCCGGCAATAAAAAACAAAATATGTTGGGAGAAAATCCGGATTCCCGCTTAATCCTGTTATCCGACCAGGTATATCCCCGGATCGAAGTAAAATTCGGAGGAGGAAACAGTTTCCGCGAACCATTGGAAATCGATGTGGAAACTTTTATCGGAATCAAAAGCTTCAAAGCCAAAGGCAAACGGATCACGACTTATGAAGTGGAAACCATCAATGAATTGGAGCCCTTGCGTTTTCCGGAACCAGAACCGGAAGAGGCCATTCAGGATGTTGATATAGAACCGGAAGATGACGATCAAACTCCTTCCGATATTTTGGATGAAATCATTGGCCAGCAAAAATTGAATTTTGATGAAGATGACACATAAGACAAATAAACAACACCCCGTACCCTGCACCCTGCACCTCGTACCCTGCACCCCGTACCCCGTACCCCGTACCCCGTACCCTGGCGTACTCTTGTCGTTCTGTTTGTTTATCCTGTTGTCTCTACCCGTTTACGCACAAAATACTGACACTGAATTCCCCGTTAACCTGGTTTACCAATCCTCGATGGTGGGCATTGGAGGCGCTTCTGTCTATGACACCTATTTATCTCCGCAAACATATACCGGAACCACTATCGGTTTACTGTACGAGCAAATCAAAATGACTGGTTTGATGAACGGACGCATTTCATCCCAACATTTATTCAACCTGGATATCGCCAGCGTTATGAATCCTCCGGGCACCAACGTGGAATATACAGCATTTGCCGAATATGGTTATGCCATGCATTACCGGTTTGAGCCGGCGCCACATTTTCAGCTTTTTACCGGCGCTCAAATAAACGGTTTGCTGGGAGGAATTTACAATCTCCGCAACGGAAACAATCCCGCCACCATGAAAGCCAATATCAATGTAGGATTGTCGGCCATCGCCGCCTACCGCTTGCAAATCAAAGAACAACCCTTAAAAATCCGGTTTCAACTCAATATGCCTGTTGCCGGCGTATTGTATTCGTTACATTACGGCCAATCGTATTATGAAGTTTCATTAGGGGATGATGACAATTTATTTCACTTTGCCTCTTTTCATAATCAGTTAATAATGCGGAATCTGGTTACCGTTGAACTTCCTTTCAAACGAACCATTCTTCGGTTAACATACATGAATTCCCTTTACGAAACCGATGTGAATGACATTCAAACCAAATTATATTCCAATTCATTTTTCATTGGATTAGCAAAAAATTTCTATACTATTCCGGGAAGAAAAACATCCTCCAAATACCACAGTGTTTATGAATAAAAACCGTTTCATATTTTCGTTAATACTTCTTGCATTTACCGTTGCAGCATGCGTTGATGTAGAACCTTACGACAATTCCCAGCGCGGCAATTTTGAAGCATTATGGAAAATAATGGACGAACATTATTGCTTTTTCGAATATAAAAATATCGACTGGGAACAAATCCACACCCAATATGCCGCAAAAATCAGCGAAAACATGAGCGATGTCGCCTTATTTGACACGTTAAGCCTTATGTTGCAGGAATTAGAAGACGGCCATGTCAATCTGTATTCCTCCTGGGATATCGGACGATATTGGAAATGGTACGAAGATTATCCAACTAATTTTGATACCGACCTGATTTATAATCCGAATTATTTAGGAACAAACTACCGGATTGCCGGTAGCGCCCGCTGCACTATGTTGAAGGATAGCATTGGATATATGTACTATGGCGATTTTTCGGGTTCTTTAAGCGAAAACAATCTGGATTATATTTTTGCCGGATTTGCAAAATGTCCCGGAATCATTATCGATGTAAGAAATAACGGTGGAGGATACCTTTCCATTTCAGAATCATTGGCCTCGCGTCTTACCAACGAAAAAATATTAGTCGGTTATATACAGCACAAAACGGGTAAAGGGCACAATGATTTTTCAACGCCCTATCCAAAATATATCGAGCCTTCAGAACGTATTCGTTATTTAAAACCGATCGTTGTACTTACCAATCGAAAATGTTTCAGCGCCACCAACGATTTTGTAAACGCTGTGCGCATGTTTCCGAATGTCACCATTTTAGGAGACCGAACGGGCGGTGGTGGCGGACTTCCTTTTTCTTCCGAATTACCCAATGGCTGGGCTGTACGTTTCTCGGCCTGCCCTTCATTTGATGCCAATAAAGAACAGATTGAATTCGGTATTGATCCGGATATTCATGTCGATTTATTGCCGGATGATGCAGCCAATGGTTATGATACGTTGATTGAAGCAGCTCGTGAACTTTTAAAGAAAAATGCACAATAATATTGGTGCCCTTCATTTTTTTAATTTGAACCATAATGTTTATATTTGCAAATTCAACAACTAAATAAAAACGAAAAGAAACAGAAAAATTTTTGATTTAACATATTAGAAAAAGCGTTAGCTTTTATTCTTGTGCTCGAAAACTTAGGAAATTTTCAATGTACATCAGGAGTAGAAAGTCGGCGCTCACGTCGTTTATACCGGCGTGGGCTACTTCTATTTGATGTACAGGTATCCTAAGACCTCGAGCGCAAATAAAGTTAAAGTCCCACGCTTTTTTAGTTTAAATAACTTGCTCATAGGGATTTTGAGTGCATAAATACAATTTTTATTATGATTATGATTATGAAACGAAATGAGAAATTGAATGTAGCAATGTTTAGCGTATTGCTATTTGCCTTTTGTGCTTTTACTAATAATGTAATGGCCTGGCAAGGCAACGGAACATCTTCCGACCCTTGGCAGATTAAAGATGGAGGCGGCAATGGAGTTCGCGCGTATGTATCAGGTTCTACTTTGCGCATAGACGGCAGTGGTAATATGGCTGATTTCTGGTCTTCTACCGAAGGTGAAGCGCCCTGGAACTATCAATACTATGACAATAGTTCTTCCATAACAACTGTTGTAATACAAGATGGCGTAACAAATATTGGAGACCGCGCCTTTCACGATTTAAAAAACTTGCAAAAAATAACTATTCCCTCTTCTGTTGCCAAAATCGGAAGACAAGCGTTTTATATGGAACATGTTCCAAACAATAATTTTCAATCTATAACCATTCCAAACAGTGTTACGGAAATAGAAGGTGAAGCATTTAAAAACTGTACTAATTTAAAAACCGTCACTATCGAAAATGGGCCTGTTGCATTAAACTTTAGTAGTTTTTACTATAATGGCAGTGAATATCCGCGAGGTACTAAAACCGATTGGTTTTTTGGTTGTCCACTTCAAACATTGCATTTTGGAAGAACATTATCCTCTTCTTCTGGTAATCCATTTAGTGGTACTTCAATACAAACCTTAACCATCGGGAATACAGTTACTTTACTTGGAAGTAAGGCTTTTGCTAATTGTACCGGATTAATAAATGTAACTTTGCAAGATGGAACACTTCCTCTATCGTTCAATCGCAGTTCTTACAAACCATTTTCAAACTGTCCCATAAAGACTTTTCATTGGGGCAGAAATTTAGTGGATTTCAGTTCGCCGGTAGCGGGGAACACTGCATTGACCTTAGTAACAATCGGCAACAGTGTTACTTCGGTCGGAAGTTACGCTTTTTCTGGTTGTACTGCTTTGACAAGTGTAGCCATCCCAGCAAGTATAAAAACAATAGAAAGCGGCATATTTTATCAATGCAGTAGTATAACAAGTTTTACTATTCCCAGTAGTGTGCTTCAATCGAAAGTTCGGCTTTTTATGGTACCGGACTAACAAAGATCATTATCCCAAATACGGTTACTTCAATTGGAAGTGGAGCTTTTTCCAATTGTACCGGATTGACAGATGTTACTTTGGCTGACGGAACAACTTCTTTATCGTTCAATCGTTATACCTATAAACCCTTTTCCAACTGTCCCATAAAGACTTTCCATTGGGGCAGAAATTTAGTAGATTTTAGTTCGCCGGTTGCGGATAATAAAGTTTTGACTTCAGTTACGATTGGCAACTATGTTGCTTCAGTTGGAAGTTACGCTTTTTCCGGTTGTATGGGCTTGACAAGCATAAACATTCCAACAAGCATTACTACAATAGAAAGCGGTATGTTTTACCAATGCAGTGATTTAAAAAACATAACTATTCCGAGTAGCATTACCTCAATTGAAAGTGAAGCTTTTCGTTACTCGGGATTAACCAGCCTCAACATACCAAATAATGTTATTTCGATAGGAAGTGGGGCATTTGCTGATTGCACCGGATTAACAAATGTAACTTTGGCAGACGGAATAACTCCTTTATCGTTCAATCGTTATACCTATAAACCCTTTTCCAACTGCCCCATAAAAACTTTTCATTGGGGTAGAAATTTAGTGAATTACAGTTCACCAGTTGCAGGAAACAAAATTTTAACTTCGGTTACTATTGGCAACAATGTGACTTCAATTGGCAATTCTGATTTTTCTGGTTGTACAGGTCTGACGAATGTAACTATTCCGAGTAGTATTACTTCGATAGGTTCACAAGCATTTTATGGGTGCTATGGATTAAAAGAAATCCACAGTAAAAATCCAAATCCGCCGACAGCAGGCTCTAACTGTTTTTATGATGTGTACAATACTTGTAAATTATATGTTCCGGGAGGCGCTGAAACCAAATACAAAGCTGCCGCCGAATGGAAAAAATTCTTTTCTATAACATCAGCAATCATCCCAATCAAAGCAGACAATATCGCCATTCAATCGTTGGTAAATGGTATCGCCATTGAAACGAAAGAACAAATGCCTGTATCGATTTATAATCTTTCCGGTCAGAAAATATATGAATCCGTTATTGCCGGAAATACAGAGATACAGTTAGGCAAAGGCATTTATATTGTAAGAGTAAATAATACAAGTGCAAAAGTAGTTGTACCTTAATAAGTGATACAAAGCAATAATATCCTTAAACCAGGTTTCAATTGCCGTCAGTTTCAACTGACGGACAAAAGAATGACACTACATATCGGCTTTAGTCCAATAATTCTAAACAGTTGGGCTAAAGCCTTTTTATAAAAAAGGGATTTTTTCATATCCGTTGGTTGAAAACCAACGGCAATTCATTTACAATCCTATGTGTTCTTTTTCGGCATTCGCTCTTGCCATAATCAGTTCTGCTGCTGTATGACCCTGCATGGCATAATGTAATTTGTTCAAAATAATCTTCATTGAGGAATATGCCGTTTTCCATGCGCTTTTTGTCAATGACATAACCTCGAATCGCATAATCCCGCAAAACAGATGTTGCCCATTGACGAAATTGTGTGGCACGTTGGGAATTGATGCACTTCAATCGTATTTCCTCCAGATTGGGAAGTAAATACTAAAAATTCGGCCGTACTATTCCGAATTTGTAGTTTCTTGTTTTTATTCATTGTTAAAAATTTAGTTATACCCTCAAGCTCAACTGTATCCGTTTCCTTTCAAAATCAATACTCAGTACCTTTACCTGCACATGCTGATGCAACGACACGATTTCTGTTGGATCGGATACAAACTTATCAGCCATTTCCGAAATATGAACCAAGCCTTTTTCTTTAACGCCTATATCCACGAAACATCCGAAGTTGGTAATGTTACTGATAATTCCGGGCAATACCATTCCTTCCCGCAAGTCATTCATTGTTTGGACATTCGGATCAAACTCAAATACCTTGATGCCTTTCCGCGGATCGCGACCGGGTTTATCCAACTCTTCCATAATGTCGGTCAAAGTGGGGATTCCGATTTTTTCGGTAACATATTTTTCCAGAAACAGTTTCTTTTTCAATTCTTTGTTGGAAATCAATTCAGCCACATTGCAACTTAGGTCTTTGGCCATTGTCTCTACAACTTTATAGCTTTCGGGGTGAACCGCAGAATTATCCAACGGATTCTCTGCATCGGGAATACGAAGGAATCCCGCACATTGTTCGTATGCTTTTTCACCTAAGCGTGGCACTTTCAATAGTTCTTTTCGACTGGAAAATGCTCCGTGTTCAGCACGGTAATCTACGATATTTTGTGCTAATGCCGGACCTAATCCCGAAACGTAAGTCAGCAAATGTTTACTGGCGGTATTCAAATTGACACCAACCGAGTTTACGCAATTTTCCACCGTTTGATCGAGTGATTGTTTCAATTTGGTTTGATCCACATCATGCTGATATTGCCCAACACCTATGGATTTTGGATCAATTTTTACTAATTCGGCGAGTGGATCCATCAACCGGCGACCAATACTGATAGCGCCGCGGACAGTAACATCATATTCAGGAAATTCTTCGCGTGCGATTTTAGATGCCGAATAAACAGAAGCGCCATCTTCGCTGACAACAAACACTTGCAATTTTTTGTCGTAGCGCAAGTTGGTGATAAAACCTTCCGTTTCTCGGCTGGCGGTCCCGTTTCCAATGGCGATTGCATCAATATTATAAGTACTCACCAACGAAACGACTTTCATCCCTGCTTTACTTTTTTCATTTTGAGGGGGATGAGGATAAATGGTTTCGTTGTGAAGTAAATTTCCCTGAGCATCCAAACAAACTAATTTGCATCCGGTGCGGTATCCTGGGTCAACACCCAGTACCCGTTTTTGTCCGAGAGGAGGAGCGAGCAAAAGCTGTTTCAGATTTTCTGCAAAAACTTTGATGGCCTGAACATCCGCTTTTTCTTTCGAAAGGTTGTCAAATTCCGTTTCAATCGATGGTTTTAATAATCGTTTGTAAGCATCGCTAACGGCTATTTCCACTTGATCACAAGCATCTCCGGCTCCTTTTACAAAACGGCGGTGAAGCATTTCGAGACAAGGTTCATCTTCCGGAGAAATGTTGACTTTCAAAAAACCTTCGGCTTCGCCACGACGCATGGCCAATAATCGATGTGAAGAACAACGAGCGAGCGGTTCGCTCCAATCGAAATAGTCGCGATATTTGGCCGCCTCTTCATCTTTGCCTTTTACTAATTTTGAAGAAATTATGGCATGGCGGTTAAACAAATTCCGGAGCGCATTGCGTGCGCCTTCATTTTCGTTGACCCATTCGGCGATAATGTCACGCGCGCCTTGCAACGCTTCTTCCACATCTTTCACTTCATCTGTAATAAACTGAGCCGCTTTTGATTGAATATCTCGCTCAAACTGCGACATAATGATTTTCGCCAACGGTTCCAGTCCTTTTTTACGGGCGATTTCAGCTTTTGTTTGCCTTTTGGGTTTATACGGAAGATAAATATCTTCAAGTTCGGTGCTATCCCAACAATTTTCGATGCGTTGTTTTAGTTCCGGAGTCAGTTTTTCCTGATCTTCGATCGTTTTAAGGATTGTTTCTTTCCGCTTGGCTAATTCGGTCAGTTTATCGTACTGATTTTTGATGTCTCCGATAGCCACTTCGTCCAGTCCGCCGGTCACTTCTTTCCGGTAACGGCTGATAAAGGGGATAGTGGCGCCATCGTTCAGTAATTCGATTGTTTTAGCAACTCTTACTTTTGGTATCGTTAATGAAGCGGAAATAATTTCCGGGAAAACAGTATTCATAAAGTTCAAAATTTAATTGTTGTAATGTAATGAAATGGCACGCGGATGACACAGATTAAACAGGTTTCCGCTCATAAGTTTAATAATTATCATAATCACTAAAAAAATTTAAATCTGTTTAATCCGTGTCATCCGCGTGCCATTTGACAATTGCTTTGCGAATAGACTCCAAACCAAAGTCACTCGGATTAATTTCATTCGGGTATAAAAATACGATTTCTGAAGCATCGTCATCTGCTTTTGCATGCGAAAAATCGTCGATCAAGCATTCAAAAAACATATCTACTGTATGCACTTCAAATTCGGAATACATGTACCGGTTAGGAATCGAAAACAGATAGTGTAAATGGGCAACCTGCAATCCGGTTTCTTCCAATATCTCACGCTCCATAGCTTCTTCAGTTGTTTCGTCCATATCGACAAATCCGCCGGGCAGGTCGAGCGTTCCCTTTGCCGGTTCTTTGGCACGTCTCACTGCAAGCAATCGCCCATTAGTATCTTTTATAAATGCAGCCGTGGAAGAACTGCAATTGAAATAATAAACAAACCCGCAATTGGTGCATGCTTTCGACTTGAAATTATGTTCATGAAAAGCCGAAGATCCACATTTGGGACAGAATTTGAATTGGGATAAAGGGTGCATAGTCGTCAAACTAATTGAATATATTTGTTCTCAATTCTCACATTAAAATGGATTTCGGCCTTCAACGCTTTGAATACTTTTAGAATAGTATCAATAGTGGCGCTATTGGCACTACTTTCCAGTTTGGAAATTTGAGATTTTTGTACGCCTACCAATTCTCCTAATTGTTCTTGGGTCAAATGTTGTTGTTGCCTTACAGCTTTAATCATTCTACCTAATACTTCCATGTGAAGTTCGTATTCATATTCGTCTCTTTCGGGTGTGCCGATTTTACCAAGATATTTATCTTTCATTTCGGCAAACGAGTAAGAATTCATTTCTTGCTTTGCCATGTTATTTGTTGTTTTCTTTATTTGCAAAATACATTTTTTTCATATTAATCGCTTTCTCTATTTCCTGCTTAGGAACTTTATCCGTTTTTTTAGTGAATCCATTCGTTGCAATAACTAATGTTATATCATTGTCCAATTTGTCCCAAAATGCAAGTAATCTGATCTGCATTCTATTAAATTTTGTTCGAAACTCCCATATATCATCTTGCAACTTTTTAAAAAGTGCAGGATCATTAATATTGCAGAAGATTTTTTTGATCGTCTTAATATCTAAATTTTGCAATAAAATGTTCAGCTTCTTCTAAAAATTTAGTTTGAAAGCACTGCATTTTTTCATAGTTTGCCACAAAGATAACGAATTGTTTCTAAATTTAGAAACAATTCATTGTGAATTTATGCAAGTACCACTAAAAAAGCAGTATCTTTGTCAAAACTAAATTTGATAGACTTTTTTTATTGCAAATATGCTCAAAAAAATCGCCGTTATAACTGGAATCATTTGCATCCTCTCTGCTCTTATTCTTGTAATCGCGTTTGGAATCACTTCCGGAACGGTAATGGCTTTCATATTTGGCATTATATTGATAATAACGGCTTTATGTTTTCATAAAATGCCGAACAAATTACAAAAACTTCTTATCGTCCTTTCCGGAGCAGGAATAATTGCTTTTCTCGTTATTATCAGTATCATTGTCGTCAGAGGGAACCGCGATTCAACGGCATTTGATGAAGATTGTGTTCTGGTGCTTGGCTGTGGCATCCGGGGAGAAACCATATTGCCCGTGCTGCAATCGCGATTAGATAAATGCCTGGAATATCTTTCCGTAAATCCGAATGTTCCTGTATTTGTCAGTGGAGGAAAAGGCCATAACGAAAATATTCCTGAAGCGGAAGCCATGAAACGTTATTTAGTTCAACACGGAATTGACGAAACGCAGATCTTCATGGAAGATCAATCTACCAACACCATAGAAAATTTTGTTCACTCCGGCATTTTATTTGAAAAATACTTTGAAGGAAAATTTTATACGGTTGCCTGTATTACAAGCGATTATCATGTCTATAGATCTGAAATGATCGCATCGGATTTCGATATCGAAACACACTTTTATGCTGCCGGTGTAAGATGGTATTTACGTTTGGCAGCCTATTGCCGGGAAGTACTGTCGATTTGTAAATACTGGATTTTTAATTAAAGCTAATACATTTTTCATAATTTTTAAATACTCCGAATCCCAGTATTTTTTCTGTTCAAAAAAGAAAATTGTAACTTTGTCCGCATCATTCTTATTCCATAGGAAAATGAAAAAAACAAACATCCTTTTTTTGTGTTGCCTCTTTGCATCGCAGGTTTTATTTTCTCAGCGAAACGCTGAATTTGTGTCCCCCGACCGCCTTTTCTTTGAAGCAAAAAACATGTACAACGATAAAAATTATGCCGGTTGTATTGACAAATTAACCCAATATAAGCTGTTGTCGGTTTCAAAAGGAGAAAAGCAGGAAGCCGATTTTTTATTGTTGGCCTCCGCGTATAAACAAGGAAACCAAGAAGTGATCGCTGATTTAAAGGATTTTTTGGATCAATATCCCGAAGACCGCCATGCCAATGAGATAGCATTTATGATTGGATCATTGCATTTTGCCGAACATGAATATAAACTGGCGGAATTTTGGTTCAAACGTTGCGAACTGGATCTACTATCGATTGAAGACCAGGAAGATTACGCATTTCGGATGGCCTATTCCAATTTGCAGCTAAAGAAAAATGACGAAGCCCGCCGGTTGTTCGGATTATTAAGGGATAATAGTGAAAAATATCATGTGCCGGCCACTTACTATTACGCCTGCATGTTGTATCAAAACGGTGAATACGATTCCGCATTGCAGTTGTTTAGCAATATGAAAAACACATCCGAGTTTCATCCCGGAATTTTGTATTATATCACACAAATCCATTTTATTCAGAAACGTTATACGCAAACGATTCATGACGGAACCGAGTTGCTCAACAAATATCCTCATGAAGAGAATAATGCCGAAATGAACCGTCTGATAGGCGTTTCTTATTTTCAGGAAGGAGATTACAATAATGCGGCAAAATACTTGTCCACTTATGCAAAAATGGCCGGAACCGGTTCGCGCAATGACATGTACATGCTGGGAATGGCTTATTTCAAATTAAAAGATTACCGTTCGGCAATTACCTATTTGGGTCATGGAATTTCGTTGGAAGATGCTATGGGACAAAATGCTAATTTGCATTTGGGACAGGCTTATCTCAAAACCGGAGATTCCAAAAATGCATTGATGGCTTTTGAAGCAGCTTCCCGTGCGAATTTCGATCCTCAAATCAAAGAATTCGCCATGTATAATTATGCCTTGTTGCTTTATCAAACCTCATCTTCGGGTTTTGGAGAATCGGTTACAGTATTGGAAAATTTTGTCAACACCTACCCCAATTCCCGTTACGCAGACAAAATCAACGACTGCTTGGTCGAAGTTTATTTGACCACAAAAAATTATGATACAGCATTGCGGTCCATCGAAAAAATTAAAAATCCGGGAACTAAAATTTTGGAAGCCAAGCAAAAAATTTATTACCATCTTGGCACCGTATATTTCACTAATGCTGAATATTTAGCGGCATTATCCTATTTTACCAAAGCAATCACTGCCGGAAATTATGCTCCTTTAGAAAAATCACAAGCGATTTTCTGGCGGGCTGAAGCTTATTACCGGAAAGAAGATTACAGTTCTGCAGCAACTGATTACCGGAGTTTCTTATCGGCATCCAATCGCGATCCGCAATTACTCCCCAATGCCTATTACGGATTGGGATACTGTTATTTTCAGCAACACCAATACGATCCGGCACAATCCACTCTTCAAAATTATGTAAACACAGAAAAAGATACTTCCAAACCCGAATTGGCCGACGCTTATGCGCGGATTGGCGACTGTTATTTTTACAAACGAAGTTTTGCAGCTGCCGAAAATGCTTATTCGCAAGCGGTAAAATTACAACCGTCAATGGCAGCTTATTCGCTTTATCAAAAAGGATTCGTATTGGGTTTACAAAAAGATTACAAAGGAAAAATCAATCAATTGGATTTGCTGGTTCAAAATTATCCCGATTCGCGTTATGTTCCTGACGCATTGTATGAAAAAGGACGTGCGTACGTAATGATGGAAAATCCGAATCCGGCCATCCAAACCTTTGAAAATCTGATGAATAAATATCCGCAAAGCGCTTATGCCCGTAAAGCCGGAGTTCAAATCGGATTATTGTATTTCAATCAAAATGATCTGAAAAAATCGGTTACCGCATATAAAAAAGTAATTGAAAAATATCCCGGAAGTGAAGAAGCCCGCGTAGCCATGCAGGATTTGAAATCGGTCTATGTAGAAATGAATGATGTATCGGGATATGCTCAATACGCAAACAAACAAGGCGGCGAAGCCAAATTTGGAGCCAGCGAACAGGATTCGTTGACTTATCTGGCTGCCGAACGTTTTTTTATGCGTGGCGATGAACAACAAGCCAAAACGGCCATGCAAAATTATCTGAATCAATTTGCAGAAGGCTCGTTTTCAGCCAATGCTAATTATTATTTAGGACAAATTGAGTACAATCAGAAAGCATACGAACCGGCAAAAAATTATTTTCAAAAAGTAGTTGCCGCCGGAAATACTGCTTTCCTCGAAAAAGCATTGGCCGGAGCCATGCGTTCGGCAGTCCGGTTAAAAGATAATGCCACCATTATTCAAATGGCAGATATTTTACTAAAAGAAAGCAAATTGGATCCCGAATTATATAACGAGTCATTGTATAATCGTTCCAAAGCCTATGTCGAAACGAAACAAACGGATAAAGCCGCTGCCGATTGGAAAATTTTATCTAAAGACACGCGAACGGCTTATGGAGCTGAAGCCAAATATTTGCTGGCGCAGTATTATTTCGACAACCATTCTGCGGCACAGGCCGAAGCCGAAGTACAGGAATATATCAAACAGGGAACGCCTCATGCTTATTGGTTGGCGCGGAGCTATATTCTCCTTTCCGATATTTATAAAAGTCGAAACGATTTAGTATTGGCCCGTCAATATCTGGAAAGTTTGCAACATAATTATAAAAATACAGGAGACGACATCCCCACCATGATTCAGCAACGGCTGGCAGGACTGAGCCAATAATAAATGAAAAAATGAAGACAATGAAAAAAATGAATATAATGAGAATAAGTGCAATGTTTATCTTGTTAGGTATTGCAGGATGTCTTTCGGCACAAGATTCTGTGAAACGGGAATTAACACTCGAGAAAGAATATGCACCCACCGTTCAGGATGCTTCGAAAATCAATTCGTTACCCGAAATCCGGGAACCGGAACCCACAAAGGCATCCATCGAATATATTGATTTTTCGACACCTTATGATGTCCGGTTATCAATTTTTCAGTTGAATCCGGGAAATTATTTTACAGATTTACAATCTTCCAACAAACGAGGGTATTTGAATTTAGGCGCCGGCACTTTCTTTGATTTCAACGGCGATGCCGGATACCAGATTCTCAATCAGCCAAATGACAAATTATCGGTATTTTATTCCAACCGTTTTAGCAACGGCAATGTAAATTATCTGCAATACGATGAAAAAGGCAAAATGAAAATCAACGATAACCTGGGAGGATTAAGCTATTTGCACAATTTTGAGTTGTGTAAATTGTATGCCGACGCCAGTTACACTTATTCTGCATTCAACTATTATGGCATAGGAAAGGATGGAGATGTGAATCCTGATAATGCTCCCAATCAGGCGAATAACATCTTTGACATACGACTGGGACTTACTTCGCAGCAAGAAAGCGAATGGCATTATTTGTTTGATGTCAATTATTCCAATTTCCGGCAAAAATATGCTCTTCACACAGACAACTCCGGCTTGAAAGAAAATTATTTCAAAGCAAAAGCAAATGTCGGCAAAGAATTTAATGGAAACCAATTGATAGGCCTGGAAGCATATATGCGCATGACTACCTATTCGTGGAACAGTTACGACAATTATGCCAATGTCGCCTTAAATCCATATTACAAAATTGATGGAGGAGATTGGGCGTTAAAATTAGGCGCCTGGGTACATTTTTTATTCAATTATGAAGATAAAATGATGTTTTCGCCTGACATTGAGTTCATTTATCATCCGATAGAAACCATTGCATTGTATTTGCAGGCTACCGGTGAATTGAAAGACAACAGTATGAAACCGGTCTTTTATGAAAATAGGTATGTTAATCCCACATTACGCGTTAAAGACGGCTACACCATGCTCGATGCAACAGTCGGATTCAAAACTTCAGTAGTTCCCAACCTTTGGATCGATTTATTTACCGGATACCGATTTACGAAAGATGACTATTTTTATACGCCTGCTTTCGCAGACACCTTTGTCCCCGACAATTGGTTAGGATTGAATTTCAGTTCTGCCGATTACCAAAATGCAAAAGTATTTAAGCTCGGAACTAATTTAAAATATCAATTTGGCAGTCAATTCGAAACCGGGTTGAAAGCCGTATATTATCATTACACATTGGATGGCGATGAATCAGACGGCGGTCCGCGTACCTTTGGCGCCTGGAATAAACCTCAGTTCGAAACCGATTTCCTGTTGGGTTACACACTCCCATTCCCATTTCGTTTAGATTTAAAATACCATCTCGAAACCGGACGTAAGCAATTAGTCGATGCGGAAGAAATGACGATGAAAAATATCAATGAATTGAGTCTGCAAGGCACTTATTCCATTAACGATACCTTTTCTTTTTATATCAAAGCAAATAATTTATTGTTCCAGGAATATGATTTGTGGTATGGTTATCCGGCGCAGGGATTTAACGCCATGTTGGGAGCAAATATCAAGTTTTAATTCGTATTCTGCCGCAAAATTTTTATCTTTGTAAAAGATATCATCATATCTGTTAATAAGCAAAATGACTATTAACGAATATTATTATATGCCTTCGATTTACAACTTTGATATTGATACTACTGAAGATATTTTGAAATTATTAGCACAAAATCTTCAAAAGCGGCGTTTGGAAAAAGGATTATCTCGCCATGTCCTTTCTAAAATGAGTGGCGTGCCTACAGCTACCATTGCCAAATTTGAACAAAAATATGCCATTTCTCTACCTTCGTATATTGCTTTGGCCAAAGCATTGGGATATACAAAAGATGTAAAAGAATTATTGTCTCAACCGCAATACAGCACAATGGAAGAGTTGGATACAATCAACAAAAATAAGGGACGTAAAAGAGGTAGCCGTGAAACCAATCAATAAATTATCTGTTTTATTTCGCGATAGAAAAGTCGGCGAATTAACAATGACTCCCGATAATCGCCAGTGCGCGTTTCAATACGATAAAGAATGGTTGTTATCCGGATTTTCTATTTCGCCATTGGATTTGCCTCTGAAGCCGGAATTGTTTATTGCAAAGCCGGAACCTTTTTGGGGTAATTTCGGCATATTTGAAGACAGTTTGCCCGATGGCTATGGCCGCTATCTGTTGAACCGAATGCTGAAAAAGCAAGGAATCGATGATAGTTCCCTAACGCCAATTCAGCGGTTGAGCATTGTTGGAACTGCCGGTATGGGAGCTCTATCTTATATTCCTGAATCATTTATCGGCGAGGACAAAACTTTACCTGAGTTGGATTATTTACAACAATTAGCACTGGATATTCTGTCCGAAAAAACAAATACTGGTGCGGATGTCCTTTATTTTAACAGTGGTAATTCCGGTGGTTGTCGTCCAAAATGTTTGTACCAGGATGAAGAAGGTGCATGGCTTGTGAAATTTCGCCATACTTACGACCCGCTGAATATGGGGCAAATGGAGTTTCTATATAATGAAGTGGCGCGTACTTGTGGAATTGACGTTCCGGAGTTTAAACTACTTCAGGTCAACTATTTTGCCAGCAAACGTTTTGATATAGAAAGTGGTCAACGCCTGCATATTGCGACTGTGGGCGCACTTCTTAACGAATCTATTTACAATCCCAAATTAGACTATAAAACCTTACTTCATCTGACCGGCTATTTAACGCAAGATCCGGAGCAGGTAGATGAAATGTTCCGCCGGATGGTTTTCAACATCTTGACCGACAACAAAGATGACCATGCCAAAAACTTCAGTTTTATCTGTCGTGAAGGAAAATGGTCGCTGTCCCCGGCATACGATCTTACCTGTAGCAGCGAAGGTTATCATGACGAACATGCTACTTCTGTAAACGGTAATGGCTTACCCACTATCGAAGATATGCTTGTTGTGGGGGAATCAATCCGCATTTCTCGTAAGAAAGGAATGGAAATAATTGGGAGAATGCTCAAAATTTGCACAGAAATCTTAGCAGAGCGGTTCAGGAATTAAAGTATCACCCTCGCTATTTTAGCGCACGCCTCCGCATCCGCCAGCGCATGATGATGCCGGGTCAAATCAAACCCCACATGTGCCGCCACCGTATGCAACTGATGATTTTCTAATGCTGGAAATGCTTTTCGTGCCGCCCGGCAGGTGCAGTAAAATTTGTAATCAGGATAATCCATCCGGTAAATACGAAAAACAGCTTTCAGGCAGGCTTCATCAAAAGGACTGTTGTGGGCGACAAGAGGCAAATCCCGAATTTTTTCTTCAATTTGCGCCCAAACAGGAGGAAAAACAGGCGCCGAATCGGTGTCGGCTTGCGTCAATCCATGAATTTGTGTGTTCCAATAATTATAATAATTGGGTTCGGGACAAATAAGAGAATAGAATTTATCTGCAATCTCTCCGGATCGAACAATCACAATACCTACACTGCAAACACTTCCCCGTTCTCCGTTGGCTGTTTCAAAATCAATCGCGGCAAAATCTTGTATCATATTCAGATTATTTTCTTCATCGGTATGCTTTTCAAATTCATAAACGTTTGCATGATACGATTTCAGGAGAATTAGACTCCTAAATTGTTGTAAAGATAACGCTATTTTGTATTCCGCAAAAAAAGTGGACAATCAAAAACAATATCCCCATCTCAAGAAAGATGAAATGCGATAAAACGAACAAGAAGCTCGCTTTTTTCATTTTTTAATCTATCAGTACTGAAATTTTTCCTAACTTTGCGGCCTGTAAAAAATTAACTATAAAGAATATGGAGAATAATTTAGTCATCGTGGAGTCTCCCGCTAAAGCCAAAACCATTGAAAAATTTTTAGGGAAGGACTACAAAGTTCTGTCCAGTTACGGGCATATCCGCGATTTGAAAGACAAGGGATTGGGGATAGATATTAAAAATGATTATAAACCCGAATATGTTGTTTCTCCCGAAAAAGCTGATTTAGTTAAAACATTAAAAAAAGAAGCCAGGAATGCATCGACCGTATGGCTTGCTTCCGACGAGGACCGCGAAGGAGAAGCCATTGCCTGGCACTTATACGAAGTATTAGACCTGAAACAAGAAACAACAAAACGAATTGTATTTCACGAAATTACGAAAAATGCAATCCTGAATGCTATCGAAAATCCTCGGGGAATCGATTACAATTTGGTCGATGCTCAACAAGCCCGCCGAATCATTGACCGGATTGTCGGCTTTGAACTTTCTCCCGTTTTATGGAAAAAAATAAAACCGTCGCTCTCTGCCGGACGAGTGCAATCCGTTGCAGTTCGCCTGATTGTGGAACGCGAACGGGAAATCAATGCATTTCAAGCCGAACGCTCTTTCCGTGTATTGGCACAATTAACCATGACAGATGGCACTGTGTTGAAAGCAGAATTAGGTCGTCGCCTAAAAACCGAAGCAGAAGCCCAAACATTTTTAGAAAAATTAAAAGAGGCTACGCTAACGGTTGAAGATGTGCAGAAGAAACCGGCTAAAAAAACGCCTGCACCTCCATTCACCACATCTACTTTGCAACAGGAAGCTGCTCGAAAAATGGGATTTTCGGTTGCACAAACCATGTCTGTAGCGCAAAAATTATATGAAGCAGGACACATTACTTATATGCGTACCGACTCGGTCAATCTTTCTGCCATGGCGATTGCTGCTGCAAAGAAAGAAGTAGAAACCGAATTTGGCGCAAACTATGTAAAAGGTCGTCAATTCCAGACCAAATCAAAAGGAGCCCAGGAAGCCCACGAAGCCATTCGCCCGACTTACATGGACAAAATGACTATCAAAGCCTCCGCTCCCGAACAAAAATTGTATGAATTGATCTGGAAACGGACATTAGCCTCCCAAATGGCTGATGCAGAATTGGAACGCACTACAGTTACCGTTGGAATCAGCACCATTGCCGGAGACAAATTTTATATCAATGGTGAAGTTATCTTGTTCGATGGATTCCTTCGCGTTTATATGGAAAGCAACGATGACGAATCGACCGAAGAAAATCAATCCGGATTAATTCCGCCTCTCAAAGCAAATGAAAAATTAGCATTACAGGAAGCGGATGTAATGGAGCGTTTATCACAACGTCCGCCACGTTACAGCGAAGCCAGTTTGGTTCGCAAGCTGGAAGAATTAGGAATCGGCCGTCCATCTACTTATGCGCCTACTATTTCCACGATTCAAAACCGCGGTTATGTGGAAAAAGGCAATAAAGATGGTATCGAACATACCTTCATTAATTTACAGTTGAAAAACGGTAAAATATCCTCAAAAACTAAAAAAGAAATCATCGGAGCAGATAAAGCCAAACTTTTCCCAACCGATACCGGATTAGTTGTCAATGACTTTCTTACCGAATACTTTCCTGATGTACTTGATTATGGTTTCACCGCCGATGTCGAAAAAGAATTGGATAAAGTAGCGGAAGGCGAAGAAAAATGGACACGCACCGTAGATGATTTTTACAAATTTTTCCACCCCGTAGTAGAAAAAGTTGCCGCTACAAAGACTGAACATAAAGTCGGTGAACGCTTACTGGGCACTGATCCAAAAACAGGAAAACCGGTTTCAGTAAAAATTGGCCGCTATGGGCCTTTTGTGCAAATCGGATTGGCCGAAGATGAAGAAAAACCTCAATTCGCCTCCTTAATGAAAGGACAATCCATCGAATCCATTACATTGGAAGAAGCGCTGAAATTATTTGCTTTGCCCCGGCTGGTAGGAGAAATCAACGACAAAGCTGTAACCGCAGCTATCGGTCGTTTCGGTCCTTTTATCAAATTTGAAAGTTCGTATGTCACCATTCCTAAAGGAATGAGTCCATTCACTATTACGTTGGATGAAGCTACCCAACTGATCGAAGAAAAGAAAACGAAAGAAGCCAATAAACAAATCAAAACGTTCACAGAAGATGCCAAAATGCAAGTGCTAAATGGACGCTTTGGCCCCTATATCGCTTTCGACGGAGGAAATTACAAAATTCCAAAAAGCAAAGTGCCTGCCGATTTGACTTATGCAGAATGTATCGAAATCATACAAAAAGCTCCGGATAAAAAAGCTCCGGCGAAGAAAACGGCAAAGACAAAAGCAAAAAAATAAATAGTAATACCATGGACGAAATCTTAATTACCGAACAAGAATTAGAATATTTTACTAATGTTCCGAATGTGGTATGTGAAGAAAGTCCTTCTTTGAAACCACAAATGAGTTTTGAAGAAGCTGTAAAAGCTTGTAATGGCATTACTTTGGAAGAATTTTCAAATAGAATTGATGAGGCAATTAGAAGACTAATCCCCAATCCATGATAATTATAAGTCAAGACATACTGAACATAATAGAAGACTATGTCAACTATCTTATCAAAGAGGGCGTGACTTCTCAGAAAAGAGCATTTGAAAAAAGAGAGCTAATGATAAACTCTATCCATTCCAATCTTGGAGGAATCCTAACTCACAGACCATCACCATATCGCGGCTTGGGCCAAGAAGAAAATTGTTTATTATTTGTATATAGAGACACCAAAAGTAAAACCCAATGGGGATTTGCTTATAAAAGATTTCAGGACAATAATGTGATTGTTTATTACATGAAAAATCTGAAATTAGTCAAAGAAAATAAATATATTGTCGTTTAAATTAATTATCGAAATTAATAATAAATAAAAACATGGGTTTAAAAATTATTGTATTAGCTAAACAGGTGCCCGATACGCGTAATGTGGGAAAAGACGCGATGAAGGCCGATGGCACGGTAAATCGTGCCGCTTTGCCTGCGATTTTTAATCCGGAAGATTTAAATGCATTAGAACAAGCATTGCATCTGAAAGATAAATACGAAGGCTCTACCGTTACTTTGTTAACAATGGGTCCCGGCCGTGCGGCTGAAATTATCCGCGAAGGAATGTTCCGCGGCGCCGATGGCGGTTATTTATTGACCGACCGTGCTTTTGCCGGAGCCGACACACTGGCTACCAGTTATGCAATCTCAATGGCTATCCGCAAAATCGGCAAATTCGATGTCATCGTTTGCGGTCGCCAGGCAATCGACGGAGACACCGCTCAGGTAGGTCCGCAGGTAGCCGAAAAATTAGGCATTCCTCAAATCACTTATGCTGAAGAAATTCAATCGGCAGAAAAAGGCGCCATCCGCGTAAAACGTCGTTTGGAACGAGGAATCGAAGTCGTGGAAGGTAAATTACCGATGTTGGTAACAGTCAACAGTTCGGCTCCCGAATGCCGCCCACGCAACGCCAAATTGTTGCAAAAATACAAACATGCCCGTACCGTTACTGAAAAACAGTCGGAATCAATCGATTACGAACAACTATACAGCATTCGCCCTTATCTGAATTTGGAAGAATGGAGCGTTGCCGACGTACAAGCAGATGTAATACAATGCGGTTTGTCCGGTTCACCAACAAAGGTAAAGAAAATCGAAAGTGTGGTTTTCCAAGCCAAAGAGAGTAAAACTTTTGATTCTTCTGATGTAGATATCGAAGAATTGATAGTAGAATTGATTACTAACCACACCATTGGATAACGAAAAAAATGAAGTAATGAAAACAATGAAAGTAATAATTTTTTCATTCCTTTCATTATTTTCATTTCTTTCATTCTAAAAAATTATTGTAATATGAACAATCTATTTGTATATCTTGAATTAGAAAACAGCAAAGTAGAAGACGTCAGCCTCGAATTGCTGACCAAAGGTCGTGCGCTTGCTAATCAATTGAAATGTAAATTAGAAGCAGTTGCCATTGGCTCCAAATTAGACGAAGTCGGCAAACAAGTTTTTCCTTACGGCGTAGATGTATTGCATATTTTCGATGACGAAAAATTATTCCCATATACATCACTGCCTCATACTTCCATCTTGGTAAAATTATTTGGTGACGAAAAACCTCAAATTGCCTTAATGGGAGCTACCAGCATCGGCCGTGATTTAGGCCCGCGGGTTTCTTCCGCTTTACATAGCGGGTTGACCGCCGACTGTACTTCACTGGAAATCGGCGACCATGAAGAAAAGAAAGACAATAAAACATACAAAGATTTATTGTATCAGATTCGTCCCGCATTCGGAGGAAACATTGTGGCAACAATTATCAATCCCGATTGCCGTCCGCAAATGGCTACCGTACGCGAAGGTGTGATGAAGAAAGAAATTTATGACGCCAATTACAAAGGAGAAGTCGTAAAGCATGAAATAAAAGATTATGTTTCTTCTACCGATTTTGTTATCAAAGTGATCGAACGTCATATCGAACAATCAAAAGTGAATATCAAAGGATCTCCGATTATTGTAGCCGGAGGTTATGGAATGGGATCAAAAGAAAACTTCCAATTACTTTACGATTTGGCGAATACCATTGGTGCTGAAGTAGGCGCTTCCCGTGCTGCGGTAGATGCCGGTTTTGCCGAACATGAGCGTCAAATCGGACAAACAGGAATTACTGTCCGCCCGAAATTATACATCGCTTGTGGTATTTCCGGACAAATCCAACATATTGCCGGTATGCAGGAATCGTCATTGATTATTTCGATCAATAATGATCCGTATGCACCGATCAATACCGTAGCCGACTACGTCATTACCGGAGAAGTAGAAACTGTGATTCCGAAAATGATTAAGTATTACAAGAAGAACAGCAAATAATGAAACTCGCATTCGATTTACACACAAGCGATTGGGTCGTCATCCAAAAATATTTCAGGGATAAGAAAGCGCCCATGTGGCATGTTCCTGTATTTATCATTGGTACCATTGTCCTTGTCGTGTTGAATGTGTTGTATCTGCTCCGGCATGAAGCGGATTGGATGACAGGAGTTTCAGTTGTCGTCATTTTGTGCATGGTATATCTCCTTTATTTAAGGAAAGATGCAGATAAACAATTAGTAAAGACAGCTGAAAAAATCAAGGCAAACAATCCGGAAGCTTTTGGCCATCGCGAAATGGAATTTTCAGACGAAGGAATCCGAATGTCCACTGCCAATGGCTCCAAATCTTTGACCTGGGCCGAGATGTCGTCCTTTGAAGACGCCGTCGGTTACCTGCTGTTGTATTCCAATAAAGGAGTAGTATATATTGTTCCGAAACGGGCGCTTACAGAGGTCGAGGATTTTGTGGAAATGCTGCAAAACCGTTTTCATCCCGAAGAACCGGCAGAAGTTCGGAATTCAGAGAATTAACAGAACAAAATTAAAGAAATTTATAATGGCAAACTTTTATTTAGACAATCCGTCATTGAAACATCACTTACATCACCCGTTGATGAAGCGAATTGTTGAATTAAGAGAACGGAATTATTCAGATACAGAGAAATATGACTACGCTCCGGTAGATTTTGAGGACGCAATGGACAGCTACGAAAAAGTACTGGAAGTCGTTGGCGAAATTTGCGGAGATGTAATTGCTCCCAATGCGGAAGAAGTAGATCATGCAGGCCCGCAGGTAATCAATAACCGGGTAAAATATGCTCCGGGAACGCAACAAAATTTGGACGTGGCCACGCAAGCCGGATTGATGGGACTTTCCATGCCTCGTCGTTACAACGGATTGAATTTCCCCATGGTAGGCTTTATCATGGTTTCGGATATGGTCGCTCGTGCCGATGCCGGTTTTTGTAACCTTTGGGCATTGCAGGATTGCGCTGAAACATTGTATGAATTCGGTAACGAAGAGCAACGGAAACAATTTCTTCCTCGCGTTTGCGCCGGAGAAACCATGTCTATGGACTTGACCGAACCGGATGCCGGTTCCGATTTGCAAGCGGTAATGTTGCGCGCCACTTATAGCGAAAAAGACAACTGTTGGTACTTAAATGGAGTGAAACGATTCATCACTAATGGTGATGCCGATATTCACTTAGTGTTGGCTCGTTCGGAAGAAGGTACTAAAGATGGTCGTGGATTATCCATGTTCATTTATGACAAACGCGATGGTGGCGTAAACGTCCGCCGGATCGAAAATAAAATGGGGATCAAAGGTTCTCCAACTTGCGAATTAACTTACAAAAATGCAAAAGCTCAACTTTGCGGCGATCGCAAAATGGGTTTGATCAAATATGTCATGTCATTGATGAATGGCGCCCGTTTGGGCATTATGGCTCAGGCTACAGGACTTTCAGAAGCTGCTTATCGCGAAGCAATCGCTTATGCAAAAGACCGGAAACAATTTGGCAAAGCCATTATTGAGTTTCCTGCCGTTTACGAAATGATTGCCAATATCAAAGCAAAAGCAGACGCTTCTCGAGGCATTTTATACGAAACTGCACGTTTTGTAGATATGTATAAAACGCTCGAAGATATTCAAAAAGAACGCAAATTGGACGCAGAAGAAAGCGCTGAACTGAAAAAATACAAAAAATTGGCCGACGCATTTACTCCGCTCGGTAAAGCAATGTGTACCGAATACGCCAACCAGAATGCATACGATTCCATTCAGGTACATGGCGGTTCCGGATTTATGAAAGATTATGCCTGCGAACGAATTTATCGTGATGCCCGTATTACCAATATTTACGAAGGGACAACGCAATTGCAGGTAGTTGCTGCGATTCGCCACGTGACCACCGGAACTTATCTGACTCAAATGCGCGAATATGAGCAAGTACATGTTGCTCCCGAATTAGAGCCATTGAAAAAACGATTGATCGCCATGACCCATATCTTTGAGCAAATGGTGACGAAAGTCGTTGACACAAAAGACAACGAATATATCGATTTTCAGGCTCGCCGTTTGGTCGAAATTGCCGGCCATACCATTCTTGGGTATTTATTATTGTTAGATACGAATGCAGATCCGGAGAACTTCCGCCGTTCTGCTGAAGTATATATCAATTACGGAGAAGCTGAAGTAAACAAAATCCGTGAATTTATCAACGGGTTTAACATGGATGCTTTAGGGTATTACAAGAATTGAGAATTGAGAATGAAAAATGAGGGGGAAAGCAAGAGACGGCTTTCCCTTTATTTTTTCCAGGAAACTGTTTCTACAGATAAAACAACCATCCAAACATATATATACTCATTGTAGTATTTGTTTGCAATAAACAACGTATCTTTGCACCCAATTATCACAACAAGGATTATCTCTAAATAATTCCTTATTCTTAATTTTAATTCTTAAATTCATCAAATGTCTTTACAATGCGGAATTGTTGGGCTTCCCAACGTTGGTAAATCTACTCTTTTCAACTGCCTTTCCAATGCCAAAGCGCAAGCGGCAAATTTTCCTTTCTGTACTATCGAACCCAATGTTGGCGTCATTACCGTACCCGACGAACGGCTATCCAAATTGGCCGAATTGATACATCCGCAACGGATTGTACCTACCACGGTAGAAATTGTCGATATAGCCGGATTAGTGAAAGGCGCCAGCAAAGGAGAAGGTTTAGGCAATAAATTCTTAGCCAATATCCGCGAAACAGATGCTATATTGCATGTATTAAGATGCTTCGACGATGAAAATGTCACTCATGTGGATGGCAGCGTAAATCCGGTCAGAGATAAAGAAATCATCGATTACGAACTACAATTGAAAGATTTGGAAACGGTAGAAGCACGGATTACCAAAGTTCAAAAACAAGCTCAAACCGGTGGCGACAAACAGGCTAAACAAGTTTATGATGTACTGGTCCGGTTTAAAGAAGCCCTGGAACAGGGGAAATCCGCCCGAACCGTACATTTTGACAACAAAGAAGATCAAAAAATTGCCAAAGAACTGTATTTGCTAACTTATAAACCGGTATTGTATGTTTGTAATGTGGATGAAACTGCAGCAGTAAAAGGCAATAACTATGTGGAAATGGTTCGCCAGACCATCCACGAAGAAGGTGCGGATTTATTAATCGTGGCAGCTAAGATTGAATCGGAAATTGCCGAATTTGAAACGTATGAAGAACGGCAGATGTTTTTAAGTGAAATAGGATTGGAAGAATCCGGCGTAAACCGGTTGATCAAAGCAGCCTACAAATTATTGGAACTGGAAACTTTCCTTACAGCAGGAGTTCAGGAAGTGCGCGCCTGGACCTATCCTAAAGGAAGCAAAGCGCCACAATGCGCCGGAGTTATCCATACAGATTTCGAAAAAGGGTTTATCCGGGCAGAAGTCATTAAATATGAAGACTATATCTCTTATGGTTCGGAAAGCGCCTGCAAAGAAGCAGGCAAAATGAATGTCGAAGGAAAAGAATATGTTGTACAAGATGGAGACATTATGCATTTTCGTTTTAACGTATAATTTTTAAAACCATTTATATTATGCAAACAAAAACTTTAATTATCTCGCTCATGTTCATGGGAATGTTTTCCGGAATCGTAGCTCAAAATGCAGTAAAAGCCGGTGTGGAAAATATCCAGCAAAAACTTCCGGGTACACCACAGGCCGTACCGGATACTACCAAAAAGATTTCCTATTGGAAATATTCCGGAATTGCCGGACTCAATTTCTCACAAACCGCATTAGTCAACTGGGTAGCCGGGGGAGAAAATGCCGTAGCCATCAACGGTTACCTCAATGGATCGCTCAACTACGCCAAAGAGCGCTGGGCCTGGGACAATCTGCTGGCTTTGCAATTTGGCATGGTCTATGCCGATGAATACGACTGGAGAAAAAATGCCGATAAAATATCCCTCACTTCCAAATTAGGCTACCAAATTAATCACAAATGGTACTACTCATTGATGTTTGATTTCAATACCCAATTTGCCAAAGGATACAATTATCCTAACGATATAAACTGGATATCCAATTTCATGGCCCCGGCTTATTCCAACCTGGCAATCGGTATCGACTACAAGCCCAACGACAATTTTAGCATCTTTTTCTCTCCGGCAAGTATGCGTACCACTTTCGTATTAGACGATTCTCTTTCCAATGTAACCGGAGGCTCCTTTGGGGTTCCGCAAGGAGATAAAATAAAAATTGAAGCTGGAGCATTACTGAAGGCAAGCATGAAAAAAGACATCATGAAAAATGTCAATGCCATATCCACATTAGATGCGTTTACTCCTTACAACGAGAATTTCGGAAATGTCGATATCAACTGGGACTTAATGTTGAATTTCAAAATCAACGAAATGCTTACTGCAACACTAAACACCACGTTGCGTTATTTCGACAACGAACATTATATTAATACGGAAGGTGTAGATCAAGGACCTAAAATCCAGTTTAAGGAAATATTCGGCCTTGGCTTTGCTTACAAGTTTTAAGCATGAAGAATGTAAAGTGGAGAATTAAAATTCTCCACTTTACATTCTCAACTCTCAACTCTCCACTACCATGCTCCATTACTTCAATCCCGGACATGAAACGGCTGTATTGAATGGATCCCGTTATTACATGCCACCTGCTACCCAGCTTAAAATGCGGGCGGATTTAGCTTATCTTCCGGCTTGGTACGCCCAGCCGGAAGATTTTATTTTTGTAGAAAAAAAGCCATCCGAAGATTTTTGGGCTTCTATCCAGGCATTACGACTTCCTCCGGCCATTGACCGGAATGATTTTATGGAGCAAAAAACGATCCTTGAAAATCAGACCATGGAATGTTGGGGTATAACTCCGGCAGACATTCATTTATTTTCGACGTTCAACAAAAAATATCGTTTAAGTTTATCGCTTCCGGTTTGGCACGATCAGTACAAAACGTTTTGCAGTCGCATTTTCGCCTGCAATTGTCTGCAACACATTACGAAAGATTATCCGGAAATAAAAACGGATATCGTACCGCAAATATACGATAATCTGTCGGGCATTGAACTACAACTCAAATTGCAACCCGGACGGTATTTAGCCAAAGCCGTATATTCTTCTTCCGGACAAGGACTGGTATGGTTGCCGGAAGGAACATTAAGCCAATCAGCCCGTCAAATCATTCAGGGACGATTAAATAAACAAGGATGCATCTCGTTAGAAAGAGTATTGGATAAAGTACTGGATTTTGCAATGGAATTTCGTTCTACAGCCAATGGTCAAATCTATTTTACCGGATATTCATTATTTCAAACCACCCAAAAAGGAGGATATGCCGGCAATCTGTTGATGCCGCAATCTTCTATTTATCAAAAAATCGCCGCTATGATTCCGGCCTTTCTGTTGGAAAAAATTCAACACTGGTTTCAAAAATATTTGCAAGAAAACGTCAATCCGTTTTATAAAGGCATCATTGGAGTCGATATGATGATATACCGGCAAGATAATCGTTTTTATTTACACCCGTGTGTTGAAATGAATATGCGTCACAACATGGGGACTTTATCTGTCGCTTTGCATGGAAAACATTTGCACACCAATGCCACCGGTTTATTTTCTATCGATTATGATGCGCAGAAAGGCGCGCAAATGAAAAAAGACCGGGAAATGCAACAGCAACATCCGGTCTTTATGGAAAACGACCGCATCCGGTCGGGTTATTTATCCTTATGCCCGGTAAATGACGATAGCCAATACCGGGCGTATATCGTTGTTAATTCTTCTTATCAACAGTAATAATCTGCAACTTCAGATTATCTCCTTTTTTCAAAGAAATAGCGCTGGGGGCTAACAAATTAGCATAGCCGATTTCTTCTACCTGCCCTACACTATTGGTGACAGTCATCGGAGACACAGGCATGATCAACATTTCCAAATCTTCATCCGGTTTCTCATTGATCGCCTTTTGAATAAGATAGCTGATATTGGAAAAATCATAAATATGGTTGTTGTATGCAGCCGAATAAGTGGTAGCCCGATCGATCAGTTTTTGATTTTCGAAGAATGTTTTCACACTATCCGGAGAAATGAGAATAAGTCGCTGTGGATATTTCAACGAATATTTCTGCAGATCGTCTTCATAACTATACAATGTCAACTGAACATTACTGAATTCCTTTCCTTTATATTTTTGGGCGAGCTGGCGAATCGGGATGGTCAGTTTAGGACAAATACCGGCAGGCGCCTTAATGTACATGGTAGTAGGATTATCTTCCAACAACGATGCATCATGAGCGCTTACCATAGTATTGAGTTGAATAATCTCTTTAGTAACAGGAAAACTAAGTACGCCCGGCTCGACAACTGTTTCTTCCAAACCTGTTGTATCATTCATTATTGTATAAACATAATTAAAATGAATTCTTAAATTTGCTCCTGCAACAGGAAGTACACAACCTTTACCAAAAGTAGAAGTAACAAAAACACCTGGAAAAAAGGTTGTAAAAGCCTGCTTACTTTGGAAAGCATTATTCGGCTTTCGGGATTCTTCCAAGAAAGCCTCTCCCAATTCCTGCGGCAATTTAATGCGCAACACAAAAGATTGATTCGTGCTGTTCAGTATTTGACTGTATTGAGTATCACTCAGGCCAAAATTGCGAGCAGTATAGGTTTGTTTTCCGTATAATGTATTCAGATCACAATAATCGGCAGGATTCAATGTATTATAATAATATTTCGGCAACGCATTCTTAATGGGAAATACTGAAGCTTCCATTGTGGACAACGAATCTCCGATCGAGTAGAAATAGCCAAGATTTAACGTAACCGAATCAATTTGATTTTTATATACAGAATCTGGAAATGCCACACTTAGAGTTGGATAAAACTGACACATAAAACCCGACCTGATGCTACCGTAAACCGGATCATAGTATTCTCCTAAATAGCCCTGAATGGATTTGACAAAAAGAGAATCCATTTTAATCGTCGAAGCCTGGATATTGATTGTATCAGAGGCAACTTGAATTTTGTCATCATCAGGCATCATACCTGTTCCAATAGAATCGAGAGAATCATCGCATGCGGCCCAAAACAAGGCAGCGATTATAAGTACGACTGAATAGAATTTCATACGGGCTGTTTTACTGCTAATATTTGGTCATAAAAATCGTTGAACACATCCATGTAAGTTTCCTTCGGATGATAAGTCAAAAACGGAAGTCCTTTCTGCATCACATATTTCAGTAGATTAGAATTTACAGTTTCGCTTCCCTGTATTACTCCATCAGAAAAATCAATAGCTAATTTTATTAACGATTCATAGTCTGTCTGTCCTCCGATTGAGGTCAAGTCTGTATCTTCCACTCCTTCAATTTTCAGTTTGGAAGAAAAATTACTTCTGAACGGTTTCTTAAAATCATCATCGTAAATAGAATAAACAAGACGGGAATGCTTAAAACAAGGATCATCTTTGTAATGTTTTTTAATATACAAAGGAGCTAATGCAGTCATCCATCCGTGACAATGAATCAGATCCGGCACCCAACGCAATTTTTTCACGGTTTCCATCACACCGCGAACATAGAAAATACAACGTTCGTCGTTATCTTCAAATTCCATACCGTCATCATCAATAACAGTATATTTGCGTTGGAAAAAATCTTCGTTATCTATAAAATAAATCTGCATTCTGGCAGATTGAATAGAAGCAACTTTAATAATCAGCGGGTGGTCTGTATCATCAATTATCAAATTCATGCCGGACAACCGGATTACTTCGTGCAATTGATTTCTTCTTTCGTTTATATTGCCGAATTTAGGCATGAAAGTCCGGATCTCTTTACCTCTGTCCTGAATTCCCTGAGGCAAATAACGTCCAATGTGAGACATTTCAGTTTCCGGAAGATAAGGGGTTATTTCTGAAGTAATAAATAAAATCCTTTTTGCATCCATGCTGAGTAATTACCTTTCTTATTTCGTTAGAAGTTGCAAAGATACTAAAAAAAACAGCACAAAAATCAAAATATACCGTCAATAAAGATTAAACATCTGGATTAAGCGTTAAATTTGCATCATTTTTAAAAAATAATTGTATTAATGGAGCTCATTTATTCAATCTGCGAACTACAAAAGCGGATAAACCGGTTGAAACAAGAGGGAAAAACAATCGGTTTTGTTCCGACCATGGGAGCGTTGCATGCCGGACATATTGCCTTAGTAAAACGTTGCGCCGCCGAAAATGATTATTGCATTGTCAGCATATTTGTCAATCCGACCCAATTCAACGACAAAAGCGACCTGGAGAAATATCCCCGCACATTAGAGACGGATTGCCGGCTGTTGCAACCGGCAGGATGCTCCATTGTGTTCGCCCCCGAAGAAAAAGAAATGTATCCGGAGCCGGATACCCGGCAATTCCATTTCGGGTTGTTGGAAACGGTGATGGAGGGCGCCCACCGTCCGGGGCATTTCAATGGTGTAGCGCAGATTGTCAGTAAATTGTTTGACGCCGTACTTCCTGATAAAGCCTATTTTGGAGAAAAAGATTTTCAGCAATTGGCCATTATCCGCGATATGGTGCGCCAGTTGAATCTGAAAGTAGAAATTATCCCCTGCCCGATCGTCCGCGAAAAGGATGGATTAGCTATGAGCAGCCGGAATATGCGTCTGAACCCGGAACAACGGAAAGCAGCCGTAACAATTTCCCAGACTTTATTTGCGAGCAAAATGAAAATGCCGGAAGTGCCAATTGCAGAACTGAAGGAATGGATCGTATCTGCTATCGATGAAAATACATTACTGCAAACCGAATACGTGGATATTGTGGACGGAAATACCTTACAACCGGTGTCTGGCTGGAATGCATCCGATTACATTGTAGGTTGTACGGCGGTCTTCTGCGGCGAAGTACGGTTGATTGATAATATCCGGTACAAATAATATGTTTTTTACCACACAGGCACAATAGAACACATGGGTTTATTTCGTAATTCGTAATTTTTAATTCGTAATTCTATTGTGCCTGTGTGGTAAAAAATTATTCTATAATCGTAAACTCAAGCCTCCGGTTTAATTGCCGTCCATTTTCAGTTTCATTGGAAGCAACCGGATTAGCAGTACCTTTGGATGCCGTTGATATCCGGTAAGCGGCAATTCCCTGTTCCACCATATAATTTTTAGCAGCATTCGCCCGGTCCAACCCGACGCGCCGGTTAGCCGATTCCGAACCTACATTGCAAGTATAGCCTGTAATTTCGATTACAAGTTCCGGATTGGCTTTCATGATCCGGATTTTTCTGTCCAATTCGGATTTCATAGCATCCGACAATAATACTTTCGACATTCCAAACCGATGCAGGGGCGCAGTCAACACATCCAATCCTTCGGCAGCAGCCGAAGGGTTTTGCGCCAGATAGCGAGACGCCGCTCTTTCCGCCGCCTGACGGGCTGCTAATCCTATTTCATAATCGGATTGATCGGCATTTTGCCAATTCGTATCGTAATCCATTCTCTTAGAACGGTTGCCCGATGTTCGTCCCGCATCAAAAGCAAGACGGATTTTTATTCCTGCCGCAACCGAGCGTACCGATTCAATTTTATCGGTATTTATCACACTATGGTAAGTAATGTAGTCAGGACCTTCAAAATGGTAATCCATCAAAGCAGTATTCGTATTTTTCAGATTGTTCAGGCAATAATCGGCATATACTCCGGTATAAAGAGCCACGCCGGAGCCTATTTTCCATTTCATGCCGGCCTCAACCGACACCATCCAGGCCGGTTGCCTGAGTTGCAATTTATCTTCTTTTTGGAAAGCATTGTATGTGCCAAAACCATGACGACCGTCTGCATATTCCTGGCCTTCAAAATCAAATATTCCGGAAATATCAGCGCGATCAGCAGTTATTTTATATTTTGAATTCAAATGATACCCTACACGTCCACCGGCTGTAACATAAAACTTATGCTCGCCATAAGTCTGGAATTGAACAAAAAGAGGAATTTGCAATTGTACATCCTGAAGCTGTTCTTCAAAATTTTGATACCGGTATCCCACTTGGTAAAAATAACCCGGATTATACGGATCGTCCTGGGCCTCTGTTGCTCCTGACAGATTTTTCTGTAGTAACTTCGACTGATACAAAGCGACTTCCGCCCCTGTACCGATACCAATTTGCGGAGAAAAGAAAAAGGTATAGTTCAATCCGCCAACACCGCCAAGGCCCGGCTGATAATCCAAAGTCGCAGTATTCCCGAAATAAAGAGAAGACAACCCTCCTCCCCCATTGATTGAAATTTCATGGCGAGCCTGAGCCTGTATCAAAAAAGGAAACAGAACGAATCCGGCCAATATAATGATATGGCTTACATATCTAATAGTATGATATAGTTTCATTTACGACAATACTTTTATTTCACCAAAATCTTAAATTGTTTCACAGGCATTCCTTGCACCAGGACACGCAGAATATATTCGCCGGTAGTTGTATCTGGTACGGTGATAGTCGTTTTCTGCGCGCTCAACACATCTGCCTGCACCGTTTCGCCTGAAGTACTGATCAGTTGATATTGCGCCGAGGCCAGTTCATTTTCATTAAACAAAGTAGAAATAGTCATGAGCTGTCCGACACGCACTAAAGTCGGATAGACCACAATAAAATTACCGGAAGGATCAAATGCAGCCGGGCAGGAAAGTAAATTTATTACTTCATGGCCCAAATAACGTCCGTTGGCCTCCACGCTGTACTGTCCGGCCTGTTCCATATTCACATAGCCTTTCCCTTTGGCTTCTGTAATTTCTTCTCCGTCTTTATACCACACATAATTGGCAAGGCTATCGGTCAATGCTTTTTTCACAGCCAGCACATCACCCCAACGCTGGTAAATCAATTGGTCGGCAGGGACAGGTCGCGTCACAGCCAACGTATAAACAGAAGGAGACCCATCCTGAGGCGTGGCTTCAATATGGAAATAATTATCGCCGTATTTTGACAATGACAATGTTTTATTTCCTGACAACGCCACATTGTTGTCTATTTTCAACGTCACATTACCATCCACCTGTAACTGGCATACCACTTGATGTTCTCCGCAAGCGGCAATATAGCGGCAAGTATCCTCCGGATTATCGGTACCGGACAATAACATTTGCCCGTTAATCGAAAGGTCAAACACCGGCACGACAGTTTCCAATATTCTCATCCTGCCTTCCTGAAAAGAAATCTGATAATTAGCGGCCAGCGCTGTCGGCTGTTCAAGAGTCAGCGTTATAGGATAATCACCTGGCGGTGAACTGGCTTTTGCAGTCGTTGAAAACTTCCATTCACCTAAATCATCCACCCGGTCGGAATATTGCATCCTGGGGGATACCGATACAGTAAATTCCGGATTGTCGATACCGGCCATACGCGAAAAATTAGTAGGTGCAACCACCAATTCCGCAGGATGAATCACAATCTCCTGCAAAGCATAAGTAGAAGGATATTCTCCGGTTGCATCGGATTTGGCAAAGACCAATGCCGTACCGGCTTTCAATATAGTCGCCAGCCATACTCCCTCTCTTTCTTCCCTGATATTCAACACATCTGTTTCTTTCGTTTCAAAATAAACCGGACTGCTTCCTTCATGTTGGGCAGTCAGCAGGAAAACAGGATCGCCGTATGTTTTTTCTCCCACCTCCTGAAAAGTAATAGCATCGCCGGGTGCATCGATAATAGTCAGCACCCCCGGTTGATAATTGAATGTATAATAAGGATGCTCCCCTCCTTCAACCAACACTCCGTCATCGTAACTTCCTACGGGAGATTGATTATAATCCGGGTTGATATAAGCCGCCGGCATGGAATCGAAAAGCGCTTTATCCCGCTCCGCAAATTCTTCCACATATCCGGAAATGACATAATCGTTAGAAACATCGGGATTAGGTGCAAAATAAGGCCGGGATTGATTATTGGCCGTAACGGTCAGTTCTGCCTGGCGAATATAAATCATTTGAGTCAGCGACTCCTTTTTAGCCTCGCTGTCACCATCAAAAACAGCCACCAAATCGGCCTGTCCCGCACCCACAATCGTCGCCCGGCACTGGCCGCCAACCGAATCGATGCGGACTATGTTGGGTTTAGAACTTTTAATATACACTGGTTTTCCCAAATCATGCCAGGCATGGAGAATAAAAGCAGTATCGCCATACGTTCGAAGCGTACTTCCAAAGGACGGGAAATTTAACAACCCTTTTTCTTTGCTCTCATCACTCAGTTCCACCCATTCGGAAATCGAGAACAAAGTAGTTTGGGCAAGCGGCAAATCGAAACGCGCAAACAACAAACATAAACACAGGATAAACAGCCGGAAATGAAAACCATGCAAGAGATTCCGACTACAATAAGTCATTGCTTTCATACGGTATTGAGTAATGGCGGCAACTGTTAAGACAACCTTAAATTAAGCTGCCAACTCCACAAACAGACAAATCGATTACTTATTAAATTTTTACAAAAATACTTCAAAGAAAATAAAATTAAAAATCAAATGGCAAGAATTAGGCAAAATTAATCGTAATGTACTATCTTTAGGCTCGTTTAAAATAATATTCGATTTTATAGACACCTTTTTGTTTTAAAAATGATTTACGTATGAAAAAAATTGCAATGGCTATATGCTGGATAATTTTCATTGCCTGCGCACAAGGGCAAAACCGTTCGCTAACCGTAGCTACATACAATATGCGTTACGACAGCAAAGACGATTCGATACAAGGAAATGGTTGGCGGCAACGTTATCCGGTCATCGCCGACTTGATCCGGTTCCATGATTTTGACATTTTCGGAACACAAGAATGCTTACATCATCAATTAAATAATCTGCAAACCAGGTTGCCGGATTATTCGTACATCGGAGTCGGTCGCGACGATGGCAAAACGAAAGGCGAATATGCTGCCATTTTTTACAAAAACAGTCGCTTCGCTTGTCTGAACCAAGGAAATTTCTGGCTTTCGGAAAATACTGAAACTCCCAATATGGGCTGGGATGCAGTTTGCATACGCATTTGCACCTGGGGTCAATTTCAGGACATGATCACCGGATTTACTTTCTATTTTTTCAACCTGCATTTGGATCATATTGGCGTGCAAGCCCGCAAAAACAGTGTAAAATTAGTATTGGAAAAAATCAATGCCATGACCAATGGCAAGCCAACGATACTGACCGGCGACTTTAATGTGGATCAGCATAATGAAAGTTACCAATTGCTGAATACTTCCGGACTATTGAAAGACTCATACGACCTGGCGACTATTTGTTATGCTGAAAACGGCACATTCACCGGTTTCGATACAAACACCCACAGCCATGATCGCATCGACCATATTTTTGTCACAGACGACTTCAAAGTAGAACGTTATGGCATTTTAACGGATGCTTATTGGCACAAAGACCAACTACGTTTTCCATCCGACCATTTTCCCGTAGTGACAAGAATCGAGTATCGTTAATCGTTCAATATTCTAAAGAAACCTGATTAAACAGGCCGGTTCCGGTTCCCCGCACCTGAATGCCGACTAACGGAGATCGATCCCATTGCGGAAGGTCATGCAAATGAATTTGCACTCCAACCGGTTGAAAATGATTATCTTCCATTACTCCAAATTGGCAATATTGTCCATACTGTGTACGCAAACAAAGGGAAACAGGGAAAACATCGACAGGCCGTTCCGCCAAAATTGTATAATCATTTTGTTTCACCTGCCATAGTTTTATCATCCGGCCTTCTACAGAAAGACCGATTGCATTTTCCCTTGTCCCGTAAATACACATACCGGTTGAAACTTGTGTATTTTCCGGAATCGTAACGGTAAAGGTATAATTTGCTTTTTTCACTTGCAAACCGAGACAACTACCGATCGGAGTTTCGCTGCCTTGAAGTTTTAATTGATCTGCGTGTATTTCGGTTACAGGTTTAGGATAGGAAACGTCCCATTCCCATTCTTTTCGTAACAACGGAGCAGAAAAATGATCGGTAAAATTCGGAACCGGTTGCTGTACAGTATTCGCAACAGGAGCTGCCGCTTGCAGGCTGGGCGTTTTCCCATAGCGAAAAGCCGGCCATCCGGTCGTTTTATCCCAAATCACTTCATCCAACATTCCCTGACGACCTAAATAAACATCGGTAGCGGCATTATAAGCATGGTACATGAAAAAAGATCGGCGATCGGGTGTTTCGACCAATGTGCCATGCCCGGAGCAACGCCAATGATCATCCCCATATAAAATCGGATTTCCCGAATATTTTTCCCACGGACCCTGAATCGATTTAGCCCGGGCTACACCGGTTTGATAATTGCAGCCTCGCCCGCAACAGCCATTACCGGCATAAAACATATAAATGTATTCGCCACGTTTTACCAAACACTGTCCTTCCATTCCTCCTGCTTCCCAACCGTCGGTATCGGCAGTAAGCAGATTGAATGCCTTACCCACTACCCTGAGTCCGTCGTCAGACAATTCGGCTCCTAAAATTTCGATATTCCTGCCCTGATCCAATCCGTAAGCTTTCCAGGTAATATAACGCTTACCGTCTATTTCGACGACAAAGGCATCGATGGCTTCATTGGTCCATTCCACAATCAATCCATGATCAGTAAATCCCTGTCTGACATCTTTGGTGGCAGCCACTCCGATAAACGATTTTTTATCGCTTTTCCGCCGGGCGGTATAATAGACAAAATAAGTACCATTATTATAGTATAATTCAGGCGCCCAATAACTACCCATTGTCCATTCCGGCATTTCCCTGAATAAACCGCCAAGATATTGCCAATTGATCAAATCTTTTGATTCGTACAATCGATACGGTTCGGCCCATTCCGAAGAAGTTCCGGCCACATAATAAGTGTCGCCTGCGCGAATCACACTCGGATCGGGAAAATCTCCCGGAACAACCGGATTCCGATACACACTTTCCACCTGAGCATAGGCAATGACACTAAACAATGCAGCAAAGGATAAAAGTAATTTCAACTTATTTTTAGTTTTCATAAGTAAATAATTTTAAACACGAAGCCAAAAACAAAGATAATAATATTTGTTTGCAATAATTATAACAAGTTAAAAAATGTTTACCTTTGTGCTGTTTTTCAATAAACCGCATTAGTGATAACCCATTAAAAAAATTTAAGTAATGAGAACAAAAACAATCTTGAATGGAGTATTGACCCTGGCGTTAGTCGTTTCAATCAGTTTATTTACCAGCTGTTCAAAAGAAGGCGTTGCAAGTAAAATGTTAGACAAAACAGCTGAAGAAGCCAACAAAATGTGCCCGATGACTGTTGATTACCTGACCCAATTGGACAGTATCACACATCCGGAATCTTTGACCTTAGCTTATTATTACACATTAAATTCTACAAAAGCTGAGATTGATTCTTTAATGGATTGGAGCAAAGCGAAAGAAATGTTGATCTCAAATGTGAAATCGAATCCGCAACTCACTCCGTTTTTCGTTTTTGATGTAAAATTCAGACATATTTATCTTAGCAACGAAGGTTTGGAAATACATCAAATGGAAATAACTCCGGAAGATTATAAATAATGAAATAAATGAAAAAAATGAAAGGAATGAAGAAATGGTTACCTTTTGCATTATTTCATCCCTTTCATTTATTTCATTATTTCCATTCCCTCATTTTGTCACTAATTTAAATAATTCCTCCAGATTGCCCACTTCTCCAATTGGCTTGTCCGCCACGATTCGCCCCTGATGGATAATGACCACCCTCGTACAAATAGCAGCTACTTCCGAAAGCGTATGAGAAGAAAAAAGAATGGCTTTATGCGTTCCAAGAGAAGATAACAATACATTTATTTCGTCGATTTGATTGGGATCCAAGCCAGAAGCAGGCTCGTCCAGAATCAAAATATCCGGATCATGTACAATTGCCTGCGCAATACCCACCCGTTGCCGGTATCCTTTCGAAAGTTGTCCGATCTTTTTGTGCATCTCCGGCTCCAATCCGGTTTGCCTGATAACGGATTCAACCGCTTTCCTTTTATTTTTCAAGCGATAAATGCCCGCTACATATTCTAAATATTCCGGAACATACATTTCTTCATACAACGGATTATCTTCGGGCAGGAAACCGATTCTTTTTTTCAAGGAAAGATCGCCCGGATTCATCGGTTGCCCGTCGATTGAAACACATCCGTGGTCGGCGCTCATTACACCGGTGATAATTTTCATCGTAGTCGATTTTCCGGCTCCATTCGGACCTAAAAAACCGACAATTTCTCCCTCATTCACAGAAAATGATACCCGGTCGAGCACCTGTTGTGTGCCGTATCGTTTAGAAATATGATTTAGTTGAAGTAACATGGTGCAAAAGTATATGATATTTTTTCGAATTGCACAAAAAAGCATACAAAAGATACAGGGCCAACGCATCTAAATTAGCCCTGACTAAAAATATTAATGTCTCACAATTATTTGTTGTTTGACAGGAGGGATACTTCCTCCCTCTGTTTTATCAAATATGTGCAGGTAATAGAATCCATCTTTCAGATTAGAAGTGTCGAACCAAACATTTTCCCCATTTGATACAGTACTGCGAAGTGGTACCCCATAAATGTCGTACAAAATAACCTCTATAGATTTATGTGGTAGTTCTGAATATACAGCCGTTTGAGTAACGATCTCACTGTCAGCAAACTTTATATTCAGGACATTGGAAACAGGATTCGGGAAAGTTGAAACAAAAGAATCAGCAATATCGAAATTTTCTGCTGGCATATCACTGTTGTATATCAAACTCCCTCCGGTACCAACCGAAACCCCCTTACTGAAAGAAGCGGTACTACATTCATTTGTAGCATACGCTGTAATCAGATAGGTTCCACTTGTAGGAAAGAAACATAAATAGGTCTGACTATTGTATTGCTCTATACGCACGCCCGAAGGCAAAGACCAACTAATCTCGGCAGGGGGTCCGGTTAATGGCCTGAGCAATTTTCTAAAACCCGGAAGCAAATACGGATCCGGCAGTACATCAAATCCAAAAATGCATGCACAATCTGTAATAACTGATTTTTCCACAGAAATGGATGTTCCAGGAATACTTGCCCTCACATAGCTGATTGATAGGGGGCAAGGTACTTGAACCGGATTAGGAGGAGCATTAACAAATTGAACATCTTCAGCAGAATAAACAGCCATTTCGTCTACATTATTTACACTATTGAGGCGAAGTATTGACTTGCATGTGGATTTATTGTTAGTAACTATAGCAGTATTTCCATCGACTGACAACTCTAAATCATGAGAACATGACCAGGTGACAGGGCCTGTGAAATTCAAAATAGTAAAGATACCGGAAGAATTGGGACATATATTGGCAGGACCGGAAATAGCAATAGACGATGTATTGCAAGTAGTCGATTGCAGTCTTTTTCGTACTTGCACAGGAAAACTACTCAAGCCCAATGAGGCAGCCCATGGTTTAGATATAGAAGTCGTATAATTTGCAGTTAATGCACCGGTAAGACCCATTTGGTTTGTCCCCACATTGGTAGAAATATTCTTCTTATCTGAAAGAGAAAAACCGGATGAAACCGACCAATTAATAGAGATATTAACCGGATTTTTGAGTTTGACAGTTGTCGCAGCACAAAAAACAGGACTACGTGATTCAAAATAAATGAGTGGCGCCGCCAACTGCTGCGCAAAGAAAGTAGCCGCATGAGGAAAGATGCAATGCTGGGCGCTTGTAGTTGGAGCACATGCATACTGCTCAAATTCGGTCAATCCTTCTGCAAAGAAATCCCGGCTGCGGATATCTTTATTGATAAGATTCTTCCAATTGGATAAGGCTAAAGAACTGGGAGTGGGAACAAATGTAAAACTTGGTTGATCAAAACGTTTTAATATTTCTTGAAAATTTTCATTGTCTGAATTGACACCAGCAAAACCGGTAAAAGAGCCTGCCGCTCCGTCCAAAGGTAACATATCAGCTTTGGAAGAAAGGCTGCGGCGGGAAATATCCGTACTCACCGGAATAACCCACAAATTTTTTTTCTGATAGTAAACATGCCCGTCATACACTTTCGCAACTTTTCTGTCGGGCAAAGCATTGATAATGAAATCAGACTTGATGGCAGAATTCCCCGGAATGGTATTCATTAACCCCATTTTAAACGACGTTAGAGGATTCACATCACCGGCAGTAACAGAAAAACCGGCAGTGAAAAATGAAGCAATCATCACCCCATAGCTCTCCAGCCAATTAAATGTTTGTTGGGGACTGTAACTAAACAAGCGGGTTCCGGGTGCAAATAATGTTGTACCCTGGCCGCTTCCACAAGAAACGGCTATGTTCTGACAGTTCAGGGGAAAGCCTACCCGGTCATATTCCTGTTGAAATGCTTCATGTTCGCTGTTGTCGATCACCATGTTTTTGTTACAATAGTAAATCAACATTTGCCGGCTGGCTTTGGCATCGAGCACACCATACAATTGGTCGAGGATAGGAATCACCTTACTCGCATCCAATACTTTGAGTCCAAAAATAGCAACGGCAAAACTCTGGATATCCCGGATCATCCCCTGCAATCCCAAGGGCAGGTTGGCCCCTTTGTGTGGAGCATCCAAGGAAATATATTTCCAGGTATCATGGTTCAGCCCTTCAATTTCCATGCTGCGCAAGGCATAACGGGCCACCAATCCGCCCATACTGACACCCAACACCACATTGGGAGTCGCTCCTGAAGCCTTGTTGGTATTCACCCATTTGACGGCTTCCTTAAATAAGGCGGCATTGCGGAAAATATCATCCATACCATTGTTGTAATTCAAATAGACGATATCGTATTCCAGAAAGTCTTCCAATATTTGTTGTACAGGACCTGCTTGGCTCAAAATATGATTCAGATTATAATTGGTAGCAATAGATAAAATAGAACTCATATCAAAAGGCTCAGCAATTATCAATGGCTTCTTCAATGTTTGCGTATTGTTGTTCAGGGAATAACGGATTTCAAGTTTACCACCGGAATGCAAACCACTCTTTTTAATAGTCACAGAATCTTCCCCTGCCCTCAGAGTTGACACAGATTCTTTAATGTAAATTTTTGTTCTGCTGAGATAGGATGTTCCATCCGTATAAGTGACCCGGTAGTAAATTGTTTTTTCTCCGGACGACGAAAATGTATAAGAAACCGGAGTATTCCATGAAGCGATCTTGTAGCCACTTTGATTATTGAAATTAATTTCCAGTTTACTGACACTTTTTGTATTATTCCGGAAAAACAAGTCGGATTTAAAAGTAAAAACAACTGTTTTTGCTTCAAAAATAAGATTCTGTGGGGCTACAGCAAATAAATTCTTCCTCAGGTAAGGAGAAGGTTTACCGGCAACATTCCGAATCTGGCCATTGGCATAACTCAGCCACCCTTTATTCAGGGCATCATTGTCTAATTTGTCGTATTGATAATGCATTATAGCCAAGGGTATGGCATTGCCGGTAACGGCGGCATTTACGAATTTTCCGGCAACCACATCCGGCGTTTCAAGCGATATCAGGTTGTTGATTTTGGCGTCGTAGATACTACTGTAAAGATTGATCCAAGTACTTGAATTGACATAATTGGTATCAGAGGGAATGCCATTAAAAGGAGCCACTTCTACTGATTCAAAAGCATAATCGGACAGTAATCCTGATGTTATTTTGGCTTTGTCCACATATTGGAACAAAGTGTTCATTTGATTTTTGAATGTGACCTTGGGGTCTTGCGACCAAATAATTTCTGGGATAAAAATGAGCATCGACAATAACAATAATCTGAATTTGTAAGTTGGTTTCATGATTTAGTAGTTTTAATGTTATTCTTTTACCTTATAAAAAATTTTACGATTATTTGGCCCAGTGCCTAAACTTAAAGAATCCGGGGTTAATTTATAAACAGGTTGGCTCCATGTATTAGAATAGCTATTTTTCTTATGAAAAAAATGAATCTCTTTCTTATCATAAGACCAATTAGAAAAAGCTATAACAAACGTATCGACCGGTTTATAATCGACAGGATAAGTATATGTTGTCACTTGAGTTATGGCCCCTCCTGATTTAGTAAACTCGTATGTTTCCACGACATTTCTTACAGTAGCCGTCCAATAAAGATCATAGGAAGTCTCCCATTTACCCAAGAGTATTTCCGGTTTGGAACCGGGCAGTTTGTCGTCATTGTCATCACAAGAAGAACAGGCCCACAAGGGGCAAAGGATGCATAGAATCAATAAAAAGCGTTTCATGAATTAGTGGTTTTAATTGTCATTATTTTCTTATTTTCGATAGTAAGTATATGATCCAAGTACAAGGGAATCAGAACTCAAACTCTCAACGGGCTTTTCCCATGAAGTCGAATAGCTATTTTTTTTATAAAAAAAGTGAATGTCTTGTCCATCATAAGACCAATTAGAAAAAGCTATAACAAACGTATCGACCGGTTTATAATCGACAGGATAAGTATATACTGTCACTTGAGTTATGGTTCCCCTGATTTCGTAAATTCGTATGTTTCTACGACATTTCTTACTGTGGCCGTCCAATAAAGATTATAGGAAGTCTCCCATTTCCCCAAAAATATTTCCGGTTTGGAGCCGGGCAATTTGTCATCATCGTCATCACAAGAAGAACAGGCCCACAAGGGGCAAAGCAAGCAAAAATAAATAAAAAGTGTTTCATGAGTTAGTCGTTTAAATTGTCATTATTTTCTTATTTACGATAGAAAGTACGACCTCCAAGAAGAATTGAATCTGAAGTTAGATTGGGGATCGATTTTATCCATGATTCACTATAGCTATTTTTTTTATAAAAAAAATGAATGTCTTTTCCATCATAAGACCAATTGGTAAAATGCAAAACAAGTGTATCAACAGGTTTGTAATCGACAGGATAAGTATATGTTGTCACATAAGTATTAGTTCCTCCTGATTTCGTAAATTCGTATGTTTCCACGACATTTCTTACTGTAGCCGTCCAATAAAGATCATAGGAAGTCTCCCATTTCCCCAAGAGTATTTCCGGTTTAGTTCCGGGCAGCTTGTCTTCATCGTCATCGCAAGAAGAGCAGGCCCACAAGGGGCAAAGCATGCAGAAAATAAATAACAAGTGTTTCATGAGTTAGTCGTTTTAATGTTATTTGTTTATTTTATAGTAAACTCTACAATTATATGGTCCAGAGCCTAAACTTAAAGAATCTTGTGTCAAGTCATAGACAGCTTTACTCCATGTATTAGAATAACTGTTTTTTTTATAAAAAAAATGAAGCTCATTGCCATCATAAGACCAGTTATTGAAAGACGAAACAAGTGTATCAACCGGCTTAAAATCGACTGGGTAAATATACGTCGTTACTTTGGTATTAATCCCTCCTGATTTCGTAAATTCATATGTCTCCACGACATTCCTTACAGTGGCTGTCCAATACAGCACATAAGAAGCCTCCCATTTCCCCAAGAGTATTTCCGGTTTAGTTCCGGGCAGTTTGTCTTCATTGTCATCGCAAGAAGAACAGGCCCACAAGGGGCAAAGCATGCAGAAAATAAATAACAAGTGTTTCATGGTGTACAATTATAATTAGTAAATGTATAATTATCGTATTTTGCAAAATTAAATAAAATTTTAACAAATCAAACAAAAAGATCAAAAATAATCTTTTGTTGTTGAGATGCCCAAATCAACGCCTTGAAACCCACAACAAACTAACAATCAGACAATTACGGTATTTTAGATTGAAAAGTGTCGAAGTCAGGGAAACATGGACTCTCTCGGAAAATTTTAATCAGTGAAATTCCGTGTTTTCTGTGCAGTTCTGTGTTCTATTTTTTCGTCAATGTTTTAACCAGTCTCCTGATCAGTGTTGATAGTGCCTGCAAGAATTTTCATAGCACCACATAGGCACAAAGACATAGAGTAATTATTTACAAATTTTACTTGTCATGGATAAAATTTTCGGTTCTCTATGCCTTCATGTCCACGTGCCTACGGGTCGGATTCTGATACGAGGTGTGATTACTGATAGAGGTGTAAAGCTGTTTATGCTTTTTCAAATCCAGAATCCGTTGGTTGCCGCTTCCCCTGAATCGCAGGGTCTCATCCCTAAGCGCAGCAACATAAGGTCCATCTACTAAAACATCAATATATGACAATAATTCTCTGAATAAAGGATATTGGACTAAAAATTCATAGCGATATCCTGTATAGCACCAAATAGTTTTATTTGTTTCGGCCTGGATACGTTTGGCTAATGCTGCAAAACCGGCCGCTTGAGCAAACGGCTCCCCGCCGCTGAACGTAACATTTGCCACCGGATTGTTCTTAACCGCCTGCATAATTTCATCAAATGGCACCTTATGGCCATTGGCAGGATCCCACGATTGCGGATTGTGACAACCCGGACAGGCGTGCGGACAACCTGCTCCATAAATTGAGGTGCGAAAACCCGGCCCGTCCACAATTGTATCTTCCACAATACCCATCAGGTTCAATGCATCGATGCACGAATCATGATGATGAATATAAGGTACAATTTTGTAAGGACTCATTTTATTTTTTTCTATTGTAAATTAATTATGTTGAATACGGTCGCGCAATTCCGCCAATTTCGCCCGGTTCCAGCGATCGGTCGTGCCGACCAGATAACCGGTAATACGCTGTAGTTTGTCAATCGCTTCGCTACCGCATTTCGGACATTTTTCCAATTGAGCGTCGGCGCTTTCATGTCCGCAACAAAGACAACGGTTGCGGTTATGATTGACCGAACTGTATCCGATATTATAAACATCCATCAAATCCACCACATTCATAATCGCTTCCGGATTATGGGTCGCGTCGCCATCCACTTCGATATAAAAAATATGTCCTCCGCGGGTCATTTCGTGGTAAGGCGCTTCCACTCTTGCTTTATGCGCCACAGAACATTTATAATATACCGGCACATGATTGGAATTGGTATAATACTCCCGGTCGGTTATTCCCGGGATGATTCCGAAATATTTCCGGTCATTATTGGTAAACTTACCGGCCAATCCCTCTGCCGGAGTGGCCAATACGCTATAATTATGGCTATATTCCTGCGAAAAATCGTTAGCACGATTCCGGATATAATCCACAATTCTTAATCCCAATTGTTGCGATGTAGCATCCTCGCCATGATGTTTTCCCCGCAGGGCTGCCAGGCATTCGGCCAATCCGATGAACCCGATCCCCAACGTCCCGTGCTTCATTACTGAAGCAATCGGATCATTGGGTTTCAAATTTTCGCTGTCAAGCCACAAGGATGACATCAACAACGGAAATTGTTTAGTTAAGGCTGTTGATTGAAATTCATACCGCTCATGTAATTGTCGAGCGGTCACACACAATATCTGATCTAATTTGTCAAAGAATGCATCAATGCGGTCAGCTTCGTTAGCTATAGACATGCATTCAATCGCAATCCTGACAATATTAATAGTTGAAAAAGACAAATTTCCCCTTCCGATGGATGTTTTTTCTCCGAACCGGTTTTCAAACACCCGGGTACGGCATCCCATCGTAGCGGTTTCATACACATAGCGCTTCGGGTCGGCCGGATCCCATTTTTCATGTTGGTTGAACGTCGCATCCAAATTCAGGAAATTCGGAAAAAAGCGTCGGGCGGAAACCTCACAGGCGTACGCATACAAATCGCGGTTACGATCTTCCGGCAGGTAATTAACACCCCGTTTCTTTTTCCAGATCTGGATCGGAAAAATAGCAGTGGCTCCGTTACCCACTCCCCTTTCGGTCGATCTCAGTATTTCCCGGATAATACAGCGCCCTTCGGGAGAGACATCCGTACCATAATTAATGGAACTGAATACCACCTGATTTCCTCCCCGGCTATGAATCGTATTCATATTATGGATAAATGCTTCCATCGATTGGTGGACACGATTTACCGTTTCATTAATCGCATGTTGTATCATGCGGGCATCGCCTTCCAACCGGTCGAGCGGGCGTCGGATATAATCTTCGATTTTTGTATTATAAAGATGCTCCAGGTTGTTTCCGGTAATTTTTTCCAGCACTTTCAGTTCTTCGACAAAACTATTGCGGACATAAGGCGCCAGGTAAAAATCGAATGCAGGAATCGCTTGTCCCCCATGCATTTCATTCTGTGCCGTCTCCATAGAAATACAACCCAGAATACCGGCAGTTTCGATACGCTTTGCCGGACGCGATTCTCCGTGTCCGGCGAAAAAACCGTTCTGAAGGATTTTATCCAACGGATGTTGGACGCAAGTCAAGCTTTTGGTCGGATAGTAATCTTTGTCATGAATGTGCAAATAACCCTGTAAAACGGCGTTTCGAGCCTGTTCGGATAATAAGAAATCGTCAACAAACGGTTTAGTCGTTTCGCTGGCAAATTTCATCATCATTCCGGCTGGCGTATCAGTGTTCATATTCGCGTTTTCACGCGTGATATCATTTGACTTGGCTTCGATAATTTCAAGGAACATATCCCGGATTTTCGCTTTTCGGGCAATACTACGTTGATTACGGTAAGCGATATATGCTTTAGCGACATCTTTCCGATGGCTTTTCATCAACTCCATCTCCACAGCATCCTGAATTTCCTCCACAGTCATCTGTAGTTTTCCGCAACAGGAAATACGTTCTGTTATCTGACGGAGCAATGAGCCATCTTCCCCTTCGGGTGTATGCAACATCGCCTTACGAATAGCGGAAGCGATTTTTTCTTCATTAAAACCGACCACCCGCCCATCTCGCTTTACAACTGTCTGTATCATAAGTCCGTAAACAAATAGCAAACTTTTCTAAAATTTCACATGACAAAGTTACACCTTTTTTTCACAAGAAATCATATTTTTGAATAAAAAGTTTTCAATTTTCGAGATAAAGTTTTCAACAGCCAAATACAAAGTTTTCCAAAATAAAAATCAATTACCTGTGAATCAAATATTTAGTTTTTAAATTATAAGAAAAAGTTTTCCAAAATGAAATTTTAAAATAGGATTGAAGTAAATCTTTTAAAAAGATGAAAGTTGCTCTATCAATCCTTCGCAGGCATCTTCCAACAAATCAATCACATGTTCAAAACCTTCGGCGCCGCCATAATAAGGATCCGGCACATGATTATCCCGGTGACGACGACAATACTCCGTCATACGATGAATTTTCTCTTTCGACGCCTGATCGGGAGCTTTCTGCTGTAATTGCATAATATTGCTGTCGTCCATACCGATAATCAGGTCGTAGTAAAAAAAATCATCGTATTTTACCGGCCGGGAACGCGAATCCAGTTTATACCCCCGGCGTGCGGCATGGGCTCTCATTCTCGAATCCGGCAATTCCCCTTCGTGATACCCTAAAATTCCGGCGGAATCAACTTCAAAATCTTCCGCACAACCTTTTTCTTTCAGTTTAGTTTTCATAATACTCTCTGCAGCAGGCGACCGACAAATATTTCCAAGACACACAAACAATACTTTTTTGATCATAAAAATAAAAATTAATTGATTTTTGCGCGCAAGTTACAAAATTAATAACTACATTTGCATAATTTTACGTATTCGTAAATTTTCGCACACAGGCTCTTGCAAGCCTGACACATACTAATTATTAACTACGCAAATTTATTCAGATATGGAAACATGGCCATTACTACGGTCTTGTTCCCGGTTTTTCATAAAACCAGGGAAGAATTTTTTATTTCTACTTTATCGTTCCATTTCGATTTCTTTTGTCTGTAAAAATCCATTAGAAATTTCAATACATGCTCAATATGAAAACTAATTTTTTATTTTTGCTGATCGCGTTTTTGCAATCAACACTCTTTTGCATTCAGGCGCAAACCAATCCTCAGGAAGGAACATGGAAACTGGAAACGGCTAACATCAATTTGCTTGACAAAGGCCGCAGCGAACTTATTCACACTCTTACGGCGCAGGAAATCGAAGAAAAAGCAATTCCGGTGATCATTGAAATCACCAACAATCAATTATTCATTACTACTCAGCACGAAACAATCCAATCTCAATTTACGATTGAAAGAGGAAAGGCAGCTCAAACACTGCCTGATCTTAATAATCAAACTTCCTATATTTCATGGATTTCAAAAGAAGGCGAAATGATTTTAGTCGCTGAATATACGGTTGATGATTATGCCGGAAATGAATTAAGACTCATTTACAAGAAACAATAAAAACAGAGTAGTCATGACAAAAAAAATATATAAAAATAACCATTGGAAATTATTATTCCTTTGCATAATCAGCTTGCTTTCTTATCAAAGCAAAGCCCAAAACAACGCCCTAATCGGCCGGGAATTTTATTTCGCAACTTGGAAAAATTTAACCAATACAGAAGATAAAATCAAGTTAGTCATCTTTGCTTATGGCAACGGAACGGTGAATATTGCAGGAACAAACTATCCTGTCACCACAGGAGGACAATTAACACGAGAACTATCTGCTTTGTCGTATTTCACCCAATCACTACACATCACATCTACTGTTGATATTGTGGTGTATGTCGGAATACTGGGAGATCCCGTAAGCATTTATTCTGCAGATGCAACGGCTGTGCTTCCTGTACCAAATTTAGGAACCGAGTATCGATTGTTCCAGTACGCAGGCAGTTATCCGAACCAATATCGTGTTATTGCTACACAAGCCAACACCACCGTTTATCAAAATGGTTCTCTTGTAGCCACCCTAGCCTCTGCCGGCAGTGTGTATGCTAGTTCCGGCGCTGCAGATCTCACAGGAACCACTATAACAGCAAATAAACCCATCGCAGTGTTTTCTGGCAACGAAGGTACCAGCTATCTTTCTAGCGCAAGTGATTTATTGATTGAACAAATGTGGCCGATTTCGACTTGGGGAAAAGAATATATCATGGTACGTTTAGGGAGCGTTCAAAATAATTGCAGGCTTATTTCAAATGAAAGTGTTCCCGTTGATGTTGCTGTAAAAATAGGCGATAATGCTGTCGTCACAAAAACCATACCTGTGGATAGTTATGTAGAGTTTCAATTCAATGAAATCACCCAGCTTACCGCGGACAGGCCTTTTGCTGTAGCTCAATATACAACCGGGGCAGATAATCCATCCATGATGTGGGTAAATCCCATTGACCAACGGGTACAATATGCTCAATTAGCAAAACTCACCGACAACAGCCAATTTGGTAGCGATACAAACAGACATTGGACCACCTGGGTCACTATTTTAACACGAGAACAAGATTTTTCCAGTACCGTTTTTAAAGTCAACGGTGTTGATAAATCATACACAAGCATTGTCTATTCTTCGGGTATCCCTGGATGGAAAGCCGGCCGATATAAAATGGAAGAAAGTGAAATTTTAGCAGAAGCTTCCAATGTAAATGGACTGGTTGCTATGATTGAAGGCTATGCCAATGCGAAATCTTATGTCTATGCCGCTGCCGGCGGAGCGCTGAATCTTCAATGCTACTACACCATCAGCACCAAATCCACTCCTGTCAACGACACTCACTATAGTGCGACATCCGCGCTTACCCATACATTTGAAAATGGAGACAACATCAGCATCAAACGAACTATTGAAAAATCATTTACTTCCATTAATTGGAAATTAAATAATGCATCTTATACTGTAACAGAAAATGCAAATTCAACTAACTCCTGGACATTACCGTCTTCTGCCCTGCATGTCGGTCTCAATACCGTAACCATGTCGGTACGTTTTACCGGAGCCACCGCAGACTCATTATACACAGGAAACGTCTGGTTGTTCGACGAAAACGGACAAGGCAGTTCTTGTAATTTATTTTCAGACAACATCTGGTACTTCGGAGCCATGCCCGGTTGCACCGGAGGTTCTCCCGGAATATCATTCAGCAAAGACGGTAACGGAGATTTTGTTGCCAACAACGCCTCCGGTATATCCAAAGTCTGTGCAGGAGAAAACTCATTATCCGTTTCCGCGCCCGGTTGCGGCGAAAGCCTCATTTTCTACAGTCAGCACAACCAACTCTATAATTCCAAACATCAACCCATGCTCAACGGAAGTTTCACCGGACACACTTCGGTGGCCGACGGGCTGGCCGCCTGCTATGTAGGAAATAACCGCTACATGCTCTTTGCCGTCAACAATGCCTACGAAGCAACCGGAAACATCGGGCTCGACTACCACATTATTGACATGTCGGGAGATGGTGGCTACGGCGAGAAAGTCGCGTCCGGAAATATTGAAGCGTCCGGTATGGCGGAAAGCATCGAATTAGTACCGGTTGCAGGAACTTCAAACCAATATTGGTTAGTCTATCGATTGCGGGAAGCTTCCATTATGAGAATCCGGAAAATCACAGGAGAAACAATCGGCACTGCCACAGATGTTTCCTTAAGTGATTATGAAGCGGCGGGAGCTAATTCTTATTTCCTGCGCGCCAACAAGAATTTCACAATGCTGGCTTTAACTTATCCGAGTCCGCCGACTGCTCAGATTTTACTGTTCAATTTTGATGCTTCTACCGGGATATTGTCTTATAAAGACAAAACAGTGATTCCAAACTTAAACGGATTACCGTATGGGCTTGAAATTTCCCCCAATAGCAAATATATTTATTCTGCAGCTTACAACGCGGCAACTTCCATGATCGCCCAATACAACATTCAAACCAAAACCTGGAGTACTCCCTTCGAATACGGAGGCCGTGGCGGCGGAATGAAAGTCGGACCCGACGGGAAACTGTATGTCAAACGCGAAGGCCGTTATCAGGGAGTCATTGCAGATCCCAATAGCCCCCTCACCCCGGCAGGTTACAATGCTACCGGATTCGACCTGGGGGCAGCCATGGCGACAGCTACCGGATTAACATTCTCTGTTGGGCTCACCCCGCCGGCGATTTGCCCTTCCGGAACCAACACCGCTCCCCTGGCTGTCGATGACGCGGTATCAACCTGTATGGGTAGCGCGTTCTGTATCAATGTGATGAGAAACGACTCCGATCCCGATCCGGGAAATACCATCAGCCTGAAAGGTGTCCGGTTGGCCAATCCGGATGATATGTCCAGAATGGCGATTTCGTTCAATACCACCGATTCGACCGTCTGTATCACGCCCAACGCAAACGCAACCTTTACCCCGGGTGAAGAAATAAACCTCATTTACACCATTAAAGATAACAGTACAAATCCAATCCCCTATTGCGGCGAAGGGGTATTGACCTTGACGGTAGCAGCCCCTTATGCGCCAAAAATGGCGGCGCAAACATACATCGCCTGTCCCAATGCGGTGGTAAACTTAGCGATTGCCACCGAGTCACAACCCGGATACACTTTTAAATGGTATAATGCCGCAACCGGCGGAACAGCGCTCCATACCGGGGTATCATATACCCTGACCAAAGACAACAACGATGTACAATCCGTGTGGGTGGAATCCATTCCTCTCATCGGATCGGTGTGCGGAAGAACGCGGGTCGATGTATTGTTGAGCGAACATTGCGGAAATCCCGAACCCGACGGATGCGCCGTCACCGGATCCATCCTTTTCCAGGAGACATTCGACAAATATGGAGACGGACTAAATCCGGCCAGCCCCCTATATAGCCAGGAACCGCTGCCTGCCGGAATTACCAATTACGGTTTCTACAAAGCAAATCCCGAACATTGGCCTAATTCGCCCTGGGACAACCAGTATTCATTGGCAAAAATTGGCAATGCGCCCAACGGCTGGGGATGGAATATATACGATGACTATACATCTCCAAATGATTCCACCATCGGACGTTTTATGCTCGTCAACGCCAGTGTAAACCCCAATATTTTCTATACCTACCGGATTACCGACTTGTATCCGGGAGCGCTACTCAATTTTTATGCAATGGTGGCCAATTGCAGCGATGGTAGTAATATCAAACCGAGCCTGAAGTTTGAATTGACGGATGATAATGGAAACGTGGTAGCCTCCTACTGTACAGGGGATATCCCTTATGTTGTTAAAAAATCCGATTGGCGCCAATGGGGATTCCCATTTACTGTGCCCCAAAATTTATCGGCGCTTACACTAAAAATATACAGCAACACTCCTGGAATGGGAGGTAACGACCTGGGATTGGACAACCTGGAAGTGCGATTCTGCGCACCGCCTGTCGTTGTAACAGGAAAAGCGGACTATTGTCCCGCAGAAAACATCAGCCTGTCGGGAAGCTATACAGACAACGGCACTTTCGGACAAAACTGGCAGATGCGTTGGCTATACAGCGCCACTGGAGACCTGACCTCTTTCGACAGCTGGTCGGTAACGGCCTCCGGCCTTACATTGAATAAAACCATGGTCGAAGGATATTACAGGGCCATTGTCGGAGATCAGGAAAGATTAGACAACCAGTATTACAACAGCTGCGCCATTTCCAATGTAATAAAAGTCGGAGTGGTACCCAATGCTCTATATTGGAAAACAAATGCCCCCAACAGCAACTGGAATGAGCCTTCCAACTGGGCTAATGCTTCCAATGCCGTGCTCAATGCAGTTCCCAGGACGTGTACTGACGTTCACATCCCCGGAAATGCAGCAAATTATCCAGTACTGGATACAGACAATACGATACGCACGAATATGTATGGTGAACCCGAATGCCGCGATATCTATTTCCATTTCGGTGGTGAAGTCGCAAAACCACACTTGTTAACATACAACAAAGCATTTGTCGAATACAATTTCGGATATTTCGCCGGTTCAACTTACAAAACCGATGGCGATGCTCATTCCGCTACACCCATGAAACGCGGACAATGGTATGCCCTAGCTACCCCATTGAATAAAATGACTCCGGGAGACTTCTCCTTCGGAGGAAAACCCGACGCCTGGCAGCAATCTTTCGTGAGGAATAACTCCGGCGGTACTTTCAACGGACAATGGGATATCCCTCACAACAAGAATGCCACCGATGTAACCGCTTCCCAATATTCCGGAATCGCCATCTGGATGGCTGATGTTGTAAACGAAAGTATAGGCGAAGACGTCTCCTACCAAACCAACCTCAATGATTTAAAAGGATGTATCTGGATGCCCTACTTCGAAGATGCAACAACCAGCGCTAAACACCGGATTCATCAATATACCGGAGGACAAAGCCGCTTTTTCTATTACGAAAATACGGATCCCGCCCAGCCGATAAGCAGCATCTATGAT
>JAVBKX010000036.1:0-23996 GCA_031553835.1 Bacteroidales bacterium
CTGGCTATCGTCATTATCAACGCCATCATAGGCGTAGCTCAGGAAGCCAAAGCAGAACAATCGCTCGAAGCGCTGGAAAAAATGACGGTGCCGCAATGTAAAGTCATACGCGACGGACAGGTGCAGGTGATCGAGTCGCGGGAGTTAGTACCCGGCGACATCGTGTTGCTCGATACGGGCGATGCTATTCCCGCCGACCTGCGTTTGGCCGAGGCCATCAACCTTAAGGTCCAGGATTCCGCACTTACGGGTGAGTCCGTGCCCGAAGAGAAATTTACCAACGCTATCGCGGAAAGCAATGTCCCTCTGGGCGATCGGGATAATCTTGGTTTTTCGTCCAGTATCGTTACTTATGGGCGCGGGAAAGGGATTGTCATTGGTACGGGTATGAATACCGGAGTCGGTAAGATTGCCTCGCTCATTCAGTCCGTTCCCGACGTCAAAACACCCATGCAGCAGAAACTCGACCAACTGGGCAAATTCCTCGGTATTGGGGCATTGGGTATCTGCTTGATAATTTTCGCTGTAGGTCTGCTCAACGGCAGGCCCCTGCTGGAGATGTTCATGACTGCCGTCAGTCTCGCCGCCGCCGCTATTCCCGAAGGACTACCCGCCGTATCTACAATTGTACTGGCAGTGGGTGTACAGCGCTTAGTAAAGAAAAATGCCATCGTGCGTACATTACCGGCCGTGGAAACCCTGGGAAGTACCACCATCATCTGTTCGGACAAAACGGGTACGCTCACCCAGAACCGCATGACAGTCGTCAAAATCTTTACCAATGGCCAGACATTGGATTTGCAACCTGAAGCCGGCCTGACCAGTGACGAACTGCGGCGACTCATCGAGGTGGCCGCTTTGGCTAACGACACTAAACTCTCTTTCGAGAACGGCACCCACAAAACCGCCGGCGACCCTACTGAAACGGCGCTCGTCGATCTGGGACTGAAATACAACATCAATAAAAACGAAATAGATGCACAGAGGGGGCGTATAGCTGAGATTCCCTTCGATTCGGATCGCAAACTGATGACGACCGTCCATCGGCGGGGCGGCACGCTGGAGGTCTGCACCAAAGGCGGCCTGGATGAATTGCTGGCTCGTTGTACTCACATCCTGCATCATGGAGAGGTACTGCCTATTACCGAAGCGCATAAAGAAACCATCCGCCAGGCTAATCTGCAAATGGCGCAAAATGCGCTCCGGGTGTTGGCAATGGCTTCGAAAAGTGTGGACATGCTGCCTGAAAAGGTGGAGCCGGACACGCTGGAAACCAAGCTCACGTTCCTGGGAATGGTGGGGATGATCGACCCGCCACGTCCTGAAGTGAAACCCGCCGTGGAACTGTGCCGCACGGCAGGTATTAAGCCGGTGATGATCACAGGCGACCATAAGATCACCGCCACGGCCATTGCCGCTGAATTGGGCATCTTGAAGCCGGGAGGAGTGGTACATACCGGAGCTGAGGTAGAAAAAATGAGCGATGAAGAGTTGCGAAGGAACGTCCACAAGATTGTCGTCTATGCCCGCGTGTCTCCAGAGCATAAGGTGCGCATTGTAAAGGCGTTCCAGAGCCAGGGAGAGATTGTGGCCATGACCGGTGACGGGGTGAACGACGCTCCGGCACTCAAGTTGGCCGACATCGGCTGCGCAATGGGTATCACCGGCACTGACGTGTCGAAAGAAGCCGCCGACATCGTACTCACGGACGATAACTTCGCTACTGTAGTCACCGCTGTGGAAGAAGGCCGCCGTATCTATGACAACATACTGAAAGCCATTCAATTTATGCTCTCGACCAATATCGGCGAAGTAGTGGTGTTATTCATCGCTGTGCTGGCCAACTGGGCTACCCCCCTGCTTCCAATCCACATCCTGTGGATCAATCTGGTAACAGACAGCTTCCCGGCCCTGGCCCTAAGCATTGACCCGGCTGCACCGGACACGATGCGCCGCAATCCGGTCAATTCGAAGCAAAGCATCATGAACCGGACATTTTCCACACGTGTGTTCCTGCAAGGCGCCATGATTGGCTTGTTATCTCTGACCGCGTTCCGCATCGGGATGCAGACCAGCATTGAAGCCGCCCAGACTATGACTTTCGCCGTGTTGGCCTTCTCGCAAATGACTCACGTGTTCAATGTTCGTTCGACCTACCGTTCGGCATTCGCTAATATGTTCAGCAATAAACACCTGCTTGGAGCCATCTTATTGGTGTGCGCGCTGATGCTGACCGTACTTGAGATTCCCGCCCTGCACAACGTATTCCACCTGACTACGCTTACCGGTACGCAATGGTGGTGGGTAGTTGGCTTGTCGCTGACTCCGTTGCCTGTGATGGAACTGTTGAAAGGGATCAAAAGGTTAGTTACCAAAAAATAGTCACTGACGGAGATACTGACGGAATGCTACGTGGCTGCTGTTTGTGGCCACGTTGCTGATTATTGTCAAATTCGCTGGCAAGACTGGCGTTGGTTATGCTTGTGGCGATTCAGCGTTGTTCTTATCCAAAATATTTCTCGTGTATTATGATGTTTTTATGGTTAGGTTTTTTACATATTAGCATGAATGATTTTCCAATTCCCATTCATTTTGAATTAATATCGGGGATCCTCTACAATTTCATCTTATTTGATATAAAACCGTCTAAGAAAAGCCTGTTTTTGGAGTTTTAACGAGGATTAAAAACGCAAAAAGCGATTACTTTATTACAGTAATCGCTTAATTTTCAATTGTTTTCTGGTCGCTCTCCCTCTTGGACTTGAACCAAGGACCCTCTGATTAACAGTCAGATGCTCTAACCGACTGAGCTAAGGAAGAATATTTGAATGAAAGAATGAAGAAAATGACAAAATGTTTTTATTATTTTAACTCTTTTCGTCCTTTCATTTCTGAAAATGCGTGGCAAAAGTAAGGGATTTTTCCTAAATATACAATATCTTTGCAAGAAATTTTTTTAAAATGAAGATATTAGGAATGGGGAACGCCTTAGTAGATGTGCTGGCAGTTCTTGATAATGATGTGTTGTTAGATGAATTAAGCCTGCCTAAAGGGAGCATGCAACTTATAGATGCGGATAAAAGAACCTTGATTTTTGATAAAATTGCTTCTTTCAATCCTAAGATAGCTACAGGCGGTTCGGCTTCAAACACTTCACTGGCTTTAGCTAAAATGGGTATTTCCTGTGGTTTTATCGGAAAAGTAGGCCGCGACCATTATGGCGAATTCTATGTACAGGAAATGCAAAATGCCGGTGTTATTCCTCATTTTATTTCTCAGGATGCTCCTTCGGGAACGGCTATGACGTTGATCACACCCGATGGAGAGCGTACTTTTGGCACTTACCTTGGTATTGCCGCCGAACTTTCCGACAGGGAGCTGGATCCTAATATTTTCCGGATGTATAATTATTTTTATATCGAAGGATATTTAGTTCAGAATTATAGTTTGATCGAAGAAGCGATGAGCCTCGCCAAAAAATTGGGGATCACTGTAGCCATTGACCTGGCCAGTTTTAATGTCGTGGAATCCAATCGGGAATTTTTGCAAAAACTGATTCGTGAATATGTTGACATCGTTTTTGCTAACGAAGAAGAGGCTAAGTCATTAACCGGAAAACCGGCTGAAGCGGCTTTACTCGAAATTAGTTCGCAAGTTGAAATCGCAGTGGTAAAAATCGGATCCAAAGGTTCGTGGATTATGCGTGGAAATGAGAAGGTACATGTGCCTGCATTTTCAGCTAAAATGATCGATGCAACTGCCGCCGGAGATTTTTATGCCGCCGGATTCTTTTATGGCTTAGTGCATGGCGCAAATCTCGAACAATGCGGGAAAATAGGTACTTTGCTTGCATCGAATGTGATAGAAGTGGTTGGAACTAAATTGGCGGAAGATACCTGGGAAAAAATACGCAAACAAGCAGAAGAAATAAAAACAGAATCTACATTCGTTATAGGATAAAATTATTTATGTATGAAACAACAGATAGTTAGTTTCCGGGTCATCCGGTTGATAATCGCTGCGTTCTTATTATTTTCCGTACAAATTATTCGGGCGCAATCTGCCGATAACCAAAATTTTGCTGCTGCAAAAAATATCGAAATTTTCAATTCGCTTTTCAAAGAGTTAAATTTGTTTTATGTGGATTCCATTAATGCTAAAAAAAGCATTGAAACCGGTATCAATTCCATGTTGACAGAGCTGGATCCATATACGGAATATTATCCTGAAGATAAACTGAATGATATCAAGTTTTTAAATACAGGTACTTACGGTGGGATTGGCGCGGTGATTCTCAGTCGCAACAACAAAATTATTATTTCGGATCCTTACGAAGGCATGCCTGCCGCCCAAAACGGATTACGCGCCGGAGATGAAATAGTGGCAATAGATAATGAATCCATGGTTGGCAAGACCAGTGCCTATGCCAGTGAAAAATTGAAAGGGCAACCGGGAACCAATTTGAAAATTACTTATCAACGTACGGGAAAATCTAAACCGGAAACGGTGTCCATTACCCGTCAACTCATTCATGTGAATACGGTAACCTGGTATGGTGTAATGCAGGATTCGATTGGTTATATTTATCTTTCCAAATTTGATGACCAATCAGCGCAGGAAGTAAAATCCGCTTTTGACGACCTGAAAAAGAATCATCATATTCAATCGCTTGTATTGGATTTGCGCGACAATGGAGGAGGCGTGGTCGAATCTGCTGTTCAAATTGTAGGAATGTTTGTGCCGAAAGGGGATGTCGTACTAACTACCAAAGGAAAAATCAAACAATGGGATCGCGTTTATCGCAATACGCAGCAACCAATGGATGAAACAATTCCATTGGCAGTATTAGTAAACAATTATTCCGCTTCTGCTTCCGAAATTGTAGCCGGAGCGTTGCAAGATTTAGACCGGGCTGTGATCGTCGGTTCCCGTACTTATGGTAAAGGATTGGTGCAAACTACCCGAGAGGTGGCTTATAATGGTAATTTGAAATTAACGACTGCTAAATATTATACTCCAAGCGGACGATGCATTCAGGCGTTGGATTATGCGCACCGCACAGAAGATGGTCGTCCGGGAGTCGTTCCCGACAGTTTGACTTCCGTTTTCTATACTGCTAATAAACGACCGGTACGGGATGGGGGAGGGATTGCTCCCGATTTTATCATTGACGAAGAAAAAATGCCGAATATCATTTATTATTTATATGCAGATATGCTGATATTCGATTTTGCAACCGAATGGAGAAATACACATCCTGAAATTGCCCCGGCAACAGACTTTACACTGACAGATGCCGATTATGATACATTCAAGACATTTGTAAAGAATAAAGATTTTAAATACGATCGCCAAAGCGACAAAGTATTACAAACGTTGAAAGAGGCCATGCAATTTGAAGGATATATGGAAAATGCATCCGAAGAATTTGCTAAACTGGAAGAAAAATTGAAACCAAATCTGGATCAGGATTTAGATAAATTCAAAAAAGAAATCGGTCAACTATTATCTGTTGAAATTGTAAAAAGATATTATTACCAACAGGGAGAACTGATTCAATCGCTCAAAAATAATAAATCTTTAGACAAGGCGTGTGAAGTAATGGATAATCACGAACTTTATAAACAGACCCTTTCGGGAAAATAAACGGTTTTAGAATGATATAAAATGCATATCTTTGCATAGTCCGATAAATGACTATGTTTGCATGAAACCAATTATCCTACTTATCCTGTTATTTCTAATATCATTTCCGCTTCAAGCGCAGCAGGGGATTCCTTATGTATATAATTATTCCAAAAATGATTTTAATGCAGCAGGACGGAATTGGGCTATTGCAACGGATTCGCAGGGCAATATATATGCCGGCAACAGCAATGGACTGCTACGGTTTAACGGCTCTGAGTGGCAACTCTATTCTCTTCCGGGCAACAGGATAGTGCGGTCGGTATTCTGCGATAAAGATGAGCGGATTTATGTCGGCTCGTTTGAAGAATTCGGCTTTTTTGAAAACAATCATGTCGGTGAATTAATCTATACTTCGCTCTCCGATTCTGCTGATTATGTGTTTCATAATGATGAAATCTGGAATATCGTTTCTTATCAGGAGAAAATTTATTTCCGCTCTTTTACGGCCTATTTTACTTTTGATGGTAAAAGTGTAAAAACGGTCAGCCTTCCTTTTACTTTAGTATATCTTGCCTCTGTTGATGATGTGCTTTATGGTTATTTACTTGATCAGGGTTTATGCCGTTTTGATGATGGTGATTTTACCTTGATTTATCCGAAGGAACAATTTGGGAATAGCAATATAGTAGCCTTTCTTCCATTCACAGATGAGAAAAAACTGTTGTTTTCTACTGTCAACGGCATTTTCATAGCAGAGGATGAAAAATGTTCTTTATGGGACAATGAGGTGAATGAAAAACTGAAACTGGCAGTCATCAACCGGGTGGAAATGACTAAGGATTCCACTTATATTATCGGAACGATTTTGGATGGTATTTATGCGTTGAATAAACAAGGACATTTGTTGTGGCGGATAAATACAGAAAGCGGATTGGCCAACAATACGGTGTTAGCGTTGGACTGTGACAACGATAATAATATCTGGGTGGCGCTCGATAATGGAATTTCATATATCCGGAGTAACTCCAACCTGCGGTTTATTAATTCGTTTAAGCAAAATATCGGATATGTATATTCTGCCTTGGTAAAAGATGGTTATTTGTATTTGGCAACGAACCAGGGGCTGTTTTGTTCTGATGAGAAGAACCCGCTCGAAAATATGCAACTGATTAATAAAACCGAAGGACAAGCCTGGGATTTATCGTTGATAGACGGGCAATTGTTTTGCGGACATAATGAGGGCACGTTTGAGATTTCCGGACAACATGCTACGCAAATATCTTCTATTAAAGGAGGAACTACTATATGTAAGGGAGAAATTCACGGACAGGAGGTACTGGTGCAATCGACTTATACTTATTTGGTGATTTATAAAAGAAATCATGCTAATAGATGGGTTTTCAGCCATGCTGTTCAGGGTTTTATGCACCCCGTACGTTTTATCGAAATTGACGGTCAGGGGAATATCTGGGCACAACATTTTTACAAAGGATTGTATCGGATTAAACTGAATCCGGATTTACTGTCGGTGGCGCAAATGACCTTAATCAACTTGCCGGGGAGTGTCGCGAAAGAGCAAAGCGTCATCAACCTTTTTAAAATCAGAGGACGTGTTGCATTTAGTAATAATAATGGCTTTTTTACATACGATGATTTGACCGACAGCATCAAACCTTTTGTTTATTTGAATGATCAGTTGGCGGGGATTAAAGGAATCAGGAAAAGTATTGCGGTAAATGACGACCAATACTGGTTGGTATGTCCGGATCGGTTTTTATTGGTTGATTTTAATAAAAGAGGCGCTAAGGTGATGCAGGAAGTTCCTTTTTCATTGTTGTATAATGACCTTCCGGATAAAGATGAAAATATTGTGGTTTTGCCAGACAACAAATACTTATTTTGCCTGAATAACGGAGTGGCTATTTTAGATAATCATTGGGAGACTTTCTTCCCGAAATGGGAAAGAAAACTGCGGATAGAGCGCATCGAATCACGCCATAATGATAATTTATTATTGTTGCCGCTGCACCCGAACCAGATGCCTCAAATCCGATATGCTTACAATACGTTGGTTTTTCATGTGGCTTTTCCTCATTCTTCGGGCGATAATATTAAGTATAGTTATCATTTGGAAGGGGTTGACAATGACTGGACAATGCCTTCGCTGCAACCGTCAAAAGAATACGCCCGGTTGTATCCGGGGCTTTTCAAGTTGCATATTAGGGCTACGGATAACCTGGGCAATGTATTAGATACAATACAATACCAGTTTGAAATAAGCGCTCCTTTTTATGCCAGTAAAATCGCTTTCATTGTTTATATACTCACGGCATTGGGAAGTATTATTCTTACAATATGGCTAATTGAAAGGCGGATGACGAAGAATAAGCAAAAGATTTTACAGGAGCAACAAGAGCTGAGACGAAAGGAATCAGAACAACAGGAACATAAAATTATCCAGTTGAAAAATGAAAAATTGGAAACCGAACTGACTTACAAAAGTAAAGAGTTGGCGAGTTCAACGATGTCGATTATTAGAAAAAATGAAATTTTGGTTGAAATCAAAGAAGAATTGACCGAACAAAAAATGAAATTGGGAACTCAATATCCGAATAAATATTATGAAAAATTAGTTCACATGATTGATTCCAATTTATCGTCGGAAGATGATTGGAAGATTTTCCAGACTAATTTTGACCGGATACACGAAAACTTTTTCCGGAATCTGAAGATTACTTATCCTGATTTGACATCCACCGATTTGAAATTCTGCGCATTCCTGCGTCTGAATCTTAGCACAAAAGAAATTGCCCACCTGATGAATATTACTATCAAAGGTGTAGAAGTGGGTCGTTACCGATTACGGAAAAAACTCGGCCTGGCTTCTGAGGTAAACCTGGTTGATTTTATGATCAACTTTAAATAGCGAAAGGCGAAAGGTGAAAGGTGCAGGGTACAAGGTACAGGGCAAAGGGCTAAGAATAGTAATACAATGTCATTAGCCTTTTACCTTTTACCTTTCGCCCTGTACCTTGCACCCTGCACCTTGTACCCTGCACCTCGCACCCTGTACCGGAAACCGTCAATTCAGAACAAAACTTTCTTCAATGACCTGATCGGAGCTTCCTCCTACAAATACCTTGAATTCGCCTGGTTCTGTTCCCCAGCTATTATCAGCACGTGTAAACGCTAAATCTTCCGGAGTGATGCTGAAAGTGACTTTGGCTGAATTTCCTTTAGGAATAAAGATTTTCCTGAATCCTTTCAGTTCTTTAACGGGACGGGTAACGCTGCCGACTAAATCTTGTATGTAGAGTTGTACTACTTCATTGCCATCATAATTGCCGGTGTTTTTCACTGTTACACTAATTTCCAGCTTTTTATCGGCCGACAATTCTTTGCTGCTGAGATGCAGTCCGGAATAATTGAAAGTAGTGTAACTCAATCCGTAACCAAATGCAAATAACGGAGAATTTGGAACATCTAAATATTTGCTGGTATATTTTTCGGTTTCTTTCATCGGACGTCCGGTATGTTTCATGTTATAGAAAAGAGGAATTTGTCCTACATTTCTCGGGAAAGTAACCGGAAGTTTACCCGAAGGATTGTAAGCGCCTGACAGTACATCGGCTACCGCCGGTCCCGCTTGTGTTCCCGGAAACCAAATCTCCAGCATGGCATCGGCTAAGGCCACTTCTTTTTCGATTGTGAGCGGACGACCGTTGGCCAATAATACGACTACGGGTTTACCTGTCGATTTTAAAGCCGACAATAATTCACTTTGAATCCCCGGAATATCGATATTTGCACGGGAAGCGGCTTCTCCGCTCATATTTCCTTTTTCACCCATTACCAACACAACAACATCCGCATTGCGGGCTATGGCCAATGCATTTTCAAAGCTGCTTTTATCGGAAGTTTCCACATCGCAGCCTTTTACATAACTGACATTAGGAAATTGCGCTTTCATTCCTTCCAGAATAGTTGTTACCGAAGCAGCTTCTCCGGCGCCAAACCACGATCCGAGCATATCTTCTTTGCTATCGGCTAAGGCTCCGATAAGCGCTATTTTTTTGTCGGGCGATAATGGCAGTAATTGGTTGTCATTTTTCAGTAAAACGAATGATTTGCGAGCTGCGTCGCGAGCTTTTTCCAAATGATCGTTTGAAAATATCACTTCTTTTTCTAATGTTTCGTTGCAATAACGATAGGGATCGTCAAATAATCCTAACCGGAATTTCATGGCTAAAATGTAACGAACCGCATTGTCGATTTTCTTCTCCGAAACTTTGCCTTCTTTTACTAATTCTACCAGATAATCGCCATAGGCCATACTTTGCATATCCATATCAACGCCTGCGTTAGCCGCTAAGGCCGCAGCGTCTTTTTTGTTTGCAACAATACCATGTTCGATCATTTCGTTGATAGAAGTATAGTCTGTTACCACAAATCCCTGAAAATTCCATTCTTTACGCAAAATTTGATCTAACAGATATGAGTTGCCTGTTGCCGGAATTCCATCCAATTCGTTGAAAGAAGTCATGAAAGTTGCCACTCCTGCATCTACAGTGGCTTTGAACGGAGGAAGATATACATCTCTCAATACCCGGTCTGACATATCCACCGTGTGATAATCGCGTCCGGCCTGCGCCGCTCCATAAGCCGCATAGTGTTTGGCACAAGCCATCACTGTATTGATGTCGGCTAAATTGTCTCCCTGAAAGCCTTTTACGCGAACTTCCGCTATTTTACAACCTAAGTAGGTATCTTCCCCGGCGCCTTCGGAAATACGTCCCCAACGCGGATCGCGCGCAATATCGACCATCGGGGCAAATGTCCAGTGCAATCCGGCGGCGGCGGCTTCAATGGCCGATACCCGGGCACCGGTTTCAATGGCTTCCAAATCCCAACTGGCCGATTCACCCAATGAAATGGGGAAAATGGTTTTATATCCGTGAATAACATCATATCCGAAGAGTAGTGGAATTTTCATCCGGGTTTCTTCCATTGCTATTTTTTGAAGCGAACGGGTATAAGCGGCTGTGTGGGCATTGAAAATATTGCCTGCTTTGCCTGCTTTAATTAACTCCAGATAATCGCTTCGCAATGTCGGGCCGGTTACTACCCAATCGCTGGTAAGTAAATTCATCTGACCTACTTTTTCTTCCAATGTCATCAATTTCAATACTGAATCAACCCGATTCATTAATCCGGCATCATCATTCCATGGTGTATCCGCCGTTTTCTTCTCGTTGGAGCAAGAAAAAAATAATCCCATTAACAAGCTTAATAATACAATACGTTTCATATTTTCTTTGTTTAATTTTTTTATCTCTTCACACCTCTTCCCCCGCCTTCCCCATAAGGGAAGGAGCTAATTGGGCTGATATTTATAAAATACTCCTATTCAGTTGAAATAAAAAATCAATCCGCGTTTTTCTGGGTACTTCGTGTCATCAGTGTTCTATTGATCTATTTTAAATGCTGACTCTCAAACCCCAATCTTCTCAATCCTTTCTGCACATCGGGATGACTCATAAACAGGTTCCAAAGCAATTGCGACCTGTAATTTTCGATCATCACAATAATTGGCCCCTGATCGATGGCTAAATACGATTGGGCAAACCAATTTTCTGTTGGGTTAAAAGCATCTTTAAATCCGTATTCTCCCCATAAATTCTCTCCTAAATCGTAATAAAAATGCTTTAATGCCTGCATGGAATATTCCGGCGTATAAGGAAAAGCTGAAAGCGCCGCTGTGGGAGTAATGGTTCCATTATCGTTGGTCGGCGATTGCGCACTGTATCCTTTAGGATTATCAGAAGCTGTCAGCCCCCAACAATTTGCACCATATCCCTGCCATTGCTTGGGGTTATCGACACAATACTCCCGGTTGATTTTTGTATGGGCTGCATTTTGTTCCCAATAATCGGCATATTGATCTTTTAATCCTCTCGGATCAAGTCCTAAAAACGAATAATGGCTGAAAAATAAAGGTCCGCCATATTCAAATCCCAATGGCAAACGGATGTCATAATATTCTTTTCCGTTAATAAAATGATTGCTGTTGGTCCATCCTTCATGATATACTTCCGGTCGGATTGGATAAGTAGGAGATGCGGCTGAAAGGATATAGGTAATTAAACATTCATCCCAACCCCGGATCGGATGATTCATTTCCCAGCCAAAGTCGGGCGACCAATGCCAGTATAATTGATTTTTGCCTTCTTGAGTGTACCAGTTCCATTCAACCGATCTCCATATCTTATCAATAATGGTACGTAATTCCTGTTCTTTTTGTGTGTTCCTGTTGTAATACTGATGCGCAGTCAATAGTCCTTCCAACAAAAATGCGGTCTCCACCAGATCGCCTCCATTGTCTTTTTCACTGAAATGAAACGCTTTCCCCGTTTCTCCATTCAACCAGTGGGGATAAGCTCCGTGGAAACGGACTGCGGTTGTATCTAAGAAATGCGCAATTTTCAACATTCTGTCCACAGCAGCTTCCCGGTCGATAAAACCTCGTTCCACACCGGCAATGATTGCCATAATGCCAAAACCCGATCCGCCGGTGGTGGAGACTTCATGTCCATAATCGGCGGTTATGTTGCTCCGTTCCCGCGCCAAACCACTGAATGGATCAGCAAAATCCCAAAAATATTTCAAAGTCTGGCGTTGAACAATGTCCAACAACTCATCATCTGTTTGTGATTTCAGATTACACGCAAACAGCAATACTATGGTTAAAAAAGCAAGAAACTGTTTCATTTTAATGTATGATCTTAGAATGGAACACGGATGACACGGATTAAGCGGATCTTAAAATATAATTCCGCGGAAATCCGCCTAATCCGCTTCATCCGTGTTCCATTATTGTTAGTTTTCAAAAATTCACTAATGGTTTTCCGTCCCAACTATATTCTGATTTGATTTCCAAACCTAAAAATGAGAAAATAGTTGCCGGAACATTGTACAAATAAGGCGCATCGTTGAAATCGACTTCTACTCCGGTAGTCAGTGCGACATCTGGTTTACCCATAGCTCCGAGAAGCGTTGTGCCTTTGAAATTTCCGGGATTGTAGATAATCAATTTCGCGATATCCGGATGTTGATTGTCCAATACTTTATTGCTGTAAGCGGAAATGGAGGATGCATCTACCGCACCACTGAAAATACGTAATTCTTTCACCCCGCCATTAAATGAACTTCCATACGAACCGGTTCCATCTTGTGCAATATGAAACGGTAATGCGGAAACCAAAGATCCTATATTGGCAATAGATGATGCGGAAGTATTCCCATTATCCGAATCGGTCGTTTTCAAAATGCCATCGACATACACTTTGGCTACTTGTGTTGTTCTATCGACAACAAGTGATACATGATGCCATGCTTTATCTGCCAATACATCAGAGAACCGCATATCCAAACGGTTTCTGTCGGTATCAGCGATATTGACTAACAATTGTCCCATACTGCGGCTCACAAAGGTGATTCCAGGATTTGCACCACTATCCCAATCTTTGTTTCCGAAGAAAGAAGGATCTTCGCTGTTTACTGCGTCGAGTTTTACATCCATTTCGATAGTAAAACTCTTATCGGCAGCAAATTCCGATTCAAGTAACGAGGGTAATGCCCCATATACTCCATTTTCATAAACTACAAAACCATCAGAGGAACGAATAGGGCTGGGAGTAAATGAGGGAGGTGTATTTACCAGCTTAGGCTCAATATTTTTATTATTCAAAATGATAAAAGCATTTTGTTCCTCATAAGAAGCGGCGCCATGCCCTCCGGCTTCCGTGCCTCCGTGGTCGGTAACTACCGCAATCAACCAGTTTTCTTTATTGTATTCGGAACGGGCTTTCACTGCTGCCACTAATCTACCTACGCGGGCATCTGCCACTTTTACTGCATTGGCATATTGCGGTGTCGCGATACCAAAGCCGTAATCATGTCCGGCATGATCCACATCATCAAAATGTAAAAACATCAACTCGGGAGCGTCTGCACGTTGTAATTCTGCGATCGCACTATCTTCCACCACCTGATCCGAACCGTTTACCTGTTTGGTTACCTCTTCATTTTTAATGATATAGGTATTGATAGGGGTCCATTGAACAAATGAACAGGTACGCCATCCCGGTTCTTCCTGTTTCACATATTTGAATAGCGAAGGATAAGTTGCCAATTGGGTGTTTGTAAACTCGTTGTTCACAACATGATGTTTTTCCACACTTGTTCCGGTGAGTAATCCAGACCAACCTGTGGCGCTCCAGGTAGGGATTTCTGCTATTGCATTGGTTGCCGCCCACGACTGTTGCACCAATTGGTAAAGATTGGGCATATTTTCTTCTGTTATGGAACTTGGCATACAGCCATCTATTCCTATATACAAAACTTTATTGAGCCCGTTTTCACGGGGAATAGTGTCTGTCGGAATAGTGTCTGTCGGAATAGTGTCTTCGTCATCTATTTTGGATGGATCTTCGTTACAAGCAGTTGTAGCGAAACATATTGTTGCTGAAAAGGCAAATAATAAGCTATAAAAGAATGGTTTCATTTAAAAATTAATTTATGTTGATGAAATTGACATCAGCTATCCCCCCTTGGAGGGGGCAGGGGGAGGAGTTGATATACAATTTCATCTTTTGTTCTCTAAATTTTATTTACTAATATTAAATCCTAATTTTTGCAATCCGTTTTGTACTTCGGGTGCAGACATAAATAACTCCCATAATAAACCGGTGCGATGATTTTCAATCATACAGACAATGGGTAATTGGTCGATCGCCAGATAATTGGGCGATACCCAATTTTTACTCAAATCAAAGGCGTCATAAAATCCATAACGGTCGTCATTCCAAATTTTATTTCCTAATTTGTAATAAAAGAAACGCAAGGCCTGCATCGATTCTTCCGGTGTATAAGGCATGGAAGAAAGCGCGGCGGTAGGCGCAATCGTACCACGATCGTTGGCAGGAGAGGAGGCTGTATATCCATCAGGTATTTGACTGGCTGTCAATCCCCAGCAATCGGCGCTGTATCCGGTATATTTTTTAGGATTCTCGATACAGTATTGCCTGTTGATCCATGTGTGATGCTGGTTTTGCTCCCAATAATCGGCATATTGATCGCTCAATCCTTTCGGATTCAATCCAATGAAAGAATAATGGGCAAAAAACAGGGGACCTCCGTAATTTTCTCCCAACGGAAGAGTGATGCCATAGAATTGTTTTCCATTCCGCATGTTTCCGTTTCTTGCCCATCCTTGTGTATATACCGGCAAATCTATTGTGTGTGTGGGCGATCCGGCGGCTAAAAGATATACCATCAGCGATTCGTTCCATCCCTGAATTTTCATGTTCATGTCCCATCCGTAGTTGGGCGACCAATGCCAGTACAGCACATTTTGGCCATTTTGTCTAAACCAATCCCATTCCACATTATTAAATAGTGCAGTAATACTATTCCTTAATGCTGTTTCCTCGGGGTTATTGAGGGCAAAATATTGCCGGGCAATAATTAATCCTTCCATCAGGAAAGCTGTTTCCACCAAATCAGCGCCATTGTCTTTTGTGCCGAAAGGAATTATTTTTCCCGTTTCTCCGTTAATCCAATGCGGAAAAGCGCCATGGAAACGATCGGTAGTTTCAGCAGAAAGAAATTGCGTAATTTTTTGCATCCGGGCCAAACCAGCGGCGCGGGTAATAAAGCCTCGTTCGATAGCCACAGGAATAGCAGCAATACCAAAGCCACTGCCTCCAATCGTTGCAATTTCGTTGCCATGTCCGGTACCTTCGTGAGCCAGCCCGGAAATAGCATAGGGTTTATATTCCCAAAAATAATTAAATGCCGCACGTTGTACTTTGGTCAGCAATTCTTCGTCGGAAACAGGGGGATATTTATCAGTCGAATCGATGACTGTTACAAAAGTACCTGTGTAAACATTTACTACATTTCCTCCTTTGGAATTAGTACCCTGGGGAATATTGATTTTATATGATGTCAGCGTTTTGGGCTGAGTAGTAACGTCGCATTGAATAGTTTTGTTATCCACAAAATAATAATCAAAATCCAAGCCGCCGGAAAGTTGGACGGTTTCTTTGGTAAAACAATCAGGATCGATGTCCTGAGATAATACGATTTTGAGTTGAGGATTGGGAGAAATGGGAATATTGTTGAGAGTTTGGCTATAAGGTAAATACATGTTGTTTACCAATACGCTGTCGATAATGATTTTGTTGTTGGTAGGGATTGGATCGTTGTCGTCGTTGTTGCAAGATGAAAATAGAAATGACGACAGGCTTACTGCCACAAACGGAAAAATAATATATTTCAAAATTTTGTTCATCAATTTTTTTATTAGCACACGGAGTACATATTGTGTTTTATGTATTCCGTGTGCAGTTTTGTTTTATCTCTTATTCATTTTCGTTGAAAGAAAATGTGTCAAATTAATCATTAAGTTGAGTCGCCTCAGCATAATAGAGATCTCCTACTTCGCTATCCGTCAAAGATCTGTCGTACAAACGGACTTCATCCAAATTTCCAGAATAAATATTATCCATCCAAGTATCTGTCGATGTTCCCAATGCTTTCTTTTCAAAAATACCAAAATATAACTTAGTCATATTGATTAACTTTAAGTCTCCTAATAATGGTTGATCGGGAGGAGTGCCTCCATCTCCATAGCGAACATTGTCTGCAACAAATTTTCCATCAACAAAAATTCTAAAAGCTGATGTAGCATTGTCATACATACAAACTAAATGAATCCATTTATTTGCAGGAAATTTAATACTAGAATAGTCCCATCCTTGTCCTTTCCAATTTTTTGCATCACTATATAAATAGTTTTTTATACGAAGAGTATCTGAAGGTGAATCTATGTCTTGTAAACCTACAACGATACTTCCCATATTAGGATCTCCTCCATTTGCTTGCATAAATATACATGCTCCAAGCGGAGAAAAAAGTTGAGGAGACTTAACCCACATTGACACAGTGTATGCTTTTGCATCTTTCAACTTGTCATTACTTAATAAGTTGTAAGATAACCAAGCAGTGGAGCTACCTTGATATGCTTTTCCTCTTCTACCATCGATAAAGGTTACACCATGATTGTCAGCAGTTCTAGAACTAATCATTTCATTTGTGTTTCCATCAAAAGGAAAATAAGCTATCAAGTTACTTTCCGCAATGGAGCTAGGATCAATTTTACCATTGCCATTTCCTCCATTATCATCATCATCATCGCTGCAAGAAGCAAACATAAAACCGCCAATAATTGCGGCACATGTTAAATACACAAATTTTAAAAACTTTTTTTTCATGATTTCAAAAATTAAAAAATTAGACAAAAAATTATTATAACTAGCATTGTGCTATTGAATAGCCATTTTTTTGATTTGAATAATTTAAAAATAAAAAGCGCGTAAACCTTTCCAATATTGGTTTACACGCTTGAATATTTTTATTAAAACGGGATCTTATTTTTTCAAACCGTCGATTTGTTCAGCGGTCAATCCTGTTATTTTTATAATTATCTCGTCAGGGATTTTTTCTTGCAGGCATTTTTTGCAATTTCTATTTTTTCTTTTTCGATACCTTGTTCTTTGGCAAATTCCATAGCGTTTTGAACATCAGTATATTCTTCGATACTTTTATTATATTCTTTCATTTCTATTGGTGTTCATTGAGCAATTTCAGCTGCCCGAAACAACATATCAAATACTTTTTGTAAAAACAGAACTCAATCTGAAATTCCACTTTCATTTTCATAAATATTAAATATTAATTAAGATTTTGATTATATAACAAGGCAAAGGTAAAAAATAGGCAGAAAATTTCCAACTATTTAACGATCTTAATCGAATGCAAGCGTGTAAACCAATATGTCAAAGAACGTAATCAGGATATAATCCTGCTTTTTATCATTTTATTTAATTATATCCCGGATTTTGAACCAAATTCAAATTGATTTGCATTTGTGTTGCCGGTATGGGATATACTTCATTTTTTCCACTTTTAAATCCTAAGGGGCCAAGTACAGAGGCTGCTTTGCCGGTGCGTACCAAATCAAAGAAACGATCTTCTTCCATCGCCATTTCGGCACGGCGTTCATCTAATATCTGGTCTAATGAATAACCTCCCGGAGTGGATAAGTTGACTCTATCCCGTATTTTGTTGATTGCGTCATCGGCTGACATTACAGCCGCTACAGCCGCTCCTCGCTTCAACGCTTCGGCATGCATCAGCAATATATCGGCATAGCGTAATATGCGGACATTGTAATCAAAGCCGTAGCCATTGTAGTTCCATTTATTTTCGCTTGACGGAGAGAAAACTTTGCCATTGTAATATTCATTGCTGCACCTTGACATAATGGAATCTCCTTCATAGATAGTGCCTCGTTGCATTAGAATAACTTTAGCGCGTTCGACATCGCTTCTGTTATTCAAAAATGCTATCAGGGAAGCGCTTGGCGTGCAATAGCCCCATCCTTGCATATTACTTGGCTGGTTGTTACGCGGTCCCTGCACAAACGCATATTCCAGGTAAGGCGCATCTCCTGTGCTTTTTCCAATGGTGGAACTTTGTATTTCAAATAATGATTCCCTGCTGTTTTCTCCATCGCTTCGGAATACTGTTCTGTAATCAGGTAGTAAATTGAATCTTCCGGACTTGATTATTTCGTTGGTATAATAGGCTACTGAATCATATTCAGCCATATACAGATGAACTTTCGCTTTGATGGCCATAGCTGTATATTTTGTAATACGTCCGGCATATTCTTTAGAATAACTTTCGGGTAATAATTGAACGGCTTCCCTCAAATCGTTTTGAATAAAAGCATACGTTTCTGCTTGTTCGGCTTGTTTTAGACTTGCCAATTGATCGGCTGTGTATAAGGTATCTACAATTGGTACACGGCCAAACAAACGTACCAGATTGAAATAAGCGTAAGCTCGTATGGTTTTTGCTTCCGCTTCGCATTGCATGGCATAATGTTTATTTTCTTGCGATTGCTGTGCTTCTACAAAGAGAGGCATTTGCGATATGGCATTATTGGCAGAACTTACGATTCCATAATAGGCTACCCAAATTTCCGAAATTAATCCGTTACTGGGAGTAAAAGAAAAGTTATCAATTTCCCTCATGGGCGGATTATCATCGGGTTCGCTTCCTTTATCTGCGTTATCAGCAGAAATTTCACATAACCCCACATAATTAAAGCCATGGGCTCCGTTGTTTCTCATCGAAGCATAAGCTGCACTTACCGGCTTGAAAATATTTTCAGATTTTGTGTAATCCATATCGGCCGCCGGCATAGAACCCTCTTGTTGATCATCTAAAAAATCAGAACATGATGTGATGATGAAAGCGGCTGTTATTGCCAGATATATATGTTTTTTTGTTTTCATATTTTTATTTGATTTACTTGGTTAAAAATTTATTTTCATACCAAAAGAATAAATAGCCTGCATTGGATATACGTTGTTATCAACGCCGGTAGCAGTGGGTGTGCCGCTTACTTCGGGGGTAAAACCATTATATCCGAATAGTGTATAGGGTCGCTCGGCTGATAGATACAATCTTAAATTAGATATGTGCTTTATTTTATTGAATGTATAACCAACTTGTACATTTTGAATGCGCAAATAAGAGCCATCTTCTACAAAGAATGAGTTGGAATTTTGTACTGCTGAGGAATTGTAGGCTTCCGGAGATGGATAGGAATTAGTGGAACCTGATCCATTCCAATGATTTTCATAAAAATCCAGATCATAATTGCCATCAGCATAATTGCCGCGGTTCAAACGTTTTGCATTAAAAATTTTATTGCCCAATTGTCCATATAATGTCAAACCGAAGTCGATATTGCCATAGTTAAAACCGAAATCCAATCCTCCCATCAACCAGGGAAGCGGGCTTCCAAGGTACTCCATATCGCTATCATTAATGACGAGGTCGCCATTATCTTTGAACCTGAAATAGCCTTTGGAGCGAACCAACTGTCCCACCGGATCTAATACTGCTTCGCTTTCTGATTGGTAAACACCTGTCACTTCATATCCATAAAATGCTCCGATCGGATGTCCGACAGCAGTGCGTGTAGCATAAAAACTATTATTGATCTGGGCGCCGGGAATAAATTCCTTTCCGTCGAGTTTTAATACTTCATTGTGTATGGTTGTAAGATTCAGTCCTACATTATACGAAAATTTGTCGGTTTTCTTCTCTGCCCACCTTGCAGTAAATTCCACTCCGGCGTTTAATACCTTACCATTATTTCCAAGCAAGTTTGTTTTGCCTCCTCCGGAAGAAACGGGAGCTTCAAATACCACATTGTCGGTAACACGGTAATACCCATCGATTTCTCCGGTAAGCCGGTTATTCAAAAAAGCATAATCAATACCTAAATCAAATTCTGAGACAGTTTCCCATTTTAAATAATTTTGGGATACTGTTTGAGCGCCAACTCCATCTACAACGTTATCACCAAAGACGGCAGAAGAACCCATTCCGGTTTGTCCCGAAATTCTTCTGTCATTTCCGGGAACTTTATCGTTTCCTAACATCCCCCAACTGGCACGGAGTTTTAAGTAATCAAATGTTGTTTGTTGACTCATAAAATCCTCATTGGTAAGAATCCAACCAGCTCCTAATGAGGGAAAGAAGCCCCATGTTTGTTGATACTTGGAACTGCCGTCGGCACGTAATGTAACAGTTGCTAAATATTTATCGTTATAATTATAAGTTCCTCGTCCGAAGAATGAAACTCCTTTGTAATAGTAAACATCGTCACTTGTATTAAGATTGTTCTTGGAACCGTTTTTCAAATATTTTGAGATGTCAGCATCCGGCACATCATAAGCAGTTCCCCATAATTTGTTCATTCTTTCCATGCGGGTCGATTGCCCCAACAATGCGGTAAAATTATGTTTCTCTATTTTATCAGAATAGGTAAGCAGGTTATCAATAATTTGAGTGGACCAGTTTTGAAACGTTTCGGTAAGTGAGGACTGTTTTTGTAATTGTGAACCTCCGACATTATATTCCGGAATATATTCTTTTTGTTGATTTGAAGTATAATCCTGGCTGTAAGATGTTCTGAAAGTCAGTTTTTGATCAATAATGTTGAACTCTGCGAAGACAGAGAACATATTCTTCTTTCCGGTCATGTCATTATCATAATAATTAAGCATGGCTACGGGATTACCATATGCGTTTCCAAATCCATAATCCTGGGGAGATGCATATTGAATTGGGTAGGCTAATGTGTTGTTTGCATCATACACCGGATATACGGGAGCATTGACATAGGCCTGTTTTAAAGCATCTTCTTTGGCCGTTTGTTTATTGTAATTTGACAACATGGCATTTACACCAAGTTTCAACCACGTATTTACTTTTTGTTCAAATCGTCCGCGTAAATTATAGCGTTTATAGTTGTTATCAATATTCAGAATGCCGTCTTGATCAAAGTAATTGAATCCTACGGAATAATTGGTCGTTTCAGTAGCGCCGGATACATCAAGACTGTGATTTTGCATCAACGCATTGCGCAACATTTCATCATACCAATCTGTACTTACAGGGTATCTGCCGGCATCTTTTGGAATGTAATTAGGCGTATTTTGATTGGCGTTGTTTACCAGTTCCACATATTGGTTTTTATCAGTAACCATAGGCATGGTATTTACCGGTGTTTGTAATCCGACGTAACCATCATACGAAATAAGAGGTTTTCCAACTACTCCTCTTTTAGTGGTAACCAACACTACACCATTGGCAGCCCTGACTCCATAAATAGCTGAAGCAGATGCATCTTTTAATATATTTATTGATTCAATATCGTTGGAACTGAGAAAGTCGATGTTATCTACAAAAATTCCATCTACAATGTATAATGGTTTTGCAGTCTCATCTCCCATAGAGCCGACTCCCCGTATTTTTACTGTGGCGCCAGCTCCCGGAGCGCCTCCATTAATCACCTGTACCCCTGCGATTTTTCCTTGCAACGCCTGGGCTGCATTCGCAGTAGCTTGCTTTACGAGATCACTGCCTCTGACTAAGCCAATCGGCGCCGTCAAATCTTTCACCTTTTGGGTTCCGTAACCCACTACGACCAATTCTTCCAATACTTTGGTGTCTTCTGTCATTATTACATCAATGATTGTTTTTCCATTGACGGGGATGATTTGTTCTTTCATACCCAGGTATTCGAATGAGAGGGAAGCATCGGCAGGAACGCCATTCAATGTGTAATTTCCATCCAGGTCGGTAATTGTTCCAAGAGAATTTCCTGTTACATTAATGCTAACGCCAATCATGGGGAGGCCGCTTCCGGATTCCGTTACTTTTCCGGATACGTTGACAGTTTGTTGTGCAAATACATTCAGAGTAAAGCAAAAACAAACAAAAACAAGTAGAAAACAATGTTTCATGAAGTATTAGTTTTTATTATTTTTTGTTCATACTATATACCTGTCGTTTCGGTACATTTTCAATTTGAATTTAAAACATAGAACAAAGTTAAATGTTCACCAGGCGAAGAAGAAATTTGGAGCTCCTATGACACCACTACATTATGAAACAGGGCTAAATTTTTTCTCCTTTTTTAGTACTACATAATTTTTTTGTTAATTGCTATTTTTCATGATATCAATCAATTAAATGTGTTTTGAAATATGTATTTTTTTAAAAACAAAAAGCGGCAAATCAGGAGAAATATCTGAGTCACCGCTTTTTTCATTAACAAAGGAAGTACTCCAAGTTTATTGAATTGCTATCTGTTTGTTTATTTTAAACAAACAGGGTTTTCATTTGGTTGTCATTTTTTTTTATGTTTAAGGATTTCTAACGTAGGGGAAGAACAACAATCATCCCACAAAGACCACAGGCATGGAGGATATAAACAAAGAAGCTGCCTTTTCAGGGCAGCTTCTTTGACAAATAGGCAATTGGTTAAATGAATTAGGGTATGTAATAAATCCATCAGATTTTATTGTAACAAAAATAAGATTTTCTTTTGAAATATGTGCGTAAATCCAGTTACTAAAAATGTATATTGTTAAAATTGTAATCGGCTAATTATTAGATAATTAAATGATTGTCAAATATGAAAAATGTATAAGACAAATGAAGCAAATGTATTGACCTCCATTTTGCTGTATTAATATGGCTCCGATTTGGACAGAAATTGAAGTTTTTAAAATTTTAATTTTATTTTCTTCAAAATAGCATTAACTTTGTCCCGCCATTTTAATGGCAAAATTTAATAACTAAATTACGTTTTTATGAAAAAGATTTTAATCGTTGTAACTGCTCTTGCAGTATGTTCTTTTGGTGCAAATGCTCAATTTAAAAGCTTAAAAAATGTAGGAAAAGCAGTGGGAAATGCAGCAACTCAAGTGGCAGGTGATATGGCTGCCGATGTGGCCGCAAATCAAGTAACCAATAACATTGTAACATGGATGGATGCTAATAATCAAGTCGCTGCCGATGACAGCCCTTATACTCAACGCTTGGCAGGTATTGTTAGTCCTAAATTCTTAACTGTTGATGGAATTTCATTAAATTACAAAGTGTATCTGAGTGAAGAGATGAATATTTTGGCTTGTGCCAACGGTTGTATTCGCATTTATGCCGGTATGATGGATGCTTTGACTGACGATGAAATTGCTGCTATTGTAGCTACCCAGATCGGACACATTGTAAACAAAGATGCCCGCAATTCATTAATGAAAGTGGCTACAGGTAACAATGCCAGCAATGCGGCTGCCGCTCAATTAGACAAAATGCTTTCTATGTCTGGGGATAAACTGGGTACAATTGTTAATGAATTGATTCAAATTCCTTATTCCGACGACCAAAATAAAGCGGCTGATAAATATGCTGTTTCTCTGTTGACGAAAAATAGTATTGGTTCGGAAGCGTTGGCTACTGCATTGGAAAAATTTGCTGCGATGGAAGCTAACGATCAGGAGGCTGCTGCCGATGATGAATTGACTTTGAGCGCTGCTAACAAATATATCAAAGTTAATTCCAACAATGCGATGCGTGCTGCGATTGTAGAATCGATGTAATTCATTGCGAAAGAAAATTATACTGAAAAAGGCTGTCCAAAACGGGCAGCCTTTTTTTTGTGTTCGCCCAGCATGGTTCTATTCTAACAGGTGCAAGTCCTCAACACGCCCTGATAGCGGGAAGTGTCCAGTCAAAGACAAGGGTGTCCGTCGCGAGGCGGAATCTGAAGGAAGTCGGCGGCAAACATCTGGCCTGACGAACAGAAACTTGATATAAGGCCCAAGAACGTGGGTGAGTTTGCACATCAAAACAAAGCCCGATAGCTATTCGGA